>CANQRU010000004.1 GCA_947626395.1 uncultured Lachnospiraceae bacterium | reverse complement strand
AAAGTAGCGGCCACAGAGACTCAGATGTCAAATGTGGCCGCTTACTTTTTGAATAGGCTTGTTTTGTACCGTTTACGTCAGTGACGCTCTGCTTGTATTTCCATGGTGCAAGGTGCCAGTGATGCCTTGTTTGTATTACGTCAGTATGCAGAAAGCGTACCAGTGACGCGTTTCCTGTATTTCTTGAGATGGTGGGTAAAATGTTCCCCTGTGGTTAGACAATTGTCTCATCAAGGAGAAAATCGATCACATTGATATTGAGGACGCCGCTTTCGTCATACCAGCGTTTTCGGATGTCGTGGCGCACAATGATCTTCGGGAACGAGTCGCCGGTCATGGAAAACGGTTTGTTTTCGGAAATGGATTTTTCCTCTGTTTCTAAAGCATAAGCCGATTGAATGTAAGTCTTTTTTCCGCCTTTTGCTGCGACAAAATCGATCTCTCTGGCAACGCGGACTTGCCGTCCCGATTTATTCTTTTCGGTTCCGTATACGATTCCGATGTCCACCGCGCAGCCGCGGATACGCAGGTCGTTATAGAGAATGTTCTCCATTATGTGCGTCATTTCCTGCTGACGAAAACCGATTCGCGCATTTCTCAGGCCGACGTCATCGCAATAGTATTTATTCGGATAGTCAAAATAATTCTTCCCCTTCACGTCGAAGCGGCGGCATTCTTCAAACAGATATGCGTCGGCAAGGTGTGAGATATACGATGTTACGGTATTAGCCGCTACCGTGTCCTCTCCCGACAGCCGCCGCTTCGAGTTGAGCGCGTTGGCGATATTATTGGGATTTGTAAGAGAGCCGACTGATGAGCAGAGCAAATCCAATATCGCCGAAAGAACATCCTCTCTTTTGACCCTTTTGCGTTCGGCAATGTCTTTCATGTATACCTCCGAAAAGAGCGACTTTAAGTAATCCATCTTTGCCGGTTCGTCGGGACGCGATAAGATCAGCGGCATTCCGCCGTAAAAAGCATATTCTTCGAACGCTTCGGCCTTATCTCCGCCGACGGCAGCATAATACTCGGAAAAGCTCAGCGGATGCACCCGGATCTCGTCGCTGCGCCCGCGGAACTCGGTGAGAATGTCGCTTGAAAGCATGCGCGAGTTGCTTCCGGTCACATAAATGTCGAGATTGGGCAGGGAATTAAGATCATTTAACGCGTCGTAAAAGGTAATGTGCCTTCCGTTCGGATTATACGGATTCGGCACTTCGTCGGACATTTGGATCTCGTCCACAAAAAGATAGAAGCGTTCGGATGTTTTCCCGACAATGTTTCGTACCGCACCTGCAAGTTCAAGCGGATCCCGATAGCGAATATCTTTTGCAAAGTCCAGCGCATAGAAAAGAATATGATCCTCGCTCACGCCGTTTTGCAGCAGGAAGTTCTTAAAAATAGTCGTAAGCAGATAGGACTTCCCACATCGGCGGATGCCCGTGATAACCTTTACCTGACCGTCCCACATATATGAAATGATTTTTTTCAGATACAGATCGCGTTTGATTTCCATATTATCACTCCTGTTGAGAACTTGACTATAAATAATATAAACTTCTCAATAGACATTATACATGAAAACCGCAGATTTATCAATATGCAGATTAGCCGTTCTGCCTTATCCGTCTGTCACGCTGTGTTGCCGGAGGCGGCCGCTTTTCGTCTTAGAACCTCTTCCCTCCGGAACCATGAGCGCGGGCGGCGGGGCTTCCTCTCACGTACCTCCCGCGACCATGTGCGCATACATTTCAGCCATGGAACATCTTCCCGATACCATCTATTTCCCTGAGCGGCCTTCTTTACGCATAAGATTTCCCACATCTGTACATAGTAACCGAAAAGAGGAAAAAGGAGGTTCTATGCAGAAAGGAAAAGCAAGCATCGAGTTCGAATCCCCGCCCGTCATCCTGAGCGACGCCAGCATAGCCGGCAAAAAAGAAGGCGAGGGCCCATTGGGCGCCTGTATCGACGTGGTCGAGCAGGACGACATGTTCGGCATGGAGAACTGGGAGCAGGCCGAATCCGCCATGCAGAAGCAGGCCGCCGACCTGGCGCTTGAAAAAGGCGGCATCCGCCGCAGGGAAGTCCGTTATCTCTTCGCCGGCGATCTGCTTGGCCAGCTCATTGCCACATCCTTCGGAACTGTCGATCTGGAGATCCCCATGTTCGGCCTGTACGGCGCCTGTTCCACGATGGGAGAAGCCCTGACTCTGGCCGCCATGACTGTCCACGCCGGATACGCCGACCGCACTCTGGCCGTCGCGTCCAGCCATTTCGCGACAGCCGAGAAGCAGTTCCGTTTCCCGCTGGGATACGGTAACCAGCGCCCCTATTCCGCTACATGGACCGTGACCGGCTGCGGCGCGGCTGTGGTTGGAAAAGCCGGGAAAGGCGGAGAAATGAAAAAAGCGCCGATGATAACCGGCGTCACTCCCGGAAGGATCGTAGACATGGGCGTTCAGGATTCCATGAATATGGGAGCGGCCATGGCGCCCGCCGCCGTCCATACGATCCGGCAGAATTTCGAGGATTTCAATGCAGACGAAACGTATTACGATAAGATCATCACCGGCGATCTGGGGCAGGTCGGCAGCAAGATCCTGCTGGATATGATGAAGCAGGACGGACGCGACCTGACCGGCATTCACATGGACTGCGGCGTTCAGATCTACGACAGCGAGAAACAGGACACCCACGCGGGAGGAAGCGGCTGCGGCTGCTCGGCGGTGACGCTGTGCGCTTATATCCTGCCCCGGCTCCGGTCCGGCGAATGGAAACGCGTTCTGTTCCTGCCCACCGGCGCGCTGCTCTCTACCGTCAGCTTTAACGAGGGAAAGAGCATCCCCGGCATCGCGCATGGCGTGGTGATCGAAAGCGGAGGAGAATGATCATGGAATATGTAAAAGCATTTTTAGCCGGCGGCGTCATCTGCAGTCTGGTCCAGATCCTTCTGGACAGGACGAAAATGATGCCCGGCCGCGTCATGGTGACACTGGTGGTCACCGGCAGCGTCCTGGGCTGCCTGGGGCTTTACGAGCCGTTCGCACAGTGGGCGGGCGCCGGGGCTTCCGTGCCGCTGCTGGGCTTCGGCAATACCCTGTGGAAGGGTGTGAAAGAAGGACTTTCAAGCGACGGCCTGCTGGGAGTTTTTAAAGGCGGTTTTACCGCCAGCGCCGTAGGGATATCCGGGGCTCTGATCTTCGGATATCTCGGGTCCCTGATATTCAAGCCCAAAATGAAGGGATGAAACACAAAACAGCGGCCCCGCATATGGGGCCGCTGCTGCATATCAGCCTGGTGATGGTGATGCGATGGGACCTAACGGCCCTGTCGGAACTGTCCGTGTTTCTTCCGGCTCAGGTTCCGCGGAATCCGCAGGCGGAACAACAATCGAATTTGCCGTGTGTATATAGCAGTAACCCGGAACGGTGTAGGAGGAATCGTCGGTGCCTCTGGATGTATCCTCGCCCTCCGGCAGTTTTATACAGATCCGCGTAGACCGGCCCGGACAGTAACTGGTGGGCAGCTGACCGGACTCCGGACATACAGTTACCGCCACATGGACATCGCAGACCTCTGTCGGGACGGTTCCTCTGGCAAAATATTCGGTATATGTGGCGTTGCCGCGGGGATCGTGGCTGCAGACCCCGTCGATTGCCAGCTTGCCCGACTTGCGGCAGATCACCGCCGTCTCTACGCTGTACGGCTGCGTGAAGCCCGGATCCGGAAGCCCTTCGTGGATCTTGTTCATGATCTTCTTCCAGATGATCTTGTGGAAAGACGTCTCGCCGTAATCCGCGTTAAGGCTCTGGTTTAAGTCGTAGCCGGCCCACACGCCGGCGGTATAGTAGGGGGTGAATCCTACAAACCATACGTTGGTATTGGAAGTGGTGGTACCGCTCTTTCCGGCGCAGGACATATTCTCCAGCCTGGCCGCGGTGCTGGTAGAGGACGGACCGCCGCCGGAGCTGAATTTGCGCATGGGGATCAGGGAATCCTTCATGGCGTCGGTCAGCAGAAACGCGGTGGAGTCTTTGATCACACGGCGGGTCTCCGGTTCATTGTCCAGAAGGATCTTGCCGTTGCGGTCAAGGATCTGCGTAAAGAAGATCGGCTCCTTATAAATGCCGCCGTTGGCGATGGTCGCGAACGCGTTGGTCAGTTCCAGGTTCGTAACGCCCTCCGTCAGACCGCCCAGCGCGGTAGCGGCGTTATAATCCGCGGCCGACAGGGTGGAGATGCCGAAATTCTGACCGTATTCCACGCCAAGCTGCGGGGTCACGGTCTCCATCATGCACCGCACGGCCACGATGTTCATCGAGTAGATGATGCCTTCGCGGATACTGGAATATCCCTGATAGTTCCAGGAACCCCAGTTGCGGAAGGTCTTGGTGCCCACCGAATAAGGCGCGTCGTAATAGACGGTGCCGAGGGTCGCTCCGCAGGCGTCGATCGCCGGCGCGAAGGAAGATATGACCTTAAAGGTAGAACCGGGCTGCCGCGGTACGTTGGTCGCGCGGTTCAGCGTCAGGTTCGCCGTCTTCGCGCCGCGGCCGCCGCTGATGGCCTTCACCTGTCCGGTAGCCTGATCGATCAGGACGAAAGAGACCTGCGGCTGCAGCGTGATATTGACATATTCGCCGATGATCTCGTCCCCCTCCTGGAGGAGATAGGACTTGTAGTTTTCAATATCCTGCCGGGCTTCCTCTTCGCTGCGGTACAGGGCGTTAAAGCCGCTGTCTCCGAGGACTTCTTCGCGCCAGTTGCGGATATGGTTGTGGCTGTAATGCTGGGTCGTACCGTCCGCGTGGGTCACGGAAAGCCGGTATTCCAGCGAGTACTTGGTATTCTGATAGTTATCCGGGTTATTCACTTCCTCGTCAACGATGGCCTGAAGGACCGGATCCTGGGCGGCTTTGATCTGCAGGCCGCCGCTGTAGAGCAGGTTATGGGCCTGCGTCTCGGTGTAGCCCAGCTTGTTGATCAATGCGTCCTTTACCTGGCTGGTCAGTTCGTCCACATAGTAGCTGTTGACGGTGGTAGTGTCCTTTACATTGGAATCCACCAGCTGGATGCGGGAATAGACGTCGTCGGCCAGGGCTTCATTGTGTTCTTCTTCGGTAATGTAGCCCTGTTCCTCCATATACTGGAGGATGACCTCCCGCTTCTCCGCGTTCTTCTTCTGGCCGGAGATGGGATTCAGGGAGGAAGGATTCTGGGTAATGCCGGCAATGACCGCGCATTCCGAAAGGGTAAGATCGGAGACCTCTTTGTTAAAATAACGCCGCGAGGCCACCTTGACGCCCAGGCAGTTGTTGCCCAGGTTGATCGTATTCAGGTAGTTGGTCAGGATCAGCTTCCGGTCCATGGTCTTGGTCAGCTTCACGGCCAGATACTGTTCCTGGAACTTTCTCTCCAGCGTCTCGCCCAGACTGGCTTCCCGGCCGCCGGAGAAGACGTTGTTCTTGATCAGCTGCTGGGTGATGGTACTGCCGCCGCCGTCAGAGGTATTGTGCGTCAGTACGCCTCTCACCGCGCGCACGATGGAGCGCAGGTCGATACCGTTGTGCTTCCAGAAACGGGCGTCCTCGATCGCCACGAAAGCGTCGATCAGATCCTGAGGAAATTCATCATAAGTAGCCGGGTCGCGGTTGGAATCCGCCTGCACCAGCGTCGCGATCAGATTGCCCTGGCTGTCATAGACGGTAGTAGCCAGACCCTGCGGCACGATACTGTCTATATTGATCTCCGGCGCTTCGTCGATGATGGACTTGATGATGCCGACGCCTAAGCTGGCACCGAAGCTGACGCCGAGAACAAGAACCAGAAGGAAGACCTTCACAACGGTCAGAAGCAGCTTGTTGCCGAGCTTCCGGCCGGTCGCGGTGGTTTCCCTTAATTTCTTTTCGGTCGATTTTTTTCCGTAGTTCATGGAAAAGCCTCCTTCACCGGTTCATTATAGCAAAATTTTCCATGCAATTCAATATCTGGTTTCTTACAGGTTTCTTGCAGGTTGCGGAGCCGGCGGTTTTGTATTATTATGGACACAGATACCGGCGTTCATGCCCTGGGCGGCGCGGGAAGGAGGAAGCTGTGGCTGGCGGATATAAGATATTATGGGAAGGCGGAACGGGCGAACTGATCGAGAAGAAGTCCCGTTTTATCGCTACGACGGAGCCGGTGGCGACGGAGGAAGAGGCGGCGGCCTTTGTGGAGCGGATGCGTAAGAAATACTGGGACGCCAGGCACAACTGTTACGCATATGTGCTGGGCGAACAGGGCCGCGTCCAGAAGTGCAGCGACGACGGCGAGCCGAGCCAGACGGCGGGGCGGCCGATGCTGGATGTGCTGCTGGGAGAAGGCGTGAGGAATATCTGCGTGGTGGTGACCAGGTATTTCGGAGGCGTGCTCTTAGGAACCGGCGGCCTGGTGCGGGCCTATTCCGGCGCGGTGCAGGAGGGCCTGAGAAACAGCAGGATCATTGAGAAATGTCCGGGACGCCGCGTGGATATCGTGACGGATTACGCCGGTATCGGGAAGATCCAGTATATCCTGGCGCAGATGAAGCTGACGGCGGCCGACACGCAGTATACGGACCGGGTGCGGGTAAATGTGATGGCGCCCGAGGAGGCTGTGGGCAGCCTGACGGCCCAGATCACGGAAGGAACGGCCGGGAAGGCGCAGATCACGGTGGGGGATCCGGCGTATTACGGGATCGTTGACGGCAGGGTGATCCTGCTGTAAACATGGCGTCCGCGCCCGCGCAGTGCGGCGGAAATGGGCATTTCGCCCAAAAGATAAACCCTGAAATACGCAGATTTCTCCTTGCGTTTACGTCATCCCGGTGCTATAGTAGGATGTTGTAAATGACTGCGGGGTATATTGTATAATTACGGAAGCCGGGCCGGATCCGGACGGCGCTGTACCGGCGCAGTCAGTAAGCTGCAGGGAAGAAGACAGTCAGTTATGAAGATGAAAAGAGAAGACGTAAGAAATGTAGCGATCATCGCTCACGTAGACCATGGCAAGACCACGCTGGTGGACGGCCTGCTCCGCCAGAGCGGCGTTTTCCGCGCTAACCAGGAAGTGGTGGAGCGCGTGATGGACTCCAACGATATCGAGCGTGAGCGCGGTATAACCATATTATCAAAGAACACGGCAGTATTCTACAAAGGGACGAAGATCAATATCGTGGACACTCCCGGACACGCCGATTTCGGCGGCGAGGTGGAGCGCGTGCTTAAGATGGTGGACGGAGTCATTCTGGTGGTGGACGCCTACGAGGGACCCATGCCCCAGACGAAATTCGTGCTCCGCAAGGCCCTGGAACTGGATCTGTATGTGATCGTCTGCGTCAATAAGATCGACCGCCCGGAGGCCAGGCCCGCGGAAGTGGTGGACGAGGTGCTGGAGCTTCTGATGGATCTGGAAGCGTCCGACAAGCAGCTGGACTGCCCGTTCGTGTTCGCGTCAGCCAAGGCCGGATACGCGGTAAAGGATCTAAGCGACAAGGGCGTGGACATGAGCCCGCTTTTTGAGACGATCATCGAGCACATTCCGGCTCCGGAGGGGGATCCGGATGCAGGCACCCAGGTGCTGATCAGCACGATCGATTATAATGAATACGTAGGCCGCATCGGCGTCGGCAAGGTGGACAACGGCCGCATCCATGTGAATCAGGAGTGCGCGCTGGTGAACCACCACGAGCCGGACAAGATGCGCCGGGTGAAGATCAGCAAGCTCTATGAGTTTGACGGTCTGAACAAGGTGGAGGTCGCGGAAGCGACAGTGGGGGCTATCGTCGCCATTTCCGGCATCACCGATCTGCACATCGGCGACACGCTCTGTTCCCTGGAGCATCCGGAGGCGATTCCGTTCCAGAAGATCTCCGAGCCTACGATCGCCATGAATTTCATGGTCAACGACAGTCCCATGGCGGGGCAGGAAGGCAGGTACGTGACCTCCCGCCATATCCGCGACAGGCTGTTCCGCGAACTGAATACGGACGTCAGCCTGCGGGTGGAGGAGACCGACTCCCCCGACTGCTTCAAGGTGTCGGGCAGAGGCGAACTGCATTTGTCTGTTTTGATCGAAAATATGCGCCGGGAGGGCTACGAGTTCGCAGTCAGCAAGGCGGAGGTATTATATAAGTACAACGAGCGCAATCAGAAGCTGGAGCCCATGGAGCTGGCTTACGTCGACGTGCCGGAGGAATTTACCGGCGTGATCATCCAGAAGCTGACGTCCAGGAAGGGAGAACTGCAGGGCATGAGCCCGGCGCAGGGCGGATACACAAGGCTGGAATTCTCGATACCGTCCCGCGGCCTGATCGGCTACCGGGGCGAATTCCTGACGGACACCAAGGGCAACGGCATCATGAATACGATCTTCGACGGCTACGCGCCCTACAAGGGAGATCTGAGCTACCGGAAGACGGGCTCCCTGATCGCCTATGAGGGCGGCGAGTCCGTGGCCTACGGACTGTTCGCGGCCCAGGACCGCGGCGTCCTCTTCATCGGGCCGGGCGTGAAGGTCTATGCGGGCATGGTCATCGGTCAGAGTCCGAAGTCGGAGGATATCGAACTGAACGTCTGCAAGACGAAGAAGCTGACCAACATGCGTTCCGCGGGCGCGGACGAGGCCCTTAAGCTGTCGCCGCCCCGGGAGATGAGCCTGGAGCAGTGCCTGGATTTTATTGATACCGACGAGCTTCTGGAGGTGACGCCGAAGAACCTGCGGATCCGCAAGAGGATCCTGGATCCGACCCTCCGCAAGCGTGCGTCATTTAAGAAGGATTGATAATCAGAACAGCGCAAAGAAGCGACAAGCCCTGGCAGAAGACCGCCGGGGTTTTATGCTTGAACCGCGCCGGCACGCAGGCAGCGCGCGGACGCGGATCATGCAGATCCTGTCGAAACCACACGAGCGTTTTTTGGAATCTCCGGTTCTTTTAACACATAAAATAGTGATAGCCACAAAGCGAAGATTATTTTAAGAACGAAAGGGAGAGATACCATGTCAGAAAAAGCGATTGAAAACAACAAAGTCAGCGTTATCGGCAAGGTCGTAAGCGGCTTCACATTCAGCCATGAGGTGTTTGGCGAGGGTTTCTATCTGGTCGACCTGGAGGTCAACCGGTTAAGCGATCAGGCGGATATCATTCCGCTTATGATCTCGGAGAGGCTTCTCAATGTATCGGAAGATTACATAGGCTGTACGGTGGAGGCCATCGGCCAGTTCCGTTCCTATAACCGTCATGAAGGCTCCAGGAACCGCCTGGTCCTGTCGGTGTTCGTGCGGGAGATCAATTTTATGGAAGAGTTCACCGACTATACGAAGACCAATCAGATCTTCCTGGACGGTTACATCTGTAAGACGCCCATTTACCGCAAGACCCCTTTGGGGCGGGAGATCGCGGACATCCTTCT
Organism: uncultured Lachnospiraceae bacterium; assembly: GCA_947626395.1. Taxonomy (GTDB): domain Bacteria; phylum Bacillota; class Clostridia; order Lachnospirales; family Lachnospiraceae; genus UBA3402. Next base: position 126,857 of record CANQRU010000004.1, on the reverse strand, counting down.
GGCGGTGAACCGGCCCTACGGCAAGTCGGATTATATTCCCTGCATTGCCTGGGGACGCAATGCCAGGTATGCCGCCGGTTTCGAGGTCGGAGCCCGGGTATGTATCTGGGGCCGCGTCCAGAGCCGCGAATATACGAAGAAACTCAGCGATTCCCAGTGTGAGAAGCGCGTCGCCTACGAGGTGTCGGTCAGCAAGCTGGAGTGTATGGAGTGAGCCTGCCGGCGGAACTATGGGAGAAGAAGACGGACAGGAAATAAAGAGGTGCGAAAGACATGAAAAAAGGAACCATCGAAGTTATCTGCGGCCATGGCCGCGGCAAGACCGCCCTGGCGATAGGAAAAGGCCTGGAGGCCGCGGCGGAGCAGCAGACGGTCATTATGATCCAGTTTCTGAAGGGCTGCGTGCGGGGGGAAGAAAAGAAGATCATGGAGAACCTGGAACCCGGCTTTAAGATCTTCCGTTTTGAGAAGGCGGACGCGTTCTTCGAGGAGCTGACCGGGGAGGAGAAAGCGGAGGAACTGGACAATATCCTCAACGGATTCCATTTCGCGAAGAAGGTGGTCGCCACCGGCGAATGCGATCTGCTGATCCTGGACGAAGTGCTGGGACTTGTGAATCAGAACATTGTCTCCATAGAGGAGTTTGAGAATCTCTTAAAGGCAAGGGACGACGGCATGAGCCTGCTTCTGACAGGCATGGAGTTTCCGCGCAGGCTGGCGCCGTACGTGGATGAGTTCTTTACGATCCAGGCGTACGAGCCTCATGTTGCGGTTGACAAAGACGTCGAATGATGGTAGGATGTTAGAAGGCAAATAAAGAGTGGTAGAGGTCGCGCGATATCATGAGTAGGGGGCTGATGCAGCAGGTGCATGAGAGGCCTGCCGAAAGGGAGAGCGCCGAAGAGGAGTGCCGCCTGACAGCACGAATCTGGGCATATGGTGAATAACCGTATGACTGTCATCCGATCAGGATGGAGAGCTACACTTAAAGATCAGCGATACACGGACTTTAAGAACCGGCTTTCCGAAGCCGGTTCTTTTTTTCAGGGACTGCGGTATACATCATTTACAGAAAGAAGAAGGAGGAACATTATGGCTATTTTCAAAGGAGCTGGCGTTGCCCTGGTCACTCCGTTTAAGGACAACGGAGATGTGAACTATGACAAGCTGGACGAGATCCTTAAGGAGCAGATCGCGGGCGGCACGGACGCCGTGATCATCTGCGGGACTACCGGCGAGTCGTCGACCATGTCCCATAAGGAGCATCTGGATGTGATCCGTTTCGCCTGCGAGAGGGTAAAAGGAAGGATCCCCGTGATCGCGGGAACCGGTTCCAACTCCACGCAGGAAGCGGTCTATCTGTCGGAGGAGGCGGAGAAGGCAGGCTCCGACGGACTTCTGCTGGTGACGCCGTATTATAACAAAGCCACCCAGGGCGGTCTGATCGCCCACTATAAGGCGATCGCCGCGGCGGTGAAGATCCCGATCCTTCTGTACCATATTCCGGGCCGGACCGGCGTGACCATGACGCCGGCGACCATGGCGACGCTGTGCAGGGAGGTTCCCAATATCGTGGGCGTCAAGGAGGCCAGCGGCAATTTCTCATCCATTGCCACGATGATGAGCATGGCGGACGGCTGCATCGACCTGTATTCCGGCAATGACGACCAGATCGTTCCGATCCTGGCCATGGGCGGCAAGGGCGTGATCTCGGTGCTGTCCAATGTGGCTCCCCGGCAGGCACACGATATCTGCCAGAAATTCTTCGACGGCGACACGGCTGGAAGTCTTGCGGAGCAGCTCAGGGCGATCCCGCTGATCTCGGCGCTCTTCTGTGAAGTGAACCCGATCCCGGTGAAGGCGGCCATGAATCTGATGGGTAAGGAAGTCGGGCCGCTGAGGCTGCCGCTGACGGAGATGGAGCCGCAGAATAAGGAGAAGCTGGCGGCGGCCATGCGGGAGTATGGGATCCTGTAAATGATCCGGCGTTATAAAGTTCGAATCATATTTTCGGCAGTCCGCTTCCGCGGATCCGCGGGCGCAGAGCGGAAAGAATGTATGAATATACGGAAAGGGTAATAAACTATGGTTAAAATACTTCTGCACGGCTGCAACGGCGCTATGGGCCGGGCTGTATCGGATATTGTAAAAGGAATGGATGGGGCGGAGATCGCTGCCGGCGTGGATCTGAACACGGAAAGCCGTTATGGGTATCCGGTGTACGGCAGCCTGGCGGACGTCACGGAAGAGTCGGATGTGATCGTGGATTTCGCGGCGGCCGCCGCCATGGACGGTCTGCTGCGGTACGCGGACACCAGGAAGCTGCCGCTGGTGCTCTGCACCACAGGGCTTTCCGAGGCGCAGCTGGCGCGGGTGCGCGAGTGCGCCGGCCGGGTGGCGATCCTGCGTTCGGCCAATATGTCACTCGGAGTAAACCTGCTCTTGAAGCTTGTGCAGGACGCCGCGAAGGTTCTGGCTGAGTCGGGCTTCGACATGGAGATCGTGGAGAAGCATCACAACCGGAAGCTGGACGCGCCCAGCGGTACCGCGCTTGCGCTTGCGGATTCGCTGAATGAGGCCATGGACGGCGCCTATCATTATGTGTATGACCGTCATGACCGTCACGAGAAGCGGGATCCGAAGGAGATCGGCATCTCGGCAGTCCGCGGCGGCAGCATCGTAGGCGACCACGACGTGATCTTCGCTGGCCAGGACGAGGTGGTGACTTTAAGCCATACGGCCTACTCCCGCTCGGTGTTTGCCAAAGGGGCCGTGGAAGCGGCCGTGTTCCTGTGCGGGAAGCCGGCGGGACTTTATTCGATGGAGGATGTGATCGCGGCGCAGAAGTGAGCGGCGCGAATGGCTGCCTTCGGAGCGCCTGTGACATTCTGTTTGTATTACGTCAGTATACAAAAAATCTGCCGACGGCAGATTTTTTGCGTTAGTGTGGAAATTCGTGGAATAAGCAGAAGATTTTTTCACCATAATCCGCGCTCCGTCTGCGCACAATAAGCGCAGAAAAACGAAAGGAGAATGCGATTATGAAGAAGATCAGATTTTATCTATGCGCAGTTCTGCTGGTTTTGTCTGTGGCGGCCATGACGGCCTGCGGCAGGAATTCCGGCAATGATCAGACAGGCCAGTCCACCGCATCCGAGAGCAGCCGGGCGGGGAACGGTTCCGGCGGAAGCACATCCGGCGGAGCCGGCACAGGCAATACCGGAAGCACCGGCGCAGGAATCGATGATTCCGGCAGCGATTCCGGTGCAGGAGGTGCAGGCGCAGCGGGCGGTTCCGCAAACTCCGGTGCAGGCGGTTCATCCGCCGGCGCCGGGAGCAAGAACGGAACCGGTACGGAAAGCGATGAGAGCACAGGCGTCCTGGACGGCCTGATGGATGATGTGGAGCAGGGCGTCCATGATCTAAACGGTGATTCCGAGGGCTCCAGCCATAACGCGGACGAGAGCGATAACCGATAAGAGGAAGACCACGGGCATTTTCCGGAGACGGGAAATGCCTTTTTATGTCAGGAGCTGCAGGTATGCGCAGGTTGGGGAAACAGGGCCGGAATCACACCGGACGAAAATAAAGACCGAAGAATATTGTTGAGAAATGAAATTTTATTTCAAATCGATTGCAATTCCCTCCGCGCGGGTGTATACTGAACATGCAGACAATGTGCGTAACGGAAGAAAGAGAGGCATCGTCATTCTATGAGATACCTGATCGGTATTGACGGCGGCGGGACCGCGACGAGGATCTGCGTGGCGGATGCGGACGGCGTCATCCACGGACGGCATACGGCGGGGCCGCTGAATATCAACGGGCAGAGCCGGGAGGAGTTTCAGCGGACCATCCGGGAGCTCCTGGAGCTTCCGGCCCGGATGGAACTGAGACCGGAAGACTGTGGCGCCATCGGGATCGGCGCGGCCGGGATCAGCAATCCGCAGGCCCGCGTCGTGATTGAAGAAGCGTTCCGTGCGAACGGGTATGACGCGCCGGTGTATGTGTACAGCGATGGGGAGACGGCCCTGGCGGCAGTATTTCCGGAATGCCACGGCATTATCCTGATCGCGGGAACCGGTTCGATCTGCTATGGGCGGCAGGAGGACGGCACGGTGGTGCGGTCCGGCGGTTACGGCCATCTGATCGACGACGGCGGGAGCGCCTATGACATCGCGCGGCGGATGCTGGCGGCGGTGGTGCAGGCGGAGGACGGACGCGGGGAACCGACGGCGCTTAAGGAGCTGGTCTATGACCGGCTGGATATCTCCGGAATCCCGGAACTGGTAGGTTATGTGTACGCACCGGAGCGGAAGAAAGGCGATCTGGCGGCGCTGGCTGTCCTTCTGGATCAGGCGGCCGCCATGGGCGACCGGACGGCGATGGAGATCGAGGACGCCTGCGCGGACGAGCTGTGCGGGCTGATCCGCCCGGTGCTTAAGCGGCTGCCGGAGGAGAAGAATATTGCCCTGGGCGGCAGCGTGCTGCTGAAGAATGAGCGGATCCAGATGAAGGTCCGGGATCGGATCATGGCGCTTCGGGACGATGCGTGGATCCAGGCGGCGAAGCGGGAAGCGTCGGAAGGCGCGGTGCGGCTGGCGCTGCGGGAGTCCGGCGGCTGACGTAGGGAGCGAAGCGGCTGGCACCGCAGCAGTGGAATGGAAGGAGATGGATATGTCGGAGGAGAAGCGGTATCTGACGCTGGATATCGGCGGGACATTTATCAAATACAGCATTCTGGACGGCCGGTACCGGGAACTGGAAGAAGGCAGCGAGAGGACGAAGCGGGACCCGGCGGAATTTCTGGATCAGCTTCTTAAGATCGTCGGACGGTATAAGGAGAGCGCTGCCGGTATCGCCGCGTGTATCGGCGGCTTCATCAATCCCGAGACCGGCGAGAATACGGATTTCAGCGTCGGGAAGAATTTCGTGACGTATAACCTGAAGGAAGAGTTTGCGAGGGCGTCCGGTCTTCCGGTGGTTCTGGAGAACGACAGCAACAGCGCGGCGCTGGGAGAGATGGCGGCCGGAGCCGGAAGGGGCCTCTCAAGCCTCGGTATGATCACGGTCGGAACCGGCATCGGAGGCGCGCTGATCATTGACCGGAAGCTGGTGCGGGGAAGCCATTTCAAGGCGGGAGAAGCGGGTTTCTTCCGTCTGGGCATCGGCACGGACGCGGCTCCGCTGGAGTACGCCGCCGCTACGTCGCGGCTGGTGAAGAAAGTGTCGGCGGCGGTCGGCGAGACCGTGGACGGCTATTACATTTTCGAGCATCTGGACGATCCGGCGGTGGACGCGGTCTACCGGGACTGGCTGGCGAAGCTGGCTGTGATCGTCGGAAATATGGCGGTCCTTACGGATCCTGAGGCGGTGCTGATCGGAGGCGGGATCTGTAAGCAGGAGCGGTTCATCCGGGATCTGCGGGAGAAGGTCTATTCCATGTATGAGCATCTGGAGGAGTATACGCAGATCCGCGCCTGCGAGACCGGCAATCTGGCGGGGCGCATCGGGGCGCTGTCGCTGCTGCTGGGCGAGACGGCGTAGGGCTTAAGGCTCAGGGATCTTCGGATGAGTGACTGGCGGCTGGATTTGGCTGTCTGGTTTCTGTAAGATCGGTATTTGAAAATGCAGAAAGCGAATTTTACGACCATATTGTAAGAGGAGGCAGAGTACATATCATGGCGGAAGGAATCAAGATCGCGACGATCGGCGGCGGCTCCAGCTATACGCCGGAGCTGGTGGAAGGATTTATCAAGCGTTACGAGGAGCTTCCCGTGCGGGAGCTGTGGCTGGTGGATATTCCGGAAGGGCAGGAGAAGCTGAATATCATCACGGCCCTGGCGAAGCGCATGGTGGAGAAAGCGGGAGTGCCCATGGAGATCCACGCGACCCTAGACCGCCGGGAGGCGATCAAAGGCGCGGCGTTTGTCACGACCCAGCTGCGGGTAGGCCAGCTGGAGGCCAGGATCAAAGATGAGAGGATCCCGTTTGCCCACGGCCTTTACGGCCAGGAGACCAACGGGGCCGGCGGCCTGTTCAAGGGCCTTCGCACGATCCCGGTGATCATGGATATCTGTAAGGATATCGAGGAACTGAGCCCCGGCGCGTGGCTGATCAATTTCACGAACCCGGCGGGCATGGTGACGGAGGCGATCCAGCGCTACGCCCATTTCGACCGGATCATCGGTCTGTGCAACGTGCCTATCGGCATGCACAAGGCCATCGCCGAGAAGCTGGGCCGTCCCATGGAAGAGGTGGACGTGACCTTCGGCGGTCTGAACCACATGGTCTACGCCACCAGCGTGAAGGTGGACGGCAAAGAAGTGATCGGCGACGTCTTAAAGCAGTGGACGGACCAGAGCGTGAACAACATCGCCAAGTTCCCGTGGAATACGGATTTTTTGGAGGCGCTGGGCGTGCTGCCGTGCTCCTACCACCGCTACTACTACATGACGAAAGAATATGTGGAGAAGGAATTTGAGAAATACCGGGAGCATAATGTCCGGGCCGAGCAGGTGAAGAAGCTGGAGACCGAACTTTTCGAGCTTTACAAGGATCCGAACCTCTGCGAGAAGCCGAAGCTCCTGGAGCGGCGCGGCGGCGCTTACTACAGCGACGCGGCATGCAACCTGATTTCGTCGATCTATAACGACAAGCACGATATCCAGGTGGTCAATACGGTGAACCACGGCGCCATCGATAATTTCGAGGACGACGAGGTGGTGGAGGTCAGCTGCGTGATCACCAAGGACGGCCCGAAGCCGGTGCGTGTGGGCGCCCTGCCCAAGGCGGTCAACGGCCTTGTCCAGCAGATCAAGTCCTTCGAGATCACCGGCGGCCACGCGGCCGTGACCGGCGATAAGAAGGAGGCGCTGCTCGCCCTGATGATCAATCCGCTGGTCATGTCCCAGACGGCGGCGGTGGCGGTGCTGGACGAGCTGATGGAGGCGCACAAGGAGTATCTGCCGCAGTTTTTTAAGGATGAGAAAAAGGATGCGTAAGCGCAGCATACAAACTCGGTCCGCGGCCGGCTTTGCGCCGGTCCGCGGCCGGGATGTTTTGCTGCGGTATATTCGGAAAGACCGCCTGCGGGCCGTATCTCTCGGACCACGAGTTCAAAGATCACATCTAAACGCAGAAACCGCCACTCATGCCGGGTTCTCTGATTTCGGAATATTCACATTTACACCCGATGTTCCTCACTGTTGAAGTGAAATTAGCAATTATCACAAATATTTGTCTAAATTGTATTGACAAGCAGTTAAAATAGTACTATACTGAAAACACGAAACAAAGTTCCAAACCGCATTATCATGGTCGAAAATGATTTTCGGAACGGTTTCACAGGCAAATGTTGTTGCGCAGTAGAAAGAAGGAGGAAAGTAGTATGAAAAAGAGCTTATTGAAGGTTCCGGCGATCGCCCTGGCAGTCTCCATGGTCCTTGGACTTGCAGCCTGCGGCGGCGGTGGCGGCAGCACCACCAGCACGACGGCCGCGCCATCGACGACGGCGGCGGCTACGACTCAGGCAGCGGCGGCAGAGACCCAGGCTCCGGCCGAGACGGAGGCTCAGGCAGAGCCGGCTGGCGACCCGATCCACATCAGCATGTTCTACGCTGACAACCCCACGCTTCCGTGGATGGACAGCTGGCTGGCGGTTCAGGAAGTCCAGAAGGTATGTAATGTAGAACTGGAAGTCGAGGCGCTTCCCAGCGGCTCCGATTTCAACACCAAGTGCTCCCTGGTTCTGAACACCGGCGAGAACTGCCCGGACGTGATCCTTTACAGGGACACCAGCAGCGCGGAGTATTCTTCCCTGGCCATGAACGGCGCGATCGTTCCGATCAGCGATTACGCGGACTGGACGCCGGAGTTCAACGCCAGAGTTCAGGAATTCGGCCTGCAGGATGCGGTAGACGCGAAGAAGCTTCTGGACGGCAAGCGCTATTATATGCCTCGTCTGTATGACAAGCCCTTCTATGACGGCGGACTTATCATGAGACAGGATTATCTGGAGGAGAAGGGATTTGACGATCCGAAGACCTTTGACGATCTGTATGAGATCCTGAAGGCTTACAAGGAAGATTATCCGGACTCCTATCCGCTTACCACCCTGGTGGCTCCTTATGTTACATACCGTATGACGATGCCGTCCTGGGGCATCCGTTTCGGTAAGAGCAACGCCGGCGGCGGCGGCGCCTTGAGCTGGGATTATGACAAGCAGGAGTGGTTCCCGGCAGCGATCAGCGACCAGGCCCGTGATTTCCTCGGCTACTTCCACAAGCTGTATGCGGAAGGCCTTCTGGATCCTGAGATGGCGGCTACGATCCCGGACGACGTATGGTCCGGCAAGCTGGCCGACGGCCGCGCGATGGCTACCTACGCATACTACGATCAGATCGGCGGCGTAGAGGCTGCCAGCGATATCGAAGGCTTCAAGCTGCAGATGTATCCTCCGCTGGAGGGCCCGGCGGGCGCGCATCATCAGCAGAAGGCCAGCGTGGATGTCGGCATCATGTTCCCGGCTTCCACCGCGAAGCGCGACGACTTCGAGCAGGTTGTCCGCGCGATCGACAAGATGTTCTTCTCCGAGGAGTGCGCTACCATCTGGTGCATCGGCGTCGAGGGCGTTACCTACACGATGGACGGCGACAAGATCGTTTACAACGACGATATCCTGAACGCTCCGGAAGGCATCTACAAGTACATGCAGCTCGAGTACGGCTGCGGCGCCGACCCGACCCAGCACATCTGGATCAATGAGCGCGAGATGACCAAGTACGATGAGAACTACGCGGAGATCAACGCGAAGGTCGCGGCGATGGACGACGCGATCCAGGAGATCCCGCCGGCGCCGATCTTCGACGACTTCACCGCTGAGGATGCCGCGACGATCACGACGCCTCTGGCCGACGCCATCGAAGTCTGGATCGACGCGTTCGTAACCGGCACGAAGAGCCTTGATACGGATTGGGACGCTTATGTAGCGGAGCTTAAGAATCTCCAGATCGAGGAACTGTGCCAGATGTACAACGACAACATGGTGAAGTAATTTACACAGATCAATACACGCGTATCTGTTAGAAAAGGATACCGGGCCCCGCCGTTTGGCGGCGGGGCCCGGAAGGATAACAGCGACGGGGTAGGGTTGTAAGACCGTTATGGCCCTGCCCCGTTATTTATTACATCCGGGTGGCAGAAAACGGCGCCGTTACAGTTCCTGCGGAACAGAGGGCGCCTTCCGAATGAAACAGAGAGGGGGAAGCGTATGAAGAAAGAGAAGAAACCAGCCCTGACGCCGGAAGAAAGATCGCGGAAAGTGAGGAAAGCGGTGATCTATTTCCGCCGCTACTGGGTCCTGTACGCGATGCTGGTTCTCCCGGTCATTTATTACATCATTTTCAAATATATCCCGATGGTAGGCAATGTCCTGGCGTTCCGCCGCTACCGTCCCGGCAAGGGGGCGTTCGGTACGGAGTGGACGCTCAGGTATTTTCAGAGATTCCTGAAAGACCCCATGTTCTGGCGGGCCCTGCGCAACACGATCGTGCTGTCCGTCATGAGTCTGGCGGTGAATTTCCCGATACCGATCATTTTCGCGATCCTGGTCAATGAGCTGCGCGGCACTATTTTCAAGAAATTCGTTCAGACGATCTCCTATATGCCGCGTTTCATCTCCACCGTGGTCGTGATCGCAATCTTAAATGAACTGCTGTCGCCCAGCTCCGGACTTCTGAACAAGCTTCTCGGAGTTTTCGGCGTCGCGCCGATCTATTTCATGAACGAGCCGCAGTGGTTCCGGCCGGTCTATATCCTGTCGGAGGCGTGGCAGTTCACCGGATGGACGGCCATCATCTATCTGGCGGCCATCACCGGCATCAACCAGGAGCTTTACGAGGCGGCCGAGATCGACGGCGCATCCCGCGGACAGCAGATGTGGTACATCACGCTGCCGTCTATCCTGCCGACCATCATGATCATGCTGATCATGAACATCGGACACATCTTAAGCCTCGGCTTTGAGAAAGTGCTTCTGATGTATACGCCGGCCAACTCGGGGATCAGCGATATCCTGGATACCCTGGTCTACCGCACCGGTCTTGCCAACCAGAACTATTCCTACGCGACGGCCATCGGCCTGTTCAGCGGTCTGGTAGGCCTCCTGCTGGTGACGATAGCCAATACCACCAGTAAGAAGCTGACCGGCGAGAGCATTTACTAGAAAGGGGGACGGACATGAAAAAGCGATATCATACATTGGAGAACTTCATCTATGACGCCATCGTGTATCTGGTGATGATCTTTGTCGTGATCTGCTGCCTGGTTCCGTTCATGTATATGCTGGCGGCGTCCCTTTCAAGCCCGAAGGCTCTGGTCAGCAGCACGGTGCTTCTGTGGCCGAAGGAACTGACCTTTGACGCGTATATCCGGATCTTTAATTATCCGAATTTCTTCCGCGCCTACGGCAATACGTTCATCTACGCGTTCGGCGGCACGGCCATCGCGCTGATCATGACCTGCCTGATGGCGTATCCGCTGTCCAAGGACTTTCTGTGGGGCGGCAAGATACTGACAAAGATGGTGGTATTTACCATGTTCTTCGGCGGCGGCATGATCCCCAATTACCTGCTGATCAACAGCCTGCACATGGTAGGTACGCGGTGGGGGATCCTGATCCCCTTCTGCATCAATTCATTTAATCTGATCATTATGCTTAATTTCTTCCGGGGAATCCCGCATGAGCTGGAGGAGGTGGCGCTGATCGACGGTCTCGGGTGGTTCGGGATCCTCAGAAGGATCGTCCTGCCGCTGTCTACGCCGGTATTGGCCACGATCGGACTTTACTACGCGGTGTTCTTCTGGAACGACTGGTTCTACAGCCTTCTGTATCTGAAAGGCGATCAGTATCCGGTCATGATGTTTTTGCGCAACATCGTCAACGGCACGATGGAATTGGGGGGAGCCAGCGGCGGCGCCGAGAAGACGACTATGTCACTGTCGATCAAAGGGGCAGTCATTGTCACGTCTACGCTTCCAATTATCCTGGTCTATCCATTCCTTCAGCGCTTTTTCGTGAAGGGATTAACGCTGGGCGGCATCAAAGGCTAGAAGCAGTGACGGCGTGGGAAAGAATGCGTCGAACAGCCGAAAACAACGAGAGGAAGTTGCCCTATGGTATCCATTTCATCAATTAATACAGAGCAGAGAAATCCTGCGACGCTTCAGATCGACCGGGCCGGCTCGGATGAGATCGTCCGGCTGATGAACGCGGAGGATAAGAAGGTGGCGGAGGCGGTGGAGCATGAACTGCCGAAGATCGCCGCCGCGGTAGATATGATCTACCGGAAAATAAAGGACGGAGGACGGCTGATCTACTGCGGCTGCGGCACCTCGGGGCGTCTGGGAGCGCTGGACGCGGCGGAATGCCCGCCCACCTTCGGGGTGGACGCCGATATGGTGCAGGCGGTGCTGGCCGGAGGACCCAGCGCCATGACCACTGCGGTGGAAGGCGCGGAGGACTGTTTCGAAAGCGGCAGGAAGGATCTGGAGGCAATCGGTTTCGGACCGGCCGATGTGCTGGTGGGGATCGCCGCCAGCGGGCGGACGCCTTACGTGCTTGGGGCCATGGCTTACGCGAAGAGCGTGGGGGCCGATGTGATCGGCCTGACCTGCTGCCCCGGCTCTGAGATCGATAAGGCCGCGGATATCGGCATCGCGCCGCTGCCGGGACCGGAGGTCGTCACCGGTTCCACCAGGCTGAAAAGCGGAACGGCCCAGAAGATGGTGCTGAATATGCTTTCGACCGCGACGATGATCCGGCTCGGCAAGGTCTACAGCAACCTGATGGTGGACGTCAACGCGACCAATGAGAAGCTGGTGGCGCGGGCGATCTCCATCGTCCGGGCGGCCACGGGAGTCAGCGCCGACGAGGCGCAGGCGGCTCTGGACGCGTCGGATTATTCGGCCAAGAAGGCCATCATTATGCTTCTGTGCGGAGTCGGCGCGGAGGAGGCGGAATCGCTCCTCGCACGGTCGGGAGGAAATATTTCCGATGTGGTCCGCGCGCAGGCAGGGGGAGAGGAAAAGGACGCTTACGTCCGGTATATCAGATAGAGAAGTGTCAGAAAAGGGCTGCTTCAGAACCCGGTTTATGAGACCCTGTTCTGGGGCGGCCCTTTTGGAGTTTGCAGGTATTGCGCGGCAGGCGGTTTTGGTGCGGCGCCGCTGCCGGACTCAGATCTTATGCGACTGGATGCTTCTTAAACTGTTCTCCAGTTTCGGCACCACCCGGTCGTAATTCAGCCTCGCCACGGCGGTGAACAGCACGTCCACCGTCATCAGCTGGGCGATGCGGCTGCTCATGGCGCCGCTTCGCGGCGTCGTCTCGGAGGTGGATATGTACAGCTGGATATCGGAATTCATGGCCAGCGGATTCTTGCCGAAGGTGGTGAAGGCGATGGTCGGCGTACCGCATTCCTTGGCTATGGACAGGATCTCCAGGATCTCGCTGGTCTTGCCGGAAGTGGAGAACAGGACCGCCACGTCGGTGGGAGCCATATTCGAGGCGTAGGACAGCTGTACGTGCAGGTCCTTGCTGAAGCAGACGTTCTTGTCGACGCGCAGCAGCTTGCTGTACAGGTCCTCGGCCACCAGGGCGGAGGCGCCCAGGCCGAAGAGACGCACAGACTTGGCCTCCATGATCATCTTTGCGGCTTTCTCCATGGACTGCGGATCCAGAAGCTTGGCGGTGTCCTGAACGTCGCGGATCGTATTGCCCTTCACGTTAAGGATCACCTGCTCGATGCCGGTGGCCTCGCGGATATCGGAGAAGACCAGAGTCTCTTCGTCTTCGGCGTCGGTGGTCTTGAACAGCTCGCTGACCAGACTCTTCTTTAAGTCCTTTAAGCCGTCGAAGCCGATGGCTTTGCAGAACCGGACCCAGGCGACCTTGCTGGCGCCGGATTCCTCGGCCAGCTCCGCGATGGGCTTGTTGAACACATTTTCCACATTGTTCAGGAAATAGGTGGCTGCCTTCTTCTCGGCGTTGCTGAGACTGTCGTAGATACTGTTGACGCGAAGCTCGATGTTGGTGGTCATGGAAATTCTCCTTTGAAATTACGTTTGTTTATTTATCCCATAGGAAAGGTACTTTGTCAAGAGTAAAAATGGAAAAAAGTTTCAAAATTTTATAATATTTTCGCAGCGCGGGTCATTCGGCCAGGAAAGAAGAAACAGCCGGGTTTCCCCCGCAAAAGGAGGCGGAGTATGACGTTAAAAGAACAGATCGGCCAGCGGCTGATGACCGGGTTCCACGGCACGGAGCTGACCGACGACTACCGGAGAGTGGTGCGGGAGCACAAGATCGCCAATGTGATCCTGTTTAGGGAAAATATCGAGAGCTGCGCCCAGCTTAGGCGTATCTGCGGCGAGATCCAGAAGCTGGTGCGGGAAGAGACCGGCCATGGCGCTCTTATCGCGATCGATCAGGAGGGCGGCATCGTCAGCCGTCTGCCTGCCGATGGCGTCAATGTGCCGGGAGCCATGGCCATCGCCGCCACCGGAGACCCGGCAAATGCGTACAAGGCTGGGCTTCTGACCGGGCGGCAGCTGCGGGCGCTTGGGGTGAATTTTGATTTCGCGCCGGTGGCGGATGTGAATACCAGCGCGGCCAATCCGGTGATTGGGGCCAGAAGCTACGGCGACGACCCCGCCGAGGCCGGGCGCTATGCCTGTGAAATGGCCAGGGGACTGGAAGACGGCGGCGTACTCAGCGCGGCCAAGCATTTCCCGGGACACGGGGATACGGACGTGGATTCCCATCTGGCGCTGCCGAAGGTAGACAAATCGAGGGAAGAACTGGAGAAGGCGGAGCTGGTGCCGTTTAGGATGGCGGTCGCGGCGGGGATACCGGCGATCATGACGACCCACATTCTGTTCCCGCAGATCGAGCCGGAATATCTGCCGGCCACCATGTCCAGGCGGATTTTGACCGGGCTTCTGCGCGGGGAGATGGGCTTTGACGGCCTGATCGTCAGCGACTGCATGGAAATGCTGGCGATTAAGAATCATTTCGGGACCGTGAACGGAACGGTGACCGCCATGGGAGCGGGCGTCGACGTGGTGCTGATCTCCCACGACACGCTGCTGGGCGGCGAGGCGGCCGAAGCGGCGGCTCAGGCTGTGGCCGACGGGCGTCTGGACGCGGCGGAAATGGAGCGCAGCGCGGCGCGCGTGATGGAATATAAGAAGAAATGGGTGGATGGAAAGAAGGCGTGGGGAGACCAGATGCCGGCTGCCGGAGAAGGAACGCAGGCCGGTCAGAAAATGCCGAAGTCCGGCGAAGAAGCGGCGCAGGACAGAGAACCGGCGGCATTCGACTTCGCCGCCGCCCGCGCGGAAAGCCTGGCGATGCTTCAGAAGACCATTACGGAGGTACACCGTCCCGCGGACGGAACCGTTGATTACGGCAAGACGCCGCTTTGCATCGGCTGCCGTTCCTACCGGTCCTCTCTGGTAGGCAATGTGGACGGCGACAGAAGCAATCTTTTCGGCGCTGTGATGGCGGAACTTCTGGGCGGCGAGGCCGCGGATATGACGGTGGATCCGGATGAGGAACGGATCGCAGCGTTGGTGAAGCAGGCGAAAGGGCATACGGCGGCAGTGATCGGTCTCTGCGAGGGCCACCGCCATCCGGGGCAGCAGAAGCTGGTCCGGGCGCTGGCGGAAGCCGGCGTGCCTGTGATCGCGGTATCGCTGCGGGCGCCTTACGATCTGGCCGGGCTGCCGGATACGGTGTGGTCCCTGGCGGCGTTTGAATACAGCGAGGACAGCGTCCGTGCAGCGGCGAAATGTATCAAAAAGGAAGCCGCCGCATCCGGACGGCTTCCGGTAAAACTTTCCTGAACCAAAAGATAAAGCTCTGCGCCGACCGGAAAATGTCCGGACGCGCAGAGCTTTGCAGTTATATCTCCGCCGGCGTCGGACCTGTTTCGCGTGCTTCCGATCCGGCCGACGGCGTTTCGGGCGCGTCTGCCTCTGGGCTATGTATTTCTGCTTCTTTTGTATCGTCTTCGAAAACGTCCGGCATATATCCCACCGTATAAGGAATCGGTTTGGATGTTGACGGATTCCAGCCCTGCATAAGCGTCTTCAGTTCGTTCATGGAGAGCGGCGGGTCTGGTTTTCTGCGGCGTCTGCCGATCTCTTTCTGCATCCAGATGATGCTGAGCCATCGTTTCTTCTTGTATGCGCACTTGCGGAATTTGGCAGTCTCCCGGTAACGGAAGGTTTTATGGAATTGGATGCTGCGGGGATTGGGAAAGGTGATGCAGGCGTAGAGCATGATGATATTCTGCGCCGTCAGCCACTGTTCCAGCGCGGAGTAGAGGACGGTACCCACGCCGCAGCCGAGCCAGTCCTTATCAATATAGATCGTAGTCTCCGCCGCCCAGACGTAGGCGTCTTTATCTTTGAAGTCCGAAGCGTAGGCGTAGCCGACGATTCCGCACTCGGTATCCGCTACCAGGTAGGGATGGCGGCGGAGAATCCGAGTGATTCTTTCCCGAAATTCTTCCACGGACGGTACCGTGCATTCGAAGGTGACTACGGTTTTCTCAACATAATACCGGTAAATGTTCAGAAGAGCCTCCGCGTCGTCCGGAACGGCCAGTCGGATCGTGATATCCTGTGTTCTCATGTCATACTCTCCTTCTGCATCGGGCGGCGCCGGTCAGTGGTAGATCTTCTTATGTTCATAAATGGGTTCCGAGGTCAGGTCAACTCCCAGCTTCTGGAAGGAGCGTATGTCTACGCGGGAAAGCATGACGGAGGTGTGTGCCTGACAGCCTTTCAGTTTCGCAAGCTGGTCCAGGGCTTTCTGGGCGTTTTTGTCGGTGGCGGCGCACATGGACAGCGCGATCAGCACCTCGTCTGTGTGGAGCCGGGGATTTCTGCTTCCCAGGTAGCCAACCTTCAGCCGCTGGATCGGTTCGATGGCCGACGGGGCGATCAGATGGACTTCGTCCGGAATGTCGCCCAGAGTCTTCACCGCGTTGAGAAGCAGCGCGGCCGAGGCGCCCAGAAGATCGCTGGTCCGGCCGGTTACGATCCGCCCGTCGGGCAGTTCCATGGCGGCCGCCGGTCCGCCGGATACCTGGGCCTTCACTTTGGCGGCGCCGACTACCTTCCGGTAATCCACCGTGATGCGCGCCTGCTTCATCAGCAGTTCGATCTTATAAATCTCGTCTTCCGATTTATCGCCGCGGGCCATGTTCTCCAGCGCGTGGTAGTATCTCCGGATGATCTCCTGCAGGGAGGCTTCCCGGCAGACCGCGTCGTCGATGATGCAGTTTCCGGCCATATTCACGCCCATGTCCGTGGGGGACTTGTAGGGGCTCTCCCCGTAGATCCCCTCGAAGATAGCGTTCAGCACCGGGAAGATCTCCACATCCCGGTTATAATTCACGGTGGTCTCCCCGTAAGCCTCCAGATGGAAGGGATCGATCATATTTACATCGTTCAGATCCGCGGTGGCCGCCTCATAGGCCAGGTTCACCGGATGCTTAAGCGGCAGGTTCCAGATCGGAAATGTCTCGAATTTGGCGTAGCCGGCCTTGATGCTGCGCTGGTTCTCATGATAAAGCTGGGACAGGCAGGTGGCCATCTTGCCGCTTCCCGGACCGGGAGCCGTGACGATGACCAGTGGCCGGCTGGTGCGTATGTAGTCGTTCTTCCCGAAGCCTTCGGGGCTTACGATGTGGGATACGTTGTTCGGATAGCCTTCGATCCGGTAGTGGCGGTAGACCGTGATGCCCATATGTTCCAGCTTGCTCTTGAAGGTATCCGCCGCCGGCTGGCCCGTGTACTGGGTAATGACCACGCTGCCCACATAGAGGCCTTTGTCCCGGAAAGACTGAATCAGGCGCAGGACATCCACGTCATAGGTAATGCCCAGGTCATAGCGGATCTTGTTCTTCTCGATATCGGCGGCGTTGATCGCGATGACGATCTCCGCCTGGTCTGCCAGCTGCAGAAGCATCTGAAGCTTGCTGTCGGGCTGAAATCCCGGCAGGACGCGGGACGCGTGATAGTCGTCGAACAGCTTGCCGCCGAATTCCAGATAGAGCTTGTCGCCGAACTGGGCGATGCGCTCCCGGATGCGGGAAGACTGGGTCAGCTGGTATTTGTCATTGTCGAATCCGATGTGTGCCATGGAGACCTCCTGAGTATCTGAATCCGCCGTAACCGGTCCGGAAGCCGCCTGCGCGGCGCCGGAAAAGGCGGTATTTTGTTTCCAGCCTTAAGTGTATCATAAGCCCGGGAAAATTGCACCAGATTTTGATGAAAAATATCGAAAAATGGATAATTTCCCGCCGGACCCCGATGCTGATCTATTAGAATCATAAGAAATGAATGGAAAGATAAAGAAAGACATGGTATACTGTCTGGGAAGGCTTTTGAGTGCGCTTTGTAAATGATCGGATTATACGGATATGAAAAGATGGAATGTAAAACGGAGCCTGGCCGCCGTATGCGCCACCGTTCTGCTGTGTGTCAGCGGCTGCGGCGCAGGTTCCGGCGGAAACGCGCCGTCCGCCGAAGTGGTCGTGACGCTGCCGCCGTCCGAACCGGAGACCACGCCGGCGGCGGAGACAGAGCCGGAACCGGAGACCGCGCCGGAACCGGTCCGCCGCGGCAAACTGATCGGCGATAACCAGGATCTGCTGACCGATGGGCAGAAGGAAGCTATTTTCAATTATATGGACCGGTATTACGAGGCGCTTTCCTCTCTTGAGATGAAGGATCTGTCCGACCTGTTCGCCGCGTCTGCGGCCGGACAGAAGGCGTTTCACGAGAATTCCTGGGAATACATGATCGAAATGCGCAGGATGCAGAAGTCGGACCTGCGTCTGAATGAATATCTTTACCGTATGTGGATCCTGAATGTGACAGAACAGGAGGACGGCAGCGTCGATGTGGATATGGGCGAACAGAGCCTGCTGCGCTTTGCCCTGATGCCGGAGATCATCGCCGAATATCCCGGCTACTGGCACGATTTCGTCCTGGTTCAGGAGAACGGCAGGTGGGTGCTTGCCGGGCATATGCAGTGGGAGGGCGCTTTCTGGAATATGCTGAAGGGCCATCGGGATGAAGATCTGGAAGAACTGGAAAATGCGGACGAGGTCTTTGCTGAGCGGAAGGAACTGCTCTTAAGTCAGGTGGCGGAAGACCTGGAAAGAAGAGAGCAGATGCACATCGCGGCGGAGGAAGGCAGCGTGAATACCGGGGCTGAGGCCGGTGCAAAGGCCGGAACCGGGACCGGCGGGCAGACTGGAGCCGACGCCGCCGGGCAGATCCCCCTTCATGAGTACGACCGCGAGGCCGCCGTCGCCTACGCCCGGGCCCATGTGGATGAGCGGAACGGAGACTGGCACGATTACAGCGGAGAAGGCGGGAACTGCCAGAATTTCGTCTCCCAGTGCCTTCTGGCCGGGGGGATCCCCATGGATACCGAAGGCAGCGCAAGATGGAAATGGTACGGCGAAGCCCTGAATGACGATTCCGGCGAAACCGGCTGCACCCTGTCCTGGATCAACGTGGATTATTTCTACGCCTACGCCCGCGATAACAGCGGAAGCGGCCTGGCGGCCCGGGTGGACGCAGATTTCACAAGCGGCCAGGTGGGCGATCTGATCATGATGGGTCCGCCGGAAGACTGGAATCACATGGTGATCATTTCCGAGGTCGTAAAAGACGAAAACGGAGAAACCATAGACTATCTGATCTGTTCCAATACAACGGATGTGCAGGATTTCCCGGCCAGCGCCTATCCGTCGCCGTGCCGGTCCCTGATAAAGATACTTGGATGGAACTGAGATTTCAGCCGGACGCGCAGCGCGTACCGGAACAACAGGAGGAATATGTATGCTGACACCCGCGAAGATCGCTGAGACCTATGTAAATGTCGGAGCCGGGAAGGCGAAAACGCCGCTTCCGAGATTATTTGCCCTGGCCATGCTGGCCGGCGCGTTCATCGCTTTCGCCGGCGCGTCCACGATGGCTGCGTCCGCGACGGTGGCGGATCCTTCCACGGCCAGGGTGATCACGGCCCTGCTGTTCCCGGCGGGTCTGGTGATGGTGGTTCTGGCCGGGAGCGAGCTGTTCACCGGCGACTGCCTGATGGTCATCTCCGCCGCCGCGAAGAAGATCACCGTGCCGGAGCTTCTGCGGACATGGTGCGTCGTGTATCTGGGCAATCTTCTGGGAAGTATCCTGGTGGCAGTCCTGGTCGTCTATGGCCATACGCCGGACCTGTTCGGCGGGGCGCTGGCGCAGAGCATGGTAAATACCGCCGCGGCCAAGGTCTCCATAAGCTTTACCGACGGCCTGTTCCGTGGGATTCTCTGCAATGTTCTGGTCTGCGCCGCCGTCTGGATCGCCATCGGCGGATCGACGGCTACGGAGAAGATATTCGGCCTTTATCCGCCGGTATTTCTCTTCGTGCTGGCCGGTTACGAGCACTGCGTCGCCAATATGTTCTATGTGCCGGCCGGGATATTCACCGCGGCCGAGTACGGCATCGCGGCGGAAGGGCTTAACTGGGGAAGCTTCTTCTTAAAGAACCTCCTGCCGGTCACGCTTGGCAATATCATCGGCGGCGCGGGGGTCGTCGGGATGGGATACTATTATATTTATCTTCACGAGAAAAAGGCCGCGTAGAAAGCGGCCTTCAGTGTCTTATTTCCATGCAGGCGAGGCGCCAGTGACGCTTCGCTTGTATTTCCGTGCGAGCAGGGCGCCAGTGACGCCCTGCTCGTATTCTTACTCCGCCAGCCACTCCATCGCCGGCGCCAGCCAGGTGTTCCAGAAGACCATATCATGGACGCCCGGGCCTTCGTGATACTGGAAATCGGCCCCCTGCTCCTTAAGAAAATCCCGAAACTGCCGGTTGGGCGTAAGCAGGAAATCCTCCGTGCCGCAGGCCAGGAAGAATTTCGGCATCAGGTCGCCGGCCTTTAAGTGCTTCTTCACCAGCGTCTCCGGATTATTCTCCGAATCCAGCAGCTTCTTCGGATCGCCGAACATCAGCTCATAATACTCGTAGTTGGACATGCCGTTGTCGCTTCCCGGCTTCATCTGCGCCACCTCGTGGGTGATCAGGGCGCTGGAGAGAGCGAAGGACTTGCTGAAGGTATGGTTGAACTGCAGCGCCGTGTGGATGGAGCCGAAGCCGCCCATGGAGAGACCGCCGATGAAGGTGTCCTCGCGCCTGTCGGACAGGCCGAAGGTCCTGCGGGCGTAATCGACCAGTTCTTTGCCTACATGGGTGGCGTATTTCCGCCCGGTGGCCGGGTGGTCCAGATAGAAGCTGTTCTCGCCGTTGGGGCAGATGACGGCGATGTTGTACCGGCCGGACAGTTCCTGGATCGTGGAGCCGAAGACCCAGTCCAGGCAGTGGCCGGTAAAACCGTGCAGCAGGATCAGCGTCCTCGTGGGCCGCGCGAAATGCGGGTACGCCTTCACGGCCGCTTCCGGCATATCGTTGGGAAGGATCGCGAAGAAATCGGTGGTGCGGGCGAGACATTCAGACTGGAAGGTAAATCTTGCGGTTGCCATAAGCTTGTCCTCCTGGATTATGGATTTGGTAGTTATTTTATCCTTCATTATACCGGCAGAGAGGATTTTGCGCAAGCGGCTTTATTTCACATGTCTTCAAATTCGCGGTCATTGAGAAAAAAAGAATGACAGAATCGCCGGCGCGTTGTATAATAAACAGAACGGATATGCAGCAGGAGGCAGACACGGCGGCCTGGCCGCAGGAGGAGACTATGGGCAGAACGGAAGCGTATATCGCGGCGCTCGAGGAAGCGCATATGTTTGAGAATTCGGAGCACATGACACGGTTTAAGGAACTGATGGACTGTTACGCGGACTATCCTTTCTTCACGAAGGGACTCTGCAAATGTATGTATCTGTCGGCATGGGATGAGGAGCATTTCGCCATCATGCTGCAGACGCTGAACGATATGGCCCTGGGCAAAGAGCAGAATACGGACGATATGCGGTTCCAGGGAGAACTGCTGGCTGAGGAGCATGTGGACGGGGAATACTATATGTACCATCTGTCCTGCGCGCTTCTGGACGGGCGGCCGTTTCTGCCGCAGGAGTACCGGAATGTGGACGAGCATTACCGGTATATCATAACGCGGGGGCTTGCGGCGGCAGAGATCATCGATAAGGTGTGAGATCGTTGTTGGATATGGGAAGAACATGGTTCCGGCAGCCGGCAGGAAAGCGGCGCGCGGGAGCGCGGCGCCGGTCGGAGCTGCCGCAGTCTCTTATATCGGATGTTTGGCTTAATGAAGCCGCATGCGCAGGGAGGACTGCTTCGCGTGCCGCGTGTCTGGTATTGCTTACATTGTGCCTGGCGGCGGCCGGGTGCAGCCGCGGACCGGAGAGGGCGGAGAGCGGTACGGCCGCAGCAACTGCAGACTCCGGGGAACGGAGAACGGTGGATTCCGACGACACTGGCGTCGAGAGCGGCGCGGCGGGCGCGCCGGGAGACAGGCTTCAGGTGGCCGCGACCATATTTCCGTACTATGACTTTGTAAGACAGATCGCGGGAGATCTGGTCGATCTGAGGCTGGTGGTGCCGGCGGGGATGGACAGCCATTCCTTCGAGCCGACGCCGGCGGACATGCGCGCGATCCGGGAGTCGGATGTTCTGATCGCGAACGGCGGGATCATGGAGCAGTGGGTCGGCCGGGTGCTTGAGGCGGTGGACGCGCCGGATCTGACGGTCGTGACGATGATGGATCACGCGGACGTGTACCGGGAAGAGACCGTCGAGGGCATGGAGGATGAGGAGCAGGATCACGGACAAAGAGACGTGTCTCCTGACGACGGTTACGAAGAAGAGATCGAATACGACGAACACATCTGGACGTCGCCGGTGAACGCGATGGAATTCGTAAATGTGATCGCGGATACATTGTCCCGCGAGGATCCGGCCAACGCGGAGGCTTACGCCGCGGGGGCGGAGAGGTATCTTGAGGAGCTTCAGAGCATCCACGAGGGCTTTCTGGCGGTCTCAGAGGCCCGCAGACGCGACATGATCGTGGTAGGCGATAAATTCCCCTTCCGCTACCTTGCGGAGGAATACGGGCTTACCTACCGGGCGGCATTTTCCGGCTGCAGCACGGATACGGAGCCAAGCGCCAGGACGATCGCTTATCTGATCGATAAGGTGCGGGAGGAACAGATCCCGGCGGTCTATTATCTGGAGCTGTCCAGCCACCGGGTGGCGGAGATCATCGGGGAGGAGACCGGCGCGCAGCCGCTGCTTCTTCATTCCTGCCATAATGTGACGCGGGCCGAATTGAACGCGGGCGTTACCTACGCGGACCTGATGCGGGGCAATATCGAGAGCTTGAGAAAAGGACTTGACGAATGAGCACACTGATCACGTGCAGGCACGTGGATTTCGGATATGAGAATCACGACGCGGTCGTCGACCTTTCCATGGAAGTGGACGAGGGCGATTATCTGTGCGTTGTGGGCGCCAACGGCTCTGGCAAGAGCACGCTGGTGAAAGGGCTTCTGGGCCTTATTAAGCCCATGAAGGGCGAGCTTACGGTGGCAGAGGAGCTTCGCCGCACCGGCATCGGCTATCTGCCCCAGCAGACCGCGGCGCAGAAGGATTTCCCGGCCTCGGTCTATGAAGTGGTACTGTCGGGGACATTGAGCCGCAGTGCGGCGCAGTCTTCCGGCGACGGCGGCACGAAGAAAGGGACACTGGCGGCGCGCCTGAGGCCGTTCTATTCGCCGGAAGAGAAGCGTCTGGCGGCGTCCTGCATGGAGAAGCTTGGCATTTCGGAGCTTAAGAACCACTGTTATCGGGAACTGTCCGGCGGGCAGCAGCAGCGGGTGCTGATCGCGAGGGCGCTGTGCGCCACCAGCCGGATGCTGATACTGGACGAGCCCATCACAGGGCTGGATCCGTCGGCGATCCAGGATTTCTACCGCCTGGTCCGTCGGCTGAACCGGGACGAAGGCGTGACGATCCTGATGGTTACCCACGATGTGGCGGGCGTCGTCAGTCAGGCCAACCGGATCCTGCACCTGCAGCAGCGGGTGGTCTTCTTCGGAAAGCCGGAAGAGTACCGCCGGACCGCCGCGGGACGGCGCTATCTGGGAGGTGAGGACCGATGAGCGTGATCGCGGAAATGCTCTCCTACCCGTTTCTGGTGCGGGCCTTTGTCGGCGGGATCCTTGTGTCCCTGTGCGCGGCGCTTCTTGGCGTTACGCTTGTGCTGAAGCGATATTCAATGATCGGAGACGGACTGTCCCATGTGTCCTTCGGCGCGATCTCCGTGGCGGTCGCCGCAGGCTGGTCGCCGCTTCAGGTATCGATCCCGGTGGTGGTACTGGCGGCGTTTTTCCTGCTGCGGATCACGGAAAGCGGGCGCATGCGGAGCGACGCGGCGATCGCGATGATATCGGCCAGCGCATTGTCCATCGGCATCGTGGTGACATCGCTGACGACGGGCATGACGACGGATGTGAGCAGCTACATGTTCGGCAGCATTCTGGCCATGAGCCGCGGCGACGTGTGGCTGTCGGCGGTTCTGTCGGCGGTGGTGCTGGGGATGTTCGTGCTTTGCTATCATCGGATCTTCGCGGTGACATTTGACGAGAGCTTTGCGAAGGCGACCGGCGTGAACGTGTCGTTTTATAATACGGTGACCGCGGTGCTTACGGCGGTCACCATCGTGCTGGGGATGCGGATGATGGGGGCCATGCTGATCTCCAGCCTCGTGATCTTCCCGGCGCTGACTTCCATGCGGGTGTTCAAAAGCTTCCGCGGGGTGGTGATCTCGTCGGGCGTGCTCGCCGTAGTATGCTTCTGCATCGGAATGACCGGTTCCTATGTGTTCTCCACGCCGGCTGGTGCCAGCGTGGTGCTGGTGGATCTGGCGGCGTTTCTGCTGTTCTGGCTGGCGGAGATGATCCTTCGCAAGCGGATCCGGTGGCAGCCGCTTAAGCCCGGCGGAAAGCGGACGCCTCCCGCGGGCGGCGTTCAGACGCCGAAGAACGCGCGTAAGTGGAAGACGATGCGGCCGGAGGGGGAGCATGCGCCGCGTTCCGCAGGGGAGCGGAAACAGCCGTGACAGGGCGGCCTAAATTTTGGAAAAAGAGATGACGGGAACCTTATGACGAAACTATTTCCACATGACAGAACGGATAAACCAAAGAAAATATACCGGCAGCCGATGTCGCAGACCCAGTACATCGCGGTTGGATTTTTCCTTCTGATCGCGGTGGGGACGCTCCTTCTGATGCTGCCTGTTTCCAGCAGGGACGGGCAGTGCGTGGGATTTCTGGACGCACTCTTCACGTCCACAAGCGCGTCCTGCGTGACGGGCCTGGTGGTGCGGGATACCTGGAGCCAGTGGACGCTGTTCGGCCAGCTGGTGATCCTGTGCCTGATCCAGATCGGCGGTCTGGGCTTCGTGACCGTGGGCGTGCTTCTGTCCATCGTCCTGCGGCGGAAGATCGGCCTGAGGCAGCGGGGACTGATGCAGGAGAGCAGCAGCGCGCTGAAGATCGGCGGCATCGTCCGGCTGGCCAGGAAGATCATCATCGGTACGGCGCTCTTCGAGGGAGCGGGAGCGGTCCTTCTGTCGATCCGGTTCATTCCGGAGTACGGATTCTTCCGCGGCCTGTACTATGGCATTTTCCATTCGGTCTCGGCCTTCTGCAACGCCGGCTTCGACCTGATGGGGCACCAGGCGCCGTATAATTCGCTGGTTGCCTACTACGACGACTGGCTGGTGAATCTGGTGATCATGCTGCTGATCGTGATCGGCGGCATCGGTTTCATCGTGTGGGATGATCTGAGCCGCAACCGGCTGCATTTCCGGAAATATCTGCTCCAGACCAAGATCGTGCTGGTGATGACGGCGGTGCTGATCTTCGGCGGCGCGGCGCTGATCCTTCTTTTTGAGAATAACAACCTGTTCACGGATATGGGCTGGGGAGCCAGGATCTGGTCTTCCCTGTTCAGTTCGGTGACGGCCAGGACCGCCGGTTTTAATACCATCGATTCGGCGGCCATGACCGACGGCAGCAAGCTGGTGATGCTGATCCTCATGTTCATCGGCGGCAGCCCGGGATCCACGGCCGGCGGTATTAAGACTACGACGATGGTGGTGATGCTTCTGTATGTGCGGGCCAGCATCGGCCGGACCTACAGTACCAACGTATTCGGCCGCAGGATCGAGGAATCGGCCATCGGCCGCGCGTCGGCGATCATTACGATCAACGCGGCGCTGGCGCTGGGAGCGGCGATCCTCATCATGCTGTTCCAGCCGTTTGCGATGGGAGACATTCTGTTTGAAACATTTTCGGCGATCAGTACCGTTGGTATTTCCACCGGGATCACCAGGGATCTGCTGCCGGTGTCGCGGGTCATCATCATTTTCCTGATGTACTGCGGCAGGCTGGGGAGCATGTCCTTCGCGCTGGCGTTCACGCAGCAGCGGAAGATGGTGAAGGTGCAGAATCCGGCGGAGCAGATCAGCGTGGGATAGGAGGGAGAACACATGAAATCAATTCTGATCATCGGAAGCGGTAAATTCGGCAGGCACCTCTGCCGCAACCTGGCGGAGCTCGGCAACCAGATCATGCTGGTGGACCAGGTGGAGGAGAATCTGGAGGAAATGCTGCCCTACGTGGTCAGCGCCAAGATCGGCGACTGCACCAACCCGACGGTTTTAGAGAGCCTGGGCGTGGACAATTTCGACCTCTGCTTCGTCTGCATCAGTTCCAATTTCCAGAGCAGTCTGGAGATCACCAGTCAGCTGAAGGAAATGGGCGCCCGCCATGTGGTCAGCCAGGCCAGCCGCGATATCCAGGCCAAGTTCCTGCTGCGCAACGGCGCGGACGACGTGATTTATCCGGACCGTGACATCGCGGAGCGGGAGGCGGTGCGCTACAGCGCCAACCATGTCTATGATTATATCGAGGTGTCGGAGGATTATTCGATCTACGAGATCCCGCCGCTGCCGGAATGGATCGGCAAGAGTCTGCGGGAGTCGGACATCCGCAACCGCTACCAGGTGGTAGTGCTGGGAACGAAGGAGAACGGCGGAAAGGCCAGCATCCTGCCTCCGGCGGATTATATTATCCGGTCGGACCAGCATCTGATGGTGATCGCGCGGAAGGATGAGATCGACGATCTTCTGAAGAAAATACAGTGAAATGGATCAGGGGCATACAGTGAGGGAGTTGTCAGTGCGCTTCTGTATTCGCACACGGGGGGCTGAAAGAAAACGCAAAAAATGCCGCGTCCGCGCGGCATGAAAATGTCCGCCGGCCGGAGCGTGTTCCCGGGATAATCAGTGTGAGACCGGACACCTCCGACACGGCCGAAGCCGCGCTCCTCCCAGAACCGGCGGACAAGATCATTATAGAGCGCGGGAGATTTATTTGCAAGAGGTTTCGGCAAATTCGCGCGCTCTATTTTTACAGTTTCGTTTGCACTTTTCGGCAGTTTCATTTTCACCCTTTCGGGAAGAACAGGAGCGGACGCCTTCATTTCGAATGCTTCTGCATGTCCCGGATCGCCAGCGCCACCTGGAAGGGCAGCAGATCTTCCACGGTCTTAAGCGGCGAGTTCAAAAGCTCTTTCATCTTCTGGATCTGGTAGTTCACCGTGTTCCGGTGCATATACAATGCTTCCGCCGTGCCGGCCAGGCTGCGGTCCTCGTGGATGTAGGTCTTCAGAAGATCGATGTAGGCGTGGTTTTTCTGGTCGTATTGGTCTAACGGCGCCAGGATCTCGTCGGCGTAGGAATAGAGAATTTCGTCGTCCTTCACAGAGAAAAGGATCTTATAAATGCCCATGTCCTCGAAGCGGACTGCCGGCGTGTTCTGGTACATGGCCATGCGCATGGCCGTGGCGGCCCGGTTGTAGCTTTTGTCGATATGCTCCAGGCCGTTCACCCCGATACCGACGCCGATGAAGATCTGCCGGGCCTTTGCCGCGTCCGCGTAGGTCTTAAGGATCAGATCCTTGATCTGGCGGATCATCGGCTCCGGCGCGTTATTGAGGACCAGGAGCAGATAGCTTTCGTAGTTCAAAATGCCGATATGCACGTTGGACAGCTCCCGCGCCTGTTTTAGGCGGCGGATGCGGGTCTCCAGAAGATATTCGCGGTTCATATTTTCTTCAATGGCGGCCTGTGTCTGCTGCTTCAGATAGACGCAGAAGACCGTGAACGGGCCGTCCAGATCGTAGTAACGGCCGAGGGTGTCGGTGTACTCGGTCACATTCTCCCGCTTCTGGATCGCATCGCGCATGGCTCTGTCGTGGATCACGCCTTCCTGCTGGTCGTTCATGATCTGTACGCAGAAGCTCTGGAGCATATCCGTGATCCGGATCTCCCAGGGCATGGTAAAGATCGGGAAATCATTGGCGTCGCAGTAATCGACGACCTCCTGGGACAGATTCAGGACGAATTTGCCGGTATTGACGACGAGACCGGCCACATTATTCTCCCGCAGGCGGCGGATCAGGCCGAGAAGCCATCCGCTGTCCACCGCGCATTTCATGCCGGTGGTCACAGCCAGTTCCGCCCCGTGAAAATAGGGGATAATGAACTCGTCCTCCAGCATATAGACCCAGCTGACCACGTTTCCAAGGCCGTTCTGTCCGGCTCTCAGCGACAGCTTGAAGGCGGAAGAATTCTCTTTGTAAAGCTTCTTTAATGTAACTGCCATGGCAATTTCTCCCTTTCATTCGGAAAATATGTACTGACAATACATATTATAGCAGATTGTTTTAAACTCTGCCACTATTTACTTTGGAAATATTTGTATTATAATAAAATCATCAAGGATAACAAAAGCGCAAGCGATACAAATACAGATGTCTTTGCAGCAAAGACACATTTTTGAAGGAGGAGAAAATTATGATGACATTTTTCACAGGCGGGATCTATTACAATGATTGGCACACATGGCAGTCGGACGACGACAGGCAGGGTTTGACCCTGTTTGCCAACGCAGAGAGACTGTATTCCTATTATGTACAGAACGTTCTGCCGAAAAAGGGAAGAAAGTTATACAGAGGATAAAGCCGATTAGCCAGGTGTTGCTCATGCTGCTTTGCGGAAAAGCCGTCTTCCGCAAAGCAGCTCTTTTTTTGCGGGGCGACGCGAAGCGTTTTCGAGGTGCCCGGCGCGGCGCCTTAGGAAGCCGGCGCGTATGTATTATATTCAAAACAATTCGATAAAAGTTTGACAATCTCCGGCATCGCCCGGTATAATAGAAATAACCTGGACAGAAGGGAGAGGCACCATGGAACGCAAGGAAATCTCGCAGGCGGTCATCATGAGACTTCCGAGATACTACCGCTATCTGGGCGAGCTTTTGGGGGAAGGCGTAGAGCGGATCTCATCCGGCGAACTGAGCCGCAGGATGAAGGTCACCGCTTCTCAGATCCGGCAGGATCTGAACAATTTCGGCGGTTTCGGACAGCAGGGTTACGGCTATAATGTGCAGTATCTTTACGATGAGATCGGCCGTATCCTCGGCGTTGACCGGAAACATAATATGATCATCGTCGGTTCCGGCAATCTGGGACGCGCCATTGCCAATTATGCAAATTTTGAACGGAGAGGTTTTATTGTCAGCGGTATGTTCGATATCGATCCGGAAGTGATCGGAAGGTCCGTCCGCGGTCTCAGGATCCGCGCGATGGAGGAACTGGAGGATTTTATTCAGAATAATGATGTGCAGATCGCCGCTGTCACAATGCCCAAGACCCACGCGCCGGAGGTGGCGGACCGCCTGGTGAAGGCCGGGATTAAGGGAATCTGGAATTTCGCCCACACGGATCTTGTGGTGCCGGAAGGCGTGGTCGTGGAGAATGTGCATCTGTCGGAGAGCCTGATGCGGCTGTCCTACCGTGTATGCAGCGTGGAAGACGGCGGAACTGGTTTGCCTGATTGACCCGGGTCCACGTCCATCACGCGGCGTGGGCGGACAGGAGCGGGATATGATCATTGGAATTGGTATGGATATGGTTGAGATAGAGCGGGTACGGAAGGCCTGTGAGAAACAGGCTTTTGTGGAACGCGTCTATACGGAGGAGGAGCGCCGGCAGGCGGGGGAGAAGATATCCCGCCTTGCCGGCGATTTTGCTGTGAAGGAGGCCGTGGCCAAGGCGCTGGGAACCGGATTCCGGGGGTTTATGCCCGGAGATATCGAGGCGCTGCGGGATGAGCTGGGCAAGCCGTATGTGAGACTGTACGGCGGAGCGAAGGAACAGGCGGAGAAGCTGGGGATCAGCCGCATTCATGTGTCGATCACGAATACGAAGGAGTACGCGGCGGCGTTTGCGGTGGCGGAGAGCTAGAATGCCGCGGAGGAGATGGGAAGCTGCAGCGGCAGATGAGAAATCGCAGCGGCAGGTACGAAGTTGTGGTGACGGGTGAAAAACCGTTATGGCAGCCGGCGGCGCAGGTGACCGGATATCGGGCAGCTGTCGGCGACACGAAGAGGCCGAATGCAGAAAGGGGGAGCAATATGCGGTATCTTGTAACAGGAAGTCAGATGAAGTCCATTGACCGGTATACGATCCAGACGGTGGGGATCCCGTCGGCGGTTCTGATGGAGCGGGCCGCGCTGGCGGTGGCGGACGCGGTGGAGGAGCTTGCGGCAGGCATGACGCCGGGAGCCGGGATGCCGTCTGCTGCGCCGGAGGAGCGTGCGGGCCGGATGCCGGATCGCGGCAGGAACGGCGGATCCGGACAGGAACAGACGCCGGCGGAAGACGTTCCGCACGGTAACCTTTCTGCGGGTTCCCTGCATATCCTGGCAGTCTGCGGAACCGGCAATAACGGCGCGGACGGTATAGCCGCGGGCCGTATACTGCACAACAAAGGTTATAGGGTTACAATCCTCATTGCCGGCAATCCGCTGCGGGTTACCGAGGAGTTTCACCTGCAGCGCCGCATTGCGGAGAAGCTGGGAATGCAGGTCGTGGAGTGGAAAGATTTTCTGCCGGGGAAATGCGATATCCTGATCGACGCGGTCTTCGGCGTGGGCTTAAGCCGGCCGGTGGAAGGCGAATACCTGGAAGTGCTTCATATGATGGAACATGCCGGCGCGTCTAAGGTAGTGGCCGTGGATATGCCGTCCGGCGTCCACAGCGATAACGGGCAGATTATGGGAGCGGCTGTCCGCGCCGACGTGACGGTGACATTCGGTTGGCGGAAGCTGGGAAGCGTCCTCTATCCGGGCCGCGAATACTGCGGGCTGGTGAAGGTATGCGACATCGGCTTCGCGGCCGACAGCATGCGGATACTGGACGGTGAGGAGACTGTGGCGGTTACATTCGGGCCGGAGGATCTGAGCCTTGTCCCGCCCCGGCCGGAATATAGCAATAAAGGGACCTTCGGGAAGGTGCTGGTGGTAGCCGGCTCCGAGAATATGGGCGGCGCGGCCTATTTCAGCGCCCTGGCAGCTTACCGCATGGGCGCCGGTCTGGTGAAGATCCTGACCGACGAGAAAAACCGGCAGACCATGCAGCAGCTTCTACCGGAGGCGATTCTGGCGACGTACCGGACGGATGAGATGGAGGAGGAGCCGGAAGATTTTTATCAGAAGGTGGAAAAGGAGTGCGCCTGGGCAGATGTGATCGTGCTGGGACCGGGCATCGGCCAGGGACCGGGAGTCTATGAACTGATGCGGGCGTTTCTGATGAACGCGTATGTGCCCATGGTGCTGGACGCGGACGGGCTGAACGCGGTGGCCCGGTACCCGGAGCTGGCGCAGTATTTTACGGAAAATATCATCGTGACGCCTCATATGGGCGAGATGGCGCGTCTGACGGAACTGACAGTGGAGCAGCTGCGGGAGGATATCGTGGCGTCTGCCGCGGAGTATTCTCTGGAGCACGGCATTATCTGCGTGCTGAAGGACGCCGCCACCATTGTCTGCGGCCGCGACGGGCAGATCTATGTAAATACAAGCGGCAACAGCTGTATGGCGAAGGCCGGTTCCGGCGATGTGCTGACCGGCGTGATCGCCGGGCTTCTGGCCCAGGGATGCGAACCGTGGGACGCGGCGGCATTGGGCGTGTATCTGCACGGCGCGGCCGGGGATCGGATCCGGGAGCGGAACGGAAGCCACGGGATGCTGGCGCGGGAGCTGGCGGACGAGGTCGGCAAGGTCGCGGCGCGCCGGGGTATCTGAGCGGCAGGACAGCGGTTTTATGTGCGGCGAATATTAGTATGGCAGGAGGCAATCGGAGATGAAGGAGTACACAAGGGTCTACGCCCGCATCGATCTGGATGCGGTGGTCCGCAATATGCAGGCCATGCAGGTCGGTCTGACCGGCGGCGCGCAGATGATAGGCGTGGTGAAGACCGACGGCTACGGGCACGGCGCCGTGCCGGTGGCGCAGGTGATCGGTCCGTATGTGGCAGGCTACGCGGTGGCGACGATCGAAGAGGCGAGGAACCTGCAGCTGCACGGGATCAAAAAGCCGATCCTGATACTTGGCGCTACGCATCCCAGCCGCAGCCGGGAACTGGTGCAGTATGGCATCCGCCCGACAATTTTCACGATGGAGCAGGCGGAGGCGCTTTCGGAAGCGGCCGCGGAGATGAACCGGGAGCGGGAAGAAACGGCGACTGCCGCGAGGACGAATCTGGTGCAGGAGAATGTGGAAACGAGGGTACAGTCGAGGCAGAAACCGGAAGAAACAGAAGCGTTGGCTCAGCCTGCAGGCCAGGGGAAGGGTACGGACGGCAGCGCCGATCTTCCGGTCAGCGCTTACATTCATCTGGCGGTAGATACTGGTATGAGCCGGATCGGCCTGCCCTGCGATGAGGAAGGCGCCCGGTTGGCGGCTGCCATTGGGCGGCTGCCGGGCATCCGCGTGGAAGGTATTTTCACACATTTTGCCAGAGCCGATGAGTTGGATAAATCCTTTGCTATAAGGCAGTGGGAGAAATATCAGCATTTTATTGAAATGACCGAGGCGGAGGGACTTACGGTTCCGATCCGCCATGTGGCCAACAGCGCCGCAATTATCGAACTGGGACAGACTCACCGGGATATGGTGCGCGCCGGGATTTCCATTTACGGCATGTACCCGTCGGATGAGGTGTCGCAGGCGGAAGTGAAGCTCAGTCCGGTCATGTCCCTGCACAGTTTTGTAACCTATGTTAAGGACATACCGGCCGGAACAGAGGTCAGCTATGGCGGAACTTTCAAGGCGGAACGCACAACAAAGGTTGCGACGGTACCGGTAGGTTACGGCGACGGCTATCCGCGGAATCTGTCCGGCAAAGGATGCGTTCTGATCCGCGGAAAGAGGGCCCCGATCCTGGGCCGGGTCTGCATGGATCAGTTTATGGTTGACGTGACGGACATCCCCGGCGTCTGCGCGGACGATCCGGTGACGCTGATCGGCTGCGACGGCGAAGAGCAGATTACGGTGGAGGAGCTGGCTCGCACCGGCGGCGGATTTCATTACGAGATCGTCTGCGATATCGGCAAGCGGGTGCCGCGGGTCTATGTGCGGGACGGCCGGGTAGTCGGGACGAAGGATTATTTTACGGATAGGTATGAGGATTTCGCCGCCTTCTAAGCCGATCGATCCCGCTTTAACGCAATTAGCGTCCATTTCATATCATAATTACAGAACGGTATCTCATTCATCGCGCCGCCGGACGCGCCACATACATGCGCGTCGGCAAAGAGCCGGAAAACAGTTCTTTGTATAGGCGGCGAAAATCTGTAAATACTGGTTATATAGACCATTTCCCGGACAGGGAGGCGTGGCCGGTATGAATGAGACAGACGGAGAGTGAAATGATATGATAATCAGACGCGGCGATATCTATTACGCGGATCTGCGGCCGGTGGTCGGCTCGGAACAGGGCGGCGTGCGGCCGGTCCTGATCATACAGAACGACGTAGGCAATAAACACAGCCCCACGGTGATCTGTGCGGCGATCACGTCCAGGATGAACAAGGCGAAGCTGCCGACCCATGTGGAGCTGGATACCCGCAAATGCGATATGGTGAAGGATTCGGTGATCCTTCTGGAGCAGCTGCGCACGATCGACAAGCAGCGCCTGAGGGAGAAGATCTGTCATATCGACGACGACCTGCAGAAGCGGGTGGACTGCGCGCTGAGAGTGAGCCTGGAACTTCTTACATAGTGTAAAGAGCGTCCAAGCTGAAAGCGCAGTTGTATTTTGGGAAGATTGATGGCCTAAAGTGTGTGTTCATTCTCGAAAAATGGCAGCCTGGAGAGAGTGTGTTCTGTAAGAACCGCGGTCTAAAGTGTATTGTATATTCCGGAGAGGCGGCAAGCAGAAGATCAGTATTTGTGAAGATAAAGTCATATAAAACACATAAATAAAAAAGGAGAAAACACATCATGAGCGAACCCAGAATCTATCATAACCCGGTTCAGCGGGGCTTTTTCCCGGATCCGTCGGTGATCCGCGTCGGGGACGATTTTTATATGGTCAATTCCAGCTTTCAGTATTTCCCGGCCATCCCCATTTCCCATTCCAGGGACATGGTCCACTGGCATATCGTGGGGCACGCGATCACGAATCCGGAGTGGCTGGACCTAAGCGATATCCGGGATTCCCACGGCATCTGGGCCCCGGATATCTCCTACATAGACGGAAAATTCTATATTTTCGCGCCGCTGCGCCTAAACGGCGACGGGACGAGGGGCAATAACGTTCTGCGCCGCCAGCTTGTCATGGTGGCCGACCGGCCGGAGGGGCCGTACAGCAAGCCGGTGTGCCTGGAGGTGGACAGCATTGATCCGTCCCATTTTGTGGATGAGGATGGCAGCCGGTACCTGATCACGGCGGCGGGCGCCCAGGCGGTGCCGCTTTCCCCGGACAGCCTGCGTCTGGCGGGCGAGAGCCGCACGGTGTGGAACGGAACCGGTGAGCGGTGTTCGGAAGGCCCGCATATCCTGAAAAAGGACGGCTATTACTATGTGATCGTGGCGGAAGGCGGAACCGGCTACGGCCATGGGATCAACGTGGGCAGGAGCCGCAGCCTGTTCGGCGAGTATGAACCGTCGCCGTACAATCCGGTCATGCGCCAGAAGAATCCGGAAGCGCCGATCCAGAGATCGGGCCACGGAACCCTGGTTCAGGACCAGAACGGCCAGTGGTGGTGCTACTATCTCTGCGGACGTCCGAACGGGGGCCGCTATACGACGGTGGGCCGGGAGACGGCCCTGGATCCGGTCCGCTGGACGGAGGACGGCTGGTTTGTGGTCAATGAGGGCCGGGGGCCGAGCCTTGCGCAGACCGCGCCGGATCTGCCGGAGTGTGTTTTCGAGCGAAATCTGTTCGATGATTTCGACAGCGACACTCTAAATCTGGAATGGGAGTTTGTCCGCAATCCGGACAATGGTTCCTGGTCTCTGACGGAGCGGCCGGGATATCTGCGGATTTGGACCGGGGACGGGCAGCTGTTCGAGCGCCGGGCCAAGAATACGCTGCTTCGGAGAGAGCAGGAACTCAGTTACCGGGCGGAGACGAAGCTGGAATTTGCGCCGGACCGGGACGGGGAGCAGGCTGGTCTTACCTGCTATTACAGTACGGCCACCTACGCCCGCTGTGCGGTCTGCTGGGAGGGCGGCCGGAAGCTTAGGTTAGTCATCAACCGGAACCACGGTGAGGAACTGGTCGCGGAGGTGAAGGATCTGCCGGAAGGGCCGGTATGGATCGCGGTGGACGTGAAGGGGCTTACGAGGACATTTTCCTATAGCTGCGACGGGGAACACTGGGAGACGGCCGGAGTTCTGGAAAACTGCGTCTATCTCTGCGACGAGGGAGTGCCGGACGACAGGAAGCGCCATACGGGAACCCTGGTGGGGATCTACGCCAACAACGGCGGCTGCGGCAGCCGGAAGGCGGCAGATTTCGATTACTTTCGGTATGAGGATGATTGACGGCGGTAATTTCCGGCACGCAGACGGCAGATTGAGGGACTGTTTGGCGCGGGAACGCGGGATTTTGCCGGACTGAGGCGCAATTTGCACTTGCCAGACGGCGGAATCAGTGTTAAGATAAATCAGGTATGTCGGCGGGTGCCGGCTGTAACGATAAAGCATAGAGAGCAAGTGCAGAAAGAAAAGGAGTGTTATTCCATGTCAGGACATTCGAAGTTTTCCAATATCAAGCGCAAGAAGGAGAAGAACGACGCCGCTAAGGGCAAGATCTTCACGATCATCGGCCGTGAGATCGCCGTCGCCGTCAAGGAAGGCGGAGCCGACCCGGCCAGCAACTCCAAGCTGCGCGACGCGATCGCCAAGGCGAAGGCCAACAACATGCCCAACGACACCATTGACCGCGGCATCAAGAAGGCGGCCGGCGACGCCAATTCCGTCAATTACGAGAGCCTTACCTACGAGGGTTACGGCCCCGGCGGCGTGGCGATCATCGTGGATACCCTGACTGACAATAAGAACCGTACCGCGGCCAATGTGCGCGCCGCGTTCACCAAGGGCGGCGGCAACGTAGGCGCCCAGGGAAGCGTGTCCTACTTATTTGATAAGAAGGGACAGATCATCGTGGACAAGGAAGAGTGCGAGATGGACGCCGACGAGCTGATGATGGCGGCCCTCGACGCCGGCGCGGAGGATTTCGCCGAGGAGGACGAGAGCTACGAGATCTACACGGATCCCGATGATTTCAGCGCGGTCCGCGAGGCGCTGGAGGCAGCCGGCATCCCGATGCTGGAGGCGGAAGTGACCATGATCCCCCAGACCTGGGTGGAGGTTACCGACGAGGAGAACCTTAAGAAGCTGAACCGCATCCTGGATATGCTGGACGACGATGACGATGTGCAGGCAGTTTATCACAACTGGGATGAGTGATGCGGAGGATGCTGCTGCATAAAGAATATTTTGCTGCGGCAGGTCCCTGCGTAAACAGACGTAAATGCAATTACGGACAGAGCGTCGTGGGCGTTCTGTCCGCATGGAGATCAGAAACTGCTTCTTCGGCGTGGGCTTCGGGGAAGCAGTTTTTTGCAGATGGAGGAGGGAGAAGCTGTGCGGATTCTGGTGGCGGAAGACGCGAAGGACTTAAACCGTCTGATCGTGAAGACGCTCGCGAAGGCGGGCTACAGCGTGGACGGCTGCTTTAATGGCGAGGAAGCGCTGGATTACGCGGGCGGCGCGGAGTACGACGCGCTGATCCTGGATATCATGATGCCGAAAATGGACGGCTATCAGGTGTTAAGCCGTCTTCGGCAGCAGGGCAGCGATGTGCCGGTGCTGTTCCTGACGGCCCGTGACGCGGTGGCCGACCGGGTGAAGGGACTGGATATGGGGGCGGACGACTATCTGGTGAAGCCGTTTGATTTCGACGAACTGCTGGCCCGGATCCGGGTGATGACGAGAAAACGTGCGGGCAGCCGAAGCAATGTCTTAAGCTATGCGGGGCTGTCGGTGGACACAGGGCGCAGGACCGTCGCGCGGGACGGCGTGGAGATCGCGCTGCTTCCGAAAGAGTATACGATCCTGGAGTACATGATCCGCAACCAGGGCATCGTGCTGTCCCGGGAGCAGATGGAGGATAAGATCTGGAACTACGAGTATTCGGGAAGTTCGAACAACATCGACGTCTATATCAGCCGTCTGCGCAGGAAGATCGACGACGGCTTTGAGAAAAAGCTGATCCACACGATCCGCGGCGCCGGATGGGTATTGCGGGAGTAAGCGTGCGAGGCACGGCTGGGAACCTGCGGGCGCGCAGATGACGTTATTCGGCAGAAACGGTGGGCACACGGAGAGGATGCAAAGATGAAGATCATAAGAAACCGCTCGGTCAAATGGAAGATCACATTGTGGCTCACGATTCTGATGGCGCTGCTGTCAGGGCTTCTTCTCGTGTTCATGCTGACCATCAGCCGTTCCGTGACCACGCGGACGTCCATGAACCAGCTGAGCCAGACCATGCGGGGAAATGCGTTCCGGATCGCTTACACGGACGGCAGGCTTCAGATCGACGACGGCTTCCAGTTCTATCTGGACGGCGTATCCACGCTGGTCTACAGCCGCGGCGGCGCGCTGATGGCCGGACAGCTGCCGGTGTCATTTTCCACGGACGAGTCTTTTGAAAATGGAAGCATGCGGACGATTACCGCGGGAGGAAACCGGTATCTGATGCTGGATCTGTGGATCCCGTCCGGCTGGGAGGACGGCGTGTGGCTGCGGGGGCTTCTGGAGATGCCGGAGGACCGGTACGGAACGAATAATATCCTGCGCGTGGCGGCGGTGGCTCTGCCGCTGTTCATCCTGCTGGCGGCGGCGGGAGGATACCTGATCGTGCGGCGGTCATTCCGGCCTCTGGACCAGATCAGCGCTACCGCGTCGGCCATCAGTGAGGCGAAGGATCTGTCGCGGCGGATCGGGCTGCCGCCGGGGAAGGACGAGTTCTCCCGGCTGGCGGAGACATTTGACAGCCTGTTTGAACGCCTGGAGCGGTCCTTCGAGGCGGAGAGTCAGTTTACCGCTGACGCTTCCCACGAGCTTCGCACGCCGGTGTCCATCATTAAGGGCGCATGCGAGTACGGCATGAAATACGATGAGACGGCGGAGGAGCGGAAGGAGACTCTGGAAATGATCCACCGGCAGGCCGTGAAAATGTCGGAGCTGATCACGCAGCTTCTCAGCATGACGCGCCTGGAGCAGGGGACGGAACTGCCGGAAATGGCGGAGGTAGACTTAACGGCGCTGGCGGAGAGCGTGGTGGGGGAAATGGCGGCGGATTACGGGGAGGAGCGGCTGCGGTATATTTCGGAAGAGTCTGCGGACGCCGCGGGGCATACGGATGGAGCCGGAGACGCGGACACCGCGGGGCATGCGGGGAACGCGCAGACACCCGCAGGCCTTTATACGATCCGCGGCGACGCGGCGCTGCTGACACGCCTTCTGCGGAATCTGATCGACAACGGTTTCAAATACGGCAGGCCGGACGGCCATGTGTGGGTGTCTGTGTCTGAGGAGAACGGAGAAGTTCTTCTCAAGGTGCGCGACGACGGCATCGGTATTCCCGCGGAGCACCGGGAGAAGATCTGGCAGCGGTTTTATCAGGTGGATCCGTCCCGCGGCGAGACCTCCGGCGCGGGTCTGGGGCTTGCCATGGTCAGCCAGATCGCCCGGCTGCACGGCGGTTTTATGTCGCTTGAGAGCGTCCCGGAGGCGGGAAGCGTTTTCACGCTGCATCTTCCGGAAAAAAATTTTTTCAATTTCATGTAGATTTCATAATCCCCGGTTAGAATGAGATCAGAAAATAAGAAAAGGGGGTTATTCAATATGAAGCGTAACAGAAAAAGAACGGGAATGATCTGCATGCTGGCAGCGACGGCAGTTGTTCTGGGCGGATGCGCCCAGGGGCAGGGGAAGATGGCTTATATCGGAGCGGACGCCGCGAAGAAACAGATCCTTGCGGAGGTCGGACTTGATGAGAGCCAGGTGAAGATCAACAGCGTGGACATGGCGACCAGGAACGGTATGGATTATTACCAGGTGGAATTTTCCGATGAAAATGGAAATACTTACCGGTATGATATCGAAGCGCTGACCGGCAAGGTGATCGAGAGCGGCTCTTCGGATACCGCAGGGAATGCGGCTGACGGGACTGTGGCGGAGACAACGGCGGCCGCGGCGGAGGCCGTGAAGGAAACAACTTCGGCCGCGGCGGAGGCCGGAAAGGAAACAACTTCGGCTGTAACGGAGGCCGCGAAGGAGACAACTGCAGCCGCGGTGAGGACGCTCGCTGCGTCAGGGACGACGGCCGCGGCAAAGAAAGCGGACACCGGAAGTAGTTCGAAGCTGACTGCAGAGGAAGCGAAGGCAAAGGCTCTGGCGCATGCGGGATTGTCCGCTTCCGAGGTGACATTTACGAAGTCGAAGCTGGACTGGGAGAATGGAAAACAGGTTTACGACGTGGAATTCTACGGAAGCGACGGGATGGAGTATGATTACGAGATCGACGCGTACAGCGGCGCCGTGATCAGCGCCGATAAGGATCTTGAGGTTCGTCCGGCGCAGTCCGGAACTGGTTCTGCAGGGAACAACACTTCCGGCAGAGAAACGGCAGGAACGCAGACCGCGCAGCAGCAGACCGCGCAGCAGCAGACCACGCAGCAGCAGACCACACAGCAGCAGGCCGCGCAGCAGCAAACTGTCCAGCAGCAGACGCCTCCGGCCGCCGGCGCCGGCAGTACGAAGCTTACCGTGGAGGAAGCGAAGGCAAAAGCGCTGGCGCACGCGGGACTGTCCGCTTCGCAGACGATCACATTTATGAAGGCGGAACTGGACTGGGACGACGGAAAGCAGATCTACGACGTGGAATTCTACGGAAGTGACGGAACCGAGTATGATTATGAGATCGACGCTTCTACAGGCGCAGTGATCAAATATGACACGGAAACGCCGGAGGGGAACACTTCTGCTCCTTATACAGTGACGAACAATTTAAGCGCCGACGACGCCAAAGCGCTGGCGCTGCAGCAGGTGCCCGGCGCGACGCTGAGTGATATCGCGGAATTTGAGACGGACCGGGAAGACGGTCGGATCGAGTACGAAGGCAAGATCTATTACGGCGGCATGGAATACGAATTCGAGATCGACGGTTACAGCGGCGCCTTCCGCAAATGGGAGTGCGAGCAGGACGACGATCATCATGACGGCCATCATTAAAGGAAAACAGGCAGGGCGCCGCCGGCGCCCTGCCATTTCCATTAGCGGCTGCATTCCGGAAGTTCAAATTCGCCGGCGAATATCATATTTTCGTCCCATCTCTCCTCGATGGTCTTTTTAATATAATCAAGAGAAGGGGTCACGGAGACCGTCCGGCTCCCGCCGTCGGCTGTCGTCACGGTGATATCCCTGAAAATATCAAGCATTTCGTCGTTCACCATGGCATAAACAGGTCCGTTGGCCGTGTTCTCTTCGACATTCACCGTATTGGTCTCCTTATCATAGCTTACGATGACGATACCTTCCGTGACATCCTTTGCCGCCCTGAGCCAGTAGAACGTTTCCGTGGGGCTCTGCTCGGCGCGGACCGACAGATCCCAGACGATTCTTTCCGGAAGGGGATTCCTTGTATAAGCGTTCACGAAGTCGACGGCGTTCGTATTCGTGTCTTCCGTCTCTGACTGACCGGTTTCGAGCCATCCGGCCAGATCGGTCAGAACAGTCTGGTCCGATCTCTGCGAATCGTTGTCGATGACCGCGTGCTCCTTTCCTTTATGAAGGAAGACACGGTGGGTGTATCCCTCCGGCTGTCCGTCCCTGCCGTAGAGGGCGGACAGATCCGAGAGCACGCCATCGTATCTCGCTGTCTCCAGATTTCTGTCGTAGGCGGTGTCATTTTCCCCGCACTGCAGGGCGATCGGCGTATTGTAGAGGTTCGTCAGGTTGACGCCGTTGGGATGTCCGGCGGACATATTGACTGCCGCGAACCGGTCGGCGAGACGGGGCGTTATCTGGTAGACGCCGTCGCCGCCGGCGGAATAGCCGAGCAGATAGACCCGGTTCGTGTCGATATCGTAATTGATCGACAGATTCGCAAGGAGACGTTCATAGAGCGGGTAGCTTTCCGGGTTGAAATGCGTATCCCATGTATCGCGGACTCCCCGCGTCGTTATGTAGATACCGTTTTCGATGCTGTAAAGATAATAACGCTGCATCTGGATCCACTGGCTGTCGTTGACCTCCTTTGTCGTGCCGCCTCCGCCGTGGAGCGCGATGTAGACGGGATAACCGTCGCTTCCCGCATCCCCGACGACTTTCAGGGAATACCGCATCACAGCTTCTCCGAACGTCATCGATTTCTGATCGGTCTCTTCGATGCGCCGGGTGTCAAGCTTCGCTTCCTCACGCATTTCTTCGAACGTCTCTTCTCTTGCGGCCCTGAGCGCGGAACTGCTGTCGAGGGAGATCTGATCCGCTTCCGTCTGCTCGGGTGAGGAGGTCTGTTCCGGAACGGACGGTGCGGTCTGTTCCTGCGGTTCCCCGACGGACGGCCCGGACGTTCCTGCGGGGGAACAGGATGATAACGTCAGAGCGAGAATAAGGGTGCCAAAGGTCAAAAATTTAGTCATTCTGTGAGGATCCTCCTGTTCTGGCGGGCGCTTCGCCGCGCCGCCGTCATTTATTATAAACAGTATACCACTCCGGCGGGAAGACTGCAACGCAATCCGCCGCAGAGGCCCGATTCGGCTTGACGATCAGGGAAGAAACGGATATGATCAAAGCAGCAATACATTCGGGAGCGTGGGAAAATGATGAGATATCTGATGGATCGTGATGATCCGGCTCCGGCTTATCTGCAGCTGTACCGGCAGCTTCGCGACGATATTGTGCGGGGAATCTATCCCTGCGGCGGCAAGCTGCCGTCCAAACGGGTCATTGCCGGAGAACTTGGGCTCAGTACAGTAACGGTGGAACACGCCTACGCGCTGCTTGGCGACGAGGGATATGTGGAATCCAGACAGCGGAGCGGATATTATGTGATCTTCCGGGTGGACGATGGCTTTACTTCTCCGCCGGATAATGCCGGCGCGCGGGAAAAGCCGCCGGCCGGCTCACCGCGCGTGCCGGATACGGGGAAATGGGCGCCGGCCCGGACGGAAGGGGCGGATCCGGGAGGACAGACAGCGGCAGGAGCGCTTCCCGCATTTCCATTTACGGTGCTTTCCAGAGCTATGCGTAAAGTGATCTCCGACCATGGAGAGGGGATCCTGAACCGGTCGCCGAATCTGGGCGTCCCGGAACTCCGCGGAGCGATCAGCCGGTATCTGGACAGAAGCCGGGGGATCACGGTGGACGCCGGACAGATCGTCATCGGTTCCGGTTCCGAGTATCTCTACGGCCTGATCGTGGAACTTCTGGGCCGCGGCCGGATCTACGGCATCGAGTCGCCTTCCTACAAGAAGATCGAGCAGGTCTACCGGGCCTGCGATGTGCGGATCGAGAAGCTGCCGTTAGGCAGCGACGGCATCGAGAGCGCCGCGCTGAAGGCCAGCCGGGCGGAGATACTGCATATTTCCCCGTACCGCAGCTTCCCCAGCGGCGTGACCGCGTCGGCGTCCAGACGCCACGAGTATATCCGCTGGGCAGCGAAGCCCGGGAGATATCTGGTGGAAGATGACTTCGAATCGGAATTCTCGGTGCTTACGAAGCCGGAAGAGACGCTGTTCGCCTTATCGTCCGGCGACAATGTGATCTACATGAATACGTTTTCCCAGACGGTCTCCCCGTCGCTCCGTGCGGGCTATATGGTGCTGCCGCGTCATCTGATTCCTGAATTTATGGAAAAGCTGGGATTCTACGCGTGTACGGTGCCGACTTATCTTCAGTATGTTTTGGCGGAACTGATCGAAAGCGGCGATTTCGAGCGGCATATCAACCGGGTCCGCAGAATGAAGAGGGAAGCCTTGAAAAAGGCAGAAAAAAGCATAAAAAAAGATTGACATTCCGGGGGGGCATATATAATAATAACTATAGGAGTATCCTTATATTTTTTATAAAACACGTCTTTCCAAAAAGGAGGAATTCAGGATGAAGAAGGGCATCAGGAAGGCTTTATCGGTGTTGCTCAGCATGGCCCTTACGATCACTGGTATGGGCGTTACCGCGTATGCGGAGGAGCCTTTGCGGGGAAGCGGGCTTTGCGAGCATCATCAGGCTCATGACAGCAGCTGCGGTTATGTGGCGCCGGTAGAGGGTCATGCGTGTGAGCATGTGCATACGGATGACTGTTATATCGAAGTGGATGTTGCGACGCCGTCGGAAGCGACTCCCGGCAATGGGGCGAAGCAGAAGGTGCTGGATTGTCCCCATGAGAGAGGGCAGCATGATGAAACGTGCAACTATGTGGAAGCCGTGGAAGGAAAGCACTGTATGTATCAGTGCGCCGAGTGCGGCACGATTTCCTACGTGGGCGCGGATGGAACCCCGCATTACGACCGGGTGGGACAGGATCATATCAAAACGGTTTCCGCAAGCGATTACAAATGGACGAATTCCGCAGATGCGGATATGTGGTACTATCTGAAGGACAGCCAGACGTTCAATAACCGGATCGAGATTCTGGAAGGGGATGTCAAGCTGGTTCTCAGCAGAGGCGCCACGCTGACGGCGAATAGTGGTATCTGCGTTGTGTCGGGAGCGTCGCTGACGATTTACGGTCAGGATAAGACCGGAGGGACGCTTATGGCTTACAGCAAGTCTTCCCTTTACGCCGCGATCGGAGGAGGAGCTTCCGGCAGTGTAACCGGAACTTCCGGGGATATTACGATCAACAGCGGCTCGGTAATCGCGGCTCCTGCGAGAGACCTGAATTCTGACGCCAGGACTGGAAGCGCGGGTATCGGAACAGGCAGCGGCGGTCAGGGCGCTGTAATCACGATCAACGGGGGCAGCGTTACCGCTGAAGGAATCGGCGACGGCCCCGGTATCGGTGCCGGAGGCAGCCATATCGTTATTAACGGAGGAACGGTTAACGCGACAGGCGGCTCGGAGGTTACGAGTTACACTGTCGAGGGTGATGTAATCACCGGCGGCGCAGGAATCGGCGGCGGGTCATCCTCTTCGGGAGGAACCATCGAGATCAAGGGCGGTACGGTGACGGCGGAAGGCGGCGCGGGAGCATCGGGAATCGGCATGGGCAGTAATGGCTACGCCGGAAGTGTCACGATCAGCGGCGGCGCGAAGGTGACGGCCAGAGGAGACCGGGCGGCCATCGACGCGGACCTGTCCTTTGACGGTGTCTATAGCGGCGATTATGTGGTTATCGGCAACGAGCAGAAAGCGGAAGGCGGCGTTGTGGCGGAATTCCGTGTGAAGAATGATACGAGGAAGCTTGGTATCCCGACAACGGCTTACCGTTATCTGAAGGCGGAACCCCGGACGCTGAAGGCGGTTACTGTCAGCCCGGAGAGCGCTTTCGTGAATATAGGGCAGAAGGTTTTATTCTCCGTGATGACCGCGGATGGCGTTTATCCCGAGGCGGACGCGACGGAGATATTGAGGACCAGCTGGGGGCTGTCGTCCGGTTTCGCAGGTCACCAGCCGGTGGGGGATACGACCCTGACCGGCGGGCTTCTGAGCATCGGCGGCGACGAGACGCTGGAGAAACTGACGGTCAGCGCTGAATGCGTGCTGCCGGAAGGCGTGACGATGACGGGGAATACCGCAGATGTGACGGTGCATCAGACCAAGTATACGGTTTCCTTTGACGCTAACGGAGGATGGACGGACGCGGCGCCGATGCTTACCACGATGGGTAAGTTGACGGAGGCGCTTCCTGTACCGGTCAGAACCGGATATACCTTTATCGGGTGGTATACGGACAGACCCGCGGAGGGAACCGAACCGGATACATCCGCACAGATCAACGGGAATACCGTTTATACGCAGGATACGACGCTTTATGCCGGATGGCGCGTCAATCAGTATACGATTACTTACTATTCGATGGGAGGCAATCCGGCGTCCTTTACAAGAACAACTCCTTACGGCGGCCATGTGC
Organism: uncultured Lachnospiraceae bacterium; assembly: GCA_947626395.1. Lineage (GTDB taxonomy): Bacteria > Bacillota > Clostridia > Lachnospirales > Lachnospiraceae > UBA3402. The sequence goes on along the minus strand of CANQRU010000004.1, from coordinate 82,242 downwards.
CGAAACCGGCGGTTCCTGCGAAGGATCTGGCGGTGTTTGAAGGCTGGTATACGGATCCGGGTTATGTAAGACAATGGAACTTCGACCGGGATATCGTAACAGGAGATATGGAGCTTTACGCCAAATGGTCGGCGGCGGTCCTGGATGTGACGGTATCGGCCGGCGCGGTTCCCGCGTATGGCGGCAGCGTACGTTACGCGGGACAGTATCGTTCCGGTTCTCTGGTGACGCTGGAAGCGGAACCTGCGGGAGGTTATCAGTTCCTGCGCTGGACAAAGGACGGAGAAACCGTAAGTACTTCCGCCAGGTATCAGTTTACGGCGGACGAGGATACAGAGTTGACGGCCGAATTTGAGCTGATCCGCTTACCGGAAAGCGACGCCGGTTCCGGGGAAGAGGAAAGCGGCAGCGGATCTTCCGGCAACGGCGGGGGCAGCGGATCTTCCGGAAGTCACAGCGGCGGCCACAGCGGCGGTTCCGGAGGCGGCCACAGCGGCGGTTACAGCGGCGGAGGTTCCGGCGGCAGTTCCGGCGGAGGCAGCCGCGGTACGGGCGGTGCGACCGCAGGCGCTGCTCAGAGCGGACCGGCAGCCCCGGCTCCGGTTCCGACCGTAGTACCGGGAAGCGGCAGCGCGATTTCAACGGTGGTTACAGTTGCGGACGCGGCTGCTGCGAATGTAGCGAATGCGCAGTCTGTAGCCGGCGCATGGGTTCAGAATGAACAGGGCTGGACGCTGCAGGTAGGCGGCACGGCGGCGGCGAACAGCTGGGTCTGCGTAGCAGAGAAGGACGGCGCCCACTGGTATCATTTCAGCAGTACGGGTCTTATGGATACCGGCTGGCTGACGCTGGACGGCAAGCGGTATTATCTGCAGGCGGATCATAACGGCACGGCGGGACGCATGCTGACCGGCTGGCAGCTTCTGGACGGCAAATGGTATTACTTCAGCAGCGCCAGCGACGCGACGCTCGGCACGCTGCTTACGGATACCGTGACGCCGGACGGTTACCGCGTCAACGCCCTGGGCGAGTGGATCCAGTAAACAGAATACAGGAAATACTGTGGGACGGCAGAGTATCTGCCGTCCCTTTTGTGATTCCATGAGGGCAGGACGCCGGCGGCGCTTTGCCCGTATTTCCGTGCGGGAAGAGCGCCGGCGACGCTTTGCCCGCATTTCCATGCAGGAGGGACGCCAACGACACTCTGCTCAAATTATGTCAGTATGCACAAAAAAACGCCTGCGATATTCTTTCTGTATTGCGCCGGCATGCAAAAAGAACGTCTGAGGAACGCTTTTTGTATTTATAAAATACAAGAAAACGGATTGATGAAACAGAAAGAATGTGCGATAATGTTAATAATCAGATTTGTTTCTGCCAATATATCAAAAGCCGGAGGATAAGAGTATGGTATCGAATGAGACAGCCGTCAACAGGATCAGACATCAGGTGCTTTTGGAGGTTGCAAAGCTGGCATGGGCCGGCGAGCTGGAAGAGAAGCGCGACGAGATTCCGTTTCAGATCATTCCCGGACCCCAGGCTCAGTTTCGCTGCTGCATTTACAAGGAGAGGGAGATCATCCGCCAGAGGATCCGCCTGGCCGAGGGGAAGTGTCCTACCGGCAAGGAGTCGCCCAATGTGATCCAGGTCATCAACGCGGCCTGCGAGGAGTGTCCCATCGCTTCCTATCTGGTGACGGACAACTGCCGCAAATGTATGGGCAAGGCCTGCCAGAGCGCATGTAATTTCGGGGCGATATCCATGGGAGATACACGGGCTTATATCGATCCGATGAAGTGCAAGGAGTGCGGCAAATGCGCCCAGGCGTGTCCATACAGCGCTATCGCTCATCTGGAGCGGCCCTGCAAGAAGGCGTGTCCGGTAGACGCCATTACCTACGACGAGTATGGTATCTGCGTCATTAATGAGAAGAAATGTATCGCCTGCGGCAACTGTATTCCCAGCTGCCCGTTCGGCGCCATCGCTCCGAAGACTCCTGTGGTGAAAGTGATCAATGAGATCCGCGCCGGCAAGAAGGTGGTCGCCATGGTGGCTCCGGCTACGGAAGGACAGTTCGGCCCCGGCATCACGATGGCCAGCTGGAAGACGGCTCTTAAGAAGGCCGGTTTCGCGGATATGGTCGAGGTCGGCATGGGCGGCGATATGACCGCGGCGGCGGAAGCGGAGGAGTGGGCGGAAGCTTACAAGGAAGGCAAGAAGATGACCACATCCTGCTGTCCGGCATTTGTAAATATGATCCGGCTGCATTTCCCGCAGCTTCTTGACAATATGTCCACGACCGTGTCGCCGATGTGCGGCGTGTCACGTTTCCTGAAGCAGCAGGATCCGGAGACGGTTACGGTTTTCATCGGGCCGTGTACGGCCAAGAAGAGCGAGGCGCAGGATCATGGTATTGAGGGCAATGCGGACTATGTTATGACTTATGGCGAGATCCGGTCCATGATGTATGCCAAGGGTATTGAACTGGAGCCGGAGGATAATACATACCAGGAGAGTTCTACCTACGGCAAGCGCTTCGGCAACAGCGGCGGCGTGACGGCGGCGGTTCTGCAGTGCTTTGATGAGATGGGCGAGGATATTAAGCCTAATGTGCTGCGCTGCAATGGGGCGGTGGAGTGCAAGAAGGCGCTTCTGATGATGAAGGTTGGAAGGCTGGCGGAGGACTTCGTGGAAGGGATGGCCTGCGTCGGCGGGTGCGTCGGCGGGCCCAGCAAGAATATGGCGGAGGCTGCTGCGAAGAAGACGCGCGATGAGATGATCGGGCAGGCGGATAAGAGGAATGTCCATGAGAATCTGAAGGCGCTTGGGGCGGATAAGGTGCCGATGCATCGCGGGGAGACGAAGCAGAATGTGACGTGGCAGTAAGGCGAAAGCATTGTGCACATGGTCGTGAAGGGTACGCGTGACGGGCGGGGCCGGGGCATATCCTGGACGCTCATGACTCCGAAGGGAAGTCTTTCTAAATTCAAAAACGCCAGTTTGAGGGCAACGGCAAATTCGCGAGAATTTCTGAAGAAATTCTCGCTCAGGTTGCCGCTCCGCCCCTGACTTGAGGTCAGGGGCTCCGGCCCTCAAACTGACGTTTTTTCATTAAGAAAGACTAACCCTTCTGCGTAAATCGCGTTCAGGATATGCCCCGGCCCCGCCTGTCACGCTGTGCTGTCGCGGGCGGGATGGAAGAAAGCAGGAGTTCTGTTTTGAGGGGATTAGTTGTTTGGCTGGCCGGGTGAAAACTGGCGCCCTGCTCGCATGGAAATGCAAAAAGAACCGGGACACGCTGCCCGGTTCTTTTGTTAATCAAGCGTATCTTCTCAGATCTCATTGACCTTTCTCTTAATATAGCTGGTATGCAGCAGGTGATGCGCTTTCTCGCTGCCGGGCTTGCCAAGGTAGGTCGCGTAGAGCTCCTTGATCGCCGGATTCTCGTGAGACTTGCGGATCGGCATGCCGGCATCCGCATCGTAAAGCACCTTCGCGCGCAGGCCGCGGATATCCACGGTGTTGCGCACATAGCCGGGCTGCTGGGGCTGTCCGCCGCCGTTGACGCAGCCGCCGGGGCATCCCATGATCTCGATGAAGTGGTAGTTGGCTTCGCCGGATTTCACCTTGTTCAGAAGCTCGCGGGCGTTGGCCAGGCCGGACGCTACGGCTACCTTTACATCCAGGTCGCCGACCTTGTAGGTGGCTTCCTTGATGCCCTGGATGCCGCGGACCTCGGTGAAGTCCAGATGTTTGAGCTCCTCGCCGGTCAGCGTCTCCACCGCCGTACGCAGAGCAGCCTCCATAACGCCGCCGGTCGCGCCGAAGATGACGCCTGCGCCGGTGGAAATGCCCAGAGGCTCGTCAAACTTCTCATCCGGAAGATCGTTGAACTTGATGCCGACCTTCTTGATCATGCGGGCCAGCTCTCTGGTGGTCAGGGTGTAGTCCATATCCGGAACGCCGTTAGCGGCCTCATCCGGACGGTTGATCTCGAACTTCTTCGCCGTACACGGCATGATGGATACGGATACGATATCCTTCGGGTCGATGCCCATCTTCTCCGCGTAGTAGGACTTGGCGATCGCGCCGAACATCTGCTGCGGGGACTTGCAGGTGGACAGGTTCTCGGTCATATCCGGGAAATAATGCTCGCAGTACTTGACCCAGCCCGGGGAGCAGGAGGTGATCATCGGCAGCACGCCGCCGTTCTGTACTCTCTCCACGAACTCGTTGGCCTCTTCCATGATGGTCAGGTCAGCGCCGAAGTCGGTATCAAATACCTTGTCGAAGCCGATGCGGCGAAGGGCGGCAGCCATCTTGCCCTCGACGTTGGTGCCGATGGGATAGCCGAATTCCTCGCCCAGTCCGGCGCGGACAGCCGGAGCGGTCTGCACGATCACGTGCTTCGCCGGATCCGCGATCGCAGCCAGGACTTCGTCGATCTGGGACTTCTCCTGAAGGGCGCCGGTGGGGCAGACAGCGATACACTGGCCGCAGGATACGCAGCTTGTCTCGCCAAGGCCCATCTCGAAGGCGGAGCCGATAGCGGTCTTGAAGCCGCGGTTGTTGGCGCCGATGACGCCGATTCCCTGGTTCTTCTCGCAGACGGCCACGCAGCGGCGGCACAGGATGCACTTGCTGTTGTCGCGGATCATATGAGCCGCGGAATCATCGATCTCCGACGGGGTCTTCTCGCCGGCGTAGAAATTCGCGTCGTCCACGCCCAGCTCCTTGGCCAGGACCTGCAGCTCGCAGTTTCCGCTGCGCACGCAGGAGAGGCAGCTGCAGTTGTGGTTGGAAAGCAGCAGCTGAAGGGTCTTCTTGCGGGACTCCAGCACCTTCGGGGTGTTGGTCCATACTTCCATGCCCTCGTTGATCGGATAGACGCAGGAGGTAACCAGGCTCTTAGCGCCCTTTACCTCGACGATACAGATGCGGCAGGCGCCGATCTCGTTGATATCCTTCAGGAAGCAGAGGGTAGGAATCTCGATATGGGCAAGCCGTGCGGCTTCCAGAATGGTAGAACCTGCCGGAGCGCTGACTGCCATGCCGTTAATTTTCAGATTGATATTCGCCATTCCGATTCTCCTCCATTACTTTTTGTAGATTGCGCTGAACTTACACTTCTCCATGCAGGCGCCGCACTTCACGCACTTGTTCGGGTCGATGGCCATCGCGGGCAGCTTCTTGCCGGGAGCGGTGTAGTCGGTCTTGGAGATAGCGCCTGCCGGACACTGACGGGCGCACGCGCCGCAGCCGATGCACTTCTCTCTGTCGATGTTGTAGGTCAGCAGCTTCTTGCAGACGCCGGCCGGGCATCTCTTCTCCTTGATATGTGCCTCATACTCGTCGCGGAAATAGCGCAGCGTGGAGAGCACCGGGTTGGGAGCGGTCTGGCCTAAGCCGCAGAGGGAGTTCTCCTTGATGTAGTAGCACAGCTCCTCCAGCTTATCCAGGTCTTCCATCGTCGCGTTGCCTTCGGTGATCTTCGTCAGGATCTCAAGCATACGCTTGGTACCGATACGGCAGGGAGTACATTTGCCGCAGGACTCCTCGACGGTGAACTCCAGGAAGAACTTGGCGATGTCCACCATACAGTCGGTGTCGTCCATGACGATCAGACCGCCGGAACCCATCATGGAGCCGATGGAGATCAGGTTGTCGTAGTCGATCGGGATGTCGAAATGCTCCGCCGGGATGCAGCCGCCGGACGGACCGCCGGTCTGGGCCGCTTTGAACTTGTGGCCGCCCGGGATGCCGCCGCCGATCTCCTCGACGACTTCGCGCAGGGTGGTTCCCATGGGAACTTCCACCAGGCCGGTGTTGTTGATCTTGCCGCCCAGGGCGAAGACCTTGGTTCCCTTGGACTTCTCAGTACCCATGGAGGCGAACCATTCCGGACCGTTGATGATGATCTGCGGGATATTGGCGTACGTCTCTACGTTATTCAAAATGGTCGGCTTGGCGAAAAGTCCCTTCACAGCCGGGAACGGAGGACGGGGCCTGGGCTCGCCGCGGTTGCCCTCGATGGAGGTCATCAGGGCGGTCTCCTCGCCGCAGACGAAAGCGCCGGCGCCAAGTCTTAAGTCGATGTCGAAATTAAATCCGGTGCCGAAGATGTCATTGCCAAGCAGTTCCATCTCTCTGGCCTGCTGGATCGCGATCTTCAGACGCTGTACTGCGATCGGGTACTCGGCACGGACGTAGATATAACCCTGGCTCGCGCCGATAGCGTAGCCGGCGATGGCCATAGCTTCCAGAACCGCGTGGGGGTCGCCCTCCAGAACGGAACGGTCCATGAACGCGCCGGGGTCGCCCTCGTCGGCGTTGCAGCAGACGTACTTCTGGTCGGCGTCGTTCTGCTTCGCGAACTTCCACTTGAGGCCGGTCGGGAAACCGGCGCCGCCGCGTCCGCGCAGACCGGAATCAAGAAGCACCTGGATGACCTCGTCGGGGGTCATCTCGGTCAGTACCTTGCCCAGGGCCTGGTAGCCGCCGGTACCGATGTACTCTTCGATGTTCTCGGGGTTGATCACGCCGCAGTTGCGAAGCGCGATACGGTGCTGCTTCTTATAGAAGTCGGTGTCGATCAGGGCCTTGACGCCCGAGTCGGTGACGGTCTCCTGATACAGAAGACGGGTGACGACACGTCCCTTCAGTAAATGCTCGGAGACGATCTCCGGGATATCTTCATTCTTCACCATGGAGTAGAAGGTGGCGTCCGGGTAAATGATCATGATCGGACCCAGTGCGCAGAGTCCATGGCAGCCGGTCTGGATGACGGCGACTTCCTGATCGAGACCGTTCTTTGCGATCTCTTCCTTCAGGGTTTCCATAATCTGCTGGCTTCCGGAGGAAGTACATCCTGTTCCGCCGCAGACTAACACGTGTGAACGATACATCTGGTTTCCTCCTTATTTGATTCCTGCTGAACTTAAGGTGTATTTCTCTACCACATGACCGCCGATCAGATGTCTCTCCAGTACCTCTTCTGCCTTCTCAGGGGTCATCTTGATGTAGGTTACCTTGTCTTTGCCCGGCTCCGCCACTTCCACGATGGGCTCATACTGGCACAGGCCGATGCAGCCGGTCTGCGTGACCGCGATCTTGTCGGTCAGATGTTTCTCCTGAACCAGGTTGGACAGTGTGGTCAGAACGGGGCGGGCACCGCTTGCGATGCCGCAGGTAGCCATGCCGACCATCACGCGGATGTGGTCATGATCCTCGCCGCGAAGGGTGACCTGGCTCTGCATCTTGTCACGGATTGCTTTTAATTCTGCAAGAGATTTCATCATTACCTCCATATCCGGCGCCTAGTAAACGGCGCCTCCATCAGTTTCAAGTTTGTTTTCTTTCAGATAATCAAGTATGTACGCCGATACCTCCGGTTCCGCAAACGGAACGTCTCCCAGAATCTCCTTGAATTCCCTTGTGTCCAGCGTAAACTCCTTCCCGTTATAGCGGTAACGGTAGAGGAAATCCGTCTCCGGGTGGTAGACGACCAGCGTGTGGATCGTGGTGCTGATGTCGCCTAAGGGCATACGGTCGATGTGCGACAGGATAAAGATCGCTTTCACCGTGGTTCCCACGCCCGCCTCGGACTCGATGGAGAAGCTTCCGCCGGTGCTTTCCGCCGCAAGCTTGAAGAACGGAACGCCCAAACCTACCTTCCGGGTGGTGCGGCTTGTGAAAAATGGGTCCGTGACCCGCTCCACCTGCTCCGGCGTCATGCCGCAGCCGTTGTCAGCGATCGTAATGGTCAATTCATCGGCCGCGAAATCCGCGTCCACCGTGATCTCTATGAGAGTCGCCTTCGCCTTGGTGGAATTCTCCGCCACGTCCAGGATATTCAGGGAAATTTCGGTCATCATAGGAGGTTCCCCGTGTTATTCATACTTGGCCAGGATACCCGCGACATCGTCGGGAACCAGACGTCCGTAAACCTCGTCATTGATCATCATGACGGGGGCAAGGCCGCATGCGCCTACGCAGCGGCAGGAATCCAGCGAGAACTTCCCGTCAGGGGTGCACTCTCCGCCGGAGATGCCTAAAAGTTGCTGAATCTTGTCATAGACGGAGCCAGAACCCTTGACGTAGCAGGCGGTTCCCAGGCAGACAGAGATCTGATACTTGCCCTTGGGCTGAAGAGCGAACTGGGCGTAGAACGTAGCCACGCCGTAGATCTTCTCCAGAGGAATGCCGGTCTCGTCGGAAATCATGGTCTGGACTTCGATGGGGAGATAACCGTAGATCTCCTGCGCATGCTGCATGATGGGCATCAATGCGCCTTTTGTATCTTTCAGCTCGGCGATGACCTTCTTAAGAGCAGCTTCCTGCTCCGGCGTGCCTCTGAAAGGTACAGTTTCTTTCTTAGAAGCCATGTTTAATCCTCCTCTAAATAGTAATGCCTTACAACGTGTTAATATTTTATCATGTAATTGACAAAAAATCTACAAAAATTATTTGCCAAAATGAATTCTTTTCAAAAAAGCATGATCGGCGGGAATTTTCCGGAACGCGCCGCATAAATGTGTGAAATATGTTGAAAAATCCGGCCGCAGATGGTATTCTATTCGTATAAGTTTTCATTCAGGTGCGCGGATCGATTATTAAATTTGATGGAGGAGGATCTTATGACAGTCAGGGATGCGATGAATGTACTGGGTGCCAGGGTGCTGGTGGGCGAGGAGAATCTGGACCGCGAGGTGAAGAGCGCCTGCGGATCGGATATGATGAGCGACGTGCTCGCGTTTTCGAAGGATCATTCGATCCTGCTTACGGGACTCTGTAATCCGCAGGTGATCCGCACGGCGGAGATGCTGGATATCGTCTGCATTATCTTCGTGCGCGGCAAGAAGCCGGATCAGACGATCCTGGACATGGCGGCGGAGCGGGATCTGGTGGTGCTGGAGACGGGACACCGGATGTTCTCTTCCTGCGGACTTTTATATCAGGCGGGTCTTCATGGAGGTGCGATTTAATGGCTGATGCGATTCGTTTGACCTATGAGATATCTCCGGATGACTTCACCAGGGCCGGCGAAGCGAGCAGCGACGTGAAGAGCAAGTTAAAGCGTCTGGGCGTGCCGCCGGAGGCGATCCGCAAGGTGTCCATCGCCATGTACGAGGGGGAGATCAACATGGTGATCCACGCCGAGGGCGGAGAGATCACGGTGGAGATCACGCCGGAGAAGATCCTGATGATCCTGGCGGATAAGGGCCCCGGGATCCCGGATATCGAGCAGGCCATGCAGGCCGGGTGGTCCACGGCGCCGGACGAGGTGCGCTCACTGGGCTTCGGCGCCGGCATGGGACTGCCGAACATGAAGAAGTATACGGACGAAATGAAGATCGATACGGTGATCGGAGTGGGGACGACGATCACGATGGTGGTGAATATCTGAGGCGGAAGTGAGAGCGGGCGGTGAGTGTCTCCGCCGTGCTTTCGCTGACGGTATCGTGGGGAATGTTTCGGGCAAAGAGATAGAGGGGTGATCGTTTGGATAAGTTTTATCATTCTGTGAGACTGGATCCGGAGCTTTGCAAGGGCTGTATCAACTGCATCAAGCGGTGCCCGACGCAGGCGATCCGGGTGCGGAACGGCAAGGCGCAGATCAACAGCAAGTTCTGTATCGACTGCGGCGAGTGCATCCGTATCTGTCCGCACCACGCGAAGAAGGCGACTTATGATAAGCTGGATACGATCAAACAGTATGAGTATACGGTGGCGCTGCCGGCGCCCTCCCTGTACAGCCAGTTCAACAATCTGGAGGACGTGAACATTGTCTTAAACGGCTTGAAGCTGATGGGTTTTGACGATGTGTTCGAGGTGAGCGCGGCGGCGGAGATCGTCAGCGAGGCGACCAGGACCTATATCAAGCAGCATCAGGGCGATCTGCCGCTGATCAGCACGGCCTGCCCGTCGGTGGTGCGGCTGATCCGCGTGCGGTTCCCGAATCTGATCGAGCATCTGCTGCCGATCAACCCGCCGATCGAGGTGGCGGCCTGCCTGGCGGCAGAGAAGGCGATGAAGGAGACCGGGCTTCCCAGGGAGAAGATCGGAATCATTTTCATTTCTCCGTGCCCGTCGAAGGTGACCTATGTGCAGGCTCCGCTCGGCACGGAGAAGAGCCAGGTGGATCGGGTGCTGGCGATCAAGGACGTGTATCCGCAGCTGCTTACCTACATGAAAGCGGTGGGGGCCGAGGCGGAGGAGGTCAGTACCTCCGGCAAGATCGGCATCAGCTGGGGCAGCAGCGGCGGCGAGGCCAGCGGGCTTTTTACTGAGAGCTATCTGGCGGCGGACGGCATCGAGAACGTGATCCGGGTTCTGGAGGATCTGGAGGACCAGAAGTTCACGAACCTGGAATTCGTGGAGCTGAATGCCTGCAACGGCGGCTGCATCGGCGGCGTTCTGACGGTGGAGAATCCGTATGTGGCCGAGGTGAAGTTAAAGCGCCTCCGCAAATACATGCCGGTGGCCAGACGTCACCTGGACAGCGGCGCGGAAGAGTACGTGCCGTGGACCACGGAGATCCAGTTCGAGCCGGTGTTCCGCCTGGGCGACAACGTGATGGAGAGCTTCTTCCGCCTGGAGCAGGTAGAGCGGCTCTGCAAGCGCCTTCCGGGACTGGACTGCGGCTCCTGCGGCGCGCCGACCTGCAAAGCGCTGGCGGAGGATATCGTCCGCGGCGAGGCCAGCGAGCGGGACTGCATTTATTATCTGAGAGAGAATCTGCATAAATTGTCTCAGGAGGTGTCGGTATTGGCAGGAGATATGGCCGACGGCACCCGGGGCGGCCGGGAGGTGATCCCGGTGCTGCAGGATTATATCAAGCGGATCGCCGAGGAGATGGAATTTCTGGACGACAAGGTGAAGGATCCGGAGAATAAGTGATCTGTGGGAGCAATTTCTGAACGGCAGAGCAGCCGGCCTGCAGAAGGTGCACTGGGCAGGTGCCGGAGATCGCGGCAGAAGGCGGACTGTCGTCAGAAGAATGTCCGTAACACATTCGGACATAAGCAGAGAAGGAGGTATGCGATTTGACAGTACAGCAGTTAATCGATAAGCAGTTATTCCATGTGGTCAACGCGGGCGACGATACGGACCGCGCGGTCACGGGAGTATTCTGCTGCGACCTTTTGAGCATTGCCATGGGAAAAGCACCGGCAGACAGCGCATGGGTGACGGTGATGGGCAATGTAAATACCATCGCGGTGGCGACGCTTGCGGATGTGGCCTGCGTGATCATCGCCGAGGGCGCGGCCCTGGATGAGGTAGGCCGGACCCGCGCCAAGGAGCAGGGCGTGACGGTCTTGAGCACCGACGAACCGATCTTTACGGCGGCCCTGCAGGTCCATGAGCTTCTGTAGGGGGAGTTCATGGCGGAGCTGTATTATGACCTGCACATCCATTCCTGCCTCTCCCCATGCGGAGACGACGACATGACCCCGGCCAACATCGCCGGAATGGCCATGTTAAAGGGGCTGGATGTGATCGCGCTGACGGACCACAACACCTGCCGGAATTGCCCGGCCCTGATGGCCGCGGCGGCGGAGTACGGGGTGCTGGCGATTCCCGGCATGGAGATCAACACATCGGAGGAAGTCCACGCGGTCTGCCTTTTCGAGACGCTGGAGGCGGCCCTGGATTTCGACGCCTATGTGTACGAGCGGCTGATCCCGTTCCCGAACAATGAAGCGATCTTCGGCAAGCAGCAGATCTATAATGAGAACGACGAGGTCTGCGGCACTGAGCCGAACCTGCTGATCAATGCGACGACCATTTCCTTCGACGAACTGTGGCCGCTGGTGCGCAGCTTCGGCGGCGTCATGTTCCCGGCCCACATCGACAAGACGGCCAACAGCCTGATCGCGAACCTGGGTTTCATCCCGCCGGACAGCCGGTTTACGACGGCGGAGGTAAAAGACCTTAAGAAGCTGCACGGGCTTAAGAGGGAGAATCCCTATCTGGAGGGCTGCCGGATCATCAGCAACTCGGACGCCCATTACCTGGAACATATCAACGAGCCGGACCTGCAGCTTTCGGTGCGGGAGAAGAGCATCGGCGGAGTGCTGGAGGCGCTGCTGGGGAAATAGACGGATGACCACAGGCCTGTGGGTTCTTAATTTGGAAAGACTCACAGGCCTGTTTACGAGTTATACGGCGTTTTTCGACGGCTGGCGGCTGCCGACATGACCCCGGCTGACATCGCCGGAATGGCCATGTTAAAGGGGTTGGATGTGGTCACGTTGACGGACCACAATACCGACATCAAAGGAGGACACAACATGAAATACGACTTTACATCCATTATGGACCGCCATGGCCGGGACGCCATCGCGGTGGACGGTCTTGGCACGGGCATGGCGCCGGCGAAGCCGCGGAAGGGATTCGATGTAATCCCCATGTGGGTGGCGGATATGAATTTCCCCACCTGTCCGACGATCCCGGAGGCGATCATCGAGAGGGCGAAGCACCCGGCTTACGGGTATTTTGAACTGACGGACGAGTATTACGATTCCATCATCCGCTGGCAGGAGAAGCGCCACGGTGTCACTGGGCTTACGAAGGAGTGCATCGGCTACGAGAACGGCGTTCTGGGCGGCGTGGTCTCGGCGCTGACCGCGTTCGCAGCTCCGGGGGATCCGGTGCTGCTGCACAGCCCGACTTATATCGGTTTCACCGGCTGTATCGGGAATAACGGCTTTCGCATCGTCCATTCACCGCTTAAGAAGGATGAAAATGGCGTCTGGCGCATGGACTATGAGGATATGGACGCGAAGCTGAAGGCGGAGAAAATCCATGTGGCCGTCTTCTGCAGCCCCCACAATCCCTGCGGACGCGTCTGGGAGCGGTGGGAGATCGAGAAGGCCATGGAGGTGTATAAGGCCAACGACTGCCTGGTGATTTCCGATGAAATCTGGTCGGATATCATTCTGACCGGTCATGAGCATGTGCCGACCCAGATGGTCAGCGAGGATGCCAGGAACCGGACTGTGGCCCTGTATGCGCCCAGCAAGACATTTAATCTGGCGGGACTGGTGGGCAGTTACCATATCATTTACAATTCCTATCTGCGGGACCGGGTGGCGGCAAAAAGCGAGAAGCCCCATTACAATTCTTTAAATGTTTTCTCCATGCACGCTCTGATCGGCGCGTATAAGCCGGAGGGGTACGAGTGGGTGGACGAGCTCTGCCAGGTGATCACCGGCAATATCAACTTCGCCTGCGATTACATCGCGAAGCATTTCGAGGGAGTGGAAGTGGCCAAGCCGGAGGGAACCTATATGCTTTTCCTGGACTGCACGAAATGGTGTAAAGCCCACGGAAAGGACATCGACTGGCTGGAGAAAGCCGGATGGGACGTGGGCGTGGCGTGGCAGGACGGGCGGATGTTCCACGGGCCCTGTCATATCCGCATGAACCTGGCGCTGCCTCTTTCACGGGTGCGGGAAGCGTTTGAGCGGCTGGACAGATATGTGTTCAATGCGGCAGGATGATAATGCCGCCAGCGCGGCGGCCGGCAGCTGCGAGCTGCTTTCTGCTTGATGCGACGGCCTGACAATTGAAACCGACACGGCGTGACGGTCTGAAAGCTGAAACCGGTGCGGCGTAATGATTTGGCCGCTGAAACCGGTATGGTGCGACGTGACGGCCTAACAGTTGAAACCGGCGATGGTGCAAACTGGCAGACGATATGCCGTTTACATTTGTCGAAAATTGTCTTATAATATCAAATATTGATACAAATACAACAACTGTGAAAACCGACGAGGGAGACGGTTTTCGCAGAAGGAGGAGATTCCAATGAGAAGATTCTGGACGGCCGCTGTTCTGGCCGCGGCAATGGCCTGCGCGATGGCCGGAAGCGCGTATGCGAAAGGCTGGGTGGCAGATAACGGGGGGTGGAGGTACATGAACGACGACAGCGGTACGTCATGGCTGAGCGGCGGCTGGTACTGGCTGGACGGAGATAATAATGGCGTGTCCGAATGCTATTATTTCAACACGGACGGTTATATGCTGGCGAATACGGTGACGCCGGATAATTACAGGGTGAATGCGGACGGTGCGTGGATTGACGACGCGGGAAATGTGCAGATCCGTACGGCGGGGCCTCTGGGATATACCCAGACGTCGCAGACAGGGCCTCTGACGGGAAATGGGCAGCAGACGCAGGGGCAGCCCGGAACACCGCAGGGCCCGTTGGGGACAGGGACGCCGTCTCTCGGAACAGGCCCGATGGGCAATGGTCCGTCCGGTTCCGGACCGGCAGCAGACAGCGGCACGCAAACACCGTCTCCCGGTTTCGGACCTTTGGGACCGCTTGGCCCCGGTCCGGCGAATACATCGGAGGATCAGGGCAGCGCGGAGGTCGTTGAGGAACCGCCCGCGGCTGGCAGAGTTATCGATCCGAACCGCCCGATGGTGGCATTGACTTATGACGACGGTCCGCAGACTGGCGCCGGCAACCGGATTCTGGACACATTGGCACAGTATGGCGCCAAGGCTACGTTCTTCCTGGTAGGAGACCGCTGTGCGTCCCGCGCTTCTGAAGTGCAGCGCATGGTGGCGGAAGGCCATGAGGTGGGCAACCATACGTATCAGCATAAGTACCTGCAGAAATTGGGAGCGGAGCAGATCCGGTACCAGATCGATCAGGGCAGCGCGGCGATTGCCGCCGCCGGAGGAGTGGCGCCGGCGCTTGTGCGCCTGCCGGGCGGGAATAAGAATTCGACGGTTCTGGCCAATGTGAATTATCCCATGATCCAGTGGAGTATCGATACCAGGGATTGGGAGCACAAGAACGCGCAGAAAACCATTGACGAGGTGCTGAGCAAAGTCCGCGACGGAGATATTGTTCTGATGCATGAGTTGTACGACGCGACGGCGACAGCCACGGAGACGATCGTACCGGAATTGATTGCCAGGGGATATCAGCTGGTGACAGTCAGCGAGATGGCCCAGGCCAAGGGCGTTCAGCTTCAGCCGGGGCAGCTGTACTATAATTTCCGGTAAATCGGAGGATAGGAAATGCTTCCGGAGCGGAAGTATTTGGAGCAGAGCGGAATCGGACGAAAACGTCCGGGATCTGAAGCAGAATAAGAGGTTATGAAATACACAGCCGGTGTCGGGGAGAAGCCAGACGCCGGCTGTATTTCTATGCAAGCAGAACACCAGTGACGCTCTGCTTGTATTATGTTCCGTGCGGGCAGAGTGCCGGTGATGCTATGTTTGTATTGGTATGCAAGGAATCTGCCGGCGAAGGGTTTTTGCATTTCCCTGTGAGCAGAGCGTCCGTATATGATTAAAATTTGTCGAAATGAAATGTACGGTTCAGCCGTCCTGACAGCAAATGGCAGAGATATCCGCCGGCACAGAGACAGAGAACATAGATACAGATGCCTGCTCCGGTTCCCAGCTGCAGGGATATCTGGTAGAACACTACCTGCGTCACCGGATAGTAAGGGGAAATGTAAAACATATCCGCCGCGCCTCCGGTGGCGATGTTGATCGCGGTGGCGACTGCGCAGAAGGCGGCCATCATCGGGAGAGTCCGAAGATATCCGGTGTTTGTCCGGTCCGGGATCTGTGAGAACGCCATTACCAGTCCGATAAAGACCAGCAGGATGTGCCAGATCAGGCCGTGCATGGTCAGCGTCCAGTAAGGGTGCAGAAGGCCGGACGGCTCCGCCAGCGCCATGATGCCGCCCAGAAGGCTGAAATCCTGAAGAAAGGTGCAGATGATGCGGAACATTTTCTCGTGTCTGCGGAAGAGGGGCAGCAGCAGGCAGAGGTACATGGGGATGCTGCAGAGCTGGAACGGGAAATACCACCAGTTATAGGTACCGAAGATTACGTAGTATAAGAAGAGCTGCTTATAAAGTTCTCCGGCTGCCAGAAGAAGGCCGCAGAGGAACAGGACGCGGCATATTTTCCTCGAGCTGTCCTGCGGCTCAGTTGCGGTACAAGATGCCGGCGGCCGAGAGGTATCCATTGTTCCGGTCATAGTGGTGGGTGATGTCCTGCCCGGCGCGGGCTGGGACAGCCGCCAGGCCAGCCACAGGGCCGCGGCGATGCCAACGGTGGATACAGCTATATGGAATAATGAATATGGCGCGGGTGTGTCCATATTCCAGTCGGTCATCCGCAGCCAGGATATGATACGGTTCATGGGGTCATATTCCTCTGGATTTTTGTACTGTGGCGTTTCAATGATGCTTGTTATAGTATAGCGCGAAAACTGCGGACAGCCAAGCATTTATAAATGAATTTTATCGCGCAGGCTACCGGGGGACGTTTGGAAGAAGTTGCTGCAATGGGATAACATAGTATGTACAGAAATGACGTTTATCATGCAGGCGGCGGGGGATATGTGTGTGCCGGACTGTCAACATTGTATTTGCCGAGTCGTTAACACTGTGCCCATCGGGCTGTCGACGTAGTGCCTGTCGGCTCGTCGATTCTATGCCTGCCGTTCTGTCGATACAGTGCCTGTCGGCTCGTCGATACCATGTCTGTCGGGCTGTCGATATCATGCCTGTCGGACTGTGCCATCCGGTCGGCGCTTTCCGCTTGCATAGCGTCCGGCTACAGTTTATAATGAATGCAGCGGAAAATACAGGAGGGAACGCCATGAAACTGATCCATCTGTCCGACCTGCATCTGGGCAAACGTGTCAATGAATATTCAATGCTGGATGACCAGGAATACATACTGAAGAAGATTCTGGGCGTCATCGATGAGGAACAGCCGGACGGCGTGATCATCGCGGGCGACGTCTATGACAAATCCGTTCCGCCTGCGGAAGCGGTACAGCTCTTTGATGAATTTCTCGTGAGTCTGGCGAGACGGAAACTTGAGGTGTTCGTGATCAGCGGGAACCATGATTCGCCGGAGCGGATCGCCTTCGGGTCGAGGATCATGGACGCGGGCGGGATCCATATGTCGCCGGTCTATGACGGGCGCATAAAGCCCATTTCCCTGAACGATGCGTACGGGCCGGTGGATATCTATATGCTGCCGTTTATAAAGCCGGCCCATGTGCGGCGGTTCCATGAGGATCAGGAGATCGTTTCGTATACGGACGCCGTCGCCTGCGCCATTGCGGATATGTGTCCGGATCTGTCCCGCCGCAATGTGCTCGTTACCCACCAGTTCGTCACCGGCGCCGCCCGCTCCGAATCGGAGGAGATCTCGGTGGGCGGTTCCGACAATGTGGACGCGGAGGTATTTAAGGAGTTCGACTATGTGGCCCTGGGGCATATTCATTCGCCGCAGAACTGCGGCTCGGAGCGGATCCGCTACTGCGGGACGCCGTTAAAATACTCGTTCTCCGAGGCAGGCGACTATAAATCGGTGACGGTCGTGGAGCTGGCGGAGAAGGGCAGCCTTAAGATCCGCACAGCAGAGCTTGTGCCGAAGCGGGACCTGGTGGAGCTTAAGGGCACCTATGAGCAGCTGACGCTTAGGTCATTTTATGAAAATACGAACTGGCAGGAGGATTACGTCCATATCACGCTTACGGACGAGGAGGACGTGCCGGACGCCATCGGCAAGCTGCGGATCATTTACCATAACCTCATGAAACTGGATTATGACAATAAAAGAACGCGCGCCGGGGTACAGGTTACAGGCGCAGAGGATGTGGAGAGCCGGACGCCGCTGGAATTATTCGCGGAATTCTATGAGCTGCAGAATAACCAGCCTATGAGCGAGGAGCAGGCCGCGTTCATGGAGCAGCTGATCGAGAAGACGTGGGAGGAGGAGCTATGAGACCGATCACATTGACGATGTCCGCCTTCGGGCCGTACGCCGGGAAAATGGTGCTGCCCCTGGACCGGCTGGGGGAGAGCGGACTTTATCTGATCACGGGAGATACAGGAGCGGGCAAGACGACGATCTTCGACGCGATCACATTTGCCCTCTATGGGGAGGCCAGCGGAGACATGCGGGAGCCGGGGATGTTCCGTTCCAAATACGCGGCGCCGGAGACGCCGACGGAGGTGGAACTGGAGTTTTCTTATGCCGGAAAGACGTATAAGGTGAGGCGAAATCCGGAATACGAGCGGCCGAAGGCCAGAGGCGAGGGGGTCACGCTGCAGAGAGCGGATGCGGAACTTATGTATCCGGACGGGCGCATTATCACGAAGCAGAGAGAGGTGGACGCGGCCGTCCGTGTGATCATGGGGATCGACCGGAACCAGTTTCTGCAGATCGCCATGATCGCTCAGGGGGATTTCTTAAAGCTTCTGCTGGCGCCGACGGAAGAGAGGAAGAAGATCTTCCGGCAGATCTTTAAGACGCGGCTGTTCGCGGATCTGCAGGAGCGGCTGAAGCGGGAGTCCGGCGCGATGAACGATGCGTGCGCAGACGCCAGGCGGAGCCTGAAGCAGTACGTCGGAGGCGTGATGTGCGGGGAAGACGACGTGCTGTCCATCGATGTGCGGAAGGCGAAGAACGACGAGCTGCCGGCGGCTGAAGTAACAGAGCTGATCGGGCGGCTGATTGAGAAGGATGAAGAGAGGGGCCGTCTTATTTCCCGGGAGATCGAAGGGCTGGATCAGCAGCTGGAGCAGGTGAACGCCAATCTGGGAAAGCTGGAAATGCAGGAGAAAGCGCGGCATGAGCTGGAGCGGACGCGCGGGGCGCTGGAGGAGGAAACGGCGCGTTTCGATGGTTTTAAGGACGCCTGGGAAGCTGAGAAGGCGCGAAGCGCGGAAGGGGACGTGCTGGCTGCGCAGAAAGCGGAGATAGAGGCGGAGCTGCCGCGGTATGAGGAGCTGGCGAATCTGGAGAAGGAAGCGGAGCGGCTGACGGCCGGTGTCCGTGAGAAGGAAGGAGCGCTTGAGCAGAAGCGGCAGGCGGCGCAGCGGGAAGAGCGGATGCTGGGAGAGATGAAGCAGGAGCTGGCGGCGTTAGCTGGAGCGGGAGAGAAGCGGGAAAGGCTGGAAGCGCGGAAGGCGCGTGCGGCCGAGCGGCAGAAGGGGCTTAGAGATCTGCAGGAAGGCTTTAAGGACCTGGAGTCGCGGCGGCAGGCGCTTGCGCAGCGGCAGCAGGAGTACCGGAGAGCGGTGGCTTCAGAGAAAGCTGCCGTGGACGATTATGAGACGAAGAACCGGGCGTTTCTGGATGAGCAGGCGGGGATCCTGGCGGAGAATCTGATCGAAGGGCGGCCTTGTCCGGTATGCGGTTCCGTAAATCATCCGCATCCGGCGGGCAAATCGGAGAAGGCGCCTTCCGAGGCGCAGCTTAAGAAGGCCCGGGAGATCGCGGAGAGCGCGCGGGAAGCGGCACGAACCGCGAGCGAGCGGTGCGCCGGGATGCGCTCGGCGATCGAGGCCAGGGAAGAAAGTCTGGACAGGCAGATCGGAGAGCTGCTGCCCTTCCGTGGCGATAAAGCGGAGACAGGACGGGAAAGCGCCGAACTGCGGGGCATGGCCGCGGAGAAGAAGAGCGCGGGCGGCGTGTCCGGAGAAGCCGTGGGAACATACGGCGGCAGTGCGGAAAGCGCAGCGGCGGTGCAGGATGCCGCCGGGCGGCGATCCGCTGCGGAGAAGCAGATCGGAAGCGAGCTGCTTGCCGCCGCCGCGGAGCTTCGCGACCTGGAGAAAGAGATTGCCGCTGAGCTGAGGAATGTCCGGCGGAAGGCAGCATTGGAACAGGAGGTACCGCAGAAGGAGACTGCGCTGGCGGCGCTTAAGCAGCAGGCGGCCGGTCTTGAGGCCGAACTGGCGTCCGATACGGCTACCCGGCGTTCCCGCGAGGAACAGATCGCGGAGCGCAGAAAGAACCTGCGGTACGACAGCAGAAGAACTGCCGAAGCGAAGGCGAAGGAACTGGGCGATCAGCTTGTGCGAATGAAGAAGGCGCTGGCGGACGCGGAGCAGAAGTATCGTGATTCGGCTCAGAAGATCGCCGGATATCAGGCCGGAACGGAGCAGCTTCAGAAGCAGCTGGAAGGAGATGCTGGTCTCGACCGGGCGGCGGAGACGGAGAGAAAGCAGACGCTTGCCGGTCAGCGGAGCAGCCGGATCGAGGATTCCCGGAGGATCGCGGTGCGCCTGGAAGCCAACCGGGACGCCCTCAGGAATATTCGGGAAAAGTCCGGAGATCTGGAGACGCTTGAGAAGCGCTACGCCTGGATCCGCGCCCTGTCCAACACGGCCAACGGCAATATCACCGGCAGGGAGAAGATCATGCTGGAAACCTACATCCAGATGACCTATTTCGACCGGATCATCGCGAGGGCCAACCGGCGCTTCCTGGTGATGTCCGGCGGGCAGTACGAGCTGAAGCGCCGCCGTGAGGCGGAGAACAATAAGAGCCAGAGCGGCCTGGAACTGGACGTGATCGATCATTACAACGGCACGGAGCGCAGCGTGAAGACATTGTCCGGCGGCGAATCCTTTAAGGCGTCTCTGTCCCTGGCGCTGGGGCTTTCCGATGAGATCCAGTCGTCAGCCGGCGGCGTGCGGCTTGACACGATGTTCGTGGATGAGGGCTTCGGCTCGCTTGACGAGGAATCTCTGGGACAGGCCATGAATGCGCTGGCGGGACTCACGGAGGGGAACCGTCTGGTGGGTATCATTTCCCATGTGGCGGAGCTGCGGGAGAAGATCGATAAGCAGATCGTCGTGACGAAGGAGAAGAGCGGCGGCAGCCGTGCGGAGATCGTGTGCTGAGGCGCGGCGCCAGGGTGGAGATCGTGTGCTGAGGCGCGGCGGCTGGATGGCAATCGTGTGTTGAGGTGCCGCGGCCGCGCGGAGATCGTGTGCCAAGATACCGCGATTTGGTGGAGATCGTATGCTGAGATGCCTCGGCCGATCGGAAGCGGACTCAAGTGATAATAGAGTTGCCTGTATCTCAAGCGCTGCTTGCTTGGCTTTGGGAGAATTGCGTGGTAGTGTAGGGATATGCAGGCGGCAGCCGGCGCATTGCCTGCGGAGAAACCGGAGTGATAACATGCAGCAGCAAGAACAAAACTTGAGAAAGCGAGGAACGGAAATGACATTCGATACACGAGAAGTCGCGAGACGGATTCGCGGAAGGCGGATCGCCAAAAATATGACGCAGATGCAGCTGGCGGACGAGATGGGGGTCAGCTATCAGGCGGTTTCCAACTGGGAGAGAGGTAATTCGATGCCCGACATCTCGAAGCTTGGCGAACTGTGCGCGGTGCTTGATATGAGCGTGGATGAACTGCTGGGCGGCGAGATGGCCGGCGTGATCCGGAAGGTGGAACGGCGGCTGGAGGCAGGTACGGCCGGTTCTGAGAAAAGAGCGGAGGCAGGCGTCTCGGAAGAGAAGACGGACGCGGTCTCCTTAGAAGAGGGGGCGGGCACAGCCGCTCTGGAAGAACGGGCGGAGGTATACGCGGCGAAAAGGCCTCCGAAGGGGAACGGAAGCGCGGGGGAAACGGAAGAGGAAATGAAAAACGGCTCGGAGAAGCTGGAAAGAGATCCAGAGGACAGTCTGGCGGAAACGGCGGAGAAGCCAGGAGAGACAGAAGGCGGAGGCGGACCCGCGGACAGTCAGCAGGAGACGGCGCACAGCCAGGGAACGCTGCAGGGAAAAGAGACGGCGAAAAGCCCGCGGTTTGGAAGATTCGCCAGGTTTCCTAAGCTCTCAAGGATGCCGGCAGTACCTGCGGTACCGCCGGTGCCGCCAGTGCCACCAGTGCCACCAGTGCCGCCGGTGCCGCCAGTGCCGCCGGTTCCTCCTATACCATCGGAGTCGCCGTGTTCCCCTGTATCGCCGGCACCGCCGACGTCTTCGGAATCACCGTCATCGTCGGATCGCATAACCGCGGAGGAACTGGCCGCGGTGGTTCCACTGCTGCAGCCGGATGAAATTCTCCGGTTCGCAGGCGAGGCTGAGAAGCCGGATGGCGGGATCGATTGGGATCTTCTGCTGCAGCTGGCCCCATTTATGGATGATGAGGATCTGGATGAATTAGTGGAGGAGATGGAAGATTCCGAAGTAACTGTAGAGCGGATCGCAGCGCTTGCCCCGTTCCTGGATGATGATACGCTGGATCATCTGGCGGACCGGCTGGCGGATGTCGATGTTTCACAGATGGTGGCGCTCGCTCCGTTCCTGAGCGATGAGACACTTGACCAGCTGGCAGACCGGCTGATGGATACGGAGATGTCCAGGCTGCCGGAGCTTGCACCGTTTCTGTGTGACGAGACGCTTGACCGGCTGGCGGATCGGATAATGGATGTGGATCTGTCGCTGATGACAACGCTTGCGCCGTTTTTGGAGGATGAGACGCTGAACCGACTGGCGGATAAGGTAGCTGAGGTGGATATTTCGCAGTTGTCAAAACTTGCGCCATTTCTGGAGGATGAGACGCTGGACCGACTGGCGGATAAGGTGGCTGAGGCAGATATTTCGCAGCTGGCGGAACTTGCGCCATTTCTGGAGGATGAGACGCTGAACCGGCTGGCGGATAAGGTGGCTGAAGTGGATATCTCGCAGCTGCCGGCACTTGCGCCGTTTCTGGAGGATGAGACGCTTGACCGGCTGGCGCTTAAGGCCGCGGACGCCGATATGTCGAATATCATGGCGCTTGCGCCGTTCTTAAGCAGCGGAGCGATGAAGAAGCTCGTGAAGAAGGCGATGGGCAAGAAGAAATAGTGATCGGTGCGTTCTGTCTGCCGCTCCTGCTCTTCATGACCCGCTGGACGTATAGTGCCGCACCCCGAATTTCCACAGCGCCAGCGCCGGGATCAGGAACCAGAAGGCGGCCAGCGGCAGCAGGATGTAAAACGGGGCCGTGCGGCGCCCGAGAATGAACAGCAGCGGATAATACTGGATCAGCGCGTAGGGTACGAAAAATGTCGCGAACAGAAGCATTTTCTCACCATAGACACCGACGGGGTACTTGCCGAATTCGCGGGCCCCGTCGGTGAAAATGTTCATAAACTCCAGACCATCCAGCGTGAAGAAGCAGAGGGCGGCGTAGATGATGAACAGGCCGGAGAAGACGGCGGTGCCGCCGGCCAGCATGAAGACCACGGTCAGAATCTTCGGAAATGTCCAGGCGACGCCGCTTCTGGTAATGCCGTAGATGAACATGACGACAGCCTGAAGCATGCGGCCGATGCGGGTCAGCTCGAATTTGCTGCCGAGAACCTGCAGGATCTCATTGCGGGGGCGGACCAGCACGCGGTCGAACTCGCCGGTGCGTACCATGCCGGAAAAGGTATCGAAGCCGCGGACGAACATCTCGGCCAGGGAGAATTCCAGCAGGACGATGGAGTAGCAGAGGAGAACCTCGCTGTAGAAGAAACCGTCCACCGCGGAGAAGCGCTTAAACATAAAGAAGATGCCCAGAAATACATTGAAGGACACCAGGAACTGCCCCATGGCGGTGAGGAAGAACGACGTCTTGTACTGCATCATGGAGCGGATGTTGATGGAGATATAGTGTCTGTAGAGTTTGATTGCACTTGAAAGGTTACGCATGAGGTTATATTCCTTTCTAATGGTTACTTAGCCGCCCTGCACGACTACGCGCCTGACGGCCATCCGGCAGAGCATTTTCCCGGCCGCCGTGACGGCGGTGAGCCAGAACAGCTGCAGCGTTACGGCCTTAAGCATTTCCGAACCGCTCATACTTCCGCTGTAGATCCGCAGGGCCACGTTCTGCATGGCTGCGAAGGGCAGAAGCTCCATGACTTGCCGGACATTGTCCGGGAAGAAGGGCAGCGGGATCACGCCTCCTGTGAGGAATTCCAGCGCCGAGGTGAACAGGATCCGCAGCCCCTGGGGCGATATGGTGAAGAAGGTCATTACGTAGATCAGCATGCAGAAGGACACGGTCATCGCAAAGCCCAGAACCAGTGTGACCAGAAACAGCAGGAAATGTCCCGCACTGGCCGGAGCCGCAAGCCCGTAAGGTTCCGGCAGAAAGGCCGCGACCAGAAGGATCGGCATGCACCGCAGTACGGCCCGTGCCAGACGGTTGGCCGCGTTCCGGCAGAACCACATATTGTAGATATCGATGGGGCGGCACAGTTCATAGGCGATGCCGCCATTTATGATGGAATCGAAGATCTCATTGTCCATCATCCATGCGGCAAAGAGCGCCAGAAACGCCTGCTGCAGCCAGATGTAGGACGAGGTGGCCGAAAGGCTCATTGGAAATGCGTCCGCGTCCGCCCGGTAAAACGCGGTGAAGATCATGATCTCCATGAAACCCCACGCGAACTGGGTGGCGATCCCGGCCAGGGCCGCGACGCGGTACTGCAGGCCGAGGACGAAGCGCAGGCGGAAGAAGGAGAGGTATTTTTTCATTTGGCGGAATCTCCTTTCAGTTCGCGATGTCGTAGCTTCTGTACAGTTCCGCTACCGTCTCGTCGATATTTTCCCCGCCGCGCCGGATATCTTCCAGGGTCCCATCCATCAGGATATGTCCTTTGCCGATCAGAATGATGCGGCTGGCCAGGGCCTCGATGTCCTGCATATCGTGGGTGGTCAGGATCACGGTGGTTTTGTGCAGCTGGTTCTGCCGCCGGATAAATTCCCGAACCGCCAGCTTCGACACGGCGTCCAGCCCGATGGTCGGCTCGTCCAGGAACAGGATCCGGGGACTGTGCAGCAGGGACGCGGCGATCTCGCAGCGCATCCGCTGGCCCAGGGACAGCTGCCGCGTCGGTGAGCGCAGAAGTTCCCCCAGGTTCAGCAGTTCGGTCAGTTCTTCCAGATTCTTCTTATAAATGTTGTCGGGAATCGTATAGATGTCCTTCAGAAGTTCGAAGGAGTCGATGACGGGCACGTCCCACCACAGCTGGGAGCGCTGTCCGAAGACGACGCCGATCTCCTTCACATGAGCGATCCGGTCGCGGTGCGGTACCCGGCCATCCACCAGGACCGTCCCGCTGTCGGGGGTCAGGATACCGCTTAAGATCTTGATCGTAGAGCTCTTACCGGCGCCGTTGGGGCCGATATAGCCCACCATCTCGCCGTCGCGGATCGTGAAGCTTACGTCCTTAAGCGCCTGGATCTCTTCCGTTTCGCGGTGGAAGAGGGATCTGCAGGCTTCGCGAAAGCCTGCGTTTCTTTTTGCAATCCGGTACGATTTGCACACATGTTCCATCGTAATCATCGTTTTGCTTCCTCCTGGTAGTTATAGAACGTTACAGTTCAGACGGCGGGGAAAGAGATATAAGAGCATGCGTTAAGCTTGCTTATAAGCATGCTCTTATACCTCTTTTCACATCGGATGGACATCCGATGCTTCTTGTGCGGCCAAAGGCCGCGCAAGAAGACAGCCGTCTGAGGCCGCTTGAATGTTATATCTTGCCAAGTCGGTCCGGCGCGCTCCGCAAGGAGCGAACCAGATTATTATATTTCCAGACAGAACGTGTGCCAGCGGCATACATTCTGTACTGCGCCTGTATGCAGGAAAGCGTGTTGACAGCGCGTCTCCAGCGATAGGCGAAAGGACTTTAAGCATATCACGGATGGGCGAAAAGTGCAAGCTTTTTCCGACGAAGTTCATTCCGAAGATTTTCTCAGCATAAACATCGACGGGGCACCTGCTGAATTCGCGTGCCCCGTCGATGAAAATGTTCATGAACTCCTAATCGTCCAGCGTTCCGCCACGCCGGTCTCAGAAATTCTTAGTGATCTTTAAAATGTTCTGCCCGTCCCTGTATTCATATTCCATATTGTCCATACTCTTTTTAACGATATAGATGCCCAGTCCGCCGATCTTACGCTCCTCGGCGGAAAGGGTGACGTCCGGATCCGTCTTCTTAAGCGGGTCGAAAGGAACGCCCCGGTCGATGAAGGTGATCACCGCCGCCGGCGGTTCCCCGCGGAATTCTACCCGCACAGTGGCCGCTCCGGATGAAGGAGCATACGCGTAGAGGGCGATATTGCTGAAAAGTTCGTCAACGGCAACGTCGATCTGGGCTTCGATCTTCATGGAACAGCCGGATTCCTCCAGCAGTTCGTTCACAAAGTCGATGACCACAGGCGTGTTCTCGACCGATGCGTCGATCGTGAGTTCCTTCATGGCCGCACCTCCGGTTTCGCCTTATATTCGAGACACAGCATCGTAATGTCGTCGAACTGCGGCGCGCTTCCCACGAATGCGTCGATGTCGGCTTTGACTGCGGGCAGCAGGGCCGCGGGCGCCAGGTCTTTATTGTCGCTGAGGATCTTCTCAAGCCGCTCCATGCCGTAGAGCTGGTTGTTCGCGTCGGTCGCCTCTGTGACGCCGTCGGTGTATTCAAAGAGTTTGTCGCCCACTTCCATGGTCAGCGAGCCGGCGTGGTACGGGATCCCCTCCATTCCCGCGAGTACGAAGCCCGGCTTGATCTTATAGGGCTTGTAGCCTTCTCCGCGCCTGCAGAGGAAGGGCATCTCGTGCCCCGCGTTTACATAGCGGAGTTCGCCTGTCACCAGGTCTAAAACGCCTTCGAACGCCGTGATAAACAGTCCCTCGCTGTTGCTTTCGCACAGGATCTCGTTGACCGCGGAAAACACCGCGCCCAGATCGTCGCCCGTCATGGAGTGGTCCTTGATGAGCGTCTTGCCGATGACCATGAAAAGCGCCGCGGGCACTCCCTTGCCTGAAACGTCCGCCACGACCACCGCCACATGGGTCTCGTCGATCATGAAGAAGTCGTAGAAATCGCCTCCGACCTCCTTAGCGGGGTCCATCGTCGCGTAGATGTCGAAATCCTCCCGGTCCGGGAAGGCCGGAAAGATGCAGGGCAGCATGGATTTCTGAATATTGGCTGCGACGGAAAGCTCCGCCTCTGTCTTCATCGTCTTGGCGCTCTGGTTGACCGAATAGAAGATCATCCAGAATTCGACCACGAAGATGATGCACATCGTCAGATAGAGCGGGAAGAAGAGCGGGTGGTTGGGGAAAATGCCGGCCGCGTTGGATATAAGGTTGATCACGTAAAAGCCAACCACGGAGATCAAAAGCGGAGGCACGAAAATCCCCATCTTGCCGCTCACCGTCTCAATGGTCGCATGCAGGCGGTTTTCCAGGAAACGCGCGTACAGCACGGCGATCACCACGTAGACGACGACCTTGATCCCGATGAAGAACAGAAGGTTGGGAACCTCGTAGGGGCTCTCCCGGATCAGCCCCAGAACGGGCGCCAGCAGGGAGTCCGTCGTTCCGCAGAGCATGAACGTCGAGACGTTGCCCACCAGGCATCCCATGAGTGCGACGGAGAGCTTGGTAGACCAGGTGTCGCGGTACAGGAACTGGGCGATCGCGCATACCATGGCGGAGAGTCCCAGGATCCCGAAAATATCGTTTGTCAGGTCCAGCCAGTAGAACAGGAACGCAAGTCCGTAGCCGACGACGGCTCCCGCGGCCCAGACCGCGGCGCGGACCGGTCCCTTGTATCTGGGCGTAAGCGTGATGCCCGTGAGAACGGCGCTGAATACCGACGCGAGAAATACCGCAAACGTCCACAGTGCAATGATTTTAAGATCCATAATAACCTCCTTCTCAGAACATATCCATACCGGCTAACGCCGTCAGATATTTTTCAAGATATTCATCGGTGATCTCCTTCCATGACCGCCCGAGGGCGTGCAGCCGCTCCACGGTGTACGCGCGGGAGAAAGGAATATCGCTGTATGCGTCGTTCCCGCGTTCGATGGAGAGCATTTCCACTGAACCGCTCTTTTCGCCGGACGCCTTTAAGTCCTGTATCAGCCTGGCGAACTCCTCGTCGGAGATGATCTCCACCGGCTTGCCAAGCTGCCGTAGAAGATCGAAGATGCGGGAAAATGCCGTCTCTGCCGGAGGACAGACATGGAACGCGCCGCACTCCGCGCTTTCCGTCAGGGCGAGGACCATCCCCGCCACCTCGTCCACGGGGGAGAATTCCACCGTAGAATCATAGAGCGACCGGGGCGCGGCCCCGATATCGATATAGGCGGAGAGACGGCGGGTGAATCCGTTGGAGCGCAGGTTCATCTGGAACTCGCCGTCGGAGATTCGTCCCTGCAGGTTGCCTACCCGCATGATCTGAACGGGCAGCCCCTTATCCGCCGCGGCGCGCAGGAGCGCGTATTCCGCCTTGAATTTGGTGTAAATGTATTCGTTGAAGATCTTCTGCCCCACATAGAAATCGTTCTCGGTGAAGAGCATATCCTTCGCGCGGGCCGTTTCCGCCATGCCGCCTACGCTTATCGTCGATATCTGTACGAGCCGGGCGTCGGTCTTTAAGGCGTAGGCGATGAGATTGTTCACTCCGGTCTCGTTGACGCGGGAGAGCGCGTCGCCGTAGGCGAAGTGGGCCACATTCGCGGCGCAGTTGATGATAAGATCGATCTTTTCGTCGAAGGGTTCCGAAAAGAGCGCGGGATCGGAGATATCCCCTTCCACCGCCGACCATTTGCCACCCTCCGAAAAGTCGTCTTCGGCGTAGTAGAAGAGGGTGCTCTGGATGCGCTTTTCGGCCGTTACCTTTCTCTTGGAGCGGGCGAGGCAGTAGACGTGCTCCACCTCCGGGTGCTTCAGAAGTTCCGCCAGGATATGGTTGCCCAGATAGCCCGTCGCGCCGGTCAGAAGAATGCGCCGGGCCGGTTTCTCTGTGCGGGGGCGCGCCTTAAGAAAGCGGTCGATCCCTTCGTAGTTAAGATTTGTCAGCGGATAGAGTTCCTGGGTCTGCTCTCCCGCCAGGTACTCCGCCAGCATCGCGGGGGTGGGATAGCGGTAAATGTCGTTGTATTCCGGCGCTTTTCCGCCGTTGCCCTGTTCGATGGAGAGCATAAGCTCCATCGCGCCCAACGAATCGCCGCCCAGCTCGAAGAAATCGTCGTCCACGCCCACGCGGTCGATGCCGAGCACTTCCGCCATTCCGTTGCAGATCAGGGTCTCCAGCGCGCCGGAGGGGGCGCGGTATGCCTTGCGGAAGTCTACGTCTTCCTTTTCCAGTGCCTTATAGTCGGTCTTCCCGCCCGCCGTCTGCGGCATGGCGTCCAGCCGCTTGAAGATATCGGGCACCATATAGGCGGTGAGCGTTCCGGAAATGTGCTCTTTCAGTTCGCCGGAAAGTTCCCTGTCCGCCGTGTAGAACGCGGCAAGGTGTTCGCTGTGTTTGCTCTTCTTGACGAGGCACGCCGCCTGCGTGACGCCGGGGAAGGAAAGCATGGCGTTCTCGATCTCGGGAAGCTCGATTCGAAGACCCCGAAGCTTGACCTGCCGGTCGCTCCGGCCGATGTAGATGAGTCTTCCGTCGGGAAGGAGCCGGCCGAGATCTCCCGTGCGGTACACGTTCTTCCCGTGCCTCTCGGTGAAGCGTTTCTCCGTCTCCTCCGGCCGCTTGAAATAGCCGCGTCCGAGGCCTGCCCCGTAGATGCAGATCTCGCCGGCCGCCCCGTAGGGCAGTAGGCGGCCGCTTTCGCCGAGGATGAGGATTCCGGTATTGGCGATGGGCCTGCCGATGGACAGGATATCGCCGCTCTCGGTGATCGTGGCCCCGATTGTAACCTCTGTAGGGCCGTAACCGTTGAAAACATGAATTCCAAGCTCACTGAGAGAGATTACAAGCGCCTGCGGAAGGACTTCTCCCGCCGAGAGAACAGCCTTCACGCCCTCCGCCGCATTGAGAAACTGCGGGTTCCTAAGATAGCTGGCCAGCCGCGAGGGCGTACAGTGCAGCGCGTCCGCCC
This sequence comes from uncultured Lachnospiraceae bacterium, assembly GCA_947626395.1. Taxonomy (GTDB): domain Bacteria; phylum Bacillota; class Clostridia; order Lachnospirales; family Lachnospiraceae; genus UBA3402. The sequence continues at coordinate 52,572 of CANQRU010000004.1, read as the reverse complement.
TGTGGGCGAGGATGCACGATGCCAGCCGTTCCGGGTTTAACATCCCCTCCTCGTCCGCCAGTTCCACGAATTTCCCGTTGAAGAGGGCGGTAAAAAACTCGAACAGCGAAATATCGAAGCATACCGAGCCGATAGCCGTCAGGCCCTTGCAGTGCTTCGTAAAATATCGGTTAAATGGGTTGTTTTCCGGCTTTACGATATTCGCGATGCCCCGGTGCGTGAGCATGACTCCCTTGGGCCTGCCCGTCGTGCCCGACGTATAGATGAGATAGGCCAGCGCGTCCTGCTTAATGTCAGGAAGCGGGGAAACTCCGCCCATAAGGAGTTCGTCGATATCCGCGCCGGAGCCGGTGTCCTTCGATGTGACAAGGAGCGCTGCTTCGCTGTTTTCCAGGATGTAGCGGATCCTGTCTTCGGGATAGGCGGGATCCACGGGGATGAACGCCGCGCCCGACTTGGAGATCCCGAACAGCGCGGGAAGGAGGCGGATGTCTCTCTTAAGCATGAAGGCCACCCGGTCTCCGGGCTTTACGCCCCGGTCAATGAGCGCGCGGGCAATGTTGTCCGACTGCTCGTCAAGCTCCCTGAAGGTGAGCTTTTTGTCTCCCGCGTAGACGGCGGGAGCGTCGGGACATGCGGCCGCCGTGCTTCGCAGCAGCGAGGGGATCGTTTCGTCCTGCCCGAAGGGCATTTCCTCTCCGTGTATCTGTTCCAGACGGGAAAGCTCCTCCGCGCCCAGCGTGCGGATTTCCTCAAGCGGCATGTCCTTCACGCCGTCTTCCAGGATACGCCGCATGGCGTCGGCGAAGAAGCGGGCGGATTCCTCATCGTAAATCCCTGCGCGGCCGTCGAGCGTACATTCGCCGCCCGCGAACAGGTTCCAGACGAGGTGGTTCTTAAGCGCGCCCGCGACGGAGAGGGAAAGCGTACAGTCCGTCTCCGTCCGCAGTTTGAAATCGTAGTAATTGAATCCGTATTCGGAAAACGCGCCCTTGACGTTCGACGCGCGGGCGATGGAAGAAAAGCCCGCGCCCTTGTGGAGGGACGCTTCTTTCGCCGTCTCCTGCGCCCGCCTGCACAGATCGGAAAAATGTTCGCATCCTTTAAGCCGGATACGGACGGGCACGACCAGGGTGTAGCAGCCCAGCGTTTCCGCTGTCGCCGCGTTTCGGTTAAGGCGGGACATCAGGACAGTTGCTTCGTCGGAATCCGTAGCCCGTGCCAGATAAAGCGCCTGCGCCGCCAGATAGACGTAGGGCACGTGGACGCCGATTTCATCCGCGAAGCGCGCCGCGCCGTCCGCAACCGCTCCGAGATGAAATGGGAGCGACAGCTTCTCAAAGCCCGCCGGTTCCCCGGAAAAGACGGAGGTACCGTCTGAAAAATCCGAAAAGACCTGCGCCCAGTAGTCATCCTGCTCCTGCGCCGGCTCCTCCTCCGGCGTGAAGAAGCGGGAATCGCTGAGCGCTTTCCCCTCCAGCGCGTCCAGGACACGCTGGGCGAAGAGGCACATCCCTCTGCCGTCCATGATGATGTGGTGGAAGCGGACGTAGAGCAGGACGTATCCGTCCGTGGGGATCACCTCTGCTTCGTAGATCATTCGGGAGGGATCCATCCGCTCGGTATCGCGGCGGGCCGTATACGCTTCCGCTTCACCGCGGGACATTGGCGGCAGTATGACGGAATCGCGTGATTCGCATTGCACAAATCCGTCGCCGTGAAGGGATACATGGAAAATATCCGCCGAGGAGATCACCCGGTCGGCGGCGGCCTTAACTTCTGCGGCGTCATGTCCTCCGATCATCAGCTTCACGGAGATGACGCTGAAAGCGGCCTCCTGGGAAATGCTTTCGCCGAGCAGGATCTCCCTCTGCGCGGCCGTCAGCCCATATGTATGTTCTTTGTTCATTCTGTTCATATTCATAGGTCATTCAATGGTGAGGATCTCGGAAAAGCCCGTAATATCGAACACTTCGGAGACGGTCTCGTTGACGTTGCGGATGGTCATGCTGCCCTGCTTATTCATCGTCTTCTGCGCGGAGAGAAGTATGCGGAGTCCCGCGGAAGAGATGTATTCCAGTCCCGCGAAGTCAAAGGTCAGATCGGTGACGCCGTCGATGCTGCGTTTAAGCTCCGTCTCCAGCTGAGGCGCGGTGTTGGTGTCCAGACGTCCGGTCAGCGCAAACGTGAGCCGGGTTCCCTGCTGCGTTTTGTTGATGGTCATTACGGTTACCTCCAGGAATGATTTATTCACGCGGCTCCCGCGTGTGAGAAAATGCGGTAGGCTTTAAAATCAAAATACTCGCTTATTATATCACATACCGGCGCTTTTTTCGATAGGATACGATCAACTTTTTTGATTTGTTTGAAACGGTATTGAAGCGGAAATGATTCGGGATTATAATAGTTACAGACACGGAATGGATGCGGCAATGAAGGCCGGAATGGTTCATGGATAACAGAATGATAAATTAAGAGAGGCGGGGAAAGGGATGTCGGAAACCATTTCAAAGGAACAGAGCGTATTGGATTACTATATTCTCTGCAATCGCCTGAAAAATGTGATCCGTACCGGCTGGAAGGACTGGAAGGTGCGGCGGGAGCGGGTCGAGAGCGTCGCGGAGCATGTATTCGGCGTTCAGATGCTGGCGCTGGCCATGAAGTCGGAATACCAGTATGATATCGATATCGGAAAGGTGATCTTCATGCTGGCGGTTCATGAGATTGGCGAGACGGTGATCGGAGATCTGACCCGGTTCCAGATCGGGGCGGATGAGAAGGAGAAGATGGAACATGAGGCGGTGCAACGGATCCTTGGCGGCCTGCTGGATGGGGAGCAGATCGAGGCGCTTTTTCTGGAATTCGACGCCCATGAGACGCCGGAGGCGCTTTTCGCCTATCAGTGCGACAAGCTGGAATGCGACCTGCAGTGCTGCATCTATGACGAGGAGGGCTGCGTCGATCTGAATCATCAGGAAGGCAACGCTACGATGAACGATCCGCTGGTGAAGGAACTTCTGGCATCTGGCGCGTCCTGGTCGGAGATGTGGCTTAAGTTCAGCCAGAAGAATTACCCCTATGACGAGCATTTCCGGGCAGTGTCGGATTATGCCATGAGCAATAAAATCGGTGTTTTTGCCTCAGGATTACCTGCGGAATTGAAGATAATGTAGATAAAAGAGCTGGGATATGCTATGATAATATCATGTGGTAGATGCTTTATTGTAAAGGAAGGTCGGGCATGAAAAGAACTTTTTTGACAAAGCTGGATATTATATCCGTTCGTCATCTGCATAATATATCGATTCCTATCTCTGATAAAGAAAGCAGGAACCTGATCCTGACGGGCCGGAACGGAAGCGGGAAGACCAGCGTTTTACAGGCGTTGAGGTATCATCTGGAATATCTGCTGCGTGATGCCAAGGCGGGAACGAAGGCGATAACCCCGGATTCTGCAGACTTGGTGGGCGATGGAATTCATATTGAAGTGATGAACAGTAAGTTCCTCCGCAAGTCTCAGAGAAACAGACTTATGGCCTATGCGAGGCTGGCTAAAGCATATCCCATAGAGACGTTTTTCTCTTTACAGGATATGCTGAATAAATATGAGGCAGGAGAATTTATTTTTGCATATTACGGCGACGAACGCCGGTCTCAGCCTGAACCATATAAAAATATTGAAAAGATGGAATTTCAGCCATTTTATGGCTCGGAGGATAATCCGGGAACAAAGCTGGGGAAATATCTGGTCAATCTGAAAGCGGTTCAGGCATTTTCCGGCGCAAATAAAGACGGTTCTGATACGGGGAAGAAGATCGAAGAGTGGTTTGCGCGCTTTACGAATATCCTCAGAGATATTTTTGAGGATCCGGATCTGACGCTGGATTTTAATATCAATTCATTTCAGTTTACGATCCGGCAAACCGGGCATGATCCCTTTGGATTTGATACCCTTTCCAGCGGATATTCAGCTATCCTGGAGATCGTTTCAGATCTAATCATGCGCATGGAGGCGCAAAGCCAGGTTCGCACAAGCTTTGATATGGAAGGAATCGTTTTGATCGATGAAGTCGATGCGCATCTGCATTTGGAATTGCAGAAAAAGATACTGCCTATTCTTACCGGGCTGTTTCCTAATATCCAGTTTATTGTTTCTACCCACTCGCCGTTTGTGCTGAATTCTCTGGAAAATGCGGTTATTTATGATCTGGAAAAGAATATTCTGGTGCAGGACGGCATGAAGAATTTACCGTATGAAGGAATTGTTGAAGGATATTTCGGGGCCGACCGTTTGTCGGAAGAACTGAGAGAAAAGTACGACAGATATGCGGAATTGGTGAATCGACGGGAGCTGTCAGATGACGATTATGCTGAAATAGATGAATTGGAATATTATCTGGATGAGATTCCCGATTATCTGGCTCCGGAGATTACCTCGGAATACAGCCGCCTGAAACTGGAGCTGGCCAATCGGAGGTAAGGATATGGTGAAAATCACAAAGAACCCGGGTCCGCCTGCGTCGCTTGCCGCAGAAGCGCTGAAAGCGAATGGAGATTATGCCGGAGAAGATGTAGTCCTGCAGCTGCGGCAGGATTTCCATGACAAGTGTTACCTGTGCGAATTGAAAGATCTGTCGGATCCTGAGGTTGAGCATCTGAGACCGCATTATAATCGAAAACGGAAAGAGCTGGCGTTTGACTGGAATAACCTGTTTTATTCCTGCCGGCACTGCAACAGTATAAAAAAGAATCCGAAATATGATGATAAAGTGATAGACTGCTGCCTGACAGATCCGGAATTGGTACTGGAGCATACGTTTGAAAATGGTCATGTGAAGATACTCAGCAGATCGAAATGTGAGAGCGAGGTGCTGACTGCCGAGCTGATACAGAATTGTTTTGAGCTGACAAATACCGGAATAAGGGTTGTTGCATGTCAGTACCGAGTGGATCAGCTTAGTAAAACAATGGGTACATTTTATCGGACGCTGTACCGATATAAAGCTTTCCCTGATCAGGTAAGATACCGGAGGAGTCTTGAAGCAATGCTGGATCGCTCAAGTCCTTTCGCGGCGTTTAAAAGAGAATATGTACGAAGCCATCTGTCAGATTATACAGAGTTAAAGGAGCTGGTGATCGATTCCGATCCGCTCCCGGAGCAATAGGGATCCGAACAAACATGACGCATGTCCGGATCCCTTTGCTTTACGTCAGATCAGGATATATTTCAGCACAAAGAACACCGCCAGCGCATACATCAGCGCGCTGATCTTCTTCTCTTTTGCCCTGCCGCACACCAGATTGATCACCACGTAGGAGATCACGCCCAGGGAGATGCCTTCGGAGATGCTGTACATGAACGGCATCGCGATGATGCAGATGTAGCAGGGGATGGTCTCCGAGTAGTCGTTGAAGTCGATTTTCGTGATCGAGGTCATCATCAGGAAGCCGACAACCACCAGAGCCGGGGCCGTAGCGAAGGACGGGATCGCCAGGAAGATCGGCGAGAGGAACAGGGACAGTCCGAAGAGGATCGCCGCGACTACTGCGGTCAGGCCGGTGCGTCCGCCTTCGGCAACGCCGGAGGCGCTCTCCACGAATGTCGTGGTGGTGGAGGTTCCGAATATAGCGCCGACGGAGGTGCCCAGGGCGTCAGACAGAAGCGCGCCGCGGATATTCGGGAGCTTTCCGTCCTTATCCAGCATGTCCGCCTTGGAGGCGACGCCGATCAGCGTTCCCAGCGTGTCGAACATATCTACGAACAGGAACGCGAACAGGACGACCAGGAAGTCTAGGGACAGGATCCGGGAGAAATCCATTTTCATAAAGGTGGGCATCATGCTGCGGATGCCGAAGCCGCCGGAGAAATCCGGGAACATGCTGTAGAATCCGGCCGCCGCGTCGGGGCGGTAAAGTCCGACCAGCTGGCAGATCATGCCCAGCACCCAGGTGCCAAGGATCCCCCAGAGGATGCTGCCCTTTACATTTTTCACGACCAGGATGCCGGTGATCAGGATCCCGATGATCGCCAGAAGCACGGTAATGCCTTCCGTTGTGAAGGCGCCGCTTTTCACGGAGCCGCTGAAGGAATACAGGGTCACCAGCGTGGAGCTGTCGACGACGATCTTTGCATTCTGCAGACCGATGAAGGCGATGAACAGGCCGATGCCGACAGACACCGCGTGCTTTAAGTTCATGGGGATCGAATTGAAAATAGCTTCGCGCACGTTGGTCAGCGACAGCACGATGAAGACGATGCCTTCCACGAAGACCGCGGCCAGGGCCATCTGCCAGGTATAGCCCATGCCCATGACGACGGTATAGGTGAAATAGGCGTTCAGTCCCATGCCGGGCGCCAGCACGAACGGATAGTTGGCCAGAGCGGCCATCAGAAGCGTAGCGACCATGGCGGCCAGCGCCGTGGCGGTGAATACAGCCCCGCTGTCCATGCCGGCTTCCGACAGGATGCTGGGGTTCACGGCCAGGATATATGCCATGGTCATGAATGTGGTGATGCCGGCCATGATTTCCGTTTTGACATCCGTGTGCCGGTCGCTCAAGTGAAACACTTTTTCGAGAACTCCTTCCTTCCCTTTCATTTCTTTGTTCCTCCTGCCATTCGGGGATCATGTTCCGTGGAAAATGCTTTTACAGGAAAAGCATCCGGCACGAAACATGATAGCTTATTGTAACGCAGTCATTTTATCATACTTTTTGGTAAAGAGCAATTGACAAGATGGTATTTTCTGACGATTGTTTCGAAAAGATTTTGTTTATTTCAAAAATATTGAAATACTTTGACAATGGCCTTATAATACTTTGAAAGAGATCGTCAATATGCTTTACAATATAAATGTAAATTATACTTGCATTTTTCTGCATAAGGTATATAATGGTCATATGAACAATTATTCATATGTTGATTCCGGGATGGTCAGATCCGCATTTATTCCCCGGAAGCGAACATGGAATGCGAATATCATATGCAAGGAGGATATGCCTTATGAAGAAGAAATTCAAAGTGGAAGTGGATTGCGCCAGCTGTGCGGCGAAGATGGAAGACGCGGTGAATAAGATCGAGGGCGTGAAAGAGGCGACGATCAGCTTTATGACCCAGCGGCTGATCATCGAGGCGGATGACGACAGATTCGACGAGATCGTGCAGGAGGCGGTGAAGGCCTGCAAGCGGGTGGAGCCGGACTGCGAGATCTATGTGTAAAGTGTTAGCTGAAAAGAACCTTTGACACAAATGCTCTTGTAATTCCGGCAGAGGCAGAGACGGCGCCCGGAGACACAGGGCAGAGGACACGGAGGGACAGAGGATGAAGACAGTGATCATTGGCATCGCGGGTGGAACCGGTTCGGGCAAGTCTACCTTCACCAACCGGCTGAAGGCAGCGTTCGGGGACGACGTGGCGGTTCTGTACCACGACAATTACTACCGGGCTCAGGACGACATTCCTTTCGAGGAGCGGAAGAAGCAGAATTACGACCATCCGCGCGCTTTTGAGACGGAGCTGCTTTTGGAGCAGCTTCAGGATCTGAAGGACGGGAAAGCGGTCCGGTGTCCGGTCTATGATTATTCGCTTCACACCAGGTCGAAGGAGACGGTGCTCGTGGAGCCGAAACCTGTGATCCTTCTGGAAGGTATTCTGGTACTGGCGGACGAACGTCTGCGGCGGCTTCTGGATGTGAAGATCTTCGTGGAAGCCGACGCCGACGAGCGCATTCTGCGCCGCGTGATCCGCGACGTGAAAGAACGCGGCCGCGACATCGAAGGCGTGGTGGAGCAGTATCTGACTACCGTGAAGCCGATGCATTATCTTTACGTACAGCCTACCAGCGCCCTGGCCGACGTGGTGATCAACAGCGGGAAGAACAAGGTGGCGTTTGAGGTGATGAGCAACTATATCCGGGATATTCTGGAGAGGGCGGAGTAGAGAAAGAGGGGCGGCTAATCCAGCGCCCGGATGAACTCCTCTACCCCGGCTTCCGTCGTCGCCCAGGAGGTGACCAGGCGGACGCTTCTGTGGTTTTCGTCGATCCGTTTATCCGGCATGAACAGGAAATCTCTGCCGAGCTTCTCGATCATTTCGTCGGTGAAAATGGGAAACAGCTGGTTGGTCTGCGGCGGGTAAGCGAATTCGTACCCGCGCTCTGTCAGAGCATCTCGGAGTCTGGCGGCCATCGCGTTGGCATGGGCGGCCAGTTCATAGAAAAGGCGGCCGCGGAACAGTTCTTCAAACTGGATTCCCAGGAGCCACCCCTTCGCCAGCATCGCGCCCCGCTGCTTGATCAGGTAGCGGAAATCCGTTTTTAACGAATCATTTATAATGACAAGCGCCTCGCCGAACAATGCGCCGTTCTTCGTGCCGCCGATATAGAAGACGTCGGTCAGCGCGGCGATGTCCGCCATCGTGAGGTCGTTTATCGGGCTGGTCAGCGCGGCCCCGAGGCGCGCACCGTCCAGGAACAGCCAGAGGCCATGTTGCCGGCAGCAGAGAGAAAGTGCTTCCAACTCTGCTTTCGTGTACAATGTGCCGATCTCCGTGGAGTCGGAGATGTAGACCATCTTTGGCTGGACCATGTGTTCGTCGGTATGGGCGTCCAGAATATCCCGGATCAGCGCAGGCGTCAGCTTGCCGTCTGCGGCGGGCCGGGTCAGCACTTTATGGCCGGACGCCTCCACGGCGCCGGTCTCGTGGACGTTGATATGCCCGGTAGTGGCGGCGATGACCGCCTGATGAGGGCGCAGCGCCGCGGCGATCACGGCGGAATTGGTCTGGGTGCCGCCCACAAGGATGTGGATGTCGGCGCCGGGACAGGCTGCCTCGGCGCGGATCAGATCGGCGGCATGGGCCGTGTGACGGTCCTCGCTGTAGCCGTTATTCTGTTCCAGATTAGTATCTGTAAGTGCCTGCAGGATGCGGGGGTGGGCGCCCTCGCTGTAGTCGTTGTTGAAGCTGTACATGGTTCTTGAACCTCCGGATTTCTTGCTTTTTCGATCGCTTTCTTCTAAGTCACAAATATCATAATAAATACAGGGATTTTTTGCAATGCTTTTCATGTTTTTTCACATCGAATGGACATCCTGCGTCTCCTGTGGTAAACTGTTTTACAGACAAAAGATTCTTTACAGGAGGCGGACAGATTATGAAAGGTTTCACTCACAGCGGCACATTTCACGCGGACGACGTGTTCTCGACAGCGCTTCTGCGGCTGATTTATCCGGACTTTGAGGTTACGAGAGGTTATAGTGTACCAGACGGCTTCGACGGTATTGTCTATGATATCGGCATGGGCGAGTTCGACCACCATCAGGCGGGGGTCCGCAAGCGTCCGGACGGACGGTCTTATGCGGCGTTTGGCCTTCTGTGGGAGAAATACGGCCCTCAGCTGGTCGGGGAGAAGGAAGCGAAGGAGTTTGGCGAGCATTTCGTCGCGGCGCTGGACGACGCGGACAACGGCGGGACGCCGTGCATGCTGTCGGTGGCGGTATCCTGGTTCAATCCGGAATGGGACAGCGCGGATTCGCCGGATGAGCGGTTTGCGCAGGCGGTGGATTTCGCAGAGGGGATCCTGCGGCGCTATCTGTCCCAGATGAGGGCGCAGGAGCGAGCCGAGGTGATCGTGAGGAAGGCCCTTGAGGAGAGCGACGATCATGTGGTGGTACTGCCTAAGTTTGTGCCGTGGCAGTCGGTGCTGGTGGACACGGATAAGACGTACTGCGTGTTTCCGGATGGCCGCGGCGGCTGGGCGGGGCAGGGAGTGCCGGTGGCGCCCCAGTCGTTTAAGACGAAGGTCCCGTTCCCGGAGGAATGGGCCGGGGCGGATATCGAGACGCTGCATAAGATCGATCCGAATCTGAATTTCTGCCATAAGGCCAGGTTCTACCTGAGCGCGTCGGACGCGGAGACGGCGGCGCGGATGTGTCGGCTGTCGGAGGAGATGTACCGGCGCGGGAAGAAAAAAGATGGGGAATGTACGTGAAAAAAAGAGTTATGTCCACGGAGGGGAACTGGTAATATTCCGCAATAATATGCTTCACCAGGGAGCCGTTGGGGCGTTATGCCAGCCGCCAGACGAAAGAAAGGAGGCTGGTGCTATGGTTACATATGGAGATCTGTTTTCATTTGTGATTATGCTTTGCGCCGTTGCTACTCTTGTTATATATGCAGCACGCAAAAAGTAGCGCCCTCGCTCTGGTAAGGTAAAGCGCTACTTTGCTCTAACCATTCCGGCGGCCAGGTATGCGCTGGCCAACGGCTCTCTTGTCAAACATATTATACGATATATCTGGAATGTGTGCAATACATTTTTCTGAATAAACTGGAAAAATTTACTGGCAATATTCGCTCAATATTTTTCTGAACAAGTCAGAAAAATTCTATTCTCTGCACTCCAGCACATCCTTATAGAACTGATTCAGTTCTTCTTCACTGTCGCAGAGCACCAGATACATCTGATTGCCCATGGCGCCGGAGAGAGCGTCGGGGATGCGGTCAACCATCTTCATCTTCGCGCCGTATTTGGCCATGATGTCTTCGTGGCTCATGACGAAGTTCTTGCCGTCGCGGCGGCCGGCGAAGGCGCAGAAGGCGTGCTTGCCCACCGGCATCGTGGAGCGGTCGAAGGCGATCATGTCGGCCCAGATCTTATAAACGTTGGTGGAGTGGGCGAAATTGATCATGTCCGGCGTGAAGCCGCCGCAGGGGCGCATGTTGACCTCCAGAGCCATGATGTCGCCTTTCTTGCCCAGACCCTTCTGATCCTGCTGCAGGCGGAAGAACTCAAAATGCACGAAGCGGCTCTTAACGCCGAAGCTCTTGACCGTGGCACGGCCGGCAGCGCGGGTGTCGTCGGGCAGATCCTTGACGATATAATAGACGGAATTGTCCGCGTTGTTCACGATGTCCATGATGGAGACGGGGGACACATTGCCGGTCTCGAACATGGGCTCGCCGTTGGAATCAATGATGGCGTCGTAGGAGTTGACCGCGCCGTAGACGAATTCCTCCATGATATAGGGGACGCCGGGGATCTTCGTGTCGAAGAATTTCTGCAGCTCCTCATCGTTTGAGATCTTGTGGGTGTCGGAAGCGCCGACACCGTTGTCCGGCTTGGCGACGACCGGATAGCCTACCTTCTTGATGAAGGACTTGCAGCCCGCATAGTCGTCCACCAGATGGTAGCGCGCGGTGACGATGCCGGCCTTCTTGTAGTACTCCTTCATCTTGGATTTGTATTTGATGCGGGAGATGTCGGATGCCTGGAAGCCGCTCTGGATGTTGAAATCCGTGCGGAACCGGGCGTCGCGCTCCAGCCAGTACTCGTTGTTGGACTCCAGCCAGTCGATCCGGCCGTATTTGAAGATGAAAAATGCGATGGCGCGGTAAACTTCGTCGTCGTTCTCCAGGCTGGACACCTTGTAATACTCATTCAGGCTGTTCTTTAAATCGCCGGTCAGCTCGTCATAAGGGGCGTCGCCGATGCCTAAGACGTTCATGCCGTTATTCTTCAGCTCCCGGCAGAACTGCCAGTAGTTGGTGGGGAAATTCGGCGAGATAAATACTACGTTTTTCATTTTTTCATATCCTCCTCGTAATGGTTTGCTGTTTTATCTGAAATGTGTATCGGCCCGCAGGTTTATGGCAGCATATGCGATGCCGGTTTTTACTTGTATCGATTCAACGTGTTGAATCAAAATGGGGAATCTCCATCCGCTGAAACGGAGTGGAGATTTCAGGCTCATCCCATATCCAGCAGATACGGCGCGAAATACACGACCTGCTTATACCACCAGTCCCAGTCATGGGCGCAGTCGTAGCCCCAGTAATCGACCCAGGCGTAGATCTCTTTCCAGTCCAGGATGCCGTGAAGCTGACGGGTGGAATCGGGCATCTCCCACGGGCCCTGGCCTACGCAGATTACCGCCTTGTGCTTATTGTACTTGGCGATGTAGGGATGGTCGGTGGGCATATTGGCCAGGTAATGGACCGGCGAATTCAGATAGACCAGATCGTCCATGTAGGCGCCGAAGCCGTATTCCGCCGTATAGATGCCGGAAAGCGCCAGCAGACGGTCGAAGACGTCCGGCCACCGGAAATAGAAGTTTACCGCGTGGGTGGCGCCCAGGCTGCTTCCGAATACCATGACGCCGGGCAGTTCATCCCAGCCGTTGCGCTCCATCGCCATATGGCGGATCTTCTGCGCCGCCTCGCCGACCACATACTGGTTCCAGGCCTCGTGGCGCTCGATGCGCCGACGGGGATCGCCGTAGGTATCGGACCAGGTTTCCTGGTCCATCGTGTCGACGGAGAGCACCATCAGCTTGCCGCTCTCGATCCAGGGTCCCCAGGTGCCAGCCATGTGGAAATTCTCGAAATCATAGAAGCGACCGTTCTGGCAGGGGATATAGATCATGGGGCGGCCGGCGTGGCCGTAGACCTTGCATTCCATATCGCGGCCCAGGGCCGGGCTGTATTCCTTGAAATACTGTGTCTCCATAAATGTCTCCTTCCTGCGCCGGATGGCGGCGCGGCATTCAATTATAAGTCATATAATAACGTCTCCATGAAAAACGGAATCTGCTTCTCCCAGCTGGCCTCGCTGTGATCGCCGTTCGGCACGATACGCGTCGAGAGCCAGATCCCGCGGTCCAGAAGCATCCCGGAAACCTTCTTGAACTGCTTCTCCATGCCGATGTGGTTCTTCATTTCCTCGGAGCCGTAGTCCATGTAGACAACGGTGCCGGGCCGAATGTCGGTCCGCCTGATCATGTGCTCGATCCCCGCGGGATTCGTCCAGAGGGAGGGCGAGAGCGCCGCTGCCCTGGAGAAATACCGATTATAGGCGGTTACCGCGTAGAGGCTCATGAGCCCGCCCATGGAACTGCCTGCGATGAAGGTGTGCTTCCGGTCGGGAAGCGTGCGGTAATTCTGGTCGATGTAGGCTTTGAAAGAACGGATCATCCACCGCATGGTAGCGCGCCCGCGTCCGGTGATATTGCCGAAGTGGACGTCCCTGAAAGAGAACGGCGAGTACTCGCTGAGCCGCCCGTTGTCCGGATGATGGTTGCATTCCACGGCCGCGATGATCAGCTCCGTCTCCGAGAATTCCATGTATTCCGTCATGCCCCAGGATTTGCCGTAGGTGGCGTCCTCGTCGAAGAAGACATTATGTCCGTCGAACATGTAGAGAACCGGGTAGCGCCGGTCCGGCTCGTGCAGGTAGGACTCCGGAAGGTAAATGTAAGCGCGCCGCGGCTCGTCGCCGGTCAGCTCCGGAATCGTGACATCCCAAACTTCAACCATGATTGCTTTCCCCCAGTGGTGGAATCGTTTGATTTTACGTGGATAATATACCATAGAGGGCGGAAAATAGCAAGGATATTATTCCGTGCAGAGTATTGATAAGTTAAATGTTGACAAGTAAACATTTATGTCCTATAATACAGACTCGGGAGGGAAACCGTCATGCTGGAACAGGAACGTTTTGAAGAATTTTCATCCCTCATATCGGGAATTTACGGCAGTATTCAGAAGCTGAAGGCGCGCTACACGGCGCAGCTCGGACTGAAGGCAGTTCATGTGTTCTGGATCTATCTGCTGCGGGAACATCCGGAGGGAATGTCGGCGTCGGAGCTGGCTGCGGCCGGGCAGTCCGACCGCAGCCTGGTCTCCAGGGAGATCGACGAGCTCTTCGAGAAGGGGATCATTTTCACCCGGGACGGAAATGGGAAGCGGCGTTACGGATGGAAGCTGGAGCTTACGGATAAGGGGCGGGAGCTGGCGGACGTCATCTCGGCTGTGGCCGCGGAGGTCCAGGATACAGTGAGCCGCGGGATCCCCGAGGAGGATCTTGTCACATTTTACCGCACGTTAAGAACGCTGGCCGGCGGTTTTGACGGGCTGAACAGGAATAATCAGATACAGGAGGTCATTGACAGATGGCTGTAAGAATTTTAAGCGACTCCGCCTGCGATATCCCGCAGAGCGAAGCGAAGAAAATGGGCGTCACGGTGCTGCCGCTGAAGACGATCATCGACGGAGTGGAGTACCTGGACGGCGTAACGATAACGACGGAAGAATTTTACGAGAAGCTGGAGAAATGCAGGACGCTGCCGACCACGAGCCAGCTCTCCCCGGCGGAGTTCGGGGACGCGTTCCGCGCTGCCGCTGAGAATGGAGACGAGGTGGTGGTCATTACGCTTTCCGGGAAACTTTCCGGGACGCTGCAGAGCGCCACGATCGCCGCGGAGGAGTTTCCGGGAAATGTGTGGATTGTGGACAGCGGGACTGTCACCATCGGTCAGCGGATCCTGATCGACTATGCGGTCCGCCTGCGCAGCCTGGGTCTGGGTGCCGGGGAGATTGCGGGGCAGCTGAACCGGATGAAGTCCAGGGTCTGCCTTCTGGCGAGAGTGGATACGCTGGAATATCTTGTCCGCGGCGGGCGGCTGTCGAAAACTGCCGGCCTGGCGGGGACGCTCCTTAATATCAAGCCGGTCCTCAGCGTGGAGGACGGCGTGGTCAAGGTCATCGGGAAGGCGCGGGGGTCGAAGCAGAGCAGCAATATGCTGACGGAATTTATCATGAAAAAGGGCGGCGTCGATTTTGACATGCCGGTCATGCTCGCCTATTCCGGGACGGACGACAGTCTTCTGAGGGAGTATATCGAGAACAGCCGCGCGCTCTGGGAGGGGCATCTGGACAGCCTGCCGTCGACCATGATCGGCAGTACGATCAGCACGCATGCCGGTCCCGGCGCGATCGCGGCGGCGTTCTTCGCGAAAGAATAGGCAATAACTCAAACGTCTGCGGTTGAAAGCCGGAGACGTTTTTGCTATACTGGATAAAGTTGGTGAAAGAAAGGTGTGGAAAAATATGACGCAGGAGGAAAAACGGATATTCCTGATCAGGCGGCTCATCAATGAGGAGCCGCAGTATCGAGGCCTGCGGGTACCCGCAGGCGAAGAAGGGCAGAAACGCCTGCTCCGCTCCCTGATGAACGTCCGCCCGCCGCGCCCCATCAGCGAGGATTTCCTGGCGGTGCAGGACGAGTACCTGCAGGCGGCGACCGCCGCCAAAGGCGTCACGAAGCTGGAGGATCTGACGCCTGCGGAGCAGGGTATCTATCTCTGGCAGGGGGACATCACCACGCTGAGATGCGGCGCTATCGTGAACGCGGCGAACTCCGGTATGACGGGCTGCTATGTTCCGTGCCACGGCTGTATCGACAATGTGATCCACACCTACGCCGGCGTGCAGCTGCGCCTTGCCTGCGCCGGGATCATGGAGGAGCAGGGTCATGAAGAGCCGACCGGTCAGGCGAAGCTTACGTCCGCCTATAACCTGCCCTGCGAGTATGTCCTTCATACGGTCGGCCCGATTGTATTTGGCGGCGTAACGCAGAATGACCGGGAGCTTCTTGCGTCCTGCTACCGCTCCTGCCTTAAGCTGGCGCAGCGGCGTGGGATCAAAAGCGTGGCGTTCTGCTGTATTTCCACAGGCGAGTTCCATTTCCCGAATAAACCGGCTGCGGAGATCGCGGTGCGGACGGTGCAGGAGTACAGAGGCGATACGGAGGTGATCTTCAATGTCTTTAAAGATATCGATTACGAAATTTACCGGGAGTTACTCGGATAATATCAGGAGGTTCCGTGAGGCACTTAGTGCGGCTGAGGCCGTGGTCGTCGGCGCGGGAGCGGGCCTGTCTACCTCCGCTGGATTTGTATATACCGGAGAGCGGTTCGAGAAATACTTCTCTGATTTCGCGGCGCGGTACGGGTTCCGCGACATGTACTCCGGCGGCTTCTATCCGTTTGCAAGTCCGGAGGAGTTCTGGGCGTACTGGAGCCGCTATATTTTCATCAATCGTTATCAGGACGCGCCGAAGCCGGTCTATGAGGAACTGCTCGCGCTGATTAAAGAGAAAGATTATTTCGTCATCACGACCAACGTGGATCATTGCTTCCAGAAGGCGGGTTTTGACAAACAGCGGCTTTTCTACACCCAGGGTGATTACGGCCTGTTTCAGTGTTCCGGTCCGTGCCGCCAGGAGACCTATGACAATGAGAGCGTGGTCCGGCAGATGATGGAGCGGCAGGAGAATATGCGGGTTCCGTCGGAACTGCTTCCGGTCTGTCCGCACTGCGGCCGGCCTCTGACGATGAATCTGCGTTCCGACGATAAATTCGTGGAGGACGAGGGCTGGCACGCGGCCGCGGCGCGGTACGAGGAGTTCCTGCGCACACGGCAGGATGGGCGGAGGATTCTCTTCCTGGAATTGGGCGTAGGCTACAACACGCCCGTGATCATCAAGTACCCGTTCTGGAAGATGACGGCGGCGAATCCGGAGGCCGTGTATGCCTGCGTAAATTACGGGCAGGCGTACTGCCCGGAGGAGATCGCGGAGCGGAGCGTCTGCATCGACGGGGATATCGGGGAAGCGCTGAATGATATCCGCGGATGTCATCAATAGATGATATAATATAAAATTCATATCAAAATATATATTTTACTTATGAATGCCCTCAGTTATATAATTAACAGGAGAATGCACGTTATCTAAGGCAAATGAGTAAAGGAGGGTATTTCTTATGGCAATGAACCTGTCGAAAAAGATCCTGACGGCCCATCTGGCGCAGCCGTCGGACATGGTCCCGGGGGAGGAGATCTATCTGAAGGTGGATCAGACCCTGACCCACGACATCAACGCGGTCATGACCTACCTGGCGTTCGAGCAGATCGGCCTTGACAAGACCCAGGTGGAGACCAGCGTAAGCTACCTGGATCACAACCTGCTGTATATGGATTTTAAGACGCCGGATGACCATATTTATCTTCAGTCTATCGCGAAGAAATACGGCGTCTATGTGTCGCGTCCCGGTAACGGAATCTGCCACGCGGTGCATGTGGCCCGCTTCGGCGTACCCGGCAAGCTGTCCATGGGCGGCGACAGCCACACGCCCCACGGCGGATCCATCGGCATGATGTGCATCGGCGTGGGCGGCATGGATGTGGCGACCGCCATGACCGGCGTGCCCATGCGTCTGAAAATGCCGCAGATCATCAAGGTGAACCTGACCGGGCATCTCCGCCCCGGATGCAGCGCCAAGGACGTGATCCTGGAGATGCTGCGCCGCAATACCGTGAAGGGCGGTCTTGGGAAGATCTATGAGTATGTAGGGCCGGGCGCCGCGGAACTGGAGGTCGAAGACCGGGTGACCATCACCAACATGGGCGCCGAACTTGGCGCTACCACATCTATTTTCCCGGCGGACGAACAGGTCCGCAGATTCATGCGTTCCGTGGGAAGAGAGGATCAGTACATAGAGCTTCTGCCGGATGAAGGCGCGGAGTATGACGGCGAGATCGAGATCAATTTAAGCGAGCTTGAGCCGCTGATCGCCTGCCCGCACCAGCCGGATAATGTCTGCAAGGTCAGCGAGGCGGAGCAGAAGGCGGTCCAGCAGGTGCTGATCGGCGGATGCACCAACGGCTCCTATAAGGACATCGCCAAGGCGGCCCTGGTTCTTAAGGGACGTCATGTCCATGAAAATGTCAGCTGTACCTGCATCGTGGATTCCAAGCAGATCTACAGGCAGCTTTTGAAGGACGGCTACATCGATATGATGCTGGAAGCCGGAGTCCGCTTCCTGGAGCTGGCCTGCGGCCCCTGCTGCGCCATCGGCCAGACGCCTGCCACCAACGGCGTGGCGGTCCGCACGACCAACCGCAATTTCCGCGGCCGTTCCGGCAATCCCAACGCCCTGGTCTATCTGGTAAGCCCGGAGACCGCGGCGGCCTGCGCCGTCACCGACCGTTTCACTACGGCGGAAGAGGTCATGGGCGAGGAAGTGAAGATCCTGGACACCATCCATACGCCGGAGATGTTCATGGAGGATAACGACGCCCTGCTGATCGCTCCGATCGAGGACGCAAAGGAGCGGGAGAAGGTGGAGGTCGTCAAAGGCCCGAATATCGCGTTCCTGCCGGTGCCGGACGCTCCCGAACAGCATCTGGAGTGCCGCGTCAGCTTAAAGGCGGGGGACAACATTTCTACCGACGATATCACGCCGGCCAGCGCCGAGTTCTCCAGCATGCGGTCCAATATTCCGCTGATGAGCCAGTACTGCTACCACCGCTACGATCCGTCGTTCGCGGAGCGGGCGAGGGAACTGGGCAAGAGCATCATCATCGGAGGCGAGAATTACGGTCAGGGCTCTTCCCGCGAGCACGCGGCCATTAATCCGATGTACCTGGGCGTGAAGGCGGTCATCGCCAAGAGCATGGCCCGCATCCACAAGGGCAATCTGGTAAATCACGGCGTGATCCCGATGACCTTCGCGGATCCGGCTGATTATGATAAGATCGACCAGATGGATGAGATCGTGATCGACGGTCTGCGCGACCAGATGGCCGCGCGGGAGGTTACGATCACGGACAAGACGAAGAAGATCGCATTTAAGGCGAAGTTGGATCTCTCCGACGACGAGCTGGAGGTGCTGCTGTGCGGCGGCCAGCTGCGGTATCTGAAGAATGAACTGAAGCAGCGGGGCGTGATCACCGGGTAAGCGGAGGCAGACAGTCAGGCCGGAACCGGCGAAAGGGCCGGCCGCTGCCCGGCGCGACGATGCCTGGGCCAGCCGTCGCCGGGAGCAGCGTTTCCCGGCCTGTCGCGGCTGCGGAAAGACAGAAAGAGAAAGAGGACGTGCACCATGAATTTGGAAGGCTTATTCGAACTGCAGTTTATGATGTTTATCCTGATGGGGGTCGGATTTTTCCTTCGGAAAAGGAATATCCTGACCGCGGAGGGCAAGAAGATGCTGACGGATCTGGTCATCGACATCATCCTGCCCTGCAACATCATTACCGCGTTTTCCATCGAATTCAACCAGGAACTTCTGATGGCCGGTCTGCAGGTCCTTCTGATCTCCCTGGTGCTGCAGTTATTCTGCACGCTGATCAGCGCTTTCTGTTATAAGAAAGTGCCGAAGCGGCAGCGGATGATCCTGCAGTACGGTACGGTCTGCTCCAACGCCGGTTTCCTGGGCAATCCCATCGCCGAAGGGCTCTACGGCTCCCTGGGGCTTCTCTACGCGTCCATCTATCTGATCCCCCAGCGGATCGTCATGTGGTCGGCGGGCGTATCCTATTTTACCGAATCGCCGAATAAGAAGGAAGTGTTTAAAAAGGTTATCACCCACCCGTGCATCATCGCCGTATTCATCGGAATGTTCCTGATGCTGACCCAGATCCGGCTTCCGGGCGTAGTGAGCCGCGGCGTGAAGAGTCTGGGCGGCTGCAATACGGCGATGACGATGATGCTGATCGGCCTGATCCTGGCCGACGCCGGTTTTAAGAATATGGTGAATAAGATCACAGTAATCTTTTCTGTGATCCGGCTTCTGGCGATCCCGCTGGCCGTGATGATCGGCTGCCGGCTGTTTCATGTGGATTCCACGGCAGCAGGACTCTCCGTCGTCTTGGCGGCGATGCCGGCCGGTTCCACGACGGCGATCCTGGCCGCCAAATATCACGGCGACGAGGTATTTGCTTCCCAGTGCGTGGTGCTGACGACGATCCTGTCGATGGCGCTTCTGCCGGTGTGGTGCATCGTGCTGAGCCGGGTGTTCTGAGGCGGGCCGGAGGATGCCGGAATACCTGCGGATGGTCCCAAAGCAGAAGATGATAGACAAAATCATATAAAATACATAGCAATATATATATTTTACTTATGAGAATATTTACGCTATAATACTCTCATAAACAGAGAAACGGAAGTAAAGGAGGGTATTTCAAATGAGCGTGGACAGAGAAAATGAGATCCGGGCGGCGCAGGAAAAGTTCGGAGAGCTGATCCGGTCGGAGTTTGAGCGGATCGAGCGGATGAAGGCGGACCAGGAGGTCACGGACTTTGACAAGCTGGACAGGATCGTTGTCGGCGTTCTGCCCGGCGACGGCATCGGCCCGATCATCATGAAGCAGGCCCTGCGGGTCCTTAATAACCTGCTGGCGCCGGAGATCGAAAGCGGCCGCATCGAGCTGCGTCATATCGAGGGCATGACGATCGAGAACCGGGCGGCGAAGCTGCAGAGCCTTCCGGATGATGTCTTCGAAGAGATCAAGAAGTGCAACGTCCTGATCAAAGGCCCCATGGTCACGCCGAGAGCCGGAGAGCCCTGGCCCAATCTGGTCAGCGCCAACAGTCTGCTGCGCCGGGGTCTGGAACTGTTCGCGGCGGTCCGTCCGATCCGCATCCCGGAGAAGGGCATCGACTGGACCTTCTTCCGTGAGAACATCGAGGGCGAGTACATCTGGGGCAACAAGGGAATTCAGGTCAGCGACGATCTGGCCGTGGATTTCAAGGTCCAGACCAGCCAGGGCAGCGAGCGTATCGCAAGAATGGCGTTCGACTACGCGAGAAAGAACGGCAAGAAGAATGTGACCATCGTTACCAAGGCCAATATCGTGAAGCTGGCCGACGGCAACTTTATCAAGGCGGTCCGCAAGGTGGGCGAGGAGTATCCGGAGATCGAGATCCAGGAGCGGCTCGTAGACGCCATGGCGGCCAAAATGATGGATCCGCAGTTTAACGCGGGAATCGAGGTCATCGTTCTGCCCAACCTCTACGGCGATATCGTTACCGACGTGGCGGCCGAGCACCAGGGCGGCCTGGGTACTGCTTCCTCCTCCAATCTGGGCAATAAATACGCCATGTTCGAGGCGATCCACGGCACGGCCCCGTATCTGATGAGCCACGGCCGCGGCGAGTACGCGGATCCCTGCTCCCTGATCCGGGCGGCGGGCATGCTGATGGCCCATATCGGCTACGCGGACCGGAAGGCGGTATTGGATCAGGCGCTGGATATCTGCACGATCACCGAGCGGAAAAAAGTAGTCACCACCGATGTGGACGGCGCCAGCGCGGCGGAATTCACCGATTATCTGCTGGAGACCATCGACAGTCTGAAGAAGTGAGCGAACCGGTCATATTACCTCTGAAAAGAATGCGCAGGCTGTCCGGGGAATACCATTTTCCCGGACAGCCTGCGCATTTGCGCCTGCCGGCCTGCGCATCGGCGCGGTTCTTGACATTTCCCGGCCGGATTACTATAATTGACATCAGAAAATGATCCGGAAACGCAGGCCGCTGCCGATGTACCCTGCGACTGTACGCGGACGGAGAAAGATGAGGTTAAGGTTATGAGGATACGGATCACGGCAGACAGCACCTGCGACCTGACGCCGGAACTGGTTCAAAAGTACGGAATTACGATCACGCCCCTGACGGTGAACTGCGCGGGGACAAGCTATAAGGACGGCGTGGATATTTCCCCGGATGAGCTTTACGAGAAGATCAGCGCCAGCGGACAGCTTGGCTCTACCGCGGCGGTGAACGTTCAGGAATACCTGGATGTTTTCAGCGGGCTTCTGAAAGAATGCGACGCCATTGTCCATTTTACGATCAGCGCGGAGATGTCCTCCTGCTACCAGAACGCGTGTCTGGCGGCGGAGGAACTGGGGAATGTCTATGTGGTGGACAGCCGGAACCTGTCGACCGGCATCGCCCATCTGGTGCTGGACGCCTGCGATATGGCGGCGTCCGGCGTGGATGCGGAGGAGATCAAGAAGACGCTTGACGCCCGGCGGGAGAAGCTGGATGTCAGCTTCCTTGTGAGTACTCTGGAGTATCTGCGGAAGGGCGGGCGCTGTACGGCTCTGGCGGCGCTTGGCGCCAATCTCTTAAAGCTTCATCCCTGCATCTATGTGAAGAACGGTGTCATGGGCGTGGGCAGGAAATACCGCGGCGCCATGGGACGTTGTCTGACCGCGTATGTGAAGGATCAGCTGGGAGACATTTCCACGGTGGATACCAGAAGGATCTTCATCACGGATTCCAGTATTGATCAGGAGATCCGGGACGCGGTGGAGAAGGCGGTGCGGGAGCTGGCGCCATTTGAGGAGATCATCCATACCCGGGCCGGCTGCACGGTGTCCTGCCACTGCGGGCCGGGAACGCTGGGGATTCTGTTTTATCGGAAATGAATTAGGAGTGGCGCAGGCGGTTCGTGACGGATCGCCTGTTTATTTTTGTATTACGTCAGTATGCGATAAATGCGCCGGTGACGCATTTTTTGTATTTGTGTGGAATCGGACGGAAGATTATGCTAAAATATTTATTATGAAATGGGCGGTGCGGGAAACCGAAAGTGTCCGGGCGCGGTCTGTGAGATTATGACGCATACGCGTTCCGGCAGGATCCTTGAGAGAACGGAGGCGATACCATGGATTTTCGCGAGATGACCTATATAACCACAGTGGCCGACTGCGGCAGCATCACGGCGGCGGCCAGGAAGCTTTATATTTCCCAGCCTTCTCTTAGCTACATCGTCTCCAAGGTGGAGCAGGATGTGGGCGTAAAGCTGTTCGAGCGGAAGAACTATCCGCTGACCCTGACCTACGCCGGGGAGAAATATGTGGAGACGGCCAGGAAGATCCTGGCGCTTTCCGGCAATCTGCGGCGGGAGCTTATGGATATCGGCGGAGGGGAAAAGGGGCGCATCAGCGTCGGTATTCCCACGGAAAGGGCCGGTTATATGCTGCCTGAGGCACTGAAACGGTTCCGGCAGCAGTTCCCGGGGATCGAAGTGCGGCTTTACGAGGCCAATTCCGATAACCTCCTGGAACTGCTCGGAAAGGATGAAATTAATTTCTACATCATTCCCAGGAGCCGGGCGGAACTGCCGGAAGGCGTGAAGGCGGAGCTGATCTACCGGGAGAAGCTGTATCTGGTGGCCGGGCCGGGGGTGATCACGCCGGACCGGCTGAAGGAGGGCGGCAGCCATGTGGTGAATCTCGGAAAGCTCAGAGAAGAGCAGTTTATCCTGCTGAAGAAGGGGCATGCGATCCGCAAGAAAGCGGATTCGCTTCTGAAGCGCCACAGGATCTCCCCGGAACATATCATGGAGGTGTCCAGCTGTATCTCGGCGGTTCAGCTGGCGGACGCGGGACTGGGCGTGACCATTGTGCCGGAGCGGGCGGTGGAAGTGCTGGGCGGGTCGGATCGGTTCTGCTGCTATCAGTACACGGACGAACCCGACGTCTGGGATGTGAATGCGGTCTATAAGGAAGACGCTTATCTGGACCGCGCGGAGCGGCATCTGATCGATCTGCTGAAGGAAGTGTTCGGCGGAAATAAGCGTGCGAATACGGCTTTGGCGGATGACAGGGGAGTTGGGGTATGATATAATTGAAAAAATCTCAAACGGCAGAAAACAGTCGGTCTGCCGCTATGAGAAAGTTCGGAAAGGAGTTACAGGTTATGAAGATTTATGTAAATGCAAACGCAGGCTTTGACGGCAATGGAAGCGAGGAGAGGCCATACCGCCGGATCGGCGAGGCGGCGAAGACGGCGCAGCCGGGCGACGAGGTGCTGGTGGCGCCGGGTATTTACCGGGAGTATGTGGATCCGCAGAATGCGGGACGTGAGGACGCGCGGATCGTATACCGGAGCGTGGAGCCG
The DNA here is from genome assembly GCA_947626395.1 of uncultured Lachnospiraceae bacterium. Taxonomy (GTDB): domain Bacteria; phylum Bacillota; class Clostridia; order Lachnospirales; family Lachnospiraceae; genus UBA3402. Next base: position 29,043 of record CANQRU010000004.1, on the reverse strand, counting down.
CTGGCGGCGGTGATCACCGGCGCGGAGGAGCTGACCGGATGGACGAAGTACGAGGGCACCACCTGGACGGCCAGCGTGGACAATTCGGTATTCGGCGCTTACAATCCCTACACGACCTATGTCTACGGCGACTGGTATTTCGCGGGGCGCAGCCGCCACACCGGAGCCGTCTATCTGAACGATCAGGCGCTCTATGAGGCCCAGTCCCTGGAGGAATGCCTGGCCGGCGAGGTCTATCCGTGTTCCTGGAACCCGGAGGCGTCCCGGTACAAATGGTTCGCCGTGCAGCAGGACGGCCGGACCGTATTTTACGCCAATTTCCAGGATGCGGATCCGAATAAAGAAAAGATAGAGATCAACGTCCGTCGGGAGTGCTTCATGCCTTCGAAGACCGGCGTCGGCTATATCACGGTCAGCGGCTTTACCGTGACGAAGGCCGCCACCACCTGGGCGCCGCCCGCGGCCTATCAGGACTGCATGATCGGGCCTCACTGGTCCAAAGGATGGATCATCGAGGACTGCGACATTTCCAACAGCAAATGCGCCGGCATCGGCCTGGGCAAATATCTGGATCCGGACAACGACCATTATTTTACATACAAGCATCTGAAGAGCCCGACCCAGATGGAGCGCGACGCGGTCTGCCGCGGCCAGTACCACGGATGGCTGAAGGAGAAGGTGGGCAGCCATATCATCCGCCGCAATAACATCCACCACTGCGAGCAGGGCGGCATCATCGGCCGGATGGGAAGCGTATTCTCCATCATCGAGGATAACCATATCCATCATATCAATAACATGCAGGAGCTGGGCGGCGCGGAGATCGCCGGCATCAAGCTTCACGCGGCCATCGACGTGATCATGCGGCGGAACCACATCCATCACTGCACGATGGGCATCTGGACTGACTGGGAGGCCCAGGGAACAAGAATTACCCAGAATCTGCTTCACGACAACCAGCGGCCCGCATTTGCCACCCAGCTGAAGGGCGGCATGGGGAGCCAGGACATCTTCGTGGAGGTCGGCCACGGCCCCACACTCATCGACAACAACATCCTTCTGTCGGACGTGACCCTGCGGATGGCGACCCAGGGCGTCGCCATGGTCCACAACCTGATCTGCGGCGCGCTCACCTGCGTCGGAGAGGGAACAGGACCCCGCTATACGCCGTATCACATTCCGCACCGGACGGAGGTCATGGGCTTCATGACGATCCTTCACGGCGACGACCGCTTCTACAACAACATTTTCGTCCAGAAATGGCCGATGGAGGATCTGGCGGACGGCGTGGCGGCGGACTCCAACGACGGAAAGGCCCAGCGGGAGAACCGCCGCGTGGGAACCTTTGTGATGGACGATTATCCGACCTACGACGAGTGGATCGTGAATTTCGATATGGACAGCGAGACGCCGGATATGGGCAAGCTTGCGCAGTATCATTTCAGCCATCTGCCGGTCTGGGCCGACGGCAATGTGTACCTGGCCGGAGCTGCCGGATGGAAGAAGGAAGGCCGCAGTCTGACGGATGAGACGAGCCCGGTGCAGGTCGAACTGGCTGAGAAGGACGGCCATATGGTGCTGAAAACGAATATCTATGATCTGGTGAAGGACTTCCGAGTGGGGATGATCTCCTCCGATACGCTGGGCAAGGCATTTGAGCCGGAGGCGCGGTACGAGAATCCGGACGGCACGGATATCGTGTTCGACTCCGATTATCTGGGCGGTCACAGGGGACTTTCGGTGCTGCCGGGGCCGTTCGCGGAGGCGGGAGACGAAGTGACGGTGTACTGATCGCCGCAGCGTGGTTCGCGGTCCGCGCGGCCAACGGTACAGAGAGATGCCTGCTGTCGCTTGGCATTTTCTGGTTTATGTATAATTGAGACAGAATGATTTCGTTCAGGAGGGCAAGTATGAAAAAGCTGATCGTATTTTCCGCGGACGCCATGGTGTGGGAAGATGTGGCGTATCTGCGGACGCTTCCCAATTTTCAGAAATATCTGGCCGGCGGCTGTGCGGCGGAGCGGATCGAGTCGGTCTATCCGACCAACACCTATCCCTGCCATGCGACGATGATGAGCGGCGTGTACCCGGACAAGCACCGGGTGGTGGGCAATTTCCATCTGACGCCGGGCCGGTATCCGAGTCTCTGGCTTTGGGAGCATGACAATGTGAAATGGAAAGAAGACATCTTCCGCGCCGCGAAGCAGGCGGGCTATCGGACCGCCGCGGTGTTCTGGCCGGTGACCGGGGCCCATCCGTATATCGACGACCTGATCAGCGAGTACTGGCCCCAGACGCCGGAGGAGGACGCGTGCTATCAGGAAAGCTGGCGGAAGCTGGGCGCGAGCGACGAGATGATCCGGATCATCGAGAAGAATATGGATCTGAAGGCGATCAAGAGCCATCCGTTCCGGGATCATTTCGCGGTGCTCTGCGCCGCCGATGTGATCCGCCGCACCAGGCCTGATGTGCTTTTCGTCCATCCGGCCAATATCGACGGGGCCCGCCACGCGACCGGCGTGTTCAGCGATCAGGTGCGTGCGGCCGTGGAGGAGACGGACCGGTGGCTCGGCGAACTGATGCAGGCGGTGGAGGAGATCGGCGAACTTGCGAATACGAATCTGGTCATGGTCAGCGACCACGGGCAGATGGAGAGCAAGCGGGTCTTAAATCCCAATGTGCTGCTGGCGGATCATGGCCTGATCCGGGTGGCGGAGGACGGCTCTCTGGAAAGCTGGGACGCCTGGTGCCAGGCCGGGGGTATGTCCGGGCTCGTTTATCTGCGGGATCCGAAGGATAAAACGCTTTACGATAGGGTCTACGGGCTTCTCAAGGATCTGGCGGCGGAGGGGATCTACGGCTTTACGCAGGTGTTTACAGTGGAGGAGACGGCGCGGAATTATCATCTCGACGGCGATTTCTCCTTTGTGATCGAATCGGACGGATATACTGGTTTCTGGGAGAATTATACGCGGCCGCTGGTGACGAATTTCGACGTGTCAGATTACCGCATGGGACGCGCGACCCATGGATATCTGCCCACGAAGGGGCCGCAGCCGACATTTCTGGCGAAGGGGCCGGATTTTAAGGAGAATGTGGTGATCGAGAGGGCGCGGCTTGTGGATGAGGCGCCGACGTACGCGAAGCTTCTCGGCGTGGAACTGCTGAACGTGGACGGGCGGGCGCTTAAGGAACTGCTGCGGTGAGAACCAGAACGGATAAGGTTTTTCGATTTGGGCGGACAGATACAGAGCGGCAGTCGAAGATATGGAGTGTCCGCCGAAGATACAGAGAGCGGCGACCAAAGATACGGAACGCCTGCAAATGTAGGATGTGCTTTTCCATAACTGATCTCAGGGGGAAATTACAAATCTCTATATTTGGTGCATATTTAATGATAAACAGACAGGGAGAATTCGATGAAGATCGTAACATTCAATATCCGCCTCGACTGCGGAAATGACGGCATTTACAATTTCTGTTATCGGAAAGATCTGATCCTGGAGAAGATTGGGAAGGAGCAGCCGGATATCATCTGTTTCCAGGAGATCCTGCCCCATGTGGCGGTATGGCTTAAGGAGAACCTGCGAGATTATTATGTGGTTGGCTGCGGCCGCGACCGCGAGCTGCGGGATGAGCAGACGGCGATCGCCTACCGCTGGGACCGGCTGAACCTGATGCGGCTGGAGATATACTGGCTGTCGGAGACGCCGATGGTTCCGGCCTCCCGCTATCCGGATCAGAGCATCTGCCCGAGGGTTTGCACGGAGGCGGTGTTTGAGGAAATGGCGACCGGGCTGGTGTTCCGCGTAGCCAATACCCATCTGGATCACGAAGGGCCGCAGGCCCGGATCCGGGGACTCAGACAGATCATGGCGCATCTGGTGGAGACAGAATTCTTCCCGCAGGCGCCGGTGATCCTGACCGGCGATATGAATGCGGAGCCGGACAGCGAGGAAATGGCGGTCATGAAGGATTATCCGGAGTTTACGAATGTGACAGAGGGGATCGGCATCACCTACCATGGTTTCCACCGGGAAGAGACCTTCTGCAGCATCGACTACATTTTCATAAGCGATGGACTGCGGTGCGGGGCTGTGGAGAAATGGACCGACGAGCGGGACGGGATCACGCTGTCGGATCATTATCCGGTGTGCGCGGAGGTATACAGATGAAGTTATTGTTCATGATAGGCAATGCGGCTGTCGGCAAAATGACCGTCGGGCAGGAACTGGCGAAGATCACGGGACTGCGCCTGTTCCACAATCATGTGACGATCGAGCCGGTGATCGAGGTTTTCGGCCGGTTCAACAGCACGGTGATCAAAAGGCTTCGCCAGGTTATTTTCGAGGAGTTTGCGAAATCGGACAATTATGGGATGATCTTCACATTCATGTGGGCGTTTGATATGCAGGAAGACTGGGACTACGTCGAGTGGGTGAAGAGCATTTTCGAGCCGTACGGCACCGAGTTTTACTATGTGGAGCTGGTCGCCTCCCGCGAGGTCCGCATGCAGAGAAATGTGACGGAAAACCGATTGAAGAACAAGGCGTCGAAGCGGGAGATCGAGGAATCCAACGCGCGGCTCGTGCGGGACGATGAGAAGTACAGGTTGGAGAGTTACGAGGGCGAGATCCCGTTTGAGAATTACATGAAGATCGACAACTCGGAACTGGCGCCGGAAGTGGTCGCGCGGATGATCAAGGAGCGGTTTGATCTGTGAGCGGATATCGTTAGGATAAGTTAAATCTTCGAGGAGAAGCGTTCGTCAGGGCAGCCAGATTTCATTGACGCAGGTCGGATTTGTCTGGACTGACCGGATTCTATCGAAGCAAAACAGGGATTATCATTGACAAAAACGGGAAATTGGTCTGAACGGATTTTCTGAGATAAATCAAGCCGGTATAAAAACAATCAGGAGACGAACTATGAATATTGAGAAAATAGACCGGAATTTCGCGTCCAACAGCTATCTTCCGGATGATATAACCTTCCATGACTGTCGCGAAGAACCATTCCAGGGTTACGGGTTATACCGTTTCCGCGGCTCGGACGTACTTCGCCGCATGCCCCAGAATACGGCGGATCTGGTCAGTCCCGGAGTGTCGATGCTCTGCCGCCATACGGCCGGAGGCCGTATCCGGTTTCGGACGAACTCCCGGTATCTGGCGATCCGGGCGCTTTTAGCCGACTGTTCGTGGATGGGGCATATGCCGTTTGTGGGCTCCTGCGGATTTGCCGTTTATCTGGTGAGGAACGGACGGCAGGAATACTATAAGAGCGTGATCCCCGCAGCAGTCGCGGAGGCCGGAGAGAGGAACCGGCTGGAAGGTGTGATCGACTTCTGGGGTACCGAGATGAAAGAGGTACTGATCTATCTTCCGCTGTACAGCGGCGTCACGGATCTGTGGCTGGGGCTGCAGAAGACGGCCGCCATCGAGCCGGCGTCCGGCTATCGGTACGCGAAGCCGGTTCTTTATTACGGTTCTTCCATCACCCAGGGAGGCTGCGCCTCCCGGCCGGGCAATTCCTATGAGGGATTCATTTCCAGGGAGCTGGACTGCGATTACATCAATCTGGGGTTCTCCGGGAACGGAAAGGGCGAGGTGCCTATGGCGGAGTATCTGGCGTCCCTGGACGTTTCGGTCTTTGTGCTGGACTACGACCATAACGCGCCGAGCGAAGAATATCTGGAGCAGACCCATGAGCGTTTTTTTAAGATCTATCGTAAGGAAAGACCCGCGACGCCGGTCATTATGGTGTCAAGGCCGGATTTCAATCCGACGGACGGCGGCGGATGCGCGCGGCGCCGGGAAGCGGTCCGGCGGACGTATCAGAACGCGTTGGAACGGGGCGACCGTAATGTGTATTTTATAGACGGAGAGACGCTGTTTCAGGGATATGGACTCTCCGACCACGATTGTACCGTCGACGGATGCCATCCCAACGATCTGGGGTTCTGGCGGATGGCGGAGAAGATCGGGGCGGCAGTGAGAGAATGCCTGAGAGAAATCTGAGTTCAGCAATTTTTTCTCGCGGATCTGCCTGCAGACTCAGCAGCTCCGCGAGAATTTTTCTGTAAATGCGATAAATTTCTGCATTTCTTCCGTAACATATTTCCCCTTCTTCCAGACCAGTCCTACATTGATGCCGACGGGTGGATCCAGCGGTATGCCTACGCAGTCTGTAAACTGTGGCAGCATTTCCTTAAACAGGAAGCAGCCGCACTGGCTCTGGTGGACAAATTTCATAACGGTGTGCAGCTGGCTGCTTCGCATGACAATGTGCGGGTGCAGGTTCATGGCATCAAAACGGGTCATAAGAAGCTGGGTCTGGACGGAATCTCCGTTGAAGAGGAGAACTCTTTGATCGTCAAGCTGTTCCATTTTCACCGCGGGCTGCCCGGCCAGGGGATGGGATTCGGAAACGCAGAAATAGAGCTGGCTTTTGAACAGTACGGAATTGTTGAATTTGTCAATGTTGAACAGCTCCATATTAACCAGGGCCAGATCGAGGAAATCAGTCTGAACCAGATCGCAGGCCCGAACGGAACCGTATTCCTCCAGAACAACGGGGATATCCGGGTACTCCTGGCAGAAGCTGTCCCAGAGCTCCGGAAAGAAGATGGTGCTCAGCATGGGCGGAATACCGATTCGGACCGGCGGTTTGATCCGGCTGTTGTCCTTGTATTCGGCCTCCAGAGAAATACAATAGCGGAGTATGTAATTTGCCCTTTCCAGAAATGCTTCGCCTTCCGCGGTCAGCTCCAGATGGCTGCCATTCCGGTAGAATAATGTAATGGAAAATTCTTCCTCCAGCTCACGGATCGCGTTCGAGACCGTGGGCTGCGTGACGAACAGTTCTTTGGCTGCCTTTGAGATATTATGGTATCGGCTGGCAGTACTGAAATAGCGCAGCTGGTTCAGTGTCATGAGATATCCCCCCCGTTTCTTATGAACTTCTTATGTATAGAATAACACAATTTTTGAAAAAATGGCCCTTTTGGGCTATTAATTTTTCTTATTGCCGCAAAAGTTTTTTTGATTGGACTTATGCAATTTGGCGGTGTTATCATGGATCCATAAGATAAAGCCGGCCGGCACTATCGCGAACGAATTGAACCAAGGAAGTGAAAGGAGAAAGTTATGTCCCCGACAACCATTACACTGTTGTTTCTGCTTTTTGCAGTGGTGAGCTTCATTCTGGAAAAGATTCCGCTGGGACTCACAGCTACGATCGTCGCGCTGGGACTGAACCTGACAGGCGTTTTGGACAGTTCCTCTACATTTGCCGGATATGTCAACAGCAACGTGATCCTCTGCGTCGGAATGTTCGTCGTAGGCCAGGCCCTGTTTGAGACCGGGATGGCCAATAAGATCGGCGGTATCGTGACTAAATTCGCGAAAAGCGAGAGAATGCTGATCATTGCGATCATGGTGATCGTAGGAGTGATGTCCGGTTTCCTGTCCAATACCGGAACGGCGGCCGTGCTGATCCCGGTGGTATGCGGAATTGCCGATGAATCCGGCTATTCCAGAAGCCGTCTGCTGATGCCGCTGGTGTTTGCGGCAGCCCTTGGCGGAAATCTTTCCATCATCGGCGCGCCGGGCAATCTGATGGGAGTCAACGCCCTTCAGGAAATGGGGCTTGCCACCAGCTTCTTCATGTACGCCCCTGTGGGAGTTCCCATGCTGCTGCTTGGAATCGTCTACTTCGCGTTTATCGGATACCGGTTCCTTCCGGCCGGCAATGGATCCGGCGAGGCGGTGGCGGGAGAGCAGAAGGACTTTTCGGATGTTCCCCAGTGGAAGCAGATCGTATCCCTGGTCGTTCTGATCCTCGTGATCCTGGCTATGATCTTTGAAGAGAACATCGGGATCAAGATTCAGGTATCGGCCTGCGCCGGCGCGGTTGTCCTGGTGCTTCTGGGAGTGATCAGCGAGAAGGCGGCGCTGCAGTCCATCGATCTGAAGGTGGTTCTGCTGTTTGGCGGTTCTCTTGCATTGGCCAGCGCTCTGGAGACGACCGGAGCGGGAACGCTGATCGCGGATAAGATCGTGGGGCTTCTCGGAACGAACCCGAATCCGATTATCCTGCTGCTGGTGATCTTTGTGGTAACCTGCGTCCTGACCAATTTCATGTCCAATACGGCTACGACAGCCCTGATGGTGCCGATCGCCGTATCCCTGGCAGGCAGTCTGGGCGCCGATCCGAGAGCGGTCGTGATCGCTACGGTCATCGCCGGCTCCTGCGCTTACGCAACGCCGATCGGTATGCCGGCCAATACCATGGTGGTTGGACTTGGAGGATACAAATTCAACGACTATGTGAAATCCGGTCTGCCGCTGATCCTGGTTTCCTTTGTAGTCTGCATGATCCTGCTGCCGATTCTGTATCCGTTCTATCCGTAAGGAGATCTCCGCAGCGGGGAAGGAAGACGACGGAACCCGGTATCGCAGCGGGGAAGGAAAATGACGGAATCCGGTATCGATTCCGGTATGTGATGAATAACCGTAAACAATTCAGCACCGCGGCAAACATCCGCGCTGCTGTGCAAAAAGAAGGAGGTAACTATGACAAGAGAAGAGAATGTAAAGCTGATGACTGACAAGATGGCGAAGTTCGTGGCCCATATCGCCAAGAAGCTGCCGGACGACGTGGTGGCGAAGCTGGAAGAACTGGCTTCCCAGGAAGACGCGGCTCTGCCGAAGGTGCTCTATGAAACGATGACAAAGAACCAGAATCTGGCGGTGGCTCTTGACCGTCCCAGCTGCCAGGATACAGGAGTTCTTCAGTTCTGGGTAAAATGCGGCACGAAGTTCCCGCTGATCGACGATCTGGAAGCGCTGCTGAAAGAGGCCGTCGTGCAGGCGACCTTTGCGGCGCCGCTCCGTCATAACAGCGTGGAAACCTTTGATGAGTATAATACCAAGAGGAATGTGGGCAAAGGAACGCCTACCGTATTCTGGGACATTGTTCCTGGCAGCGACAAGTGTGAGATCTACGCCTATATGGCTGGCGGCGGCTGCACCCTTCCCGGTAAAGCCATGGTGTTGATGCCCGGCGCAGGTTACGAGGGTATCACGGATTTCGTGCTGGACCAGATGACCAGCTACGGACTGAACGCATGTCCGCCGCTTCTGGTGGGCGTCGGCGTCGCTACGTCTGTCGAGACGGCGGCTCTGCTTTCCAAGAAGGCTCTGATGCGTCCTATCGGATCTCATAATGAAAATGCGAACGCGGCCAAGATGGAAAAGCTTCTGGAAGACGGCATCAACGCGATCGGCTTGGGCCCGCAGGGCATGGGAGGAAAGCTTTCTGTTATGGGAGTTCATATTGAGAATACCGCCCGTCATCCGTCGACGATCGGCGTTGCTGTGAACGTGGGCTGCTGGTCCCACCGCCGCGGGCATGTGGTATTTGATAAGGACTTAAACGCAACCGTAGACACCCATTCAACCGTTGATCTGAATCAGTGAGATCGCAGGCATGAGACTGATTACATATTTCTCAGCTGCATGAAAAAGCAGCATCATATGATAGAGGAGGACATAGGAATGATCGAAATCAGAGGAGATAAGAAGGTTCTGGTTACCCCGATAAGCGCTGAGGACCTTGCGGATATTAAAATCGGAGATATTGTCTGGCTGGATGGGGATCTGATGACCTGCCGCGATGTGGCGCACCGCCGTCTGGTAGAGTACGGAAGAGAGCTGCCCTATGACATCAGAGGCAAGGCTATCTTCCACGCCGGTCCCATCGTACGCAAGATCGAGGGAACGGAGGACGACTATGAAATGGTATCCGTAGGACCGACCACTTCCATGCGTATGGAGAAGTTTGAGTACGAATTCACGAAACTGACCGGCGTACGCGTGATCGTCGGCAAAGGCGGCATGGGACCCAATACGGAACGCGCCTGCAGGGAATTCGGCGCGATCCACTGCGTATTCCCGGCCGGCTGCGCCGTCGTGGCCGCTACGGAGGTAGAGCGGATCGCCGAGCATCACTGGGATGAGCTGGGCATGCCGGAAACCCTCTGGTGCTGCAAGGTGAAAGAGTTTGGACCGCTGATCGTCTCCATTGACGCGCAGGGAAGAAATATGTTCGAAGAGAACAAGATCACGTTCAACGAAAGGAAAGAAGCCGCAAAGCAGGCGATCTATCCGGAAGTGAAATTTATTAAATGATCTTTGCTGTATACCGATACCTCATATGCGAAAGGGACGCCGGCGGCGTCCTTTTCTGCGTTACGTCAGTATGCAGGCAGGGTGCCGGTGCTGCTCTTTTGCATTTCCCTGCGTGCAGGGAACCAGCGATGTTCCGCTTGTATTGCGTCAAGTATGCAAAGAGAACGCCAATGATGCTCTTTTCGCATTTGTATTTCCATTCAGGCAGGGTGCCAGTGAAATCCTGCTTGTATTTTCATGAAAACAAAGTACCGATGACGTTTGGTTCGTATTCTGTGAATCTGCTCTGTCAGTTGGCATCTGATTTCGGTGAGAAAGTTATTGCATCCCTGCCGCGTTTTGAGTATACTTATCGCGACAAGCAGATAAAGAGAGATAAACCTGGGCGGGAGATTGACTGTTTTTTATGGCAGTTCAGCCGGAAACTTTGCCGGTAATTTTCCTACAACCAGAGAGAAAGGACAGAAACGATGACAATAAAAGATTACCCCTACCTTTACGAAACTCATCTTCACACCCTGCCTGGAAGCGCCTGCGCACATAATTCCGGCGCGGAGATGGCGGAAGCCGCCCATCTTATGGGCTATGCGGGGATCATCATAACAGATCACAACTGGGGCGGCAATACCGGGATCGACCGGTCGCTGCCCTGGGAACAGTGGGTGGACGGCTTTATCACAGGTTACGAGAATGCCATGGAATACGGCCAGAAACACGATTTGGATGTGTTCTGGGGATATGAGGCAGGTTACAAGGGTACAGAATTCCTGATTTATGGTATCACGCCGGATTGGCTGAAGGCCCATCCGGAGATCCGTACGGCCGATGTGAAGGAGCAGTACATTCTGATTCATGAGGCCGGCGGTATGGTCATTCACGCCCATCCGTTCCGGGAGGCTGGGTATATCCCGGAGATCAGGCTGTACCCGGAGTATGTGGACGGCGTGGAGGGGATCAATGCGGCCCATTCCTCCAGCCGGAGCGTGAGTCATAATGATCCGGAATATGACAGACGTGCGATCCGTTATGCCAATGAGCATGATCTTCCGATCACGGCCGGATCAGACATCCATACGACGAATCTGCTGGGCGGAGGCGTCGCGTTCAAGCGGCGGCTTACATCGGTTCAGGATTACTGCAGGGCGATCCTGGGTAGTGAGGATTATGTGCTGACCAACGGCGACGCGGTGTATGACAAGCGGGGGACGCTGCTTTATAAGCTGGCGGAGACACGCTTGTGAATCTGTACTAACTTGGCTAACTTGTATTAATAAAGGGTTGTTTTATTGCCCTCTCTGTGCTATACTGAATTTGCTGGTATTTCATATATCTAAGGATCTGTTTTCATTCGGATTGTTCTCCGGCGGATTCCGTGAAGATGTACGATTTTGAAAAGCAAGACAATTATTGCGCAGAGGAGGAGTTGTATGGGGGTAATCGATACAGAAGTAAATGCGATGCTGGAGAGGCCGGCTGTATTTGCCGACCTGATCAACGGCCTGCTCCATGGGGGCGAGCAGGTACTGCGGCCGGAGGATCTGACGCCGCTTCCGCTCCGGTACGGGGTTATCGTAGAGGAAGACGGCCGCAGAAAGGCAGTTGAGAAGACCGGTGACGTGCGGATGAAGGCGGAAAATGATATCTATTCGGTTGCATTTTTCGATGAGACGCAGACGAAGGTGGACTATGGGATGCCGGTCCGCAATATGCTCTACGATGCTCTGGAGTATCACAGGCAGGTTCAAGAGCTGGAGAAAGGGCACCGGGAGAGAGGGGAACTGAAGAGCTCGGAAGAACTGATGTCGGGGATCAGAAAAGAGGACCGCCTGCGTCCTGTGGTGAACCTGGTGTTATATCTGGGAAAAGAGTGGGACGGCAGCCGGAGCCTGCACGAGATGCTGGGAGTGGATCGGGAGAATGAAAAGGTGAAGGAACTGCTTCCGTTCGTGGCGGATTACCGGCTGAACATCGTCCCGGTCAGGGCGATAAAAGATCCGGAAAACTACAAAAGCTGTTTACAGCATATCTTTTATATGTTAAAATTAAACGAAGATAAGAAGAAATTATACGGATATGTGAACGCCCACCGGGAGGAATTGAACCGGATGGACAGCGTGGAGATCTCAGCAGCGTTTGCGATGCTGGGGGAGCAGAAGAGATTGAGGAAACTGGTGAGCCGGCAGAAGAAGGAGGGGAAGGAGATCAGTATGTGCAAGGCGATTGATGATCTGATACTGGATGGAGAGAAGCGTGGCCGGGAGCAGGGCCGAAAGCAGGGTGAGCGGATTGGTGAAAAACGCGGTCAGGAGCGCCTGGCGCGCCTGATCATCGTTCTGTCGGAGAATCATAAGGATGATCTGATCATAAAAGCGGCGTCTGACAGCGCTTTTCGCAGGAAGCTTTTCAAAGAGTATAATCTTTGAGAAAATATACGATTTGCACAGGGTGGAGATAAGGAGATAAGAATACCTGAGTCGGTTCTGGCTCGGGTATTTCTATATTTCCATGTAAACAAGGCGCCAGTGACGCCTTTCTCGTATTTTACAGAAAAATGCAGAATTCCGCCAACCTTTCAGCAAAAGCCCTCACTATATGACCAGACGGCGCCGGGAGTGATAAGAATGGAGAAACAGAAAGCGGATCAGATCATAACGGAATACATGCAGAAGCTATACGGCTTTGCGATGAAGAAGGCCTATTCGTACGACGAGGCGGAGGAACTGTGCGCGGAGATCATAAAGGAAGTGTACATTTCCCTTCGGCGGGCCGGAGAGATCGTCAATCTGGAAGGCTATATTTGGCGGATCAGCGAGCATACCTATGCCCGTTATGTTTCGGTCAGGAAGAAGCACGGAGGCATTTCCATCGACGGTATGGAACTGCTGTTCTGCGACGATTACGCGTTGGAAGACCCGGAGGAGGAAATGAAAAGGCTTCGCCGCGAGATCGCTTTCCTGACGGAGAAACGTCGCCGGATCATTTTCCGTTTTTATTACGAGGACGCCCCCATTTCTGTGATCGCGCGTGAGATGGGTATTTCCGAGGGAACCGTCAAATGGCATCTGAACAAGGCGAGGAATGAACTGAAGGAGGGCTTTCAAATGGAGAGAAAGATCGGAAAATTAGGGCTTGCGCCGGTTACGGCGCTGGACTTCAGCCACGGCGGGAATCCCGGATCCAACTTAGGACCGGAGTCTTATCTGGGCGACCAGCTGAATCTGAATATTGTGTACAGCGTGTACTGGCAGCCGCGGACGGCGGAAGAGATCGCGGAAGAACTGGGCATGACGCCGGTGTATCTGAAGGAGCGGATCGATTTCTTGGAGGGGAACGGATTCCTTGTGAAAACAACCGGCGGCCGCTATACGACGTATGTGAAATTCTCGGCCGAGGAGTATTCCCTTGAGCAGCAGGAGCAGGAGCTGAAGCTGCAGCTTACGATCGCGGAAACGCTGGTGAAGGAGTATGTGCCGCTTGTGAGGATGGCCGTCAGCGAGGCAGCGGACGTCTATATCCCCGGCGGGAACCGGGAGCTTCTGGATGCGGCGGCGATCTTCTGGAGTGTGCTGAACAAATGCGGGATCCCGATCCAGAAGGATCTGTCCAGATATATAATCAAGACGACCGCGGGCGGCTGTTTCACCGCTGCGGTAGATCTGAAGTGCAGGGCAGCGGATCCGGATTACCGGTGGGAACGGCAGTGGCCGCAGTACAGTGTATGCGGCAATATGACGAGACAGTCGTCCAAATACCCGGCGGTTTTTGCCTGGTCCGCGGACAGCCGGCATGACGGCCGGACAGGAACGTGGAAGAACAATCTCGGCACGGATTATGAGTATCTCTACGAGTATATGAGGGGGATGCTTGGGGCGGCGCCCGCCGAAGACCTGGCCGCGGCTTCTGCTTTCTGCGTCAATCCCGCCAACGCGGAGAAATTCGCCCGCCTGCGCGAGCGCAAATTCCTGACGGCGGACGGCAAAGTGAACATTATGGTAGTGAAGGAGCCGCGGGAGAAATTCTTTGCCCGGATCCCGGCTCTCAGCGACGAACTGAAGGCCCGTTTTGCCGATAAAGCGCTGGAATTCGCGACGATGAGCGCGAAGCGCTTTCCGCCGCAGATGCAGGATCTGATCATCGCCTGGGCCGTGAGCGGCTTTATCGGCGCCACGGTCGCGCAGATGGTCACGGATATTCTCTATGAGAACGGGACGTTTAAGCCGCTTACCGAGAATGAGAAGGTGACGGCCAATCTGCTGATGTTTAGCGATGTGCTGCCGGATGATGTTAGTTCAATGTCGTAGAAAATGATTGTGCCGGGGTACCTTTTCGGATGCCCCGGCAGTAAATTTACTCTTCTAATCCTTTATTTCTCCGCCTCAGCAGCTTCCGTTTCCGCCTCCGGCTCCGGGATCGCCGCGTTGTGGATCGCGATCACGGCGACGACGACTGCGTCGGGATCGTTCTTGATGGAGATATCTTTGTCGGACGCGATCGCCAGATCCTTCACATGGACCACGTCGCCGACCTTCATGCCGGCCACATCCACTTCGATGTGATCAACCAGAGCGGCCGGGAGCGCCTTGTAGGAGATCTCGGGAAGCTCGACCTGTACGACACCGCCCACGATCTTATCATGGTTCGCCACGATGACCTCGGCGACAGAATGTACCATTTCATTGCTGACCAGCGCCTGGAATTCGATCGAATCCAGCCTTCCCGCCAGCGGATTGAAATCCAGATTCTTGATCAGGACGTCATAGGACTGTCCTTCGATGTCCAGCATGATCTGGCTGCCCTTGTGATCCGTTTTCAGGAGTTTGTCCACGTCCTTCTTGTTCATCTGGATCGGAATGGAATCCTTCAGTTCCTTCCCGAATACGTTGCCTACGACGTACCCCTCTCTTCTGAGCTTTTTGGCCTTTACGGCCATGTCCCTTTTTTCAGCTTTTAAAGTATTCATTTACCTTTTCCTCCAAAATCTGATCTTAGCAGGACCTCTGTGAGGTGTGTTAAGTTTGTATGCCCTTCCGGGCAGGTGACAACGGGTTACACGAACAGAAATCCCCCTTTCTGTTCTATGCGTAATATAACTCGCGCATTTTGGAAAGTCAAGGGGACGGGAGACCGCAATTTGTGAAAATTTTGTGATTTTTTTATTATAAATTCAGAATAGGACTGTGGGAAAATTCCGGAGAAGGCTGCGGAGAAAACCTCTTGCGCATCCGTCTTGTTTCGGGTATACTTACGGCAGATTTTATATTGAAGAAGCGGCTCGGCGGGACCGGGAGTTCGGTGTCACGGATTATGGAAACGGTTGGTCATGATGCAGGAGAGTGAGGGAACCTGTAAAATGGGAGCGGCCGGAATATAGTGGGGCCATGGAATACAGATGGCCGCGAAACGCAGTAAATTGCCGCAAAACACTGCAGAATACAGGAATGAGGACGGCAGGGAGGAAAGAACATGGTTCTGCGTGAGAAGAAAATCGCCGTGATCGGCGTAGGAGGCGTGGGAGGCTATCTGGCCGGCATGCTGCTTCAGAAGTTTCCCCATGTGACTCTGGTAGCCCGGGGAGAACGCGGCCGGGCGATCACGGAGCGGGGACTGGTTCTGTACAGTGAGTATAAGGGAGAGAAGACAGGAAGGCCGGAACATGTGGTTGATGCTGTCCGTTTCCTGGAGCCGCAGGACTATATTTTTATCTGTGTGAAAAATTATTCGCTGGAAGAGGTCTGCCGCGATCTGGCCGGGTCCGGCGCAGTGACGGATGAGACGGTGATCGTTCCGGTTATGAACGGAGTGGATGCGGGAGACCGGGTGCGGGAGCTTCTTCGGCTGGGAGAAAGCGGTGTCGCCGCGTCTCGGCCGGACGATGCAGGAACAGATGCTGCTTTCCGGTCGGACGATACGGAAACAGGCGCCGCTCCTACACTGCCCCGGAAGGCGGTAGTCGTGGATTCTCTCATTTACATCGTCTCTTTCGCACGCCTGGACTATTCCATCGAGCAGCAGGGCCAATTTGCCAACCTTCGGATCGGAATCCGGAATGCGGACGCGCGGCAGCAGGAGAAGGTTGCGGAAGTTTCCGGGATCCTTTCCGAAGCAGACATCGACCACGAGACGGCGGCGGACATTCGGTGTGAAATCTGGAAGAAATACATCCTGAACTGCGCCTACAATGTGGAAACCGCCTATTATGACGGTACCATCGGCCAGCTGCGCGGCGACCCGGCGAAGGCGCAGCAGTATGAGCAGTTAGTCCGCGAGGCCTGCGCGGTGGCGCGGGCGGAAGGCATCGGCATTCCGGAGGACCACGCGGACGCGGTGATCCGCAAGTTCTACAATGATTACGGCGACGACGCCACCAGTTCCCTCCAGCGTGATGTGCGGGCCGGGAGGCGGTCGGAACTGGAGACTTTCAGCGGTTATCTGGTGCGGGAGGCCCGGAGGTTAGAAGTGTCGGTTCCGGTATCGGAGAAGATGTACGAGGGACTGAAAGAGAAGGAGATAACCGCGATCAGCGAAATTTCGTAAAAGATCAGCCGAAGTGCTGACGAGCGAAATTTTGTAAAAGAACCAACCGAAGTGCTGATGAGCGAAAAATGTAAAATAATCAGCCAAAGTTCAAACGGGTGAAAAATGTAAAAGACATCGGAAGAAAAAGATGGCAGGAATAAAAGACACCAAAAAGGAGGTTCCTATGACACAGGAAAAACTGAATGAACTGCTGAAAGACATGTCTCTGGAGGAAAAAGTCGGACAAATGATCCAGCTCCCGGCGAAGGTTCTGACCAGCGGCGGGCTCGTGACTGGGCCGACCGGAACCACTCAGCTTACCAAAGAGCAGATCGGAATGGCCGGTTCCGTATTGGGGATCAAAGGCGCAGAAAAGATCTGCGAGCTGCAGAAGCAGCAGATGGCGAAACAGCCTCATCATATCCCGCTGCTGTTCATGCTGGACGTGATCAACGGATTCGAGACCATTTTCCCAATCCCGCTGGCGCTGGGATGCACATTCTCTCCGGAAATGGCGGAGGAAGCCTGCTCCGTGGCTGCGGCTGAGGCGGCCGCCGACGGACTGCATGTGACGTTTTCGCCTATGCTGGACCTGGTTCGGGACGCCCGGTGGGGGCGCGTGATGGAATCGCCGGGCGAGGATCCGTACCTGAACAGCGAGATGGCCAGAGCGATGGTTCGCGGGTATCAGGGCGATCTCCGCGAGAAGGATAAAGTAGCCGCCTGCCTGAAGCATTTCGCCGGATACGGGGCTCCGGATGGCGGAAGGGATTACGACAATGTGGAGCTGTCGGAGCGAACCCTCATGGAGGACTATCTGCCCGCCTACGAGGCGGCGGTGAAGGAAGGCTGCCGCCTGGCGATGACATCCTTTAATACGCTGAACCGCATTCCGTCTTCCGGTAATAAGTGGCTTCTGCGGAAGATCCTGCGGGAGAAAATGGGCTTCGACGGCGTGGTGATCTCCGATTACAGCGCCGTGGAGGAAATGGTGCCCCACGGCATAGCGGCGGACGTGAGGGAGGCCGCAAAGCTGGCGGTCGAGGCCGGCGTGGATATCGATATGGTTTCCAACGCCTACGCCGGGCATCTGGCGGAGCTGGTGCGTTCCGGCGAGGTGCCGGAGAAGCTGGTGGATGAGGCGGTCCTGCGCATTTTGACACTGAAAAATGATCTGGGCCTCTTCGAGGAGCCGTTTAAGGTCGTGGATTCGGCGGAAGCAGGGAAGATATTGCTGCGCGAAGACTTCCGGCAGAAGGCCAGGGAGGCGGCTGCAGCGTCCTTTGTGCTGCTGAAAAATGAGGGGATCCTGCCGCTGCGGAAGAATTTCCAAAGTGAGGAGGGCAGTATAGCCTGGATCGGCCCCTACGTGGACAATCGCGAGATCTACGGAGCCTGGTCTTTCCCGAAACGGCCGGAAGAGACTGTGACGATAAAGCAGGGCGTGGAGGCCAAAGGCCTGCGCGGAATGTCGTTTGCCCAGGGCAGCTATGTGATGGACAAAGGCTGCGCCACGAAATTCGGACGGATTCCGAATCCATCCGACGAGCAGACGGATCAGTGGCTTTCGGAGGCTGTCGCGCTGGCGTCGTCCAGCGATCAGGTCGTTCTGTGCCTGGGAGAGCATAAGGATCTGACCGGAGAGGCGGGGAGCCGCACCAGCCTGGGCATTTCAGAGGGACAGATGGAGCTTCTCCGGAAGGTGCGTCAGGTCAATCCCAACATCGTGACGGTGCTGTTCTGCGGCCGCCCGCTGGCGGTGAAAGAGATCGCGGAGCTTTCCAGGGCGCTTCTTGTGGTCTGGATGCCCGGAACGGAAGGTGGAAACGCCATCGCGGACGTGCTCTTCGGGGATCGGGTCCCCCAGGGGAAGCTTTCCATGACGTTTCCAAGGTCGCTGGGGCAGGTGCCGATTTATTACAATCATTTTGCGACAGGAAGACCCAATCCGTCCCACGAGATCCATCTTTTCAGGAACGGATATATGGACGAGGTGACCGCGCCGCTCTATCCGTTCGGCTACGGCCTGTCCTATACGGAATTCGCCTATTCGGAGGTGAAGCTTGACCGCCGGGAGATGAAGGCGGGAGAGCGGATCACGGCCAGCGTGACTGTGACCAATACCGGCGATATGAGCGGCGTGGAGACGGTCCAGCTGTATCTCAGGGATCCGTCAGCCAGCGTGGTCCGGCCGGTCCGGAGCCTGAAGGGATTTCAGAAGGTATCCCTGGCGCCCGGGGAGAGCCGGGAAGTCAGTTTCTCTATTGAAGAACCCATGCTGCGGTTCTATGATATCGATATGAATTATGTCAGCGAACCTGGCCGGTTTGAGGCGTATATCGGCGGGAGCAGCGATACGGAGAATGGAGCGGAGTTTGTTCTTGTGTGAAGTGGCGAGGTACTGTAAATAGGAGCAGAGTGTCAGTGACATTCTGCTCGTATGGAAATATACGCATCCGGCATAGAGAATTGCGAGATTTTCTATGCCGGGTGTTTTTTCATGATTATGTTGACAAAGTAATTGCAGACGGCAGGAATGCCAGAAAAGATTCACAAATAGCGGGCAGGGGAAACGGCAATAAAAACAAGCTCCTCGGTTTCCTGTCATTCAACAGACGCTGCAGGAGCTTTGCGGTTACACGCAGAGGATTCCCGGACAGACATAATTACATATCTGCAGCCGATAGATATCGGATGAAATCGACATCCTTGGCACGGCGGGATGTCTTATTTTATGTAAAGAAATGTCGTAGAGTACACCACTCTACGATAAAGCAGCGCATATGCCAATATCTGCCGCCATCTGATTTTTACATACTGTCGCCATCTGTCCAATAGATCCCTTCCTGTAGTTGTGATTCCACAACAGACGCTTCTATCCGACTTCCATCAGCACTGACAGTTTCTGCATATTTTTCCTCTTAAGTTCCATTGTCGGATGGACATAGCGGTTCAGTGTGATATTGACATTTGCGTGTCCCAGGATCTCGCTCAGGCTCTTCACATCAAATTCCATCTCCACGCACCTCGTTGCAAATGTATGACGGAGCGCATGAAAATTCACCTTCTCTATCCCTGCCTGCTCAAGGACTTTCGCGAAATGCCTTTCCATCGTCCGGGGCTCCACATAAGCGTCCGCCCGGCCCGTCAGAATATAGCCTTTTCCGTTCCCGCGGCAGGCAAAAAGGATCTTATTCAGTTCTTTCGGAATCGGGATCCTGCGGACAGAACTGCCGCTTTTGGGAGATGTAATAATGATCTTCGTCTTTCTTGCCGGATCATCCTTCGTCTGGATCCGCTGCATCGTCCGATGCACAAAGATCGTCTGTTCCGAGAAGGAAATGTCCTCCCATTTAAGCGCGCAGATCTCGCCGAGCCGCAGCCCGGTAAACATGCAGATCAGGAGCCCCAGATTTCGCCCGGAACGGTTCGCACAGAGATATTTATATAGCCTGTCCTGCTCATTTCTGGTCAGTACCTTCATCTCTTTCTGCTCTTTTTTCACGGTAATGGAGGAAATATTAAATGGCACGACTTCTCCATGATCAGCTGCGTAATAGAATATCCGGCGCAATACAGACATGATATCCGTGACAGTCTTGGCGGAAAGCCCGTTCTGCTTCTGTCCGCCCACAGAACGCATTCTGCCACAGAAAAGTTTTATTGTTTCCCGGTTCAAAGCCGGCCATTCCAGCCTGCCAAGTTCAGGAATAATGTAGGAATACAGCAAATTCCAATACTTCACGTAAGTGGATTCCTTAACCTGGAACCGGACCGTTTCAAGCCATTTTTCCGCATATTCCCCCAAGGTAACGGCGCCCTGACCCAACGGAAGAAGACGCGATTCCGGCATATCAGATCCGCAGGCCATAAGAATAAGCCTGCCGTCCTCGGCCTGCTCAACGATGTACTTTCCAATCTGCATCACATCCGTTTTCAGATAAACTTTCCGTTCTTTTTCCAACATCATGACTTCCCCCTCTTCATTGAATTGCTGGTGTTTCTGTGCGGTCTTTTCGTTGCGATCAGACTTTTTTTGCAGAAAACATCTTAAGATGTTTCCAGACAAAATCTTAAGATGTTTCCAGATAAACGGTATTGACAAATATCCTATTGTTTTGTAAAATCTATTGCGTCAAAGGAAATACAGCTTTGAGGAAATGTCGTAGAGTGGTGTACTCTACGACATAATTCGCCGGCAGTTGTGGGTATTTCCACGATTATATCATAAGGGATACCAATACTATTATACTTCCGAAAATCTCTTTAGGCTGTAAAAAATTCTTTTAGACGACAAAACCTGGATGGGAATCGTGAGCCTTGGGTGATGTTTCCGCAGAAAGGGGTTATAGCGGCCACAGCGATCCGCACTGTCCGATGAGGACGGGACGGGATGGCGGAGCCTGTCTCTTTGAAATGAAGAGGCAGGATGGCGAAGCTTGCTTCTTTCGGACGGTTATGAGCATCCGCGAATGAACGGCATGATTCCGGTTTCGGTTTATCCGGAGCAGAAAGACAGGAAAGATGCGGAAGGGAGCGGCGCAGGCCATGCTGTGGTACGCGATACAGACTTATACAGGAAAAGAAGAGAGACTGGCAGAAATGATCCGCCTCATAGTACCGAAGGAATGCGCAGGAGAATGTTTCGTACCCTATTTTGAGCAGCTGCACTGCTGGCACCAGCAGAACCAGGTTCGCGTGCTGCGGCTGTTTCCCGGATACATTTTCCTCTCTTCGGACGATATAGAGGGGCTCTTTCAGCATTTGAAAATGGTCCCGGCCATGTCGAAGATCATAACGGCCGGGGAATTTGAGTTTATCCCGATGTATGACGGCGAGGCAGAATTTCTGCTGCAGATGATGGATCAGGATCATATCGTGCGCCTGACCTATGTGGCGACTGATGGGAAAAACCATGTGTCGTACATGTCCGGCCCCCTGGAGAAGTGCAGGGACTCTATCCGGAATTATCAGTTCAAAAAGCGGTTTGCTCAGATTCGGATGCAGATCGCCGGGCAGGAAAAGACAGCGCGTGTGGGGATCATCCTGAACGACGATGTGCGCAGGGAGATGTCTTATGGGAAGGTGGAGGCGCCGGTTCGCACTCCGGAGAAATATGAGACGCCTGTCCAGAAGAAGCCGGCGGCTGACCTTGCGCCAGGCGACCGGGTGACAGTGGTCGAAGGGGCGTTTGAAGGAAATGTGGCTGTTATCAGCCAGATAAAATGCAGTGATGTACAGTTTTCCGTGCATATGTTTGGTAGGGATATCTTTGTGGAAGTGCCGGCTGAAAGCGTCAGAAAGCTGGCGTAAGGGAAAGGAGGAAAACGGATGCTTTGGTATAAATTGAAGACCTGGTACGGCGGGGAGGAAGCGCTGGTAAAGGAGATCCGGCGGACCGTCCCGCCTTATCTGTATAAAGACGTATTTGTGATCTATAATGAACGGAACCTGAGGCGGCAGCAGCGGAGCGTGATCGAGCTGGAGCCGCTTTTTAAAGGCTGCGTCTTCCTTACCTGCGAGGACACGGAGTCCCTGTTCCGGCGTCTGGACAAGATCCCGGCGATATCCCGGCTGATCGCTACGGGGTATCTGTCCATGTTCCCTCTGATGGAAAAGGACGCCCGGTTCCTGGAAGCTATATCCGGAGAGGACCATGTGGTGCACCTTTCCTATGTTCTGCGGGAGTCAGTGGGAAGCGCTTACTGCAGGGTCTATGGGCCGCTGGAATATTTGCTGGATGGTATCGAGAAGATTCGTTTCTCCAGCCGGTTTGCGAAGACGCATAAGAAGCTGTGGGGAGAGGACACGGTGATCCCGCTGGGGCTTTTGCTGGATGTGGATGTAGGGGAGAAGGCTCTATATAAGGGGATTGAGGCCATGACTGAGCCGCCGGCGGCGGATCATTATACGGTTCTGGAAGTCAGGAAAGATGAGAACGGGAAGAATAGCTATCGGGTGTGCGAGACTGTGACGATGATCCGACAGGAAGAAGAGATAAAGAGGCCTGAACAGGTAAAAAAGCAGGGAAAGATTAATATAGCGGTTTGATGCGGAGAATAAAATAAGATGAGAACTAGAGGCATGTCTACATTTACCATGAATGAGAGAAGCGTATAGGCATGAGAATACTTCAGGTAAATAAACTTTATTATCCGGAGATCGGCGGGATCGAAAAAGTGGTTCAGCAGATAGCCGAAGGATTATCAGAGAGATCAAATATAAATGTTGATGTGCTTGTTTGTCAGAAAAAGAGGCGTGGAACTGTAGAGCAAATAAATGGCGTTACGATTCATCGAACAGGTAGTTTCGGTGTTTTGGCATCTATGCCTATTTCATTGTCATTTCTGTGGCAATTTAGAAAACTGGCAAAACAGGCTGATATTGTTAACTGCCATATGCCGTTCCCCTTGGGGGATTTGGCTTTTCTGCTTTCTGGATATAAGGGGAAACTGGTCGCATTCTGGCACAGTGATGTAGTGAGGCAGAAGCGGCTGATGTATCTGTACAAGCCGATTATGAGCCGATTTCTTAAAAAGGCCGATGTCATTCTGGTAAGCGCTGAAGGGACAGCGAAAGGTTCCTCTTACCTAAGTCCGTATCTGAACAAATGCAGGATAGTTCCGCTGGCAGTAGAAGATGAGGTTCTTATAGCTGGGCAGGAGAGTATGAAAGAGAGAAAGGCTCAGAAGCCTGATTCTTCTGATGGGAGAAAAGCACAAGTTCTTTTTATTGGAAGGTTAGTTAGTTATAAAGGTTGTGATGTTCTTCTCGAGGCATTCGGGAAAATGAAACAGCCTGCCCATCTGAGCATCGTTGGAACCGGAGAGCTGGAGGAAAATCTGAAAAGAAAATGCCGGAAATTGGGAATCGATGAATCTGTTTCCTTCTGTGGTAGCGCTACAGAGGCACAGAAAAGAGAGAAGCTGGCCCAGTCGGATATATTTGTATTACCATCCGTTGAGCGCAGCGAGGCTTTCGGCCTTGTACAGTTAGAGGCTATGGCTTATGGAATTCCGGTGATCAATACGAATCTGCCCAGCGGGGTTCCGGAGGTAAGCATCCATGGGGAGACAGGATTGACTGTGCAGCCGGGAGATATAGACGGATTGGCAAGCGCTTTGGACTGGATGGCGGAACATACGGATGAACGCAGACAGATGGGGCTTGCAGCCAGAAAGAGGGTAGAGGAGAAATATACACAAGCGATGATGATTAAGAATATAATTAATATCTATTCAGAATTGATTCCCCAGTTTAGACAAGCAGATGATGAAGATAGCGTAAACTCCGGAGAAATAGCATGAAGGTCACGTTTGACGGACAATTGTTCTTGAAAGGAAATAAGACCGGGATTGCCTGGTGTGCCGATAATCTTATCAAGGAGTTATCCGAAATGCCGGAGTTGGACTGCAGACTGAATGTTTTCGTACGAGGATATTCAGAGGAGGAGCTGCAGCTTCTGGGGGAATATAGGAGAAATGGCTTAGTGTTGCGGGAATGCAAATGGTTCAATGACATCTGGTACAAGCTGATCTGGCCGTTTCTACCGATGCCTTACCAGTGGTTCTTTGGTGACGATAGTCAGATTACCCAGTTCTTCAACTATGTGATCCCTCCCGGAGTGCGAGGAAAGAAGGTCACAATTATCCATGATATGTCCCATCTGGCCTGTCCGCAGTACGTGCGGGCGAAAACGAAGCGCTGGCTGGATCTGACGCTTAGAAGATCCTGCAGAAGAGCGGATGCAATCGTCACGATATCCGAGTTCAGTAAGGGCGAAATCATGCGATATATGGGCATATCCGCGGATAAGATCACAGTTATGCCGCTCGCTGTTGACAAAAAGTGGTACCATACTGGTTATTCATTAGAGCAGATAGAAAGTATTCGCCGGAAATATGGAATTTCTGGCGAATATTTTTTATATCTGGGGACAATCGAACCCCGGAAAAACATACAACGAATCCTGGATGCTTATATAGGCCTTAAGAACCATATAAAAGATGTGCCTCAGTTGGTACTGGCTGGAGGCCGGGGGTGGCGGTGCGATTCAATTTACGACAATATCAAAAGGCTAAATATGCCGGAGAGCATTATTTTGACCGGTTATGTGCCTCAAGAGGATGCACCGGTACTGATGGCCGGTGCGATGGCGTTCCTGTTCCCGTCGCTCTATGAGGGATTCGGAATGCCGGTCATTGAGGCGATGGCATGCGGAACGCCGGTGATCACATCGAACGCAACTTCGCTACTGGAAGTGGCAGGAGACGCGGGCATACTGATAGATCCGGAGGAGACGGAGAAGATCAGCGAAGCGATGGAGGCGCTGATGAAAGACGGGAATTTGCGCAGAGAACTGAGAGAAAGAGGAATTAAGAGGGCGCAGAGATATCGCTGGGAAGAGTCGGCGCGGATATTGGCGGGGGTTTATAAGAAATTAATAAATGACGAAGAAAATGGAGGAAGATGCAAATGAAAAGAATATCGATTGCCAACCCTGTATTTAATGGAAATGAAAAAAAGTATTTGGATGAATGTATCGATACCGGTTGGGTATCAGCAAATGGTCGGTTTATTAATGAGTTTGAAAAAAAGTTCGCAGAATTCTGTGGAACTAAATATGCTATATCGTGTTCAAATGGAACAGTGACGCTACATCTTCTTATGTTAGCGCTTGGTATCAGACCGGGTGACGAAGTGATCATGCCAGATCTGACATATATTGCCACCGCGAATGCAGTGCGGTATTGCGGAGGAAAGCCGGTGTTTATAGACAGCCGGAAGGATACTTTTAATATGGATCCTGCGAAAATTGAGGAGAAAATTAACGTACATACGAAAGCGATCATGCCAGTTCACTTATACGGTCTACCCTGCGATATGGACCCGATCCTGGAGATCGCTGCCCGGCATGGCCTTCCCGTTATAGAGGATGCAGCGGAAGCCCATGGGGCTGAATACAAGGGCCGTAAGGTGGGTAGCTTTGGTCTTGCGGGATCCTTCAGTTTCTTTGGAAACAAGATTATCACGAGCGGCGAAGGCGGTATGATCGTAACAGATGATGAGGTATTTTATCAGCGGATGAAACTGCTTAAAGGGCAGGCAGTATCGCCAGAGAAGAAATACTGGCATATTGACGTAGGGTACAATTACCGAATGACGAATATGCAGGCAGCCGTCGGCCTTGGACAGCTGGAAAATGTAGAGTGGCATATAGGGCAGCGGAAGAGAGTAGCTGATTTATATAAAAAGTTTCTTGGAGATTATACGGATTATGTTCTTATGCAGGCTGAACCGGAAGACTGCAAGCATGTATATTGGATGAATAATGTGATCCTTCAGGATAAAGTCACCAAGAACCGGGATCAGGTGATGCAGCAGATGGAGGAATGCAATATCGAGATGCGTCCGTTGTTCTATCCGATGCATATTATGCCGCCATATTACGATACGAATGTAGAATGTCCTGTCGCAGAGAAGCTGGCGGCACGCGGAATAAGTCTGCCATCACATGCCCTTCTGACGGAGGAGAATGTCAGATATATCTGCGAATGTCTGATCAGAATTATAACAGGAGAATGATAATAACATGATGGAATACTGGCACAAGATATATAAAACGAGATATTTCTGGAACCATTTGGCAAGGTGCGAGTTAAAAGCTAGGTTTCGTAGGTCGAAATTGGGATTATTGTGGACGGTACTGCAACCATTATTTCTGACAATGATTATGGCATTTGTTTTTTCCGCCATATTTAATCAGCCATTGGGAGAATATGTGCTTTATATTCTTTCAGGTATTATTGTATGGGATTTAATGAATAGCAGCGTTGTTGCAGGTGCTAACAGCATTTTGAGCGCTGAGCAGTATGTAAGGCAGTTTAATCATCCGGTAACGATTTATACGCTAAGAAGCGCGGTGCTTAATATAATTACATTTTGTATAGAGATGGTTGCGTTGGCTCCGTGGCTTTTAGTGATGCATCCGATCCATATTATATTGGGAATCATAACTTTGCCTTTAACGGTGGTGTTATTCTTCTTGCTATCATGGAGTCTTACTACATTGGCCGGTTACTATGGATGTAAATATAGAGATTATCCGCAGGTAATGTCGTTGGTTATGCAAGCCTTATGGTATGTATCACCAGTTATGTTCCAACAACAAATGTTTAGTGGAAATGATTATTTGTGGTGGTTCTATCTGCATAATCCAATTACCCATATCTTAAATCTAGTTAGAGAACCATTTGTATATGGTAATTTACCATCTGCATTGGATTATATATATACAATAGTTGCAGTAAGTCTATTTACCGTGCTGGCATATATGGCGAACAGGAAGAATTCTCATCAAATTATTTTTTATTTATAGGGGGTATAAATGGAACGTTGCTATATCAAGATGGAACATGTTGATCTCTACTATCCATCGACTTTGTATAATGCGATGACTATAAAACAGGAGGTTTTTTCGAGGCTTCGTCTTGAAAAGAAAAAAAGAACATTGGAAGATGTCCATGCGTTAAAGGATATGTCGCTTGAAATTCATGAGGGTGAGAGAGTAGGGGTTATTGGTTTCAACGGAGCAGGGAAAAGCACGTTGCTGAAAGCACTCGCCGGCCTATATCCGATTAAGAATGGAAGAATTGAAACAAAAGGCGAAATACGTTCTATGTTTGAACTCACACTTGGATTTGATATGGAATCGACCGGGCGCGAGAACATCATGTATCGAGGTTTAATGCTTGGGGGAACGCCGGATGAGGTTCGCGAGAAGGAGCAGGAAATCATTGATTTTGCAGAACTGGGAGATTTTATTGACTATCCAATTCGTTCGTATTCTTCCGGTATGTTGGTTCGCTTGGCTTTTGCGATATCAACGTCCGTTGCAGGCGAAATACTGCTGGTGGATGAAGTCTTAAGCGCAGGAGACATTAATTTTCAAAAGAAGGCCAAAAAACGAATGATGAATATCATGGATAATGCTAAAATCCTCGTATTGGTCTTGCACGATATGTCAACAATCCAGAATGTGTGTAGTCGAACTATTCTGCTGGATCGGGGGCGTATTGTCGCTGATGGGGAGCCGACAGAGGTTGTTTCTTTTTATTTAAATCAGATGAGAGGTTGAATATAAGTATGAGAGTTATCGCACGGAAAATCTTATTAGGAATTTCCTTTTTCAGTATTATTAGTTTTATGCAGATAATTACGTCGAATGCATCAGAACAGGCATTAATCGAGTTGGTTGATGATAATCAATTAGAATCATTTCAGGAGACTGTGGATATCACTGTACATGTTCGGCTTAAAGACATTGAAATAAATGATGCGATTTATTTATCTTGTCATTTACTGGATCCGGAGAGTAAAGAAGATATACAATATGAAAATTTAAGAGTTCCTCTATATTTTAATGAAGAGGGAGAAGCAATTACAGAATATAAGATAGAAACGGGAAACTTATTTAATCAGTATAAGAGAATAAATGCAGAATTGGATATTGTTGATGAAAAAAATTCTTATTGGTTTTCGCGAGATCCTGAAATTAAGATGGAGTCAGTTGTTGTTAAATTCGAAAACAATCCGTTGAAAAAGATTATAGCCAATATACAAATGAGAAAACCAATATTTACAATTAATCTTGCGGTCTGTATTATTTGGATTATTGTATGGAGAATGGTTAAACATAAATTTTGGTAGCTATATAGAAAAGGGTTGAAAAGCAGAGAAGGAGAAGAATTATGAGTCATGTTAGTTGGATTTTCAAACTAGAGCTATTAATAATAAGCATGTTATATTCTTCTATTTTTTAGTGTTTCAGCCATCATATGCGTTTGATCAGATATAGGTAGAATTAACAGTAGATAACGTAACTTACGGTTAGATTGAGCTTATTTTACTTTTACGTGCTGGGCATGCATATTTGTAATGGTATATCATTATTTTGGATGTACATGATTGGATGGTTAGAGTATGTTCATGCTCAAATACTTCCAAGATTACAGGAGGCCCCTAAGGTGTTTGTTGCCTTGGTTTCTCTTAAAGGGACAGAATTAATTTAGGCGCTATAGGTGTAGTTTTTTCCCTGATTACAGGATTTGTAGTGGCAATGGCTTTAAAGAATCATCTTTTTTTAATGGGTGTTCTTTTTTATTTGTTGTTGGAAAATAATAGTGATATTTCGGCCAATATAGGCGCAATACTAATTTGTACGATAGCTTTTTTTGCTTTGCAGTAAATGGAATGTATATTGGGCTCTTCTCTAAAAGTTGGTGACAGACATTGAGAAAACCACGCAAAATCAATGGTTTGGAGGGATCTGATATCG
>CANQRU010000003.1 GCA_947626395.1 uncultured Lachnospiraceae bacterium | reverse complement strand
CAGTGAGGAGTTATTTGTTTTTGAGTAACAAAAAATGCCGTATTTATGCGGCTTGTGGCGTTTCGCAAACGCCTAAAGAAAAATAATTATACGAGGAGAATATGATATGGAGATCAATAAGAATTCCTACAATGAATATGTTAAGCAGATCACGCCTGCGAATCCGCTTTGGAAGAATATGCTGCGGGCGTTTATCACCGGCGGTGTGATCTGTATGATCGGTCAGGCAGTCATAAGCGGTCTTATGTCCGTGTACGGACTGGATCAGCAGACTGCGGCTTCCTGGAACACGCTGGCGCTGATCCTGGGAAGTATCCTGCTGACCGGCTTTAATATTTATCCGAAGATTGTTAAATGGGGCGGCGCGGGCGCGCTGGTGCCGATCACAGGCTTTGCCAATTCGGTCGTGGCGCCGGCGATCGAGTACCAGGTAGAAGGTCAGGTATATGGAATCGGCGTGAAGATCTTCACGATTGCCGGACCGGTGATCCTGTTCGGGATTTTGTCCAGTTGGGTGTTGGGAGTAGCGTATTGGGCCGGGCAGATGCTGGGATGGCTGTAGGCGGGGGAATGCGCGGTGTGATTTTAGTGTACAGTTATTCTTTTTTATATTCCATGATGTCAGAAATATCACAATCCAGAATCGTGCAGAATTTGTCGATGGTATTTGTGCTGACACTTTGATTTCTCTTCAGTCTGGTCAGTTGGGAAGGACTGACCTCATAGGTGTTGATCAGCTTGTATTGGGAGATACCTTTCTGTTTCATCACTTTCCACAATTTATCAAATACGATCATGATATTGCTCCAGTCTGCGGTAGAATTGTCTGAATCATAACCGATATTGGTGCAGAATAAAATTACTGATATTAGTTATTGACTAATATCAGTAATTTTATGCGGAAAGGCGATGTATTTTGGCAATAATTCAAATCGCTTGCAATGAATAATTTAAAAGATGATTCTATATGCAGCGCTGGCGGAAAACACATGACGGAATATGCGGCGCCGGCGGAAAACGCATGACGGAATATGCGGCGCCGGCGGAAAACGCATGATGAAAATGTGTGTCACCGGCAGGACAATGCATGACGGAACATAGAACTGCCGGAGAATACGAAGCGGTATGAATACGGGTGTAAGTACGGACGGTCATAAGCGCGGGTTAAGCGTCTGAAAATTGTACCTCTCCGCGTCAGACACCGGATCCGTGCGCAGTCCGCCTTCCTGGGAGGACAGAAGCAGATGGCTGTTCGCCAGCCAGACTTCCAGATTGCCGCACCACCGGCGGAACAGTTCCTCGTCATAACCGTCATGGCTTTCGTAAAAGCGGAAGGATGAGCCGGCGATCTGCCGGATCTGGCCTTCGTCACTCAGGCGGAACACCTGGTAGGAATATTCGCCGAAGGTGTCGCGATTCTCGATATGGACCGTCAAGAGATATCCGGTTTCCTCCAGCTCCCCGGCGTAGATATTGTTCCATCCGGCCCGGGCAGAGTGGGCGGAAAGGGAAAAGGAAAGCTGGCCCGCTTCTTCATTGTTGTACCGGACGAGCACGATCCCGCTGTCCCCGTCGCCGATATTGCCGGTATAGATATCAATCTGTTCTGCGCCCCGGGCGTCGGAGACATCCGCGGTTTCGGTCCGCGCAAGCCTGTAATACGCCGCCAGGGCGTCGGCGCTGGTGGGCTGTTCGGTAAGCTCCGGAAGATCATTGTACCAACTGTCCGTGCCCTCAAGGGCCATATAGGAGATACCGGCTTTGTAGAAGGCGCTTTCCAGAGCGGCCTGGCTGATCCGGCCGTTCGTGAAAACCGCGTGGACCGGTGTATCCTGCCAGTCCAGACCATCCGTCAGGAGCTTTGCAAATTCGTCGAAGCCGGTTTCCTCGTACCGCAGAGTCTCAAAACTTCGGTTGACCAGGAAGGTACAGTCGTCTGCGAAAGGAAGGAACGGCAGTTCTTCGCCTTCCGGCCATTCAGGGATGACGTAGCGGTCGAATCCCCGCGCGCTGCGGGAGAGAGAGCGGGGATAGATCAGATAGGCTCCGTCCGGGACAGCGCCGTCGCGCAGAATGTCCGGAGTGAGGGTTTCGGGAACCGCTGAGCGCTCCAATTCGCAGGAGATTCCGGAAGCGGAGCCGGACAGGATTCCGGAGCCGAAACCGGCCAGGAATGTTGCCGTTTCCTCAGCGGAAAGCGTGACCCAGACGTCATACTGCCCCGCGTCTACCGCTACCACTCGGGTGTCGGCGAAGAGGAGAGGGGCTGCTGCGCCGTTTTCAATGTTGCCGGTCTGTCGGCAGTAGAGAAGGAGACGGTCCCCTTCCTGGGCGTTTTCGGCTATGCCGATGGGAACGGCGAAGAGATACCGGCCGTCGCCGAGCGGAAGGAGGTCGAAACCGACGCCTACGACCTGGATCGTTTCCGCTCCGGCGGTGAAGCGGCCGGCTGATTTCGTTTTGGATGCCGCGGTTCCGGCGTTTTCCGACCTGACGGTTTCCTGCCCGGTGGTCTGCATACCGGCGGCCTCAGACCCGTCCGCTGCGGTTCTCACAGTTTCCGAATCGGCGGCCGTCATATCTGGAATGTCAGACCCATCCGCCGAGGTCAGCGTATCCGCGTCTGTTCCTTCCGGAAATACGATCCGCACCAGCTGTCCCGGCTCCAGTCCTGAGAAATCGATCTCAATATAAGGTTTTACAGTCTCCGCGTCCGGAATTTCCATTTCTCCCAATCCGGGGATCAGAATTACATAAGGGCTGTTCGCCGGCCGGTCCGTTTCTGTATCGGCAGTCTTTACGACGCCGTAGTAAACGGGTGCGGTTTCGCCAGCCGGCGTCAGCCTTCTGGGATTTGCCAGAAGAAGGACGGCGGCCAGCAGACAGATCAGGCAGACAACGACTACCGTGGCGGCCGCGGGCCTTTGGAAACGGAGGACGTTTCGGATACGGGTCTCCGGTTCCCGTTCGCCGAAGGCCAGAGGAACGCCTCGTGGGGAGCCGTCCCCTTCTCCGGCCGCCAGGGCCAGAAGGGAGGCGGAATAGGCCTTTTTCACGCCGGTTCCGGCTTTCCGAAGGACCGCCTCGTCACAGGACATCTCCATATCGCGGCCGCTTAAGGAGCAGGCCAGCCACACCAGCGGATTGAACCAGTGGAGACACAGGGCAAGGCAGGCCAGAAGCCGGAAAATGTGATCGCCGCGGCGGATGTGGATCCGCTCGTGGAGAATGATATAATCCGCGTGTTCCATATCGATGCCGGCCGGGATATAGATCCGCGGACGGATCAGGCCGAAGACGAACGGCGTTCCGAAGCCGTCGGCCTGCCAGAGACCGCCGCCAAGCGGCACCGCGTTCTGAAGCCGCCGGCAGAGACGGACGCAGGAGACCAGGCCGCAGACCAACAGGAGAAGGACGCCCAGGGTCCAGACGCGGGCGCCGGCGCGCAGCCAGAGCGGAAACGTCTGCGGTGAAACAACAGCCGGGGCCGGAAACGACGGACGATTCAGGGAATCCGCTTCCGGTGCAGGCCCATTGCTGCCGCCGTAAGGTACAGGTGTCATTTCCGCCGCCGGGTTGCTATATACTGCCGCCTCCGATATATAGTTCATCCGCCCGTAATCGTCTGATTTTTCCTGCCAGAATCCCAGAAGCGAGACGCCGGAGGTGAAGGAGAACGGGCAAAGGAGCCGGAACAGAACCACGGCCCAGAGCACGTAGGAAAAGATCTGCGGGGCGCGCCTTAACGCCAGCCTCAGTAGCAGTACCGCCAGGATCACGGCGCTCGCCGTCAGGCTCATATTCAGGATCTCAATAAACAGATGTTCAAGGCTCATGACTGCCGCCTGCTCCTTTTCTCTCTTCCGGTCCATCTTCCGGGTATTCCGCGATCATCTTCCGCAGCTGTGCGATCTCCTGGCTGCTTAAACGCCGCTTTCTGGAGAAAGCGGCCAGAAACATGGGCAGGGAACCGTGGAAGTTCTCATCGATAAACAGATGCCCCTGGGAAGCCTGAAAATCCTCGCGGGACATTAGGACCGTCACGGTGCCGTTCTCATTGGCGAAGATTCCCCGGTCGCAGAGACGTTTTAACATCGTATAGGCGGTGGTCCGTTTCCAGCTGAACGCTTCCGCGCACCGCCTGGCCAGCTGTCCCGAAGCGATGGGCGCCTCCGCCCAGATCAGTTCCGCGAAACGCTGCTCCATTTCCCCAAGCTTGAATTGTTCCATGATGGTTCCTCCCGTCGTATGTTCATTCCCGCGCATGGCGTAAATGCGGCGCGGATGAATGATAAATGGAAAACGATTTTGTCTAACGTTATTAGACAGATATAGTCTAACATCATTAGACAGAACAGTCAAGTGCGTTTTGCATATTCCTGTAATTCTTCTTTTCGTAATTTCCGGCTATAAACCGATAGTACAGATCGATAAAAGCTTGTAAATCGATAGAAAAAAACTGCGAATCGATAAAAAATCTGAATTTACGAAATCGATATTTTGCGGTAATATGGCGGTATAAGGATAATGGATCGCAGGGGAGATTATTGGATGCTGACGAGATATGATTACGGAGATACAAATTCGCGGAATGTCCTGATCCAGCTGGTCGGAGAGCATGATTTCGCGCAGCTGCCGGATACCGTGGAAACGGTAAGCGCCCTGGCGGGCGGAGATTTCTGTCTGACTGCGCTGAAGGTGGACGATTGGAACCGGGAGCTGTCGCCGTGGAAAGCGCCGGCTGTATTTCCATACAGGAAGAGCGCCGGCGACGCTTTGCCGGTATTTCCATGCGAGAAGAGCACTGGCGACGCGTCGGCCGTATCCGATGAAGACGGTTTCGGCGAGGGCGCGCGGGAGACTCTGGATCGGGTACTGGAGGCGGCGTCGGACGCCGGAAGGCGCTATTTCATCGGCGGGTATTCCCTGGCAGGACTGTTCGCGCTGTGGGCGGTATACCAGACGGATGTGTTCGCGGGGGCCGCGGCCGTGTCCCCATCGGTCTGGTTCCCCGGATTTGTGGATTATATGAAGGAGAAGGAGATCCTGACCGGCAGGGTGTATCTGAGTCTGGGCGACCGTGAAGAGAGGACCGGCAATCCGGTTATGCGGACGGTAGGCAGATGCATCCGCGAGAGCTGTGAGATCCTTAAAGGGCAGGGCACGGACTGTGTTCTGGAGTGGAATAAAGGGAATCATTTTAAAGATCCGGGAAAACGGGTAGGAAAAGGATTCGGTTGGCTGCTGGGCGGAATGACGGAAGGCGCGGCGAAGGAGAATATGGCAAAAGACGATAAACCGGAATCGTCAGAGAATCATTGAGAAGTCGGAGATGAGAAGGATGTTATATGAAAATAACGAAGTACGGTTTCGGATCATGACCATCGCGGATTACGAAAAGGTATATGATCTCTGGATGTCCTGTAAAAATATGGGCTTTAATAATCTGGATGATTCCAGGGAAGGTATTGAAAAATTTCTATTAAGAAATCCGGAGACGTCGTATGTCGCGGAAGAGGCGGACCGTATTGTCGGAATCGCCCTTTGCGGACATGACGGCCGGAGAGGGTATATTTACCATATGTCCGTCGCGGAGGATTACCGCAGGCAGGGGATTGCCGGCAAACTTCTGGAATGCTGCATTGCCGCGCTGAAGGAAGAGGGTATCAATAAAGCCGCTCTTCTGGTCTTCAACCGGAACGAGGCCGGGAACGCCTTTTGGGAGAGCCAGGGCTTTACGGTCAGGGAGGATGTCGCATATAGAAATAAGGCTTTGGTGGAGATGATCCGGATCGATACGTGAGTATGGAAGCAGTATACGAGGCAGTTCGCCAGACGGACAGACTTGCCTGCCGGTCTGGCGAATATTTCCATGCGGGCAGGGCGCCAGTGACGCCCTGCCCGATCCCATGCATATAGGCGGAACGGTATCCCGTTCATTTCTCATCGTCAGCCGAGCTCTTTCATCGGCTCGCCCCATTTCCCGAGATATCTTCCGTCAATGGAGGCGTAGCCATCTTGAAATTCCGGAAGAACAGATCGTCCATCTGCTTAGAGACCTGGTGATAGCGTTTCTCCAGCGCGCGGGCTTTCGGCGTCAGGCGGATCGGGCTCTGCCGCTTCGCAAGGAAAAAGCCGCGCTGTACATCTGATTCCCGTCACCGGCTCTTAGTATCCTTCCGGTACTGTGCGGGCGAACAGCCCACGTCTTCCCGAAAGCAGCGGGTGAAATAGTTCTGGGTGCTGAACGCCAATTTTTCCGCGATCTGCTGGACGGACAGATCCGTCGAGGCCAGGAACATCTTCGCGCGTTCGGTTTTCGCGCGGCGTATGTAGAGGAACAGAGGGACGCCGGTTTCTTTCTTGAATTTTTCAGTCAGGTAATATTCCGTATATCCGGTCAGGTTTGCCAGGTCGGATATGCGGATCTTTTTGTCCAGGTTCAGTTCAATGTAATCGCAGCATTTCTGGATGGCCGGGGAACAGTCGGGGTTAATGTGAAGATGGTGCACCCGGTAGATGAAGTCGTGGTACATCGTCAGCGTAAGCTCGTTCAGTTCGCCGGTATCGCGGCTGTTCTCGGCGGCTTCGATGTAGGAATCTCCCAGAGGATAAGCGATCTCCGGACTCAGACCGCCCTCCATGGCGGCCCGGCAGACCAGGGAGGTGAACACGATAATGCTGATTTTGGCCTGTCGGAGCGGATCCCTGCCCTGAACGGGAACGCCGGGGCTCAGGCTGCTGCTCAAATTCAGTGCGCCCTGGTAATTGATGTCGCCTCTGCGGACCATTCCAAGAAGGGCCTGTTCCGCCTGGTAGACCTTCGTGCGGTCACGCTTACGGGGGGGCGCGGATGCGGCAGGTATGGCTGAAACAGACGCCTGAGCGCCGGGGATATCAAACAGATCATAGACTTCGGAATGGCGGCCGGTCAGCGTGTTGTGTACCATGACTGCGTAGCGGGTGAAAATGGCGTAGGGCATGACGGGCATCTCCGAGGACCGCCGGATCAGTTCGACCGCCCAGCTGCCGTTTTCGATGCTGTCCCGATAAGGCCGCAGCGCCTCGCGCAGCTGCGCCTTAGTGGGCGGCGCGTAGAAGACCGGGCCGATGACGAAGAACAGATTATCTTTGCGGGCAGTTTCAAAGGTAACGGCCCACTGCATCCCGATGGGAGAACCGATCAGGGAAGGGCGGTCCTGACGGGATACGGCGCAGGAAAGCGCCTTCTCCACGCCGCCGAAGATACAAAACGCGTGATGAAAAAGATCCTGCTCCGCTTCGGGACAGGACGTGGCGATGACATGGCCGTCGTCGGCGTAGGCCCAGAGATAGAATTTTTCATTGGAGGGGATGGCCGCCTGCAGAAACTGGAGATTCTGTTCCGCATGCGTCATTGCTATATTCGTTGTTCCGGATGTCTGTGCGTCTGTCTGGTTATCCGCGTATGTGTCCATTCTCCCGTCTCCTTTCGCTCTGCGGTCAGTTGATCGCGTACGTATTTTCCAAAACTTCCCGAATCAGTATAACATTTCCCGAACCAGTGACTTTTTTCATTTATGTATAATTTGTACAATAAATATAACCCAAAGTCAATGGGAAATAGGAAAATAGTAAAAGGAGAGAAAACACCATGGAAAAAGCAAAACGTTCCCAAAGTGAAATTGACGGTGTCCAGTACCGCCGCGCCAAGCTGTGGCAGATCATTCTGATCTCCTGCAACGCCTTAAACGGTATGGCCGTCTACACGCTGATCGGACAGGCGTCCTACGCGGCCAGCATCGGATTCGGAATTTCTACGCTGGTCGTCGGCGGACTTCTGACATTCACACGTATTTTCGACGCTGTTACGGACCCGCTTCTTGCTTTCCTTTATGACCGTGTCAATACGAAATGGGGCAAAATCCGGCCGCTGATGATCTTAGGCTGGGCGGTGCAGTCCATCGGTCTTATGTCCATGTTCTCCTGGACCGCAAGCAAGGGCTTCGGTATTCCCATGTTCCTTGCGACTTATATGATCTATGTCATCGGTTATACGATCGTCAATATGACGGCGCAGACATTGGGGCCGCTTCTTACCAACGATCCCAAACAGCGTCCTACCGTCGGCGTCTGGAATACCGTTTTCAATTATCTGGTTCCGATGGCGTTTTCCATCATCCTGAACGCGGTGCTTCTGCCCAAATTCGGAGAGGTCGTCGTGACGGATACCGGTTACTCCATGAATTACAGCCAGGCCTACCTGACGGCGGCCGCGACTGTGACGGTCCTTGTTTCCCTGGTGGGCGTGATCCTGGTCTGCATCGGGATCTCCGCTTACGATAAGCCCGAGAATTTCAAGGGAACGAATAAGAGTAATGAGCGCCTGAAATGGAAAGATATGATTGACGTCCTGGCCCACAATAAGCCCCTGCAGGCCTATATCGTTTCCGCGGCGTCCGATAAGATCGCCCAGCAGGCCGGAAGCGCGGCAGTCGTGAGTACCATGCTTTCCGGCATCCTGATCGGCAATATGACCATCGCTACGCTTCTGTCTGTAGGAGGAATGCTGCCGTCCATCATCTTCGCGATTATCGGAGCCCGCTACTGCGGTAAGCACGGCAACAAGGAATCCATTGTCGCATGGGCCCGGAACTGTATCATCGCCAACGCAGTGATGATCGCTTTCTTTACGGTCACCTGGTACACGGTGGGCACCCAGACCATTGCCAGCTTCGGAATTACGATGATCCTTTACATCTTATTGACTCTGGTCTGCAACGGGTTCATGATGGTCGGCACCACAGCCGGAACCGCGTTCATGGCCGACGTCATCGACTATGAACTGGACCGCAGCGGCAAATACATCCCGGCGGTGGTCTCCGGTACATATAGCCTGATCGATAAGATCGTTTCCTCCTTCTCAGCCCTGATCGCCACTGCGGGCGTGGCCGTGATCGGTTATACCTCCACGCTGCCTCAGCCTGGTGACGCGGCGACCGGAAGCATCTTCTGGGTCACGATGGTTCTGCGTTATGGTCTGGCGATCATCGGCTGGGTCTGCACGCTGTGGGCGATGCGCGGCTGCAAGCTGGATAAAGAGGGAATGGTAGAGGTTCAGAAGCGGATCGCACAGAAGAAGGCGGCGCTGAAGGAAACGGCCGCGGCGGAATAGAAGAGCTGTGGAGAAATGAATCAGCCTGCGCGGGCCGGGGGTGTGCTGTGAGAAATTACGCAGGAACAGGCCAGCGCAGGGATTCAGGAGAACTATGATGCAAGAATGACTTGACAGGAGAGACAGACATGAAAACTTACGTACAGCAGATCATGCTCGGCACGGTGACGGGCAGCCCGGCGAAGGCCGCTGAAACATTGAAACAGATCCGGACAGCGGGATACGACGGAGTCGAGCTCAACCGTTTTATGATCCATCCGAGTTCCATGATGGTGCGGATGATGACCCGCGCGGCAGGCATGCCCACCGGAAACGGCGGAAAGCTGGACTGGCACGCGCTCCTGAAAGAGAGCAGCCTTGAGGTCGCCAGCCTTCACACCGATCTGGGCAGTCTTGAGAGGGAGCCGGAGGCTGTGATCGGGGAGACGGAAAGCTTCGGGACCGACACGGTCGTCATCACAGGCATGTATCGTTTCGATTATGGAAATGAATCCGTGGTGCGGGAACTGGCCGGCCGGCTGAACCGGGCGGGTGAAAAGCTTAAAGACGCCGGCATCTCGCTGCTTTACCACAATCACAATGTTGAACTTCTGCAGGTTCGGCCGGGAGTCCGCGCCTATGATATCCTGATCGGAGAGACAGACGAGGCGGCGGTGAATTTTGAATTTGACAGCTACTGGTTCACCGATGGCGGCGCGGACGCGAAAGCCTGGATGAAGAGACTGGGCGGCCGGATGAAGCTCTGGCATATCAACGACCGGGGCAGCCGTCAGTCCGGCCCGGCCATGACTCCGATCCTTGCGGCCGACAGCATGGAACTGGGGACCGGCAATATGGATCTGGACGGCCTGTGGGAGATCGCCGCTGAAAACGGCGTGAAAAAGGTTGTGCTGGAGAGCCACAAGAACTGGATCGATAAGGATCCGGTGAAGAGCCTGCGGCTGAGCGCGAAGTGGCTGAAAGAGAAGGCATAGATACAGATACGCTTTATGTGGCTGAAAGAAAGGCTATAGATATTGTTTATATGGCCGAAAAAGGATATAGACACAATTATGACAGGAGGTTCTATCATGATTATACAGAATGAAGAATTTGGACGCATCGAGGTTACGACGGTTCCGCTCCCCGAAGGGTTGGGGCCGGATGTGAACGGCACTTATACGTATTCCGGCCGGGTGCTTGTCTCCGTACAGAGGCAGGAGAAGGGGAAGGACTGGTACCGGGTCTTTTCCGTAAATGACGACGGTACCGATATCTGCGAGGTTTACGACGGACTCATTCCGAAGAAGCAGGGGGCCAACGGCATCCGTTGGATGTGCTTTGCCGATAATAAGAGGGTGCTTCTGGGGGACTATGTGCTGGAATGCAGCCCGGATCTGGATCATTGCGAGAAATCCGAGCTTCTGGAAGTCATTTTCCCGGAAGAGGTCGTGAAGATCCCGGGCATCTTCATGCGGTGGTCCGAACCGATCATCGCTCCGGATATGGAGCACGTCTGCTTCTCCAGCCTGACGGGCAGCGGCGCTTTTAATTTCCTTGGGAAGCTGGTGCGGCATGAAAATGCGTACGCGATCGAGGACGCCCGCATCATCAGCAGCATAGGCGCGGTGGAGCCGGATCCGGATCATCCCGGCTTCAGTCTGGCGAAGGAGCAGCGCGGCGGAGAAGTGAAGCAGTTTGTGCGCGGCGGCCGCGGGATCACGCTGGCAGGCGGCGGCAGAAGCATCAGCGAAAGCTGCCTGCAGATGCTGGACAGCGAGGAGACGGCGTTTATCACGGATACACTGGGATATGAGGAGACTGCCATTTTCTCGCCGGATGAGACCTGTGCGGTCTGCATGTCGCCGAGGTTCTCACCGAAGACGGATTTTGGCGTGCTGGGAGTCGTTCCTTTAAGCAACGACCTGGTCACCCGCGGGCGGTACCTGAATGTGCTGTATCAGTACGCCATCGCCGGAGTCCGGCACCATCGGGCCGGAAATATTGGACCGGCGCTGATCCACATCGACCGTTCCATGAAGGAAGGCCGGGCGTATCAGGGCGTCGATTTAAGCGATCCGGAGGGCCGGTGGGTGTATTATTCTCCCATGAGCTGGCATCCCGACAGCACGAAGGCGCTGTGGAATGAGAAGACCCGGCTCTGCGAGGGAAATGTAGAGTGCCGGCTGCGCGTGTGCCATCTGCTCGACAAGGCGCCGGCGGAACCGGTTCCGGCGCAGAGAACGCCGGACGCGGATCAGATCCCGTATTCGCTGCCGGTCTCCGAGGCGCTTAAGCCGGTGGCTATGGAATTTCCGCTGCGCATCCGGGGCTTGAGCGGAATGGTGGAGAATACGCTTCTTGAGTCCGGACAGCTGCAGACGCGTTATGAGAATTTCAGCGGGGACGGAAAGACCTTCTATGACGGGTGGATCCGCGTAAAGGCGCCTGCCAATATGTTCATGCCCGGCGAGACGACGATCGAAAGCGATCTGAACGTCCACGGAGAGCACAACGGACAGATGAAGCTGCGTCTGGTTCTGCGGGCGGACAGTCAGTTTCAGATCTATCTGAATATGGATCCGGCGGAGGACGGTCAGCCCAAATGCAGGGGCTTCGCCGAGTATGACGGGCTTCGCCGGGATGTGGCCGATCTGTCGATGGAGTGAGGATGGCTGGAGGAGAACAAGTGAAAGCGATCAATTTGAAAACGAATTACCGCCGCGATCCGGTCGGTATCAGCGACACCGCGCCGTTTTTATCCTGGCAGTGCGAGGGAGGCGTAAAGCAGACCGCATATCAGATCGTGGCATTGTCCGGGGACGAGACCGTCTGGGATAGCGGACGGGTGGACACAGAGAAAATGCACGCGTCTTACGGCGGCGCGGCCCGCAGCAGGGAGCGGATCTTCTGGAAGGTGCGTCTGTGGGATGAACATGGAGAAGCCGGAGATTACAGCGACGCCGCATTCTTTGAAATGGGGCTTCTGACGGGCGCGGACTGGCAGGCGAAGTGGATCACGCCGGAGCTTGAGAAGCTGACGGCGGAGAATTACGACTGTTCCGACGCGATCAACCGTCTGGCGAAGGCTGCGTGGGAGGAACGCAGGGAAGCTGATGCGAAGCAGGAGGCGTTTATGCCGCATCAGCCGGCCAGCGTTCTTCGCAGAACATTTATTGTGACAGATATTCAGAAACCCGCCCGCCTCTATATCACCGCCCTTGGCCTCTACGAGGCGTACTTAAACGGCAGGCGTGTCGGAGACGCGGTGCTTACGCCGGGCACAAGCAATTATGCCGGTGAGATCCCGTTTCAGACCTACGATGTGACCGGTCTCCTGAATGAGGGGGAAAATGAGATCACGGTTCTTCTCGGCGACGGTTGGTACAGAAGTACCTCCGGCGTGGACGGAGACCGATGCCTCTACGGGGATACGTCTGCGCTGCTCTGCCAGCTGGAATGCGGAGGACGGGCGGTTCTGGCTACGAACGAAGCGTGGGAAGCGTCGCAGGATGGCCCTCTGCGCCAGAACGATCTGCAGCAGGGCGAGGTATATGACGCGCGCAGGACGGCAGAGAACTGGCACGGCGTGAAGGCGCTCGCGGGCGGAGAGCCGGGGGTGCCTTCAGAGGCGGCATCGCCCGGTATTCCGGCGGCTCCGCCGTTCAGTATCCTGAAAGCGATGGATACCGTCCCAATCCGGGAACAGGAGTCCTTTGAGGGCTGTCTGTTTACTGCCCCGGATGGCAGCAGGATCATCGATTTCGGACAGAATCTGGCCGGATATGTGGAATTCTGGATCGAAGGCAGGGAAGGGGCGGAGATCCGCCTCTGGCACGGCGAGACGCTGGATAAGGACGGCAATTTTACGCAGGAGAATTTTGAAGACCGGAAGCGTCACAAGGAGAACGGCACCTACCAGATGATCTCTTATATCTGTAAAGAAGGAGCCAACCACTATAAGCCCCGCTTTACGATCATGGGCTTCCGCTACGCAAAGGTCGAGACGGAACTGGATTTAAGCGGGGCCCGGTTCACGGCCCACGCCGTCTATTCGGACATGGCGGAAACGGCAACATTTTCCTGCAGCAGCGAACTGGTCAACCAGCTTTTCTGCAACAGCGTCTGGAGCCAGAAGGGCAATTTCTGCGATGTGCCTACGGACTGCCCGACGCGGGAGCGGGCGGCGTGGACCGGCGACGCGGGGATTTTCGCGGAGACGGGGCTGACACTGATGGATTCCGCCCCGGTCTTCCTCAAATGGCTTCGGCAGTGCCGTCTGGGCCAGCTTGAAGATGGAAGACTTCCCAATATCGCGCCGCCCAACAACCGTCCCAGTTATTTCAGCGGGCTTCTGTACGGCTCCGCCGCCTGGGGAGACGCCTGTATCCTGGTGCCTTACGCGATTTACCGGCAGAGCGGCGACCTGCGGGTACTGCGGGACAATTACCCGATGATGAAACGGTGGTTCGCGTTCCTTGCGGGACGGGCCGACAGCGGGAAAACGGATGAGGAAGGACGGCCGCTTTACGGCATTCGAGGCGGCGTCGACTACGGCGAATGGTGCGAACCGGGAAGCAATCCCATGGCATCCATGCGCAATGGAAATTTCGATGTCGCCACCGCTTACCTGGCCAATTCCGGGAAACTTCTGTCTGAGATCGCCTCGCTTCTCGGTGAAGCGAAGGATGTGATGCAGTTCGCTGAGACTGCGGAAGACGCGGAAAACAGTGCCTGGACACCGAAAG
Source organism: uncultured Lachnospiraceae bacterium (assembly GCA_947626395.1). Classification (GTDB taxonomy): domain Bacteria; phylum Bacillota; class Clostridia; order Lachnospirales; family Lachnospiraceae; genus UBA3402. Next base: position 135,937 of record CANQRU010000003.1, on the reverse strand, counting down.
ACGCGGAGCGTTTCGCTGAGACTGCGGAAAGCGCAGAAAACGGCGCCTGGACGGCAGAGGATGCGGAGCAGTTCTCACGAATCGCGGAAGGCGCGCGCCGCGCCTACCGGACGGAGTATACGGATCACGGTACGATCCAAAGCGAACGGCAGTGCCAGTATATCCGCCCCATCCGCTTCGGGCTTCTGAATGAGGAAGAAAGCCGTGCCGCGGCGGATGAACTGGATAAACTGGTGCGGAAAAATGATTACCATTTAAATACCGGTTTTCTGACCACGCCGCATCTGTGCGGCACGCTGGCCGAATACGGCCATACGGAGACCGCTTACCGGGTGCTTCTGCAGGAAACGGCGCCCGGCTGGCTGTACGCGGTAAAACAGGGAACGACCACGATCTGGGAGACCTGGGACGGTCAGGCGTCGCAGAACCATTATTCCTACGGGGCGATTTCCGGGTGGCTGATCTCTGGCGTCTGCGGGATCCGCTACAGCGACGAGAAAACGGTGATCGCGCCTGCGCCGCATCCGCTTCTTGCGCACGCCTGCGCCTGCTTTGACTCGCCGGCAGGGCGGATCGAGAGCGAGTGGAGCTATCGCGGCGAAGAATGGACGCTTCGGGTAAAACTTCCGGCCAATCTGGAGGCGGAGGTTTTGCTTCCTGACGGAACCAGACACATAGCCGGGCCGGGGGAGCATAAATATGTGATATGATGAAAGGACTCCGAAGGGAAAGACAGATTTCCTTCGGAGTTTTTTCTGTATGGAATGAATACTTAATTTGTGTGTGTGAAATTCCCATGTGAAGTGAAAAATTAAATCAGGAATTGACAATATAGGAAAAAGGCTTATTATCGGTAATAAGAAATGGGTTTTTACCGTACAGTGTTTTCACTTAAGCGGGCTGCTCGTTTCTTTTTTTACCAATATGTCATAAAGATATAGATTACATTCTTCTGATCTTCAGGCGGAATGAAAGGCATTCACGATCTCTGCCAGAGAATAAAGGAGGATTTCACTTTCCCGGGCTGCCGACGTAATTTTTTCATCAAAGCCGCTTTCTGAAAACAGAGCGGAATGGAATATTGCGTCCTTTTTAAGGGGCGTAAGTTTTGCGACCGTATCGAGATATTCGGAGTAGGAAAACGGATGGCCCTTGAACTTACATTCTCCCACCAGGTATTCCGTCCCGCTTTTGTCGATACATAAAAGATCGATTTCCGTTTCGGAGGTGCGCAGCCCGCCGGCAGCTTTGACGTCCCGGACGGTGGTTCTGCCCATCCAGCGGCCCATTTTCGCGTAGCGGAAAGGCAGTTCATTTCGCTTTTGTTTCTCACGGACAAATTCCCGGCAGATATCTTCGAAGGCGCAGGCGGCAAATTCATGAAGGGCCGGTTTTACGGCGTATTCATAAACGCCGTCCACGTCGCCGTCCTCCAGTTGTGAAGAATTCGTGAACCCGAAGGCGTACCAGAAGCGGAAGAAATTGTCAGTCAGCCGGTAGAAGCCCCGGTTCGCGTTCGCCTTCTCTTTTATCCCGACATCGACCGGAAATTCGCGCGCTACGATACCCAGTTCGATCAGATTTTTCAAATAAACGCTGGTCTTGGAGGTATCTTCGATCAGCGACTTCTGGCTGATATCGTTCAGTTTCCGGTTCCCGAGGGCGACCGCTTCAATGATCGAATTATAAATCGGCGTTTCGCGCAGCTCCTGGTGAAGCAGAAATTCCGCTTCACTGTATAGAATGCAGCCTTTTGTCAGAATGTTCTGTTTGATATTCTCATCTACGGACAGCCCGGGATCCCATTGCCGAAGATAATGGGGAACGCCTCCAAGGATGGCGTACGCCAGTACTTTGTCCCGGTCGGAATAATCCGGGAAGAACTTCGCGGCATCGTAAAAGCCCATCGCATTCATCTTATAGATGCCGGTGGACCGGCCGTAAAGAGGATTCTTCTCAGCAAGAAGCTCCTTTTCTATAAAACTCATGGCGCTTCCGCAAAGAATGATCATCACATTGCTGTCTTTCAATTCCGTATCCCAGAGATTCTGCAGGATGGAAGGAATGCTTTTCTCTCCGCGGCACATATAGGGAAATTCATCGATTACGAGGAGCTTCTTCGCGTCTTTGTAAGGAAGCTCTAAAACGGCGCGGAATGCGCTTTCCCAGTTGGCAAACTCAGAAATATATCTCCCGGCCGGAATGCTTTCCTTCAGCATCCGCTCCGAGAAGTTCCGAAGCTGGATGCGGCCGGTCGTCTGGGTGCAGGAAAAAAAGACGTGCGGTTTTCCTTTGCAGAATTCCCGCAGGGTTTCTGTTTTGCCCACGCGCCGCCTGCCGTACAGGACGATCAGCTGGCCGCCTTTTGCGTTATATTTATCATTTAAGAATTTCAGTTCTGCGTCTCTGCCGATAAACATGAAACCGCCTCCATTTTCACAAAGAGTCTTGACATGTTACCAAATCTTGATTTAGTAAATCGTGATTTGATATTATTGTATATAGTTCTAATAGAAAAGTCAAGGGCTAACTCATCGTATTTTTTACTGGCCGCTACACCGGAATGCGATATTGAGAAAATATACCAGGCGCTTTGAGACTGCATTTTTATTTTTAGGATTGACAACCCCAAAAAGCTGTGCTATCATCATAAATAATTTAATAAGCCAAACCGTTGAAGCGGAGATAACGGCGGCGATGCCTTTACAGAGAGCCTGCGATGCTGAGAGTCAGGTGAGAAACAACCCGTCAAATGGACCGCGGAGGGTGCAGTCAAATGCGCCGCAGGGCGCAGAGTATTCTGCAACGTGAGGCATACGTCAGTTGCCGGGGATATGAGGGTATCCCGCTAAGCGCACGGTTCAGAACCGTGAATTCAGGGTGGCACCGCGGATAAGATTATTCGTCCCTGACAGAATGAGAGTCGTTCTGTCAGGGACGCTTTGCGTTTTCGAGGTGCTGTCGCGAAAGAAGCAAGAGCCGCCGCAGGTTCCGCTTGTGGAACCCCCTCGCAGAACGAAAGAAAAGGAGGCATGCACACATGAACATTTCCCCATCCTTACAGGAGGTCCGCGAGATCGCCGCGTCGGGCGAGTACAAGGTGGTTCCGGTCAGCTGCGAGATCCTGTCGGACATCTGCACGCCCATCGAGGCGCTGCGGATCCTGAAAAACGTATCCACCCACTGCTATATGCTGGAGTCGGTGGAGGAGAAGGAGAAATGGGGCCGCTATACATTTCTGGGCTTCGACCCGAAGCTGGAGATCACCTGCATGGATGGCGAGATGAAGGCCGGCAATATCCGCTTCCATACCGACGATCCGTCCGCCTTCCTGCGGCAGATCCTGGCAGATTACAAAAGCCCCCGGTTTTCCTATCTGCCGTCGTTCACCGGCGGGCTGGTGGGATATTTCTCCTATGATTATCTGGGCTACAGCGAGCCGGCGGTGCGGATGAAGGTGCCGGACGAGGAGGCGTTCCGCGATGTGGATCTGATGCTCTTTGACAAGGTCATCGCCTTCGACAACTTCCGTCAGAAGCTGATCCTCATCGTGAATATGCCGCTGGCGGAGCCGGAGACCGGCTACAATAAAGCCGTGATGGAGCTTAAGCAGCTGTGTGAGCTTTTGAAGAACGGCGAGAAGAAGCAGGAGCCGGGCGGCCGCCTTCTGGGGGAGGTCACGCCGCTGTTTGACAAGGCGGCTTACTGTGAAATGGTGGAAAAGGCGAAGCATTACATCCGGGAGGGAGACATTTTCCAGATCGTACTGTCCAACCGGCTGAGCGCCCCCTTTGAGGGGAGCCTCTTAAATACGTACCGGGTGCTGCGGACGCTGAATCCGTCGCCGTATATGTTCTATTTCTCCGGGACGGACGTGGAGGTGGCGGGGGCGTCGCCGGAGACGCTGGTGAAGCTGGAGGACGGCGTGCTGCACACGTTCCCGCTGGCGGGAACCAGACCCCGTGGGAAGACCGAGGAAGAGGATCGGGCGCTGGAGCGGGAGCTTCTGGCGGACGAGAAGGAGCTGGCCGAGCACAATATGCTGGTGGATCTTGGGAGAAATGACCTGGGCCGGATCAGCCGGTTCGGGACCGTGAAGGTGGAGAAGCTCCATTCCATCGAGCGGTATTCCCACGTCATGCACATCGGCTCCACGGTGCGGGGCGAGATCCGAGAGGACTGCGACGCACTGGACGCCGTCAGCGCGGTGCTGCCGGCGGGGACGCTCTCCGGGGCGCCGAAGATCCGGGCCTGCCAGTTGATCGGGAAGCTGGAGAACAATAAGCGGGGCATCTACGGCGGGGCCATCGGCTATATCGACTTCACCGGCAATATGGACACCTGCATCGCGATCCGCATCGCCTACAAGAAGAACGGCAAGGTGTTCGTGCGCAGCGGCGCGGGAATCGTGGCCGACTCGGTGCCGGAGAAGGAGTTTGAGGAGTGCATCAATAAGGCGAAGGCCGTGGTGAAGGCGCTGGAGACGGATGTGGAGTGAAGCTGGCCGCATGGCCGAAAATGCGGGGTACTGTGGAAAGTACATGGAGAAAACAGAAAGGGAGACGGAATATAAATATGATTCTCTTAATTGATAATTACGACAGCTTTTCCTACAATCTGTATCAGCTGATCGGCGAGATCGAGCCGGATATCCGGGTGATCCGGAACGATGAGCTGACGGTGGAGGAGATCCGGGAAATGGCGCCGGACCGCATCATTCTGTCGCCGGGGCCGGGGCGTCCGGAGGACGCCGGCGTGATCTGCCGGGTGGCGGCGGAGCTGGGGAAGGAGATCCCGATCCTGGGTGTCTGCCTGGGGCACCAGGCCATCTGTGCGGCGTTCGGCGCGACGATCACTTACGCGAGAAAGCTGATGCACGGGAAGCAGTCGGAGGTGCGGTTTGATCCGGAGTGTCCGCTGTTTGCCGGCTGCCCGGAGATGGCGCCGGTGGCCCGGTACCATTCGCTGGCGGCGGATCCGGCGACGATGCCGGACTGCCTGAAGGTGACGGCGGTGACGGTACCGGAGCATCAGGGGGCGCCGGACGGCGGCCAGACGAAGCCGAATTGCGGGAATATGGCAGGCGGCGGTCAGACTGAACCAGCCTGCGGGAATGCGGCAGGCGGCGAAGTGATGGCGGTGCAGCACAGGGAATATCCAATCTTCGGCGTGCAGTTCCATCCGGAATCTATTATGACGCCGGACGGGAAGCGGATGCTGGAGAATTTCATTCGGTACTGCGGATAGGCGACCAATTTCTGAGCAGGCATTCGTGTTCAGGGCGAGAAAAAACGCAAATAAATATTTTTTCATTAATAGAAAAGGAGACGAAACACCATGATTAAAGAAGCAATTGTAGAGATTGTGAACAAGCAGGACTTAAGCTACGACGAGGCCTACGCCGTGATGAATGAGATCATGAGCGGCGAGACCACGCCTACCCAGAACGCGGCGTTTCTGGCGGCGCTGTCCACCAAGAGCGCACGGGCGGAGACCACGGATGAGATCGCGGGCTGCGCAGCGGCTATGCGAGACCATGCGACGAAGGTGGAGACGGACATGGAACTGTTCGAGATCGTCGGCACCGGCGGCGACAACGCCCACAGTTTCAATATTTCTACCACGTCGGCCCTGGTGGCCGCGGCGGGCGGCATGAAGGTGGCCAAGCACGGCAACCGGGCCGCATCTTCTAAGTGCGGCACCGCCGACTGTCTGGAGGCGCTGGGCATCAACATTAACCAGAGTCCGGCGCGCTGCGTCGAACTGTTGAATGAGGTCGGCATGTGCTTCTTCTTCGCTCAGAAATATCACACCTCCATGAAATATGTGGGCCCCATCCGCAAGGAGCTGGGCTTCCGCACCGTGTTCAATATTCTGGGGCCGCTGACGAATCCGGGCAGCCCGAAGGTCCAGCTGCTGGGCGTTTACGACGAGTATCTGGTGGAGCCGCTGGCGCAGGTGCTGATCAGCCTGGGCGTGAAGCGGGGCATGGTGGTCTACGGTCAGGATAAGCTGGATGAGATCTCCTTAAGTTCTCCGACCACAGTCTGCGAGTTTAAGGACGGGTGGTTCAAATCTTATGTGATCAAACCGGAGGATTTCGGATTTGAGCGGTGCGCCAAGGCGGATCTGGTAGGCGGTACGCCGCAGGAGAACGCGGCGATCACCCGGGCAATTTTGAACGGAGAGCAGGGGCCGAAGAGGAACGCCGTTCTGATGAACGCGGGCGCGGCCCTCTATCTGGGCGGCAAGGCGGACAGCATGGCCGACGGTGTGAAGCTGGCGGCGGAGCTGATCGATTCCGGCAAGGCGGCGGCGACCCTTGAGAAATTCATCGAGGTCAGTAACCGGCCGGAGTGAGGCACGAGGGCTGCTGACATAATGACAACAGAAATACCAGTCACTGGCGTTGGCGAGTGAGGCAAAGCAAGGAAACAGACAGAAGCAAAATCAGTGGCAGATCAAAAGGAAAAGGAGCGCGAAAATGACGATACTTGACCAGCTGGCGGATCACGCGAGAGAACGAACGGAACAGGCGAAAGCTCAGTTTTCGCTGGCGGAGATCCGCCGTCAGGCGGAGGCGATGCCGAAGGGAGACTTTCTGCTTGAAAAGGCACTCCGAGGTCGGGAAGACGGTCCCGCGTTCATCTGCGAGTGCAAGAAGGCGTCCCCTTCGAAAGGCCTGATCGCGCCGGATTTCCCGTATCTGCAGATCGCGAAGGACTACGAGGCGGCGGGGGCCGACGCCATTTCTGTGCTGACGGAGCCGAAATGGTTCCTGGGGAGCGACGAGTATCTCCGGGAGATCGCGGCGGCAGTCCGGATCCCGTGTCTGCGGAAGGATTTCACCGTAGATGAATACATGATCTACGAGGCGAAGCTTCTGGGCGCGTCGGCCGTGCTTCTGATCTGTTCGATCCTCACGGAACCGCAGGTAAAGGAGTATCTGGCTGTCTGCGACGGGCTGGGGTTGTCGGCCCTGGTGGAGGCCCACGACGAGGCGGAAGTGCGGACGGCTCTGCGGGCCGGGGCGCGCATGATCGGCGTCAATAACCGGAACCTGAAGGATTTCACTGTGGATACGGAGAACAGCCGCAGGCTGCGCCGGATGATCCCGCGTGAAGTGATCTTTGTGTCCGAGAGCGGCGTCAGCGCTCCGGAGGATGTGCGGCGGCTGCGCGAGATCGGGGCGGACGCCGTGCTGGTGGGCGAGACGCTGATGCGGGCGGAGGACAGGAAGGCGCGGCTGGCGGAGCTGCGGGGGTATTGAGAAAAATAATTGCTTGTCAGAAATATAGAAAGTTGTCAGTGAAGCCAGGCGTGTGCAGGATGTACTGCCTAATGTGAATGCCATCCCGATGAAGACAGAGCGTCGACAAAGCAGAAAGCACAAGCAGACGGTGGCAGTACATGAAAAAATCTTCAGACAACGGATACTGTGTACAAAGGAAATGTAAGACAGAACGCTTTAGGAAAGATGAGAACCAGACCATGACCAGGATCAAACTATGCGGGATGGCCCGCGTGACAGACATCGAAGCAGTCAACGAGCTGCTGCCGGAATACATCGGTTTCATTTTCGTGCCGGGCAGGCGCCGGAACATTGCCCCGGAACTGGCAGCGGAGCTGAAGCGGCATTTGCTTCCCGGAATTCAGGCGGTAGGCGTATTTATCAATGAGGAGCCGGAGCGGGTCGCGCAGTTTCTGCGGGAAGGAATCATCGATATCGCGCAGCTTCACGGAACGGAAGATGAGGATTACATAAAACGGCTGCGGACCCTGACGAAGAAGCCTCTCATTAAGGCGTTCCGGATCGAGACGGAGGAGGATATCCGAAGGGCTGAGGCGAGTACGGCGGATTACGTGCTTCTGGATTCCGGCATCGGCGGGACCGGCAGGGTCTTCGACTGGACGCTCCTTCAGAAGATGAAACGGCCGTATTTCCTGGCCGGGGGCCTGACGGTGGAAAATGTGCGCCCGGCGGTGGAGCGGCTTCACCCTTATGCGGTGGATGTAAGCTCCGGAATTGAGACCGAAGGCTTGAAGGACCAGATGAAAATGAGAGAGTTTGTCCGGCAGGTGCGGGACGCAGACTGATGGAGGCATCTGACTTGCAGATGAGAGTTGTCCTGTTCGTGGGGCTTTGACGTTTTCGGCAGAACCCACGGCCAGAAAAAAATACAGAGAAACCAGAAAGAAGGAACCAATCATGACCAATCCAAACGGACGCTTCGGCATCCACGGCGGCCAGTACATCCCCGAAACGCTGATGAACGCGGTGATCGAGCTGGAAGCCGCTTACAACCATTACAAGGATGATCCTGAATTTAACCGGGAACTGACGCAGCTGTTCAACGAGTACGCCGGCCGCCCTTCCCGCCTCTACTACGCGGAGAAGATGACGAAGGATTTAGGTGGCGCGAAGATCTACTTAAAGCGCGAGGATCTGAACCACACCGGCGCCCACAAGATCAATAATGTACTGGGCCAGGCCCTTCTTGCGAAGAAAATGGGCAAGACCCGCCTGATCGCCGAGACCGGCGCGGGCCAGCACGGCGTGGCCACAGCCACGGCCGCGGCGCTGATGGGCATGGAGTGCGTGGTGTTCATGGGCGAGGAGGATACGAAGCGGCAGGCACTGAACGTCTACCGTATGCGTCTTCTGGGCGCGGAGGTGATCCCGGTGAAGACCGGCACGGCGACGTTAAAGGACGCGGTTTCCGAGGCCATGCGCGAATGGACAAGCCGTATCGACGATACCCATTACTGCCTGGGCTCCGTCATGGGGCCGCACCCATTTCCGACCATTGTCCGTGATTTCCAGGCGGTGATCTCCAAAGAGATCAAACAGCAGCTTCAGGAGAGGGAGGGACGACTGCCGGACGCGGTGATCGCCTGCGTGGGCGGCGGTTCCAACGCCATCGGCAGCTTCTACCATTTCATCGGCGACGAGAGCGTGCGCCTGATCGGCTGCGAGGCGGCCGGCCGGGGCATTGATACCTTCGAGACGGCGGCCACGATCAACACGGGGCGGCTGGGCATTTTCCATGGCATGAAATCGTATTTCTGCCAGGATGAGTACGGCCAGATCGCGCCGGTCTATTCCATCTCGGCAGGGCTGGACTATCCGGGCATCGGGCCGGAGCACGCCCATCTTCACGATATCGGCCGGGCCGAGTATGTGCCGGTCACGGACGACGAGGCGGTCTGCGCGTTTGAATATCTGGCGAAGACCGAGGGCATCATCCCGGCCATCGAATCGGCGCACGCGGTGGCCCACGCGATGAAGATCGCGCCGGAGATGGATCGCGATCAGATCATCGTCATTACGATTTCCGGCCGGGGCGACAAGGACTGCGCGGCGATTGCCCGGTACAGAGGGGAGGATATCCATGAGTAAGATCAAAGAAGCATTTGCGAATGGAAAAGCATTTATCCCGTTCATCACCTGCGGCGACCCGGACCTTACGACCACCGCGGCCGTGGTGCGGGCCTGCGTGGAAAATGGGGCCGATCTCATCGAGCTGGGCATCCCGTTCTCCGATCCGACGGCCGAAGGCCCGGTGATCCAGGGGGCCAATTTGCGGGCGCTGACCGGCGGCGTCACCACCGACAAGATCTTCGATCTGGTGCGGGACCTGCGCCGGGACGTGACGGTTCCGATGGTATTTATGACCTACGCCAACGTGGTCTTTTCCTACGGCGCGGAGCGGTTCATTTCCACCTGCCGCCAGATCGGCATCGATGGCCTGATCCTGCCGGATCTGCCCTATGAGGAGAAGGACGAGTTCCTGCCGCTGTGCCGGCAGTACGGCGTGGACCTGATCTCCCTGATTGCGCCCACGTCTCAGAACCGGATCGCGATGATCGCGAAGGAAGCGGAGGGCTTCATCTACGTGGTGTCCAGCCTCGGCGTTACCGGCACCCGCAGTGAGATCAAGACGGATCTGGCTTCCATCGTGGAGGTGATCCGCGAAAACACCGACGTGCCCTGTGCCATCGGCTTCGGCATCTCCACGCCGGAGCAGGCCCGGAAAATGGCTTCCGTCGCCGACGGCGCCATCGTGGGTTCGGCGATCATCAAGATCCTGGAGAAATACGGCGTGGACGCGGCGCCTTACGTGGGAGAGTATGTGAAGAGCATGAAGGATGCGGTGCGCGGGTAGGAAATGAATAATCAGGAAATACAAACAGGGTGTCGCTGGTGCCATGTTTGTATGAAAATAACAGATAGAGGCAATCCGTATTTTCGGACTGCCTCTGTTATTAATTATTCTTCGAGTCCGGAATGCCGGCAGACTGCAGGAGCAGGCGCTGAATCTTGGAAGTCAGCTGCTGTTTTTGCTCTGCCAAAGTTTTCAGTTCCTTCCAAGTGGTGGCTTTGAAGAGACGGGGCCAATAGTCGATATGGTAAGCCCGGTCATCCTCCGTCGCCAGTCTGATCCGATTCAATTCCGGCACAGAGATACGCAGTTTATCGCTATATATTTTATGGCTTTTCTCGGAGAGTAAAGGAGAGAATCAAAAACAAGCGATATGACATGAAATACAAGTGATTAGTAAGAATATATTGAAGTAAATGACGCAATGATTATAATTGATACTGTCAAATCATTGTCAGAGGAGGATTTTCATTATGGAAAAGAAACCCATTACTACATTTTTAAAGGTTATGTCGATCATCGTTCTGATCCAGAGCGTTATCGGGATCCTGATCAACGGATTCGCCGCTTTTCTGGCGCCGGTTGTGGAAACGTCCGAAAGCGGGACCGTTACACCCATGACCTGGATATCCCTGGCGGTATCGATCGTCTGTCTGGTTATCAATTTTATTCTTGCAATTATGGCTCTGCAGCATAAGGAGATCGATCTTGTGTATAAGGTATCCATCGTTACCCTTATCGTTCCGGCTGTATTCAACGCCGTTATTGCAGGCGGCGTCAGCGGCTATTTTTCGGTTCTTGCCGGCGCGGTAATACCGGCTCTGTTCTGTTACGCCGCTTTCAAGCAGAACAAGATCGATCAGGCGAAGTAATAAAGAAGTAAAAAGGAGTTAACGGGAAAATTTATCATGAAAAAAACATGTTATAAGGCGATAGCGCTCGTATTATGCCTGATTATGGTGTCTGGCCTGAGCGCCTGCGGGAGCAGGAAGGGTACGCAGGAGACCGCGGGCGGGTCTTCCCGGGAGGAATCGGTGGAAACTGCGGAGACTGCCGCGGAAAGCAGCGTAACGGAAACCGCCGCAGAAAGCGCTGCAGAAACCGCATCTCAGGAACAGACTGCGGACCGCGCCCCCGCGGTGATAACGATCTATTCCACCAACGATATTCACGGAGTCGTGGCGGAAAGCCCGGACGACGGAGTGATCGGACTGCCGCAGGTGGCCGGCATAGCCGCGTCTACAGAGAACGCCATTCTTCTGGACGCCGGCGACGCCACTCAGGGAGCCAGCTTCGCCACCGTCGGCAGCGGCGCTTATGTGATCGATGTCATGAACGCCGCCGGATACAAAGCCATGGCGGCGGGCAATCACGAGTTTGATTACGGTGCGGACGCGCTTCTGGCTAACGCGCGGAAGGCGCAGTTCCCTATTCTTTCCGCCAACACCTTAAAGGACGGAAAGCCCTTGCTGGACAGCCATACAATTGTTGACGCGGCGGGGTATCAGATCGGCATCATCGGTCTCACCACCGCTTCCACCTCCACATCCACCAATCCGGCAAAGTTGGAAGGCGTCACTTTTGAAAATGAGATCGAGACCGCCAGGGCTGAGATCGGGGAGATCGCGGACAGCGTGGACGCGATCGTTCTTGTGACCCATCTCGGCGACAACGCTCTTGCCACGGACGTTACCTCTGAGCAGCTCCTTAAGGGACTTTCTTCTGAGGAGCTTGCGAAGGTCGCCGCCGTCATAGACGGCCACAGCCACACGGTTGAACAGACGTCCGTCGGTTCTGTCCCCATCGTTCAGACCGGTACGCAGAATACAGGTCTGGGCGTCGTCGCTCTTTCCTTCGACGGCGAAGGCGGATTTACGGCAGAGGGAGAGGTCTGGGACTATGAGAAAGCTTCCGCATTTGCGCTGAACGAGGACGGCGAGGCCGCGAAAGCCGCGGTTACGGCCGCCTATGACGAAAGCATCATTGAGATCGATCCGATCCTGGCTGAGGAGGTGGCCCTTACGGGCGCTCCCATCTGGGGCGGCTACATTTACTATGATTACGCGGAGCCGAGGATCGTGGAAACGACCATGGGCGATCTGGTGACGGACGCCTTCCGGTATTACGGCCAGATATTTGCTGACAATAACAATATCACCGCTCCGGTGATCGGCGTGGAGAACGGCGGCGGGATCAGCGCCACCTTTCCCTACGGGATTGTGACGCGGGGCGATATCCTGAACGCTTTCAACCACGGCAATACGGTAGACGTGATTCGGGTGTATCCTTCCCAGCTTTATACGGCGCTGGAACTCGGCCTTTCAATGACCGGTCAGGACGACACCGGTCTTCTGGTCCGCGAAAAGCCCTCCGGCAGCTTCCTGCAGGTATCCGGGATCACATACACATATGATCCCGCGGGAGAAGAGGGCAATAAGGTGGTCTCGGTCGTGCTTGACGACGGCACTGAACTCTCCAGGGACGATGAGGAGACGGATCTTTTCGTGGTCACCAACAACTATGTGACGACTTTCGACGGCTTTAATTCCACGATGAAATTCGGCGAGCTGGGCGGCGAGGACGCCATTGTCATGGACTATATCCTCTATCTGACCAATGATGGAACGGATACTCTGACCATCGACCGGCCGGCGGGGAGGATCGCAGTGGCTGGGGATAAATCCCCGGAGACGTATGATGTGGTGATTCCCGTGCAGACGCCGGACGGCAGCGAGTACGATTTCGCGGGAACGGAGTTCGAGATCGTGATCGACAACGAGGCTCCCGAGAAGGTGGTCTGCGGGGCGGACGGACTGCATCTGACCGTTTCCAAGGGCGCGCATACCTTCTATCTTACGGAATCTGAGGACGCCGTGCCTGTTTATACGAATAACTACTCCGGTTCCGGCACTGTCACCACTGCCGACGGATATTATCATCTTTACTTTACGGTGGATCCGGATACGCTGAAATAGACCCGCCGGAATCCAGGCTCCTGCGTCTTCCCGGGCCGGACAGCACTGTTCCGGCCGGCGCCGCAGGTCTCGCAGAAGGAGGAAATAAGACACCTATGAAAAAGAAAAGCGGCGCTTTCCGCCACTGGGTCCAGGCGGCGTGGTTCGCCCTGACCAACGGTTACGCGGCCGGTTATCTCCAGGGGAAGATCTTTATCGGAAAGACCAAGACCATCTGCGTACCCGGACTGAACTGCTATTCCTGTCCGGGCGCCCTGTACGCCTGTCCGATCGGCTCTCTGCAGGCTGTGCTGGACAGCGGTTCCTTTAAGCTGTCCTGTTACGTGTTCGGCATGCTGATGGCGTTCGGCACGTTCCTGGGGCGGTTCATCTGCGGCTGGCTGTGTCCCTTCGGGTTCGTGCAGGATATGCTGAACAAGATCCCCCTTAAGAAGAAGGCGAAGAACATGCCGGGCGATAAATACCTCCGGTATCTGAAATATGTGGTTCTGGCGCTCTTTGTCATCATCCTTCCGTATTTTGTGAAAGGAGATCTGGCCGGGACGCCCTGGTTCTGCAAATGGATCTGTCCGAGCGGAACGCTTCTGGGAGGGATTCCTCTGGCGCTTAGCAACGAGGGGATCCGGAGCGCTACAGGCATTCTGTTCCGATGGAAGCTGTGGGTTCTTATCGTGATCCTCTGGCTGTCCGTCAGGTACAGCAGGCCCTTCTGCAAATATCTGTGTCCCCTGGGGGCGCTTTACGGCATTTTCAATCCCATTTCCTTCTACCGTCTGAAGGTGGACGAAACGGCCTGCGTAAAATGCGGCGGATGTCAGAAAGCCTGTCCCATGGACGTGAAGACCTGGGAGACGCCAAACAGCATGGAATGTATCCGCTGCGGCAGGTGCATGGACGCGTGCCCTAAGGGAGCCATTACTACATCGGCAAAGGAACTTTTCGGGAAAAAGAGCGGATTGGAGGAAGCGCAATGAACCGGAATCTGAGCGAGAAGCAAAAAGTTATGATCCGTTTGGGACTGATCGCGCTGTCCGCGGCGCTGATCGTATTGGGAGTGATGCAGGGAGAACCGGCTGCCGTATTTAACAAGGCGGCCAATATCTGTCTGGAATGTATCGGGATCGGATAACAGGAAACCGTGAGAGGAGGGATCGGTCATGGGATCAGCGGTTGAAAGAAAAGAGCAGCCGTCTGTCGGACTGGGAGACAGGATCGCCTGCGTTATCGGCGGCGTGACGGCCGTCGCCTGTCTGGCGGTTATCATCCATGCTGTCTGCAGCTATCTGCCGTTTCTTTTGAATATCGGAGGAAGCAGCCAGCCGGGAGTCTGGGGAGGAGCGCTGCTTCAGATACCGGTGGTGTTCGCGGCGCTGCTTCTGCTTACGTTCTCCGTCAGCGGATTCCGAAACGGGCTGAAGGGAGATAAGGCGGCGACTCATTTCCGCGAAATGCTTCTGGTGTTTCTTATCCTTCTGATATGCTTTATCTTTAATATAGGGAACTTTTTACTGGCGTCCCTGTTTAAGGAAGGATTGCTGTCAGACATCTCTCTGACGATGCTTTATATTTTCCTGGAAGCCGTTCTCGTGCTGTTTCCGGCTGTCGGGATAACCATGTTCCTGTTTATCTTCTGCTCCTGCAGAGTAGAAGAAGGGCAGAAGAAAGGTTCCATGAAGGAATTCCTCCTGTCCCTGAAGGGCCACGCCAGGTGGTCTGTGCTTCTGGTGCTCAGTCTGGCCTTTATATTCTCCGGCCAGCGGTCCAGCGCCGGGATCCATGTCGATTCGTTTACCGGATTTCAGGCGGAGGATCTGGCGGGCAATCCGGCGGATCAGACGATCTTCGCGGATCACGATCTGACGCTTATCAATGTCTGGGCCACCTTCTGCGGGCCGTGCAAGGCGGAAATGCCGGATCTGGCGGAACTGCATGAGGAATACCGGGACCGGGGCTTTCAGGTGGTCGGTATCTGCGGAGACATCGTGGACGCGTCGAACGGACAGCTGCAGCAGAAGGAATACGAGGATGCGCTGGAGATTGCCGAAGAAACGCACGCGGACGCCTATCTGAACCTGAATCCGGCCGGAGATCTGCAGAACGGTTTCATCCATGACCATGTGCAGGCATATCCCACATCGGTATTCGTAGACAGCGAGGGGAACCAGGTAGGCGACATGATCATCGGCTCCCTGGATAAGGACGCCTGGAAGGCGGAGATCGACAAGAGGCTTGATATGATAGCCCGCGGGGAGAGGTAGGGAAGAGGCAGAATATCTGTTGTCTGAAGCGATTTGTTTGCTGACTCCTGCAGGAGCGGATCTAGTTTTTCGCGGACTCCTGCAGGAGTATTTTTTTGACCTGCGTATATTTTTTCTCCGGAACCGGGAGCTGCGTCCCGTCGGATAAAGCCACTAAGAACCGGCGGATCTCACGCACATGGGCGGGATTGAGCAGGTACCCGGCGTGGGCGCGCAGAAAAAGCCCCGGGTATTTCCGCTCGAATTCGTGCAGCGTTTCATTGATCGTGAGCGTATCGTCTGTCATGTGGATCCGCAGCTTTGCGGCGCGCTTGACGGTCTCGATATATAAAATCTGATCCGCCGCGACGCGGTGAACGCTTAAGTCGGACGCCTTGACGGTCACGAAGCGGTCCGGTTCCGCAGGGAGATGCGGCGATACCGTCATGTCTTCATAGTGAACAGGATAAATGGTGTCCCTGCTGTCGTATTTCCACAGATTGCTGATGTGCAGCATGACGATCTCCGGCCGGGATTCCCATCCGGAAGCGGTTTTCACCCGCTTTTCCCGCCATGTATAGTGCAGCTGCTGATTGTGCGGAACGATATTGCCGCTGGGATAATGGGTGAAAACGTCGTAATGCAGGACGATTTCCTTCACATGGATGTGGGGCGAGACGCACAGGGCCGTAATATTGCCCATGGTGAAGGTCAGGGTATGCTTTTCCCTGCTCCAGGTCTGTATCAGGGTATCCTTTCCCTGAATCTGCTGCCGTTCGGCGGGACCGAGCCACAGGACGTCGTCGCTGAGATACTCGAAGAACGGTTCCAGATTGTTCTTGTAGTATTCCGTTATGATGAAAATGGAGCGGCGGATCAGATCGTCTGTCTTCATGAAATTCCTCCGGGCCGGGATGTTCCCGGCCGTTTTTCTGTATTATATGGTATAATAGAAGCAAAAACAAGCGATTTTCGCCAACCTTTTTCCATCCCCGGCGTCTATAGGAATGAAAGCTTTCAAACAGTTGCAAGGAGGTATGAACAGGTGCTCAGACAGGAAGCGGAGAGGCTCATCACAGAATATTTAAACCCGATCTTCGGTTTTGCCTTAAAGCGCTGCGGCAATGTCCACGACGCCGAGGATCTGTCGCAGGAGATCGTGACCCGGGCGTTTCGGGCGCTTCTTCTTCGGGACGACATCGGGGACGCGCGCAAATTTATCTGGACCATCGCCCACAACACGCTGAACAGCTACTACCGGGAGACGTCCCGGGGGATCGTTGGCGTTCCGCTGGAAGAAGCGGCTGAGGCGCTTCCCGATCCGGGCGCGGGGCCGGACGGGGCGCTTGCAGCAGAGGAGGAGAGAAAAACCATCCGGCGGCTGCAGGGAGAGATCGCGTATCTGTCCAGGCTGCAGCGGCGGATCGTGATTGCGTATTATTTCGAAAACCGAAAGCAGGCGGATATCGCCCGCGAACTGGGTATTCCTCTCGGCACGGTCAAATGGCATCTGTTCGAAGCAAAAAGGGAATTGAAAAGAGGGATGGATAAAATGAGACAGCCAAGCGATCTGAAATTCAATCCGATCCATTTTGATTCGGTCGGAATGAACGGAAAAAGCGGTACAAAGTCTTTGGACGAGTTCTTCCGCTCCGCGTTGTCGCAGAATATCTGCTACTGCGTCCGGAAGACGGCGAAGACCGTGGGAGAGATTGCCGACGATCTGGGCGTTTCCCCGGTCTATGTGGAGACCGAGGTCGAATTTCTGGAGAAATATGGGTTCCTGTTGGAGAAGAATGGACGCTATATCGTGAATTTTCTGATCAGCGAGCCCACGTCGGATCTTCTGATCATGCAGGACCGGATGTATAAGAAAGCGGCGGAGTTGTTCGCCAACGACCTGTATGACGAGCTGACCGGCAGCGGGATTCTGGACGACCCGGGGATCCTCTGTCATCAGACGGACGGGCCGGTTACGCCCGCGGATGACGCTCGGGCGGATACGAATTTCGTTCTGTGGACGCTGATCCCGCTCATCGCGTCCTGGTCCGGGGAGGAACTGATGGATAAATCAGTCTCCTTTGAGGAAGTGATGACGATCCGGGCGGACGGCGGCCGGAATACCGTCCTCGCGACGGTGGTTCCCGACGATCTGAAGCTGCCGGATGATTATGTGTATCTGAACGGATGGTGCGGCCCTTTGTGGAATGGGAGCGGTCCCGACGGACGGATGCTCTGGCAGATAGACAGCGAGTGGTCCGACCGGAACGAGGAAGGCCGGATGATGCATGTCGGTGAGGACGCGCTGCGCGTGATCGCCCTGTACGAGCGGGAGAGGAAGGAACGTCTCTCCCGGGATGAATACGCGTGGCTGGCGGAGCAGGGCTATGTAAAGACTTGCGGCGACTATGACGGCTTGTTTCAGGCGGCGTGGCAGATCGTAATACTGGAAAACAGGGATATTCAGACGCGGCTGATCGAGGTCGGGGATCGGATCAAGAGAAAGCACCAGGCCGAGTTTGAGGCGCTGAAAGCGCCTTACGTCAAAGCCTGGCTGGACATGGTTCCGGCGCATCTAAAGAAGCTCGGAGCCTATGAGATGCAGTTCATCTTCTCGGACGGGTGGTTTCTGATCCATTGCGTCACGGCGCTTCTGCGGAACGGGAAACTGAAACCGCCGACGCAGGGGCAGAGGAAGGCGCTGACGACGGTGCTGGGGTTTGGCCGGGACAGGCGCGAGAGGTGACTGGGAGAATTTTAATAAGATTCCCATGGAGCAAAATAAGCGCAAGAGCGAATTTTGGCACCATGGGAATCTTGCTTTTAAGCAATCTTTTAATAATACCTTTGAAAAATAAAACTATCTTGATTTTGTTCGCAATATCGAGTACAATACATGGAAAGAAATTTGTCTTCAGGGGGCGGGAATAATGAAGTATTTGTCCATTCGTCAGACAGCGGTACGTTGGGGGATTTCTACCAGGCGCATACAGATTTTATGTGCGGAGGGACGCGTCCCCGGCGCAGTCAGGATCGATTATTCGTGGGCGATACCAGATGATGAGCCGAAGCCGAAAGACGCAAGAATCAAGAGCGGGAAATATATCAAACAAACTTTATCTGATCTATCGCAAACAAGTCGCTATGACCTGGCGAAGCTGGTGAACGACTCGGAGCATCTTACTGACAAAGCGTGAATAGTTTGTAACAATCGAAGGAAACAAAAAATCTCTCATCTTTGAGTATGTCACAGGAAAGAAGGAGGTGCGCTCTGATGAGGAATCAGTCAAATAAAACTCTTACAGTTGTGCGTTCCCAGAATGTAAACCTTGACAGCGAGTATGTTCAGTGGATGCATGAAATCAAACAGCGTTTTCGCAATGCGCAGATAAAAGCCGCCGTTAAAGTGAATTCCGAACAGCTTCTTTTTAACTGGCGGCTCGGGCGGGATCTCGTTATCAGACGTGCTGAAGAAAAATGGGGGAAGGGAATCGTTGAACAGGTCAGTCTTGATCTGCAGGCAGAATTTCCCAATGTTAAGGGATTCAGTACCTCGAATCTCTGGTACATGAAAAAATGGTATCAATTCTATTCAGCTTCGCTGTGCGAAGAAAAAATCCAACAGCTTGTTGGAGAAATTACGCAGGCAAATTTTCCCCGGCTTCAGCAGATTGGAACACCGCTGCAGGAAGAAAAAATCCAACAGCCTGTTGGAGAAATTCCTTTTCCGCTTTTCTTTAGCTATGTTCCGTGGGGACATCATATCTTGATAATAACAAAATGTAAAAGCGTTGAAGAGGCTTTATTCTATATTCAGCGTACGATTGATAAAGGTCTGAGCCGCAACGCACTGGATAATTGTATCCGCTCCGATATGTATCATACCATTGGAGCAGCGGTTACAAATTTTAGTGTGCAGCTTCCTGCTCCTCAGGGCAAACTGGCCCAGGAACTGCTCAAAGGAAATTATGATTTGGGCTTTATCCGTCTTTCTGAGGAATACAATGAAGCTGCTCTGGAAGATGCCATAGAGCAGCAGATGACAAGATTTCTGCTGGAGTTAGGCGATGGCTGGGCATTTGTCGGAAGACAAAAGGAAATGATTATTTCCGGCAAAACCCGGAAAATTGACCTGCTTTTTTATCATATCTATCTGAGATGCTATGTTGTGATAGAATTGAAGGTAAAACCGTTTGAGCCCGAGTTTGCCGGTAAGCTCAATTTTTATGTAAATGCGGTAAATGAACTGCTCCGCCGGGACAGTGATAATCCGTCTATCGGACTTTTGATCTGCAAGGATATGGATCGGACGGAAGTACAGTTA
Source organism: uncultured Lachnospiraceae bacterium (assembly GCA_947626395.1). Taxonomy (GTDB): domain Bacteria; phylum Bacillota; class Clostridia; order Lachnospirales; family Lachnospiraceae; genus UBA3402. Next base: position 116,238 of record CANQRU010000003.1, on the reverse strand, counting down.
GCTTTCGAAGGGATTACGACACCCATGGGAGTCGCGACCTATAATAACGTAAAAATCAAAGAAATTCAGGAGTACCTGCCAACCGCTGAACAAATCAGGCAGCAAATTGAGATTGCAGAGGAAACGTTTAAGCTCAACATGCAAAAGGAAACGGAGGGAACCGTCCATGAATGATACGAAACTTCAAAACGCAGCGGATCGTCGCTCTTATGCGGCATTTCATCCGTTTTTATGAGTTCCTTCCCAACCTTGTGACATGGCCGGATATCAAACTTCCAACTGCGGAGAACCTCGGTCTAACGCCGGAAAAAGAAGAACGGCTGTCAGAGCAGAAACTTAAATAGGTCATGCGTATTTGGATAACAGAAAGAGGAATTGTATATGAAATTACTGATCGTGCGTCACGGCGACCCGGATTACTCCATTGATTCCCTGACGGAGCGGGGCTGGACGGAGGCGGAATATCTGTCGGAACGGCTGTCGAAGCTGAATGTGGCGGCTTTCTATGTATCGCCTCTGGGCCGGGCGAAGGACACGGCGTCGCTGACGCTTAAGAAAATGAACCGTACCGCGGAGGAATGTCCGTGGCTTAAGGAATTCGGACCGCCGGTGGCCCGGCCGGATTGGAAAGGGCCGGGGCTCTGTCCGGTGGCCTGGGACTGGCTGCCCCAGGACTGGACGGCGGATGAACGCTTTTACGAGGAGACACGTTGGTATGAGCGCGATGTGTTCGAGGACGCGGGCGTGAAGCAGGAGTATGACCGTGTCGCAGAGAATTTCGACCGTCTGCTGGCCCGCCATGGATATGAGCGGGACGGACGGATCTACCGTGCGGTCCGGCCGAATAACGATACGATCGTGCTGTTCTGCCATTTCGGCGTGGAGTGCGTGTTATTGTCCCATCTGTTGGGCGTTTCACCGATGATCCTGTGGCACGGGATCTGTGCGGCGCCTACGTCGGTGACGACGGTGATCTCCGAAGAGCGGCGGCCGGGCATCGCGCTTTTCCGGGCGAACGCCATCGGGGACATTTCACATCTGTACGTTCATGGGATGGAGCCGGCTTTCGCGGCCAGGTTCTGCGAGTGTTATGAGAATGAAGACGAGAGGCGTGACTGAGGATAGCCTGCGAAAAGGAGAGACGATGAATTTATATCAGGATATCGAAAACTACGTACCATTCAACGAGCAGGAGGCCTGCGACAAAGCGCTGATGCTTGATTATATTCGGAAGTACCCGGATTATCTGGACCGGACCAATCAGACCGGCCATTTCACCGCGTCGCTCTGGACGGTGAATAAGGCGCGCACGAAAACGCTGATGGTCTATCACAAAATCTACGATTCCTGGGCCTGGATCGGCGGCCACGCGGACGGCGACGGAGACCTTCGGGCGGTGGCGCTTCGGGAGCTTGCAGAAGAGACAGGCGTGAGGAACGCTTCGCTGGTCGGCGACGGTATTTTCAGCCTCGAGATCCTGACGGTGGACGGTCATGTGAAGCGGGGAAAATACGTGCCCAGCCATTTGCATCTGAACGTCACGTATCTGGCTGAAGCCGACGAGACGGAGACGCTGGTCGTGAACGCAGAAGAGAATAAGGCGGTGAAATGGTGGACGTTCGACGAAGCGCTGCGCGCGTCGACGGAGCCGTGGTTTGTGGAGCATATTTATAAGAAACTGATCGAAAAATGCACCGCCTGACCGTCATATGATATAATCAAACCCGGCGGTCTCCCTGCGCATCAGGTCCGCGATCGTAATTCCGTCCAGATACTGCGAGATAAGCTTGTCCAGCCCTTCCCACATCGGAAACGTCCGGCACTGCGCCATCCGCGGACATGGCTTCGCGCCTGACTCCAGGCAGGCTACCGGCGCGAGGGAGCCTTCCGTCAGCCGCAGGATCTCTCCGACCGTATAGTTCTCCGGCGCTCGCGTCAGCCGGTACCCGCCGCCTTTGCCGCGGACGCCGGTCAGCATGTTCTGCTGCACTAATATCTTTAATATCCCTTCCAGATATTTCTCGGATATTTCCTGCCGCTCGGCCGTTTCTTTGAGCGGCACATAGCTGTCCTTCTGATTCTCTGCCAGATCGATCATTACCCGCAACGCGTAGCGGCCTTTTGTTGATATCAGCATGCTTGTTCTCCTTTATTGTTACTTCTGGATTTTCTGCTTAGTGATGTGATTCGGCGCTTTTGGGCCGTGCCGTACTTTCTTTTTCCATACGCCGGCGTCTGTGGCGCGGCGTTTTGGTTTACGTCAGTATGCAGAAAGCATGCCAGTGACATGCTTTCTGTATTAACAGTTCTGTCTGCTGTGTCGTTCGTGCAATATTACCTATAAACCTATTATAGTACATGGTAAATGGGTAATCAATAGACAAATCGGAAATATTTTCCGAAATCCTATTGACAAAGCAAAACAGCGAGCGTATAATCCCCATAAACATATCAGTTAAGTAGGTAATTACTTGAACCGATCATTTACAGGAGGTAATCATATGAGTCGTATCTACACATCAGCCGATCAGCTGATCGGCGGCACGCCGCTTCTGGAGCTTACGCACATTGAGAAGGAGGAGGGGCTGAAGGCCCGTGTACTGGCGAAGCTGGAGTATTTTAATCCGGCCGGTTCCGTCAAGGACAGAATAGCCCTGGCCATGATCGACGACGCGGAGGAGCGGGGCGTCTTAAAGCCCGGTTCCGTCATTATAGAGCCCACGTCCGGCAATACGGGAATCGGCCTGGCCGCCGTAGCGGCGGCCAGGGGATACCGCATCATCATCGTCATGCCGGAGACCATGAGCGTGGAACGCAGGCAGTTAATGAAGGCCTACGGCGCGGAACTGGTCTTAAGCGAAGGCACCAAGGGCATGCCCGGGGCCATCGCGAAAGCGGATGAACTGGCGAAGGAGATTCCGAACAGTTTTATAGCGGGACAGTTTGTGAATCCGGCCAATCCGAAGATCCACCGAGAGACCACGGGGCCGGAGGTCTGGAACGACACGGACGGCCAGGTGGATATCTTCGTGGCAGGCGTCGGCACCGGCGGCACGATCACCGGCGTAGGCGAGTACCTGAAGGCGCAGAAGTCGGAAGTGAAGGTAGTAGCCGTGGAACCGGCTGCATCCCCGGTTCTTTCCAAGGGCGTCAGCGGACCGCATAAGATCCAGGGCATCGGCGCCGGCTTTGTGCCGGAGGTGCTGAATACCGGGATCTACGACGAGATCATCCCGGTGGCCAATGAGGATGCCTTCGCCGTGGGACGGCTGATCGGGCGGAAAGAAGGCGTGCTGGTGGGCATCTCCTCCGGCGCGGCGGCCTGGGCGGCGATCGAGCTGGCGAAGCGGCCGGAGAACGAAGGCAAGACCATCGTGGTGCTTCTGCCGGATACGGGCGACCGGTATCTGTCGACGCCGTTATTCGAGTGATCCGGAATACAGACAGTGCAGCATTCGAAATAAAGCATCAGGTTCAGAAAGTGGGAAACAAGAAACATGGAATCACGAGAAATACGGGAACCTGAGAACGCGCAGAAAGAGAGCGCATCGTAAAGAAAACATAGAAAGAAAAGAGGATCCGCAAATGAGTAACTATCATTTCGAAACACTGCAGCTTCACGTAGGGCAGGAGCAGGCCGACCCGGCGACGGATTCCCGTGCCGTGCCGATCTACCAGACCACCTCCTACGTATTCCATAATTCGGCCCACGCGGCGGCCCGCTTCGGCCTGGCCGACGCCGGCAATATCTACGGCCGTCTGACCAATTCCACCCAGGATGTGCTGGAGAAGCGCCTGGCAGCCCTGGAGGGCGGCGTGGCGGCGCTGGCGCTGGCTTCCGGCGCGGCGGCCATCACCTACACGATCATGGCGTTGGCCCAGAAGGGCGACCATATCGTGTCCCAGAAGACGATTTACGGCGGTAGCTATAATCTGCTTGCCCATACGCTGAGCCAGTACGGCGTCACGACGACCTTTGTGGACGCCCATGACCTGGCGGAGGTGGAAGGCGCGATCCGGGAGAATACCAAGGCCATTTATCTGGAGACTCTGGGCAATCCCAACAGCGACATCCCGGACATCGACGCCATCGCGGCCATCGCCCATAAGCACGGCCTGCCGCTTGTGATCGACAATACCTTCGGCACCCCGTATCTGATCCGGCCCATCGAGCACGGCGCGGACATCGTGGTCCATTCCGCCACCAAGTTTATCGGCGGCCACGGCACCACTCTGGGCGGCATCATCGTGGATTCCGGCAAATTTGACTGGAAAGCCAGCGGAAAATACGCGCCCATCGCGGAGCCCAATCCCAGCTACCACGGCGTGTCCTTCGTGGACGCGGCGGGGCCGGCGGCCTTCGTGACCTATATCCGCGCGATCCTTCTGCGGGACACCGGCGCGACCATTTCCCCGTTCAACGCCTTCCTGCTGCTGCAGGGCGTGGAGACGCTGTCCCTGCGTCTGGACCGTCATGCGGAGAATACGAAGAAGGTGGTGGAGTACCTGGCGAAGCATCCGCAGGTAGAGAAGGTGAACCATCCGTCCCTGCCGGACCATCCGGACCACGCCCTCTATGAGAAATATTTCCCCAACGGCGGAGCGAGCATTTTCACGTTCGAGATCAAAGGCGGCCAGGAGGAGGCGTACCGCTTTATCGACAGCCTGGAGATCTTCTCGCTGTTAGCCAATGTGGCTGACGTGAAGAGCCTGGTGATCCACCCGGCGACCACGACCCACTCCCAGCTGTCGGCGGAGGAGCTGGCCGATCAGGGCATCAAGCCCAACACGATCCGCCTGTCCATCGGGACCGAGCATATCGACGATATCATCTCGGATCTGGAGAAGGGGTTCGCGGCGGCGAAGTGACAGAGAAAGCAGGTAAAATAAAATAGCGGAATGGTAAAAAATAATCCGGCGCCACGGCAGTCAGCTGCGGCGCCGGATCATTTTTAATCAGATATTTTACTAAAATGTAAAATAATTAAAAATAATATAAAAACCACTGGAAAAATGCCCGCGCATGTTGTATGATAAAAAGTGAAAAGCAAACGACCAATACCGGCGGCAGGCCGGCATTCCGGCAAGGAGGATCAGTATCATGCGTATCATTATCAATGGAAACCGTTCCAAAGGAACCATCAACAAGAACATTTACGGACATTTCTCCGAGCATCTGGGGCGCTGCATCTACGGCGGCCTGTATGTGGGCGAGGATTCCGATATCCCGAATGTAAACGGCATGCGCGCCGACGTGGTGGAGGCGCTTAAGGATATGAATATCCCGGTGCTTCGCTGGCCCGGCGGGTGCTTCGCCGACACGTATCACTGGCAGGACGGCATCGGCCCGAAGGGGAGCCGCAAGACCATCGTCAACACCAACTGGGGCGGCGTCACCGAAGACAATTCCTTCGGCACCCACGAGTTCCTGGAGCTGTGCCGCCAGCTTGGCTGCGAGCCCTACATCTCCGGAAATGTAGGCTCCGGCACGGTTCAGGAGTTTTCCGACTGGGTCGAGTACTGCAACATGGGCGGCATTTCCCCGATGGCCAGCCTGCGCCGCGCCAACGGCCAGGATGAGCCGTGGCATGTGAAATACTGGGGCATCGGCAACGAGGCCTGGGGCTGCGGCGGCAATATGCGGCCGGAGTACTACGGCGACCTGTGCCGTCAGTATTCTACCTATCTGCGCAATTATGACCATGAGCATAAGATCTATAAGATCGCTTCCGGCGCCAATGTAAGCGATTACCGCTGGACCGAGACCGTGGCCAGAACAGCGGGCCATGTGATCGACGCGCTTTCCCTGCATTATTATACGCTGCCCAGTGACGACTGGAATCACAAGGGAGCCGCGACCGGATTCACGGCGGAAGAGTATTACAACGTTCTTAAGAAGACGCTGCGGATGAAGGAACTGGTGGAGAATCACGCGAATATCATGCGCATGACCAATCCGCATCATCAGCTGGGCCTGGTGGTGGACGAGTGGGGTACCTGGTACGATGTGGAGCCGGGCACGAATCCGGGCTTCCTCTATCAGCAGAATACGATGAGGGACGCGCTGGTGGCGGCCATTAACCTGAACATTTTCAATGACCACTGCGATATCGTGGTCATGGCGAATATCGCCCAGACGGTCAATGTGCTTCAGTCCATGGTGCTGACCGAGGGCGACAAGATGGTACTGACGCCCAGCTATCATGTGTTCCATATGTACAAGGGACATCAGAACGCGAAACAGCTGGAGACCTATGCGGAGACGAAGAATGTGGGCACCTGCGGCGATCAGGTGCCGAACCTGCATGTGTCGGCCAGCCAGGCGGCGGACGGAAGCGTTCTTCTGACCGTGGCGAATTTGAGCGATACGGAAGCCGCGCCCGTGGAGGTGCTGTGGTCCGGAATCGGCCGCCGCGGAAAGGTGGAAGGCACCGTGCTGACCGGAACCGCTGGGGCTTATAATACCTTTGATGCGCCGGAGAATGTGAAGCCGGCCACGATGGACGGCATTCAGGTGACGGACAGCGGATTTACCGCGGTGATGCCGGCCTGCAGCGTGGCGGCGTTTACGATCACGGAGTAGTTGATATGGCAGTGTGCGATATTTCAGGCGGCGGTCCGGTAAGGACCGTCGCGCCGCATATAAAGCCGTCCGAGTCCGTATCGGAATTATCGCTGATGCCGGAAACTGTCATTGCGGCGGAGCCGCCGCTATCGCCGGAAACTATCATTGCGGCCGAGCCGTCGCTATCGCCGGAAGGCGCCGGTGAGCCGGCCCTTCGCCGCTGCCGCCGCTGCTTTCTTTATGAGATGGAAGGCAAGGAAACGTATTATCAGAGCGTCGTCCGTCTGCGGCAGGCGATGCCGGCCGCGGAGAGGGCAAATGACGCGGAATATGACCGGCGTCTGGCTGTCTGCCGGGAATGTCCGCATCTGGATAACGCCACCTGCATGCAGTGCGGCTGCTACGCTGAGGTGCGCGCGCTGAAGCGGGACGCGCGGTGTCCGGTGAAACGTTGGTGAGGAAGGGGGGGAATGCCGATGATTCACATCAAGAACCTGGACGACGGCCTGCCGGTGTATAAGGCGCTGGCCTCGGAGATCCGGCTTCGGATCGTAAGGCTTTTGATCGACAACGGGGAGATGAATATGAATGAGCTGGCGTCCGCCCTCGGAGTGACCAACGGCGCTCTGACCGGTCATATGCGTCTTCTGGAAGAGGCCGGGCTTGTGGAGGTCCTTTCGGAGAGGGGAAGCCACGGGAACCAGAAGGTCTGCCGGGTGTGCCAGGAGAAGATTCTGATCGATGTCCTTTCCGGGGCGGAGATGCATCCGGGAAATGTATACGAAACGGAGATCCCGGTAGGACATTATACGGCGTGCGAGATCAGCCCGACCTGCGGGATCGCCACAGGTGATTATCTGATCGGAGAAGTAGACGATCCGCGGTATTTTTCCCATGTAGACCGGATGTACGCGGAAATCCTGTGGTTCGGCAAAGGCTATGTGGAGTATATGGTTCCTATGCTTCTGCCGCCCCACACGCGGATCGACCGGCTCTCTCTTTCCATGGAGATCGGTTCGGAAGCGCCGGGCTCCAACAGCGACTGGCCTTCCGATATCAGCTTTTACTTAAATGATGTGTACCTGGGGATGTGGACCAGTCCCGGGGATTTCGGCGATGTGCATGGGGCGTTCACTCCCGACTGGTGGAGCCCCAACTGGAACCAGTATGGGCAGCTGAAGACTATTGTGATCGACCGGCAGGGGACCTGGCTGGACGGTCTGAAGCTCTCGGAAGTGAACATCGACCGGTTTGGGCTGAACTACAGAAGCAGCGTCCGATTTAAGCTGGAGGTGCCTTCGGACGCGGTCAATGTAGGCGGCCTGACGCTGTTCGGCCGGAAATTCGGCAATTATAATCAGGCGATCCAGGTGAGGATCCATTACAGCTCCCTGTGAGCCGCGGACGACGAATCTGTTTAGTCCGACGGGAGGCCGGAGAGCCTTTGGAAAATGGAAAACAGTTAGTCTTAACTGGCTGTTAGGTATCTAACGGCCGCAAACTTTATTGTAAGAGGAGGAAATGAGATGGCAAGCATCAAAGAAGCAATCGAGAGCAGCGTTCTGGGTCTGGAGCTGGGCTCCACCCGCATCAAGGCGGTCTTAATCGACGAGTCCCACACGCCTATCGCTTCCGGCGACCACGAGTGGGAGAACCGGCTGGAGAACGGCGTCTGGACCTACAGCCTGGACGATATCTGGACGGGCCTGCGCGACTGCTACAGCAAGCTGGCGGCGGACGTGAAGGCCAAATACGGCGTGAAGCTGACGAAGGTGGGGGCCATCGGCTTTTCCGCCATGATGCACGGCTACATGGCCTTTGACAGCGAGGGGAACCTGCTGGCGCCGTTCCGTACCTGGCGCAACGGGATCACCGGACCGGCGGCGGAGGCGCTGACGGAGCTGTTTCACTACAACATTCCCCAGAGATGGAGCATTGCCCATCTGTACCAGTCCATCCTAAACGGCGAGGAGCATGTGAAGGACGTGGCCTTCTTCACGACGCTGGCGGGCTACATCCACTGGCAGCTGACCGGCGAGAAGGTGCTGGGCGTGGGCGACGCTTCGGGTATGTTTCCCATCGATCCGGAGACGAAGGATTACGATGAGAAAATGATCGCGAAGTTCGACGATCTGGTGGCGGATAAGGGCTATCCGTGGAAGCTTCGGGATATCCTGCCGAAGGCTCTGATGGCTGGGGAGCCGGCCGGCGTGCTGACGGCGGCGGGAGCCAGACTGCTGGATGAGAGCGGGACTCTGGAGGCGGGGATTCCAATCTGCCCGCCGGAGGGCGACGCGGGAACCGGTATGGCGGCGACCAACAGCGTGGCGAAACGGACCGGCAATGTGTCTGCGGGAACTTCCGTATTCGCGATGGTGGTGCTGGAGAAGGAGCTTTCGAAGGTGTATCCGGAGATCGATCTGGTGACTACGCCGGACGGCAGCCTGGTGGGAATGGTTCATGCCAATAACTGCACGTCGGATCTGAACGCGTGGGTTGGTTTGTTTAAGGAGTTCGCGGACAGCATTGGGGTGAAGCTGGATATGAATACGCTGTTTGGGACGCTGTATAATAAGGCGCTGGAGGGGGATCCGGACTGCGGAGGACTGCTGTCTTATGGGTATCTGTCCGGGGAGAATATTACAGGCGTCAGCGAAGGACGGCCGTTGTTTGTGCGGTCGCCGGAGAGTAAGTTCAATCTGGCGAATTTCATGCGGGCGAATCTGTTTACGGCGCTGGGGGCGCTGAAGGTGGGTATGGATATCCTGCTGAAGGAGGAGCATGTGAGGATTGATTCGATCCTGGGGCACGGCGGGTTGTTTAAGACGAAGGGCGTTGGGCAGGGATTCCTGGCGGCGGCTATTGATACGCCGGTGTCGGTGATGGAGACGGCGGGCGAGGGCGGCCCGTGGGGGATGGCGCTGCTGGCGTCGTATATGATACATAAGGATACGGATGAGAGCCTGGGGGATTTCCTGGCAGAGAAGGTGTTCTTGGGGAACAAGGGCGAGGAGATGCAGCCGGATCCGCGGGCGGTGGAAGGATTTGAGAGGTTTATTGAGCGGTATAAGAAGGGGATTGGGATTGAGAAGGCGGCGCTGGAGTGCCTGATCTGAGCCTGGACGCGGGAGGTCCGCGGATGAGGGGTGGATGCAGGCTTATTGAGATGGCGGGAGGTCCGCGGATGAGAACTTGTCTGTCTGGGCTTCCGGTTTCGGACGGAAGAATTTCTAAGCTCACAGCAATTTGCTAAAAGCATCACGAAAAATGGACAACTCGCTTCGCTCAAACAAGTCCATTTTTCGTGATAACACAAATTGCTGTTCACTAAGAAATTCTAACCATCCTGCAAAGTCAGCCCATACAGACAAGTTCTCATCCGCTGGGCTGTCGGCAGGCTGAGACGACGAGGCGCTGCGCTGTCGTCGGGAGGAGGGACGAGGCGCTGCGCTGTCGTCGGGAGGAGGGACGAGGTGCTGCGCTGTCGTTGGGAGAAGGGCGAGGCGCTTCGCTGTCGTTGAGAGGATGGATGAAATTAGAAGGAGATGATGAGAGATGCTTGAGCAACTGAAGAAAGAAGTTTATGAGGCGAATATGCTGCTGCCGAAGTATGGGTTGGTGACGTTTACATGGGGGAATGTGAGCGGGATCGACCGGGAGGCAGGGTTGTTCGTGATCAAGCCCAGCGGGGTGGATTATGAGAAGCTGACGCCGGAGGATATGGTGGTCGTGGATCTGGATGGGAAGAAGGTGGAGGGGAAGCTGAATCCTTCTTCGGATACGGCGACGCATGTGGTGCTGTATAATCGGTTCCCGAAAATTGGGGGCGTGGTGCATACGCATTCGCCGTGGGCGACCAGCTGGGCGCAGGCCGGGAGGGGGATTCCGTGCTATGGGACGACGCATGCGGATTATCTGTATGGGACGGTGCCTTGCGTGCGGAATTTGACGAAAGAGGAGATCGAGGAGGCTTATGAGCTGAATACCGGGATTCTGATTGCGGATCATTTCGAGGAAAATGGTCTGGATTATGAGGCGACGCCGGCGGTACTTTGCAAGAACCACGGGCCGTTTACGTGGGGGAAGGATGCCCATGAGGCGGTGCACAATGCGGTGGTGCTGGAGGAAGTGGCGAAGATGGCGGCGCGGTGCGAGTGGCTGAACCCGGAGGTGAAGCCGGCGCCGCAGGAGCTGCAGGACAAGCATTATTACCGGAAGCACGGGGCTAACGCGTATTACGGGCAGGGAAAATAGGACTGGCACGAGCGGCTGCGCGGCCGTTCATTACGTCAGAATGCGGGCAGGCGACAGAGACGCTCTATTCGTATTCCCGGCATGGTGCGCAGCGCGCAACTCCGCGGGAGATAACGCTGCGGTTAATAGGCGGAAATTAAGATTCGTTAATTGCATCCGAACGGATGACAAAAACAGAAAACTGGTATATAATCAAGGCTAAGAGTGGACTGCAGAGCGACGTGCGGGACGGTGCTTGTGAAAACGGGCTTCTGCGTGAGGGCGAGAACCTGTGAAAAAGGTCGCCTGTGCGGGGCGGGAATCCGTGAGAGAACATTGTGTGAAGCGCGGGTTTCTGCGGCTACGGCCCTGCGGGTCCGCCGCGAAGCTGCAAAACCAGTTCTGAGATATGAGAAGAGGAGATCACTGACTATGAAAACAGTACAGGAACAGGCAGTAAACGCGATCCGCGTGTTGTCGGCGGACGCGATCCAGAAGGCGAAGTCGGGACATCCCGGGCTGCCGCTCGGTTCGGCGGCCGCGGCCTACGAGCTGTGGGCCAACCATATGAACCACAATCCGGCGGATCCGGACTGGCCCAACCGCGACCGGTTCGTGTTGTCCGGCGGACACGGTTCCATGCTTTTGTATTCGCTTCTGCATCTTTATGGATATGGAAATCTGTCGAAGGAGGATCTGATGAATTTCCGTCAGTTCGGCTCCCTGACGCCGGGCCATCCGGAGTATAAGCACACGGTGGGCGTCGAGGCGACGACTGGCCCGCTGGGCCAGGGCATGGCGATGGCAGTCGGCATGGCGATGGCGGAGAAGCATCTGGCGGCGGTATTTAATAAGGACGAGTATCCGGTGGTGGATCACTATACCTTCGTGCTGGGCGGCGACGGCTGCATGATGGAGGGCATTTCCTCTGAGGCGTTCTCCCTGGCGGGGACGCTGAAGCTGGGCAAGCTGATCGTACTCTATGATTCCAACAGCATTTCCATCGAGGGAAGCACGGATATCGCTTTCACGGAGAACGTGCAGGAGAGAATGGCGGCCTTCGGGTTCCAGACCATCACCGTGGAGGACGGCAATGACCTGGAAGCGATCGGCGCGGCCATCGAGATGGCGAAGGCGGATCTTTCGAAGCCGTCCTTTATCACCGTGAAGACACAGATCGGTTACGGCTGCCCGGCGAAGCAGGGCAAGGCCAGCGCCCACGGCGAGCCGCTGGGCGACGACAATATCCGGGAGATGAAGGAATTCCTGGAGTGGCCGTCTCAGGAACCGTTCTATGTGCCGGATGAGGTCTACGCCCATTATCAGGCGCTGGCGGACAGCAAGGTGGACGCGGAGAACGCGTGGAACGTGATGTTTGCCGCTTACTGCCAGGAATATCCGGAAATGGAGAAGCTCTGGAACCAGTACCATGACGAGAAGGCCGCGGAGATCTTCTGGGACGACGCTGATTTCTGGAAGCAGTCTGAGAAGCCGGAGGCCACTCGGAACCTGTCCGGCAAGGTCATCAACTATATGAAGGATAAGCTGCCGAACCTGTTCGGCGGTTCCGCGGACCTGGCTCCGTCCAACAAGACCAATATGTCCGGCGCCGGCGATTTCTCCGCAGCGACTCCGGAAGGCCGGAATCTTCATTTCGGCGTCCGCGAGCAGGCGATGGCCGCCATCGGCAACGGCCTGACGCTGCACGGCGGTTTGAAGCCCTATGTGGCTACGTTCTTTGTGTTCAGCGATTACACGAAGCCCATGGCGAGACTTTCCGCGATCATGGGACTGCCGCTGACCTTTGTATTCAGCCATGACAGCATCGGCGTCGGCGAGGACGGCCCGACCCATGAGCCCATCGAGCAGCTGGCCATGCTGCGGGCGCTGCCCAATTTCCACGTATTCCGTCCCTGCGACGCGGTGGAGACGGCGGCTGCCTGGTACAGCGCGATGACTTCCACGAAGACCCCGACGGCCCTGGTGCTGACCCGTCAGAACCTGGCTCCGATGCCGGGCAGCAGCAAGGAAGCGCTGAAGGGCGGCTACATTACCGACGACTGCGAAGGCACGCCGGATGTGATCCTGATTGCCAGCGGCTCCGAGGTGGAGCTTGCCGTGAAGGCGAAGGCGGTGCTGGCGGAAGAGGGCATGAAAGTCCGCGTAGTCTCCATGCCGTGCATGGACATTTTCGAGGAGCAGAGCGACGAGTACAAGGAGTCTGTCCTTCCGAAGAGCGTCCGCAAGCGTGTGGCCATCGAAGCGCTCAGCGATTTCGGCTGGGGCAAGTACGTCGGCCTGGACGGCGCGTATGTGACTATGCACGGATTTGGCGCCAGCGGCCCCTATGCGAAGCTGTTCGAGCATTTCGGGTTCACGGTGGAGAATGTGGTCGCGGCGGTGAAGTCGCTGTAAATGTTTGTGTTCGGACTGCGGGTAAGCCGCGGGGACCGGAAGCGTCGCTTTGTATGTGAACAGCAAGATTCTCGCGATGCCGCCTGCTTCGCGCGTAAATTGCCGGGGCAGACGTTTGCCGGTATTTATAAGATGAATGCGGCCCATGGAAAGGGAACATGGGCCGTACTCAATAGAATTTAAATATTATCATATAAAAGGAGTGTATCAGTCATGAAATTTTTTATCGACACAGCAAATGTAGATGAGATCCGCGAGGCCAACGAGATGGGCATTATCTGCGGAGTTACCACCAATCCGTCCCTGATCGCCAAGGAAGGCCGGGACTTTAATCAGGTGATCGCGGAGATCGCCTCCATCGTGGACGGCCCGATCAGCGGCGAGGTGAAGGCCACGACGACCGACGCGGCCGGCATGATCAAGGAAGGCCGTGAGATCGCGGCGATCCATCCGAACATGGTCGTGAAGATCCCGATGACCGCTGAGGGATTAAAGGCCGTCAAGGTTCTGTCCGCCGAAGGCATCAAGACCAATGTGACTCTGATCTTCACCACGGCCCAGGCTCTGCTGGCCGCCCGCGCAGGCGCGACCTTCGTGTCTCCGTTCGTGGGACGTCTGGACGACATTTCCATGCCGGGCGTGGAACTGATCGAGGACATCGCGGATGTATTTATGACCCACGATATTAAGACCGAGATCATCGCCGCCAGCATTCGCCACGCGATCCATGTGATCGACTGCGCAAGGGCCGGCGCGGACATCGCCACGGTTCCGTATAAGGTGCTGATGCAGATGACCAAGCATCCGCTGACGGATCAGGGCATCGAGAAGTTCAAGAAGGATTACATCGCTGTATTCGGCGAATAATGCGAAAATGAAAGGCTGCCGCGGGACGGAAGCCGGCTCCCTGCGGGATGACCGCCGGGGCCGGGACGGTTCTGCGGCAGTCTGTTTTTTGCCAGAAAGAGACGGCGGCAGGGATGTTGCAGGAGAGAGAAGGCGGCGTTGGCCGGGACATTGCGGAGAAGAGAATGCAGCGCCGGGAAAGCAGCCTGCAGACAGATATCCGGCGGATTTATGCGCTGATTTTGAAAATGGGAGAACGGGAACTATGGAAGATACGAGAAAAGAATGGCTGGCGGCGCTTCTTAAGATCACCGGGCCGGTGCTTGACGCGCTTGAAAATGGAGAACTGAAGCAGCGGCTCCCGCTTGATTTTCACGCGGGCCGGGCGCAGTACGCGCCGCTGGAGGCGTTCGGCCGCAGTATGCTGGGGCTGGCGCCGTGGCTGGAACTGGATCCGGCGGCGCTTTCATCGGAGGAGAGAAAGCTGCAGAGCGGGATGCGCCGGAAGGCCGTCCGCTGTCTTGAGATGGCCGCTGACCCGGATTCGCCTGATTTTATGAATTTCACGGACGGCGGACAGCCGCTGGTCGACGCCGCTTTCCTGGCTCACGCGCTGGTGCGGGCGCAGAAGGCGCTTGCCGGGAGAGGTATCGCTGCGGCCGAGGCTGATGAAAGCGTTCCGGGACAGTGCGCCGGTAAAACCGCTGGATATCGGTTAGAAGCGGAAGCAGCCGGTGCGGCTAAGACCGCAGCTATGCAGCCGGATGGAACGGGAGCAGATATGGCTGCTCCGTTGTCTGCGAGTGGGCGTACCCGCCGCCATCTGGCCGACGCGCTGCGCGCGACCCGCCGGATCGCCGCGGTCAACACCAACTGGCTGTTCTTCTCCGCCATGGTGGAGGCCGGACTGTATGTGCTGGGAGAAGAGTGGGATATCATGCGCGTCCTTGGGGCGCTCAGGGCATTTCAGGAGTGGTACAGGGGCGACGGCGTCTACGGCGACGGCCCCATATTCCACTGGGATTACTACAACAGCTTCGTGATCCAGCCCATGTATGTGGATCTGGTGGATCTGTTTGCGGCTCAGTCGGATGAGATCGCGCGGATGCGCCCGGCGGTTCTGGCCCGCGCGTCCCGCTATGCCTCCGTGCTGGAGCGGATGATCGGTCCGGACGGTTCCTATCCGGTGGTGGGGCGTTCCATCTGCTATCGTTTCGGCGCGTTCCAGATGCTGGCCCAGGCAGCCCTGCAGCACCGGCTGGAGGAGCATTTATCCCCGGCTTCGGTCCGCTGCGGTCTGACCGCCGTGATCCGCCGTGTCATGTCCGCGCCGGATATGTTTGATGAAAATGGCTGGCTGCGGCCGGGCGTCTTCGGATATCAGCCGGAATTGGCGGAGGAATATATCAATACCGGCAGCCTGTATCTTTGCAGCGCCGTTTTTCTGCCACTGGGGCTTGCGCCGGAGGATCCGTTCTGGAACCAGCCGGATGAGGACTGGTCCGGGCGGAAGGTCTGGGCGGGAGGACATATTTCCATCGATCATGCGATCGACTAGACAGCCTGTATAGAATGCGTTCGGAAAGAAAATACCTGTACTTTCCGCAGGGAAACGTACAGCAAGTTACGTCCGCTTTTGAGAAGTGCAAGATTGCGGCACAAGACGTGAATGGGCATTGAGCTGCTGTATAAATTATGATAAATATGTTGTAGCGGCATCGTCGCCGCGCGAATACATTTACACAGAAAAAAGGCGGCCGCGACAGGAGAAGATCCCGCCCGGCGCGATTTCGTGAAAAGAAAAGGAGGATTTGTCATGCGTTACGAGGTGAAGGGAGAAACACTGCCGGTTGTCGTATGTTATCTGGAGGATGGGGAGCAGATGGTCACAGAACGGGGCTCCATGAGCTGGATGTCCCCGAATATGAGGATGGAGACCGGCACCAACGGCGGTCTCGGCAAGGCGTTTGGAAGGATGTTCGCGGGTGAGGCCATGTTCCAGAATATCTACACTGCCATGGGCGGCCGGGGCATGATCGCGTTCGCGTCCAGCTTTCCGGGGAAGATCGTTCCCTTTGAGATCGGACCCGGAAGAGAACTGGTGGTGCAGAAGTCGGGCTTTCTGGCATCGGAGCCGGGCGTCAATCTGTCCGTGTTCTTCCAGAAGAAGCTGGGAGCCGGTTTCTTCGGCGGCGAGGGATTCATCATGCAGAGGCTGTCCGGTCAGGGCGTCGTTTTCCTGGAATTCGACGGTCATGTGGTCGAGTACGACCTGCAGCCGGGACAGCAGATCGTCGTGGATACCGGATATCTGGCGGCCATGGAAAGTACCTGCCAGATCGATATCCAGACTGTGTCCGGAGTGAAAAATGTGCTGTTCGGCGGAGAGGGCCTGTTCAACACCGTGATCACCGGCCCGGGCCATGTGTGGCTGCAGACCATGCCGATCTCCGCGGTGGCGGGGCAGATCCTGCGGTATATACCATCTGGCAAGTAGATGAAAGCGAGGGGCGCCGCTTATCGGCGCTCCTCAATACAACGCTAATAATGGCAAGAGAAGTCCTGCGATACGCTCTGGGCGGCCGCTGGCTGCGCGGAGGCAGACTGGCGTCCGTCAGATCGCTGAGGAGTTGTATGGCGCGGGACATCCGGGGACGCCGATTTTTTATTTCTGAATGCCATATTTCTCATAGAGAGATTCACGGAACTCCTGATCGGTGAATATCCGTTTCATGTCGTCCATACGGCCGGCTTCCATGAGACGGCTGCAAAGTTCCAGGCTAAGCTTCTCACCGCGTTCCAGTCCAAGCTTCTCACCGCGCTCCAGTCCGAGCTTCTCACCGCGTTCCAGTCCGAGTTTCTCGCCGCGTTCGAAACCGAGTTTCTCACCGCGCTCCTGACCCGCTTTCTCACTGTCGTTCAGCATATCTGTAATAGCCTGACTTAATCCAAGCACCTTCTCCCCCTCTTTCCTTCTCTGCTGCTCGATCTGTTTCTCCAGCCGCCGGTCATTAAACATCTCCAGGGCCGCGGACAGTTCCACGCTGTCCATCCGGTCAATTGCCTCGCGGTTCTCCTGTACATAGTGGTCTAATTTCTCTTTATCTTCCTTGTATTTTATCATAGAGAATATCTGTTGTAAACACGTTCTGTAATTTTTTGGTTCTTCTATCGCCCTGACCGTGATCAGGTTGATCCGATAATCCGGTATGTATTTCAGCAGATCTTTGGTGTCTGGGTCGTCCGGGTCGACTGCCAGCAGGCCGTGAAGCGTTTCACTGCCGTCCCATGCCTTACCTGTGAAAAGGATCGTATTGACGACCGGCCGGATCCGGTCTTCTTTCGATATGCCGGACAAAAACTCGTCGGACTGCTTTAAATCCTTTCTTTCCCGGTGCCGCTTCTCCAGATCCTTCACCTGGCGAGTGTACTCCAGGGCGTCATAGAGCATGTTCCGGACAGGCATGGCGTAGTGGGTATTGGCCTGGACCTCGCCGGCAAAAATGACAGAGTAGGTGCCGGAATCGGCCTTCATGCGAATGTCGCCGGTGCGCTCAACGGCGCTGCGGCGGCCACGCCGTCCGTCGATGACGGCGCCGGATTGAGGAGGCAGAGGAGTCAGGTCCTCCGGCTTGAGAACCTGCCGGCCGTGGTGCAGGGAACCGTTGACGAGATCGGCAAATATTTCCCTGCGTTTTAAGAGTTCGTTGACTTCAAGATTTTGGATGCCCATAGAATTCCCCCTTCGAAATCGCCCCGGGCCGGGGTGTGCATGGATATCGGGTTTTGCTGCGCTGCGTGGCTGCGGACGCATAGGTACAGATGCAGTACATTCAAGCCGCTGCAGGTTGCGTAAGAAGTACATTCAAGCTGCTGCAGGCTGCGTGAGCAGTGCATTCAAGCCGCTGCAGGCTGCATGGGTAGTGCGGCCAAACCACTGCAGGCCGCATGACATGGAATCTGCCGGAGAAAATCCAGGCACGATGCCAGAAAAGCATAAAGGGCAGGCGACAGAGCGCCCGCCGATGTGATTATCATAACACATCATTAGGAAAAATGCAATGAGAAATTGAAAGTCATTGAAGGCAGGTGTTGATTTAATAAAATGAATCGATAAAATGAATCTTGCCGGCAGCTATAGGGCCATGCGAACCTGTTGTATAAAGAATAGTATAAAAAAGAAAACCGGATGGCTGTGGTGAAATTTCAGTCCGGCATGTATCATCAAGCAGAGACATCCATTTCATAAGTGGATGTCTTATTTTGTCTCACTGAGAAGAAGTATTGGCTAAGATCAGCCATTCCGCATGGCGTTTACTATACTTACACAAAAGAAAATGTCGTAGAGTACGCCACTCTACGACACTACCCGCCGACCATATACCGTAGCGGTATAGGAAAGGAGGACACATGGCTGAACAGTTTCTGAAAAACACATCCGTTTTTCTGCTCCATACGGAAATGGCAGCCGACGGCGGTGTGACCGGTGTGATTAACCGGATGTCTCACGGCCAGGCTGTGTCCTTTGCGGGCCTGGATCAGGCTCTTCTTATGATAAACGAATGGTTGGATGAAGAAAAGCCCCTTTCTGCGGACTCGGTCCTTCGGACCTTCGAGACCGGACGCAGGAGACGCCCGGTTGCCCACGGCGTGGGCAGCGTATCTGTCATGGAATCGACCGGCGAATCATCCACGGCCACAGACGCGGCGAAACCGGTCGTATCTGACGCTGCACGTCTTACGGGCCTTGGCCGCCGCGGCGACGCCAGGCGCAAGGAAGCATTTCTCGTCCGTGTCATCTGCCGCCAGCACAACAGCTGGCAGGGAGAAGTCTGCTGGAAGGCCCAGCGGCTTTATTTTCGGAGCACATTGGAACTGATGTGTCTGATTCATTCTGCACTGGCGCCCGGCGCGGCGAAGGCGAAGTCCGCTGCCAGGTCCATCGCCCAACCCGTATTCCGGGTGGTATAAGCGCGGCGGACAATCGCATCTTATTGTAGTTTCGCGGCTGTTTCCTTGAAAATGCGCGGCACGAGCGGCGTGATTTCGCAAAGGGGAACAGTGGTGAGTATTTGCAGTTAATCGAAAAATATGATCCATAGATCAAAGGAAAGGGAGATAAAAATTATGAAGGAGAGGAAAGAAATGAGACTTGCGAACACAGGACTCGGACGGCTTGGCGCATTCGCGCGGAATTTCAGCCGGAAGAAGATGACGAAGCGCATCACCGCGGGCGTTCTGGCCCTGAGCATGGTGTTTACGAGCGTAGGCATCGACGCGTGGGCAGTCAGCAGTTCCGAAGCGGCGTCGTATGTGAATTCAGAGAATTCCGAGACAGAGCCGGAGTACGAGGAGATTCAGCAGGGCGAGACTTCCATAACGGTCGTTGAGCCGGAAGAGCAGGAAGAAGAGGTATCGTATGAGGACGGATTATGTATCCATCATCCGACCCATACGGAAGACTGCGGCTATGATCCGGGAAGCCCCTGCAAATATGAAGAGGCACTCAAAGAAGGACAGAATATCGAGGGAGAGATATCCGAGATCGTTGTCGAAAACGTAACGGAAGACGCTGACGGTGAGACGGATGATCTGACCGAAGCTCTGGCTGACACTCAGGCAGATGCACCGACTGAAGCTCCGGTAGAGACCCAGGCAACCGAGCCGACCGAGGCGCCGGCAGAGACTTCGGCGGCCGATCAGACCGAAGCGCCGGCAGAGACTTCGGCGGCCGATCAGACCGAGGCACCGGAAGAGACTACGGCAACTGATCAGACCGAAGCGCCGGCAGAAACCACAGAAGCTGCAGCCGAGACTACCGCGGCTGAGACTGAAACCACGGTAGAAGAAAGCACCGAGGCCGTCGCAGACGAGACCACAGCGGAAGAGACTGCCGCGACAGAGACTCTGGCAGCCGAGCCGACGGAAGCATCGGAGAAGGCTCTGGAAAGCGAGCCGACGGAAGCTCCGGCTGAGACCCCGGCAGAAGAGACCGCCGAGACCGAGACGGAAGCGTCCCAGGTGGTGATCGCAGATGCACCGGTAGCCATGGGATGGTTCAATGAAGGCCCGGGAGTAGTTGATGAATATTATGGAAAGATAGAGACGAGCGCAGCCGAGACCGAGGAGGAGACGACTGCAGCGGAGACGACAGCACCCGAGACTGAGAAAGAGACGACCGTAGCGGAGACGACTGCGCCTCAGACTGAGGAAGAGACGAGCGCAGCGGAGACGACGGCATCTCAGACCGAGGAAGAAACGACCGTGGTCGAGACGAGTGCAGCCGAGACCGAGGAGACGAGCGCAGCTGAGACAACAGCGTCCGAGTCTGAGGAAGAGACGAGCGCAGCTGAGACAACGGCGTCCGAGTCTGAGGAAGAGACGAGCGCAGTAGAGACAACAGAGTCCGAGTCTGAGAAAGAGACAAACGCAGCTGAGACAACTGCACCTTCCGCGACCGAAGAGAGTCAGGAAGGGACAGGGGACACCCATGCGGATAGCGATGACGACTTCTTTTCGGAAGAGGAGGAGCCGGCAGTTCATGTCCACAACGAAGAGTGTGGCTACAGACCTGCCCACAAGTGTGAATTTGTCTGCCCGATCTGCTCCAAAGAAGAGGTGTTCAGTGATGGCGTGGTCGATGGAGTGGAGTTTACGTTCCCTGAGAGCCTTGAAAATGGTGTGGTATATGAGGGGCAGGAGATTTCTCTTCTGGAGGGCGTGACCGCGAAGAAGGAACTGGTAATCGATGACAATACTCCGTGGTACGAAGGAATGCCCACATCTATCGATTACAAGGTGAAAGTATTCACAGTAGCTTCTGACGTGAGTGAGCCGGAGGAGTGGAATAAGGCAGGAAATACGCTGACCCCGAAGACGGAGACCACGTATCATGTAGTTTACACGGCATGGGACGAAGACAGTAATAGAATGGTATCGGCGATCAGCCGGGAACTGGAAACAACCGTGGGTGAGATAAAGATAACGATCACGGTTCCGGAAAATAAATTCCTTGCGGGCTATACGTTCGCGGATAATGATGAGCCGGTAAGGATTGAACTCTTTAAGGATGTGCAAGTGTCTCCGGAAACCTATGACGGCAATCCGATAACACTTACTGTAGAGGTAAAATGTACAAAGACCGATGAAAATGGTAATGTTTTGGATCCGAAAATAGCAACGTACACACGGGGCACAGATAATGACAGAGCTTTTCTTGAGCTTAGTTCATCGAATGATGGCGAGACGTATGAAATTACTTATTCAGCCCAACCCGAGACACCTGATATTAAGCCAACGACATGGATGACCACATTCTCCGTAGTTAACCCAACCAAAATTGGCAAACGTCTCCGGGAGGATAAGGCAGTGATCAAATGTGCTGCTCTGGCCAAAGGAAAGAATGATAATGGATATGCCATGCTTACCGGCGGCAGCGTTGAAATGGATGAAAGCGCTGGTCCTGGAAACGACAAATCCAAAACTAATGATATTGTGCGTACATACGATACGGTCGCATATACAGTGGATCTTTCAACCGGTACGCAAGAAGAAGGGGGACAGTTGTTCGAGACAGGCAGAATTTACTTTGAACTTGTGCTGCCATGTTCCGTGGATCAGGCACAGTTCGCAACGGACGCCATGGGTTGGATGAATACGGTTCCCGAAATGGCGTATAAAGTGACGGATATGGGTGACAGACAGGTTCTTCGCGGCAGTTATCTTCTGGTCCCGAAGAATGATGAGACTGCGGCTATTGGTAATTCCAACCGTCAGATGTCTGTTGTGGTCCGTGTTCTGGCGATGAAGAATAGGGAGACATTACAGCCCAAATTCACATACTGGCTTGAGGGTAATGATGTCGGCGTGGAATATGCTTCTGCAAGTGTACCTTCTTACGAGAATAAAGATGTGAATGTTGATGTAAAGTACCCGACGGGCGATACGTTGGCGACAGATTCCAATCATGAATGCAAGGAGCATCACAAGAAGGAATATATGACTGTTGAACCTCCCGCAGTTACGATCTCTGCCCGGTTGATGATGGATCTTAAGGTGCATCTGGATAACGATAACTCAACATTATCGTTTGGTACGTTTGACTTCAGTACTGGCAATTCTACAGCGCCCAATCGTACGACGGAATCAACTTTAGTCAAAGGCCGTCTGGGTGTTTTCGGCGTGTCAATTGAACTTGTGGGCGAAAGCAAAACAAAAGGTCTTGTAGGAATGGAACTTCCGGACGAGAGTGAAGACATCACTTTTACCTTGACAATGACGAATGACTACGTAGGATCAAAAGAGGGGGTAAGCGGTTCCTATACTTATAGGGGGAATGAATTGACCGACTATCCGGTTAAGTTCTGGAGCGCAGGCCCTAATCTTAATGAGGGTGATAAGATACAGCCGGATGGACGTGAGATTCAGTCCACGAATCCGTATGCATCCAATGTTCTTCCGTGGAACGAATGGATAAATGAGGCCAATGCGTATCGTACATGTTACGATGGCGGCGAGTGGAGTTTCGAATATGGAGCCAATAATACTGTTAAAGTAAAAGTCAGTGGCTACAGGATTCGGGAAGCGCTGGCACAAATGAAGGTGCCATATACGTATGTAGGCGCAAGTAATGTGACTACTACGTATTATAACAAGGATGAAATTGGCATGCAGTACTGGAAACTTCAGCGTGCAATCTTCTCAACGGGCGAGATTTGGGCGGTTCAGAAAGCGTATGTAAATGCTGATGAGACAGAGTGGGATGACGGTGCGGCGCAGCAGAAGATGGGTTCCGGAACCTTCCATGTTACATTAACGTCAAGCGACGCTAAAGTTGGTGATCGTAAGATAGATAATTCCGTGTGGACAGCGCAAAATGATTTCCCGCTGGAAAGACCGGGAACGATTGATAACGAAATCGTTTATCATGCTTATAAACAGGGATGGGGACATCCTCTTATTGAAGAAGGATGGGAAAATGGTCGTGATTGGGCAATGCCGGGTAAGCCGGTAAGCTTGGAGGATGTTGTTTTCTACAATGGAGCTGATGGCCAGTGGCTGGGTGTCGCTGTTGACCAGATGATTAAGTTCGATGCGGATTTCTTCGAGCCGGATGCGGTAAGCAGTAGTGGCGTAAGTAGTGGCGACCGAAGCGTCGTAGATGGCGGAAATCAGATGTCTGCTGCAAATGCCTTGAAATTATGGGGTATCAAACCTGATAAAAAGAATTGGTCAAGTGATCAGGAAATGCAGGAGGCGACCCCAGATGATTTGATATTCTATAACACCTATGAAGAGGCAAAGCAGAACGGCCAATGTGTGGCGTTTCTGATAGAGTGGCGTGGCGTAGCGGATTCCGGAAGAACGCATTTGATTGAGGTGATCGACGGAAAAGTGAAAGATGACTGCCCGACAGATCAAGTATATATGATCACCCATACAGCTCATGCGTGGAGGAAGAATGAAGTAGAAAAATATGCTACCGCATGGAGAGATGAAAAATATCCTGAGCGAGCAGGCAAACCCCTTTCAGATGCCGAATATACTGAATATGTAAAAGTAGGATTCCCGACAAGAGGTGACAGGTCATCTATTGGAGGAAAAAATAATGCAGGCAAGCAGTGTAAATTCCTGTCAGAAGGAAAAGGGGTTACCAGCGAATTCTGGTGGTCATCCGTGTATGGTGAAGGGAAAGCAAAAGGTCAAAGTGGCGGTAAAAATGGAGAAAGACCAAATACAGACGCACATGTAACTGATTTTAAAAAGAGTATATATGATAGTCATCAGGGCAATTGGACTTCTGCCGGTACAGGTTATGTCAAGGGTGGCGATGCCTGTCTCGTAGTAGGGCATAGTACTTCTATTTCAAAAAATGTCGCTCAGAAAGCATATGATTCTGTTACAGGGACATGGACGCTTGATAAGAGTACATTTAGCATGGATGACAAACAACGTTTTGTGGATTTCGTGCTGAATCCTAATATCGAAGTAGCGGTAGCAAGTTCTGATGGAAGTAATAAGATCACGGATACTGTGTATATAGAAGACACGCTGCCCAAAGAGCTTGAGTATTTGGAAGACCCCGGCAGTGTGATCGGAAGTGCTGAAGATTATAGCGGTGATGTGAATGGTCATTCGCCTGGAAGTGTAAAGGGAGGAAAGTCAATTACTACTGTTGCGAGACCTAATCCTGATGGAACGACGACACTAAAGTGGACGATCGAACTTAAAGATTTTCCTATAACCGCTGAGACGACTCCCATAGGACCGATTTATTTCACATGTAAGATTGGTAAGGAAGGAAATACGAAGGAGGATGTAGTAGATCAGCAGGTAATTACCAATAATGTAAAGATCTGGAGTGATTACGATAGCAACAAGCGTGAGTTCAAAAAGTATAATAACAATGTGGCGTCTGCTACGATCAATATCTCTCGTTTGAATTCGTCCAACGTGGTGAAACGTGCTAAGAACGTGTATGTTGAGGTTGGCAGCACGATGACCTATGAGATGCTGGTTGGTAATGATAGTGAGAATGATCTTGAGGAGCAGGTGATCATAGAGAGCCTTCCGTATAATGGAGACGGTGCGTCAAGCTTTACAGGCCCATTGAATGTGCTGAATTTCACGGCGAATTTTACGGATAAGAGCACGCCCGTCAGTGGTAACCTGAAGTTCTATTATACGACAAATCCTGCTTATCGTCCAATAAAGAGTGAAGATTTCATTGTAACGCAGGACAGTAATGGAGATCCCGGTAAGGCAAAGTTGGAAAGAGGAATATTTGATGATCGTAATAAATGGACACCGATAGAACCTTATGACACTGTCTCTCTGGAATATAAACCGGGCAAAGACGTGGGTGAAATCGTTGCATTTGCCGCGGTAGGCACTTTGCCTGGCGGGAAGACGCTTCAGATGAATATCGATCTGGATCTTCCCAAGGGTAAACCTGGTGATCATGTCGTAAACCGCCTGTCTAACAGCACATTGGAATCCAGCGACAAGACGTCTATCGTTAATCGCCGACTGGAAGGATTGACCTGGTTTGACACTGATCATGATGGCCTTCAGGGTGATGGCGAGCCGAGGCTTGAGAATGTTAAGGTTACATTGCTGAAATTGAGAGAGGGTGGCGACCCAACAGATATTGCTGATTATGATGTTTACAAGGCAAAGAATAATAAAGATGCTGTTATATTAACCGGGCAGCAGATGGATTTGCTGGTAGGAGATCCTGAACAATATTCCGGATCAGATAATAGAGCCCGCTATCTGTTCAGCCATCTGCCTTCAGGAACTTTTGCTGTGAAATTTGAGTCCAGTGATACGGTTGATTTAGGTGATTATATAGCGTCTCCGGTCGATAAGGTGCCGGGACAGAAGAGAAATGCGGATTCTGACGCGACACCCTCGTATAAGCCGGGTAACGAAGGGGTGGACTATACGGCTATCCTGGGTATCGATATGCCGGTAGCCGGTGCAATGACATCCGCCACATACAATTCTCCGTACCATGATTCCGGTTTCCATGGCGTAGACTTGACCATCAGAAAAGCGATTAGGTGGGATGCATATACATCAGCCGAAAAGCAGAATGAGATTCAGGGGAATCGTTATGACTTTGCAGTAGAGACGGACGAAGCGCTGACTTCTTACGAGACAAGTGCCGGAACGGATATAAATCTTTCTGGTAAGCAGGCAAAAGTATCTGTCACCGGTGCAGGTCAGGTAACAATTTATAATCTGCCTGTGGGCAAGACGATCACGGTAAGCGAGTATGATGGGCAGGCGAATATAGAAGGTCTGGATCGTAAAACGACAGTCAGATCCGGTGAAGTTACCGAATCTAATAAGATCAGCGTTACAACATCTAAGGACAATGACAAAGCGATAGAGATTGCGTATACGAATGAATACACTTCTCCGTATGTCACGATCAGTAAGACGCAGGAAAAGAACAGTGATGGTAACATAACCAACGAGAAGTTGACGGTCAAGAATAGAAATGAGATTACCTATTATCTGACTGTCGAGAATAAAGGTGAAGGCACTGCGAAGAGTGTTATCGTTCATGACACAGTGCCGCAGGAAGCAGAAGTGATAACGTCCTCTTATGAGGTGGGCGGTAAGACGTTTGGCGCAGGGATAACCAATGCGAAGATTCCGCTTGAGTTGAAAGCGGAGAGCGATAGCGCAGGTGTTACGACGTATGCGATTTCGGATGGCGGTGCCTATGATTCGGAAACCCATGAGATTACCTGGGATTTAGGAAATATGCCGGCAGGTGACACAAAAGTAGTATCGTTTACGGTGATCGTTCCGGATGTAGCATATGAGACTCACTGGAATAACATCGCCACGGTGGCATATGATAACCCGCCGAAGGAACCAGAGCCCTCCAATAAGGTTGAGATCGAGGAGTTCGCTCCGAATATCGAGATTATTAAAGAGCAGCAGCGTTTTGACGGACCGCGTACGAAGAACGAACTGGGCGTCGGTAAGGACGACATCATCACCTACTACCTGACGGTGAAGAGTACCGGAAAGGAAGACGCGGAAGACGTGGTAGTGACGGACGTTGTCCCGCAGGAGGCGGAACAGACAAGAGTTGTCGACGGCAAGGAAGTCAAGGATATTGTTACACTTCCGCTGATACTGGACAAAGAAAGTATCCATGCGGTGAGAAAGCATGCTGACGGAACCACGTACGACGATCCTGACTTGAAGCATGGCTACAATGAGTCTACTAATACGATCACCTGGTATCTTGGAGATATCCCTGTCGGGGAATCTGTAGAGGTCAGCTTCCAGGTATCTGTACCGGATGTGGATACAGTGACCCGCTGGGCGAATGCCGGCGCGGCGAAGTACGGCAACAATCCGAACGGCCCGGAGGAAGAGATTCCGACCAATAAGGTGGAGATCGAAGAATTGGCGCCGCACATCCTGATCGAGAAAGAGCAGTCTGTAAACGGCGGCACGAGGACAAAGGCTTATGATATTCCGGACGGCGTCGACGGCGGAGACAGGGTTACTTATTATCTGACGGTCACCAGCGACGGCTCGGAAGCAGCCCAGCAGGTAACCGTGAAGGATATCGTTCCGCAGACGGCTGAGCAGATCAGGGTAGAGGATGATGGGACGGTCAGACGGGATACTGTCGATCTCCCGCTGATACTGGATAAGTCGACTATCAGCGCGAAGAAGATTGGCAAATGGGGCGAGGGCGGTCTCAAGTACATGTCGGATTACAATGAGAATACCCATGAAATTAGATGGGACCTTGGCGACATTCCGGTGGGCGGCATTGTAGAGGTCAGCTTCACCGTAGAGGTGCCGGATGTGAAGTATGAAACCATCTGGGACAATGTCGGAAGAACCAGTTATAAGAATGATCCGCACAAAGAAGAGACCCCGGAGATTCCGTCCAACCATGTGAGGATCGAAGAGGAAGGCGTAACACTTATCCAGGAGAAGACCCATGCGGTAAATGACGAGAAGCCGACGACGAAACCGCTCCAGGTGAAGGATAAGGATATCGTTACGTACGCGATCAAAGTGACCAATAACGGTCCGTCCACGGCCAATGACATCCTGGTTTACGACAGTATTCCGGAAGGCGAGCCGGAGTTGACGCTGGTGGAAGGATCCATTTCAGAAGGCGGCGAACTGCAGGCTGACAGTAAGAGCATCATCTGGAAGATAGAGAAATTGGAGAAGGGCGAAAGCGCAACAGTCAGCTTCCAGGTAGAGGTGCATGATACCGACCACAACCAGACGTGGAAGAATATCGCGTATGTGTACCATGATCCGCAGAATCCTGATCCGGAAGATCCTGACCCGAAGAATCCGGAAGATCCGTGGGAACCGACCAACGACGTAGAGGAGGAGGAGAAATTCCCGGTCCTCACGATCGAGAAGGAGCAGTCCAGCAACCGTGAACCGCGCACGAAGAACGGCATCCGGGTTTACGGAGAAGATACCGTAAGGTATTATCTGGTGGTAAAGAACACCGGAGGCGAGGCGGCTACTGACGTAGAGATCCGGGATGTAGTGCCGCAGCAGGCGCTTCAGACGGAGATCATTGACGGAGAGAAGCAGCAGAAGACGGTCGAACTTCCTCTGATCCTTAAGGAGGACAGCAGTACGGTTTCCGGATATGCGATCTCCAATAACGGTACCTATACTGAGAGTGAGAAGACGATCACCTGGAAGTTTGAGGAGATCCCGGCAGGCGGATCCGTGGAAGTCACCTTCGATGTAACCGTACCGGAGAAGGTGGGAGTCTATGAATGGACGAACACCGGCGCGGTGAAGTATGACAACGATCCGAAGAAGGATCCGGAAGACCCGTGGACACCGTCCAATGAAGTTAAGATCAAAGAGCAGACGCCAGAACTGACGCAGACGAAGACGCAGGCCGTTAACGGCGGATCGGCTGACGCGCTGACGAGGACAGTAATTGAAGACGATGAGGTCACCTACTATATCACGGTGACGAATACGAGCGACGCAGACGCTGAGAGTGTAAAGATTTACGACGCGATACCGGAAGCAGTCCCGGCGAACGGAGCGAAGCTGACCGTTGCGAAGAACGCAGACGGCAGCGACCGAATCTCTGATGGAGGAAAACTCCGTGCGGACGGATCGGCCATCGACTGGACGATCGCCCTGATCCCGGCCAGGAGCACGAAGACCGTGGAATTCACGGTGGTGGTGCCGGATGTGAGCGAGAACACGAAGTGGACCAACATCGCGTATGTGCATCCGAATGATCCGGACGATCCTGACCCGAAGGATCCTGATCCTGAGAATCCGGAAGACCCGTGGAATCCGACGCCCGAGGTGGAAATCGAGGAGAAGTACCCGATCGTCAGCATCGTGAAGGAGCAGTCCAGTGCGGGACATGAACGGACGAGGAATGCGTTCTCAGTAACAGGCGGAGACATTGTGACCTATTACCTGACAGTGACGAACAGCGGCGAAGAGACAGCAGAGAAGGTAGTGGTAGAGGATCAGATTCCGCAGAAGACGATCCAGGGCGATGATTTACCGCTGTCGCTGGTGGAGGGATCCATAACCGAAGGCGGCCAGCTGCAGAGTGACGGAATCACGATCGTCTGGGAGATTGGCGACATGGGCGCCGGAACATCGAAGACAGTAAGCTTCCAGGTAATCGTACCGTACGCGGCCGGAACAAAGAACTGGAGGAACGTGGCGACGACCTGGTATGAGAACCCGCCGGCCGATCCGGAGAACCCGGAGAATCCGCCGGAAGGCTCGAAGGAGAACCCGACGCCGTCGAACGAGGTAGAGGTCCAGAAGAACAATCCTGGAGGCAACCCGGGTGGTAATCCCGGAGGTAATCCGGGTGGTAATCCCGGAGGCAATCCTGGCGGCAATCCCGGAACCGAGATTCCGGATAACCCGACGCCGCTTGCGGAATTCCCGGATAGCCCGGTACCGCTGGCAGGGTTTGAGACGATCGAGGATGAGGATGTACCGTTAGCATTCCTGGCCCCGATGACGGGAGACAACAAGCCGGTAGGAGCGGCAGCGCTGTTCGGGCTGCTGGCCTTAGGAATGATGGGAGCGTTCGGAATCCTGGGCTTCAAGAAGAAGGACGAAGAGGACGCGTAAGCGTTGACCGGAGCGCGTGAAGCGCACGGAACGGAATTACAGTAAGAGACGCGGGTCGGCCATCGGCCGGCCCGCGTGTCAGACAGAATAAAAGCTGAATTACGAAAAGGCAGCAGATTCCATATCCGCTGCCTTATGGCTATTAGCGGGTAGTTTGATAATACCGTCTGTCGTTGGCTGCGAACTCGTCAGTTGACATCCATCCTTTTTACTGCTAAGATATAGGGAAGAAAAGTCAACTGCAAAGGGGGAGTCTGCATTGGCAAAAATGAGCAAAAAACAGAAGAGAAAAATTTATCAGATATTGTTTCTGATCTCAGCCTGTATATTTTTGATCTGTGCCGGACTTTTGCTGTCCTTCTGGTGGGATTATCATAAGGCGGATGAAGAATACAGACAGGTGGCGGAGAATGCCGTGACTGTGCGGCAGGATATACCGGCACGGAAGCCGGCCGCTTCCGATGACGGCTCGGCGGCGGGGGGCAATGGCACTGCGCTTGAGATCATTGAGGATGAGAATCCGCCGATGCTTCTGGTGGATTTCGACGAGCTGGAGGCGACGAATGGGGATGTAGTGGCGTGGCTCGATTTCCCGGGACAGTCGATCAGCTATCCCGTTGTGCAGGGAGACGACAACAGCCACTATCTGCGGTGGTCTTTCAGCGGAACCAGTTCATCCTCCGGCGCTATCTTTCTGGATTACCGCAACGAAGGGCTGATGAAGGACGGCAATACGATTATTTACGGCCATAATATGCGCAACGGTTCCATGTTCGGACTTCTGCGCCGGTACCAGGAGCAGAGCCATTACGAGGAATTCCCGTTCTTCGATGTATATACACGGGAAGGCACGTACCGGTGCGCCATCATTTCGGCGGGACGCGTAAGGCCGTATGAAGAGAGCTATAAGATCATGTTCACCAGCGATGAGGACAGGGCGGATTATATTTCTCTGGTGAAGGAGCGGCAATATTATGAGCTTCCTGAGGTCGAGACGGATTTCAGCGTGGATCCGGCGCCGTATATGAAGGTGCTGGGATCCAGCGGGGACGGCGAGGGAAGCGCGCCGCCGCTTGTGCTTCTGTCCACCTGTACCGGCGGCAGCCATGAGTACCGGTTCGTTCTGCTGGCGCAGGTGCTGAAATTCTATCCGGCGGATTGAGACGGCGCGAACCGCGGCTGGGACTGGCTGCGGAAAGACAGAGGAAGACAATCTGTGAGACAGGCCTGCAGGATACGATAAATGTCCTGCAGGCTTTTAAAATCGGCTTTTAAAATCGCTGATTCGGACAGTTGACAATCATCTGCCGGTATGCTATTTTTATATAAGACGCTTTAAAGCATAAAACGCATAAAGCATAAAACCGATGAAGTACCGAACCGGTTTATTTATGGAATCCGGCGCACATTACACAAATCACAAAGAGAGGAAGATATCCCACATGCCAGTCACAGACTTACTTGAGCGCAACCACAAGCTCTACGGCGACGAGATCGCCCTGGTGGAACTGAATCCCACCATGCCCGACAAGCGCAAGACCACATGGAAAGAATACGATCTGGTCCAGCAGACGTCGCCGACGCCGTACCGGCGCCAGATCAGCTGGAGTATTTTCGATGAGAAGGCGAACCGGGTCGCCAATATGCTTATAAGCCGCGGGATCCGCAAGGGAGACCGTGTCGCGATATTGATGTTCAACTGCCTGGAGTGGCTGCCGATCTATTTTGGGATCCTGAAGACCGGCGCGATCGCGGTGCCGTTCAATTTCCGGTTCTCGGCGGACGAGATCAAGTACTGCGCCGATCTGGCGGAGGTGCATATCCTGTTCTTCGGGCCGCAGTTCATCGGGCGTATCGAGAGCATTGAAGAGGACTTAAGCAAAGGCCGCCTGCTGATCTATGTGGGCGACGGCTGCCCCACTTTTGCGGAGAGTTACCGCGAGCTGGTGGCGGACTGCTCCAGCCAGCCGCCGCTCATTCGTCTTGAGGATGAGGACGACGCGGCGATCTATTTCTCGTCGGGCACGACCGGATTTCCGAAGGCGATCCTGCACAACCACGAGAGTCTGATGCAGGCGGC
Source organism: uncultured Lachnospiraceae bacterium (assembly GCA_947626395.1). GTDB lineage: Bacteria > Bacillota > Clostridia > Lachnospirales > Lachnospiraceae > UBA3402. The sequence continues at coordinate 84,457 of CANQRU010000003.1, read as the reverse complement.
GCAGATGGAGCAGAAGCACCACGCGACCGGCCGGGACGACGTGTTCCTGTGCATTCCGCCTCTGTACCACACCGGCGCCAAGTTCCACTGGATGGGCAGCCTGTGCGCGGGCAGCAGGGCCGTGCTTCTGACCGGCACCACGCCGGAGATCATCCTGGACGCGGTGAGCAAGGAGCACTGCACGATCGTATGGCTGTTAGTGCCCTGGGCCCAGGACATCGTGGACGCTCTGGACCGCGGCGATATTAAGTTGGAGGATTACCAGCTGGATCAGTGGAGACTGATGCATATCGGCGCGCAGCCGGTGCCGCCGTCCCTGATCAAGCGCTGGAAGGAATATTTCCCGCACCATCAGTACGACACCAACTACGGCCTGTCTGAATCTACCGGCCCCGGATGCGTGCATCTGGGCATGGAGAACATCCATAAAGTCGGCGCCATCGGCATCCCCGGTTACCGCTGGAGCTGCAAGATCGTCGATGAAAATGGAGCCGAGGTGGAGCAGGGAGCCGTCGGCGAGCTCTGCGTCAAGGGTCCGGGCGTCATGACCTGCTACTATAATGATCCTGTGGCTACGGCGGAGACGCTGAAGGACGGCTGGCTCTACACCGGCGATATGGCCATGCAGGACGAGGACGGCTTCATCTTCCTGGTAGACCGGAAGAAGGACGTGATCGTCTCCGGCGGCGAGAATATTTATCCGGTACAGATCGAGAACTTCCTAAGCGCCTACGAGAAGGTGAAGGACGTGGCCGTCATCGGCCTGCCGGATAAGCGGCTGGGCGAGATCACCGGCGCGATCATTTCCATCAAGGAAGGCATGGAATGCACGGAGAAAGAGATCGAGGAATTCTGCAAGGGCCTGCCGCGGTACAAGAGGCCGAAGAAGATCATCTTCGCCGAGGTGCCCCGCAATGCCACCGGCAAGATCGAGAAGCCGGCCCTGCGGAAGAAATACGGCGCCGAGTATCTGGTGGCGCAGCAGAACCGGAGCTGACGGATTGCGTTATGACCGGGATTTTTCGTTCATTATAGAAGAATCCCGGTTTGTATTACGTTAGTATGCAAAAAAGAGCGCCAGTGACGCTCTTTTGTATTGACTTTTTTGGTTTTATGTGTTAAAGTATCAGAGGTTTTGACTGCTATCGCTTTCAATCGCTAAAGTAACTGCGCTCCAGAGGCTGCATTTTCGGAGAGAGGAAGTCCGTTCCCGGAAGCCGGGCCGGGCATCCGGGAACGCTGAACGCGCAGAGTCAAACCGTGAACATGAGGTTGTTTTACCATCAAGGAAAAAGGAGAAATCAACATGAAACTTCTCGCACTCATCGTCTACTTCGCCATCATGGTCGGCATCGGCCTCTACTGCCGCAAGCACGCCACCGATGTGAACGGCTTCGTCCTGGGCGGACGCTCCGTCGGCCCGTGGCTGACCGCCTTCGCATACGGCACGTCTTACTTCTCGGCGGTCGTCTTCGTCGGCTACGCCGGCCAGTTCGGCTGGAAATACGGCATCGCCGCCACCTGGGCCGGCATCGGCAACGCGATCATCGGTTCGCTGCTGGCGTGGGTCATCCTGGGCCGCAGGACCCGTATCATGACCCAGCATCTGGATTCCGCCACGATGCCCCAGTTCTTCGGGCGGCGGTTTGACAGCCAGGCGCTTAAGATCGTGTCCTCGGCGATCATTTTCATTTTCCTGATCCCGTACACGGCGTCTCTGTACAACGGCCTGTCCCGCCTGTTCGGTATGGCGTTTGATATCGACTATTCGGTCTGCATCATCCTGATGGCGGTGCTGACCGCGGTCTACGTCATCGCCGGCGGCTACATGGCTACCGCGATCAACGATTTCATCCAGGGCATCATCATGCTGGTGGGCATTTCCGCGGTCATCGCGGCGGTCATCGGCAGCAAGGGCGGCCTGATGGCGGCCATGGACGGACTGGCGAAGGTCTCTGATCCGACCGTGTCCGAGACGCCCGGCGTCTTCAATTCCTTCCTGGGCCCGGATCCGCTGAACCTGATGTTCGTCGTGATACTGACGTCCCTGGGAACCTGGGGCCTGCCCCAGATGGTGCAGAAATTCTACGCCATCAAGAACGAGGAAGCCATTAAGAAAGGCACGATCATTTCCACGCTGTTCGCGCTGGTCGTGGCCGGCGGATGCTATTTCCTGGGCGGCTTCGGGCGTCTGTTCTCCGATCAGATCGACATCGCGGCCAACGGTTACGACTCCGTGATCCCGACGATGCTGCAGAACTTAAGCCCGGCGCTGATCGCCCTGGTGGTGATCCTGGTGCTGTCGGCGTCCATGTCCACCCTGTCCTCCCTGGTGATCGCGTCCAGCTCCACGCTGACCATCGATTTCCTGAAGGGCCTGGTCATCAAGGGAATGGACGACAAGAAGCAGGTGCTCTTCATCCGCGGCCTGATCGTAGTCTTCATCGCGATCTCCGCGATCATCGCGCTGATCCAGTACAAGAGCTCCGTGACCTTCATCGCTCAGCTGATGGGTATCTCCTGGGGCGCTCTGGCCGGCTCCTTCCTGGCGCCGTTCATGTACTCCCTGTACTGGAAGAAGACCACGAAGGCGTCCTGCTGGGCCTGCTTCATCTTCGGTTCCGGCATCATGCTGTTAAATATGCTGGTTCCCGGCATTTTCCCGGCGATCATGAAGTCGCCGATCAACTGCGGCTCCATCGCGATGCTGGCCGGCCTCGTCATCGTGCCGGTGGTCAGCTGGCTGACGCCGAAGCCCGACAAGAAGCTGGTGGACGACGCGTTTGCCTGCTATGAGAAGGAGAATGTCGTCGCGCAGAAGACGGCGCTGGGATAATAACCGCGATCCGGATCCTGTCCGCGTTACAGAACAATATCAGATGGCTGCCGTATCGGGATCGGTGCGGCGGCCTTTTTGCGATATCGAGAGAGCATGCGGAAATGGGTCCGCCCGGCACGCTTTCGGCGCATCAAAGACAGAGATTTGCGGGGATGCTGGACGAAAAGGCAGATATGTGATATACTATTTACGTTTACGAAAGCCTTAACCGGATTATCCCTGTAAGGAGATTATTTATGAAACCCAGAAGAACTTTGACCGGCCAGTTGGGCCTGTATATGCAGTGGCCGATCTTCCTTGCGGTCCTGGTGATCGTTGCGAATATAGTCATCGGTTTTGTCGACGTGGGCGCGGCCCTGGCCATGAGCGGCTTTACGATCGTGTATCTGCTGCTGTCCATCCTGCTGTATGCGTTTTCGCGGCGGAAGCTTCTGGCGGGCATGGTGGAGTTTTCCGCGGATTACGCCTGGATCCAGAAGAAGCTTCTGTCCGATCTGGATATTCCGTATGTGGTCACGGATCAGAGCGGCCGTCTGCTGTGGATGAACGATCTGTTCACGGAGATGATGCGGGAGGCCCGCGGCAGGAATAATTCCCTTCTTACCATGTTCCCGGAGGTCACGAAGGAGATCCTTCTGGGCGTGGAGGAGAAGACCAGTATCCATACCACATTCGGCGACCGCAGCTACCGGATGGACCTGAAGCTGGTGCCGATGGCGGATCTGGAGCCGGGACAGGACAATGGGACGGGGACGGACGGAGGCAGCGTGACGAAGCTGATCACATCGACGTCCTCGACGCCGGACCTGATCGCGGTCTATCTCTTCGATGAGACGGAGATCCTGCGTTTCCAGAAGGAGATCACGGATCAGAAGATGGTGGCCGGACTTATTTATCTGGATAATTACGACGAGGCCCTGGAGAGCGTGGAGGAAGTCCGCCGCTCCCTTCTGATGGCCCTGATCGAGCGCCGCATCAACAAATACATCGCCGGCTTTAACGGCGTTGTAAAGAAGATGGAGAAGGACAAATATTTCTTCGTCATCAAGCAGCAGTATGTGACGGAGCTGCGGGAGCAGCGTTTCTCGATCCTGGAAGACGTAAAGTCGGTGAATATCGGCAATGAGATGGCCGTGACCTTAAGCATCGGTCTGGGCATGGACGGCGATACCTACGGCCAGAACTATGAATTCGCCCGCATGGCGATCGACATGGCGCTGGGCCGCGGCGGCGACCAGGCGGTGATCAAGAGCAATGAAAAGATCGAATATTTCGGCGGCAAGTCCCAGCAGCAGGAGAAGACGACCCGTGTAAAGGCCCGTGTAAAGGCCCATGCCCTGCGGGAACTGATCGGCACGAAGGAGAAGCTGCTGATCATGGGCCACCGGCTCGGCGATATCGATTCCTTCGGCGCGGCCGTGGGAATCTACCGGATCGCCGCGGCGCTGGACCGCAAGGCCCATATCGTGATCAACGACGTTACTTCGTCGGTACGGCCCATGTATGAGCGGTTCACGCCGGCGGCAGGATATCCGGAGGATATGTTCCTTACGGGCAGCGAGGCGCTTGAGAAGGTGGACGCCGGGACGCTTCTGGTGGTGGTGGACGTGAACCGTCCGGCTATCACGGAAGAACCGGAACTCCTTAAGCGGGTGAAGACCATTGTCGTGCTGGATCATCACCGCCAGAGCAGCGAGATCATCGACAACGCGGTGCTGTCCTATGTGGAGCCGAATGCTTCCTCGGCCTGCGAGATGGTGGCCGAGGTGGTGCAGTATATCGCCGACGGCATTAAGATCCGGCCCCAGGAGGCGGATGCCATGTACGCGGGTATCGTCATCGATACGAATTATTTCAATAATCAGACCGGCGTCAGAACCTTTGAGGCCGCGGCTTACCTGCGTCGCAGCGGCGCGGATGTGACGCGTGTGCGCAAGGCGTTCCGCGAGGAGATGGTGAATTACCAGGCCCGCGCCCATGCGGTCGGACGTGCGGAGGTGTTCGAGGGGTCGTTCGCCATCAGCGAATGTCCGGCGGAGGGCATCGAGAACCCGACGATCGTGGCGGCCCAGGCGGCGAACGAACTGCTGGGGATCAAGGGCATTAAGGCGTCGGTGGTGCTTTCTGAGTATAACGGGATCATTTTCTTAAGTGCGCGTTCCATGGACGAAGTGAACGTGCAGGTGATGATGGAGAAGCTGGGCGGCGGCGGCCACCGCTCCATCGCGGGAGCGCAGCTTAAGGGCGTGACGATGGAAGAGGCGAAGGAGAAACTGAAGACGGTGATCCGGGAAATGATCGAGGCCGGGGATGTGAAGTAAGACACAGGAGGATTAAGACTATGGAGATCGTGTTGCTGGAAGATGTGAAGGCGTTAGGGAAGAAGGGACAGGTCGTGAAGGTGAGCGACGGTTACGCAAGGAACTTCATCCTGCCGAAGAAGCTTGGCGTGGAGGCCACGCCGAAGAACCTGAATGAACTGAAGCTGCAGAAGGCGAACGAGGAGCGCCAGGCGGCCAGGCAGCTGGCGGACGCGAAAGCGCTTGGAGAGAAGCTGAACGCGGCGAAGGTGACGCTGGCGATCCGGGCCGGAGAGAACGGCAAGGCCTTCGGATCCGTGTCGGGCAAGGAGATCGCGGCCGCGGCCGCTTCCCAGCTGGGCCTGGATCTGGACAAGAAGAAACTGGTGCTGCCGGAGCCGATCAAGGCCCTGGGGACTTACGATGTACCGGTGAAGCTGCATAAGGATGTGACGGTGAAGCTGACGGTGGAAGTCGTGGCGGAGTAAGACGAACGGAGGCAGATCAATATGCCGATGGATGACGCATTGATCAAACGTGTGCTTCCCCACAGTATTGAGGCCGAACAGTCGGTGATCGGTTCGATGCTGATGGACCGGGAAGCGATCATCACCGCCACGGAAGCTGTGGCGGCGGAGGATTTTTATCAGCACCAGTATGGCGTTATGTTCGAGGCCATGGTGGAGCTGTTCAATGAAGGCAAGCCGGTGGATCTGGTGACGCTTCAGGACCGTCTGAAGGAGAAGGACGTGCCCCCGGAGGTGTCCAGCCTGGAGTTTGTCCGCGATATCATTACCACGGTCCCGACCTCGGCCAATGTGCGGTATTACGCGAATATTGTCCGGGAGAAGGCGATCCTGCGGCGGCTGATCCATATCAACGAGGACATTTCCAATAACTGTTATCTGGGACGGGAGCCTATGGACGATATTCTCGGAGACACGGAGAAGCGGATCTTCGACCTGCTCCAGAGCCGGACGAGCCGGGATCTGGTGCCGATCCGGCAGGTGACGCTGGATGTGCTTGACAAGATCGAAGAGGCGTCCCGTTCGAAGGACATCGTGACCGGCGTGCCTACCGGCTTTGTGGATCTGGATTATAAGACGTCCGGCTTCCAGCCTTCGGATCTGATCCTGCTGGCGGCCCGTCCCTCCATGGGCAAGACCGCGTTTGTGCTGAATATTCTTGATTACGTGTCGGTGCGGCGGGAAAAGCCCTGCATGGTCTTCAGTCTTGAGATGTCCAAGGAGCAGCTGGTGCAGCGTATGATCGCCATGGAATCCAATGTGAATACCCAGAAGCTGCGCACCGGCAATTTAACAGACGCCGAGTGGGACGCGGTCGTGGAAGCAGTCGGGCTGATCGGCAGCTCGAACATGGTCATTGACGATACGCCGGGTATCACCGTGACGGAACTTCGCTCCAAGTGCAGGAAGATGAAGCTGGAGCGCGGACTGGATATGGTGATCATCGACTACCTGCAGCTGATGAGCGGCAGCGGACGTATGAGCGATAACCGGCAGCAGGAGATCTCCGAGATATCCAGATCGCTCAAAGCGCTGGCCCGTGAGATCAAGGCGCCGGTGGTGGCGCTGTCCCAGCTGAGCCGCGCCTGCGAGAGCCGCCAGGACCATCGGCCCATGCTCTCGGATCTGCGCGAATCCGGCGCTATCGAGCAGGACGCGGACGTGGTCATGTTCCTCTACCGTGACGATTACTATAATAAAGATTCTGATGCCAAGGATACGGCGGAAGTGATCATCGCCAAGCAGCGCAACGGCCCCATCGGGACTGTGAACCTGCTGTGGCGGCCGGATATCACGAGATTTTTGAATGTGGCGAGACAGTAATACAGACGGAGCGTGTTTCAGCGGACGCGCCGGAACAGAGGAAACAGAGAATACGCGGGGCTGCCGGGATCATCCGGCGGCCTTTTTGATTCAGCGGCCCGCGGCTTTTCGCACTGCTGCCCGCGGCTTCCGGCGTTTGGCGGATGTTTTCGTTTTCATTCTATTCTGCTTCATTCTGGCATAATATCCATTCTCAACGCATATGTATAGTAACAAGGTACGGAAATCACGTCGCCTAAAGGAGAGGTTTGAATGGCTGAGGCACGTTACTTGATATCGGACGCGGCCAGGCAGGTTGGAGTGGAAACGCATGTCCTCCGCTACTGGGAGGACGAGCTGGAACTCGCCATTCCACGCAACGATATGGGACACCGGTATTACACGGACTACCATATCCGCCTGTTCTGCCAGATCAGGGATCTGAAGGACAGGGGATACCAGCTGAAGGCGATCAGGAACGCCTTGAACAAAATGTCGGGCGCGATGGAGAACATTACCATCACCGAAGAGCTTATGGAGGAAGAGATGAAAGCAGCCTGGAAGGAAAATCACGCGAGAGCGGAGCTGACCAAGGAGAAGGCCGCAGGCGGAGCGGAGCGGCAGAATGAGGCGGAGCGGCGGGAAGGTCAGACGGCGGATGGACAAGCCGGGCGAAATGAGGCTGCGGGCGGCCAGATCCCGCGAAGCGGCGGGGCCGGGCCGGCGGCGCGCGGCAATGGAAAGGCCGGAAACCAGGACGGTCAGCGCGGTCAGGACAGCGCAGCGGAACAGGAACTCAGGGTGGAATATGACGGCGAGGCGGAGATGCCCGAAGCTTCCCCGGCGGATGAAGACGCGGACGGCGTCGGACAGGCCGGCGGAAGTCTGGTTCCCGCAGGAGATCAGAAACCGGCGCTTCCGGACGCGGAAGAGAAGATGGCCCGCTTTCAGGATATCATGAACCATATCATCGGACAGGCTGTCGAGGCGAATATGGCCCGCATCAGCCGGGAGATCACGGAGGATGTGAGCGACGCGGTCAGTGAAAATGTGACCGACCGCGTCATGAAAGAAGTGGAATATCTGCTGCGTGTCAGCGACGAGAAAGAGGAGGAGCGTTTTAAGCAGCTGGACGAGACGATCCGCGCTTATCAGAATAAAGGAAAAGGCCGGGCAGAAGCCGCGGCCGCGAAAACGCCGTTTTTCAGGAAGAAGAGGTTCGGCAGAAGCGGAAAGAAGCTGTTCTGAGATGCCTCCGGCATGTGCGTTATACCGCGGCCGCCGCTTTCACAAACGCCCTGAACAGATTCATGGCGGCCGGATCCTCTTCCCAGAGATATTCCGGATGCCACTGTACGCCGATCAGATACGGATAATCCTTCATCGTTACGCCCTCGATGATGCCGTCGGGGGCAAAGGCGCACGCCGTGAGCTGCGGCGCCACATCCCGGACCGCCTGATGGTGCGTGCTGTTGACGCGGATGACGGTTGGCCCGGGCGGCTGGTCCGCCGGGGGTTTGCCGCTGATCACCTCCGCCAGCAGGCTGCCAGCCGCTATCTTTACCGTGTGCGACGGCACCCGGTGGGGGAAGGGCTGCTGGTGCGCGATGGGGAAGACTCTTTCTGTCTGGGAAGGAATGTCCTGGTAAATGGTGCCGCCCAGGCCGATGTTGATCAGCTGAATGCCGCGGCAGATGCCCATAATGGGCTTCTTCTGTTCCATGGCAAGCTTAAGAAGCATAAGTTCCATCCGGTCGCGCTTCACGGAAACGCTTCCGCAGCCCATGCGGGTGTCCTCTCCGAAAAGAAACGGATGGACGTCCGGTCCGCCGGTGAACAGAAAGCCGTCCAGCGAAGAGACCAGCTGCCGCAGATCATCCTCGGTCGCTTCCAGGGGCAGGATCACCGGAATGCCGCCCGCGGCCAGGATGGCGCGGGGACAGTAGGGGGCCTGAATGGTTTCGTCGGTCTTGATATCGTGGGATGTGGTGAGGCCGATGAGGGGTTTGGGGCCGCTTGTCATAATTTACCTCCTTTTCTGCCCGGAAGCTGTGAAAAGTCCGCTTCGCGGCCGGTGCCGCCCGGATGCTTTTCACAGCAAAACGCCCCTCCCATGGCTGGTGGGAAGGGCGTTATGTAGGTCTCGATCATCCTTCGCTGATAGCTCCGGTCGGGCAGGCTGCTTCGCAGGCGCCGCAGTCGATGCAGCTGTCAGCGTCTACTACGTACTGTCCGTCGCCCTGGGAGATAGCGCCAACCGGGCACTCACCCTCGCAGGTTCCGCAGGATACGCATGCATCACTGATTACACGTGCCATAATAAATACCTCCTTCAATATTCTTTACATGTGTAATCATTCTATAACAGATTCACAAAATATTCAAGAGGAAAAAGTATATACAAATGTACAAAATTGGGAGCATTAAAGTTCCCGCATTACCTGCAGCGCCTTCCCGCGGCATACAGTCCGGTAATGCTCTTCGTAGTACGCTTCGCTGGCGTATTCGTGCCGGATCTTTGAACCGTACTCGGCCAGGATATTGCAGACCCGGCTGAAGCTCAGCTCATCGGAGCCTTCGCGGGTCACGACCAGATAGTACTGGGAGGTGTCGGGCTTTTTGTACAGGGTGTTTACGCCGTCGTACAGATCCCCGCAGGCCCTGGCCGCGTCGGACACCCGGTCCAGGCTGTCGAAGCTGTAGATGCGGACGGCCGTTCCCGGCTGCTCTTCCGTGTTGGCGGTATTCTCCTCCGGAGGCGCCGCCTGATCCGCCAGTTCCATCGGGATCCCCAGAAGTCTCGCCAGACCGTCGGCGCCTTCCAGCAGCTCGCTGGCCAGTTCATTTAACATATCCGGTTCATCCTCGGAGACCGGCGAGAACCGGGAGAAGCGGGTATCCAGTTCTTCCGGGTCCTCGATCTTGGTGATGACCAGCATGACGCTTTCATTGGACAATGGAATCGCTTCTACCATCAGCGGAATATCTTCCGCTTCAAAGCCCACCTCGTTCGACGCTTTCTGGATCATTTCGCGGAACAGCCCCCTCGCTTTCTCGCTGCCGTAGGCCAGCTCGCGCAGGTTGAGGTTGCGCACGCTCAGATCGAAGCTTGTCAGCGTGCAGCGGATCTGATTCTCATTGATACGCTCTATCTTCATACAGGATCACATCCTTCCTTACAGGCGAATAAAATACATCACAATAAATATACTATATGTTACGGTCAAATATCAATTCCTATGTAGAATTTTTTTGAAAAAATTTTGGAATTTTTCATTTTTCCGTTGCGAAACGCGGCGGTTTATATTAAGATAGAAATCGTAAGAGGTGGTATTGACAGAAGGGGGTGACTTATCAGGGACACCATTCTGTTGGGCAAATACCAGCTGATCCGTATTCTGGGGCAGGGACGAAGCGGCACCGTGTATCTGGCGAAGCATCTGGAGCTGGACGCCTACCGGGCCATTAAGCAGGTTCCCAGATCTTCGGTCTGTTATGAACAGTTCCGCAGAGAGGCGCTGCTTCTCAAGCGGCTGCGACATCCCTGCATTCCCATTGTATACGATCTGGAAGAAGACAGTCAGTACAGTTATCTCATGGAAGAGTTTCTGGAAGGAGACTCACTCTACGATCTCGTGCAGGCGCGAGGTCCTCTGAACCAGGACGCCGTTATCCGGTATGGAATTCAGATCTGCGGCCTGGTCCAATATCTGCATTCAGCAGAAACGATCCCTATTTTATATCTTGACCTGCAGCCAAGAAATCTTCTGGTGTGCCACGGACAGGTGAAGCTGTTGGATTTTGACCATTCCGATACGCTTACCGCGGCCAATGCAGCCGCGGAACGCTACGGAACGGAAGGCTTTGCCGCGCCGGAACAACGGGAAGGCGGGTATCTGGATGTCCGCACGGATGTCTATCAGATCGGAGCGGTCCTTTCCTATATGGCGGCCGGAGAGGCGCGGAAAGAGGGATTATCTACACCGGTTCCCGGAGAACTGGGAGCCATTATACGCAGGTGTCTCAATCATGACGTCCGCATGCGTTACGCTTCGGCGGAGGAAGTGGGGGAGGCGCTTGGAAATCTGCACTCCAACACAGAGTGTCTGCGTCAATCACGATCACCATCTCTTACGATCATTCTCTCCGCGGCCCGTCCGGGCGCGGGAGTCACCCACATCGCCATTGGCCTGGCTGTGTGGCTGAACCGGCATGGCTATCCGGCTCTTTATGAGGAGCATAACCGTTCCGGGGATGTGAGGGCTATGGGGGAACGGCTGGGGATACCGGCCGATTCCTACGGGATCCATACGATCATGAAGCTGCCTATGAAGCCGCGTTACGGTAAGGCGGTAAGGCTTTCGGAAAGCCGCTATCCGTTCGTCGTGAAGGATTACGGAGCGGAACTGCCTGAAGCGGCCCGCGCGGCCGCATCCAACCGGGAGGCGGGGGGAAAGACAGTGCTTCTGGCTGTCTGCGGCGGTAAATGGTGGGACGGTCCCGAACTGGCCGGAATCATGGAGAAGCTGCGGGAAATGAACGCGGCGCAGCCGGCGGAACGGCTTGCCCGGCAGCAGGACGGGGTCCTTTTTCTCTTCAACCACGCGGTTTCAGGCGCCCTGCGCGGGCCGTCCCTGCGGGATCGGGCCCGTTTCCGGCAGGCGCCGTATTTTCCGGATCCGTTTCATCCGGATCAGAAGGCGGAATCGTTTTACGAAGCGGTCATGGCCGGTTATCTGAAAGAAGAGGGGCGGAAAGGGCGATGGGATTTATTTACAGAAAGAAGAATACCGTGGAGAAGCCGAGGATCATCGGCGTAACGGGAACGGGCCGCGCCGTGGGGACGACGCATCTGTGCGTTTTGGCGGCCAATTATCTGTGCGGCGCATGCGGACGGAGGACGGCTGTGCTGGAATGGAACGGCCATGGGGATTTTGCCCGGTTCGGCAGCGTCTGCACGGGACTTTCGGAAGCGGAACACTGCTTTCGGATCCAGGAGGTGGACTTCTATCCTGAGTCCGCCGGAGATGTACTGGCTGAAAGTCTCCATAGAGGCTATGAGGAGATCCTGATCGATTTCGGAAGCCTTGCGGAGCAGGACAGCCAGGAGTTGCTCAGATGCCACAGGGTGCTTCTGACAGTTTCCTTCAGCGAGTGGCAGATGGAGGCGCCCGGGAAGACGCGGTCATGGGAGGAATGCGCGGAGAAGAATGGCTGGTTATGCCTCGCGGCGTTCGGCAGCGAGGAATCCAGGATCAGATGGAACAAGAGGCGCAGACCGGCCGTGGGGCGGATTCCGCTTTCAGCGGACGCGTTCACCGTCACGCAGCAGGTGATGGAATTTATGAAGACGATCCTGTGACATCCCCTCTCCCGGCGATGTGTCACGCAGAACCTCCGGGAAGGGAGAGGAACAGTGGGGAGACAGGAAAAGCTATGGACGAGTATCTTCAGGAGGAAAAGAATCAGTATGTGAACGGCCTCAAGAAATATGAGGCCAGGGGGATCCCGGTCTACATCGACGGCATGGTGCCGGAGGACGGGGACTGGGAAAAGATATTTCAGGTCAATGAAGACGGTTCCTTCTATATGTGCGATTATGTGGGAGCCGAGGAGGGACGTCTGAAGGAGATCCGGTTCGACCGGGTCTATAACCGTTAGAACCTCCGGCGCCGGTCTGCTGTCTGCGTCGGCCGGCGCCGGATAATCAAAGTGGGGCCCCGGGGAGCATCATCTTCCGTCTGCAGCCGGCAAAGTGGGGCGCAGGGTGGGTGGGAATTAAAAAAAATTTAAGAAGTTATAGGATGATAATGTGGTATAATAACAAAGTGCCGGTGACGTCCGCGTCAATCGGCGTTTGAAGAGTATCCCCATCGAGACGCAGGTCGAGATGGTCTTCTGTTCCTATAAAAGGGTGGAGCGTACATCAGGAGGAATTTATTTGAAACGTACAGTCATACCGGTTCTGGTCGTGATCTTTCTGCTGCTTATGATCGCCGGCGGCATCGTAGCAGCCCGGTACATAGACCGATATATCCCGACGAAGGAACTGGCGGATGTGGAAGAAGTTCTCGGCATAACCGGCGGGGAGACCGCCTTTTATTATAATGACGAGCGTTTAAGCGGCGTACAGGTGATCGTCCGGGACGGACAGGCATATCTGCCGGTTTCCTGGGTGAATGAGAATCTGAACGAGAAGTTCTACTGGGACGATACGGAGAAGATGCTGGTCTATACGCTGCCGGATACCATTGTTTACGCGGACAAGCGGACGATGGGAAGCGGCGGTCAGCCGCTTATGCTGGCGGAAGACGGAGGCGTCTGGCTGTCGGCCGGTCTGGTCGCCAGCTATACGGATATCCGGTCGGAACTTTTTACATCGCCTGTGAACCGGTTTTTCCTGTATGACGACTGGACGCCGCAGACTGCGGGTACCGCGGCAAAGGACGCTCCGGTACGCGTCAGGGGCGGCATCAAGAGCCCGATCCTTACCACGCTGGCGGAAGGAGAAGAGTTCATCGTTCTGGAGACCGGCGAAGAGTGGTCCAGGGTGAGGACGGCAGACGGATACATAGGATGGATCCAGCATAAGCATATTCTGGGAACGTCGGAGAAGACGAGGGTCAGTACGTTTACGGCGCCGGAATACACCAGTATATCTCTGGGAAAGCCGGTCTGTCTGGCCTGGCACCAGACGCTTAAGGCGGAAGACAACGATGATTTTGACCGTCTGATCGCGCGTACGCAGGGAGCGGTCAATGTGATCGCGCCGACATGGCTGATGCTGACGGACAATAACGGCGGCTTCGAATCCTTCGCCAGTCAGGAATATGTGGACAAAGCACACGCCATGGGGCTTCAGGTATGGGCGGTCCTTGATAATTTCAATAAAGGCGCGAATGTGAATTCAGCGGTGCTTTTCTCCAGGACGTCGGTCCGGAAGGCTCTTGTGGACGGTCTGATGGAGGAAGCCGGGAAGTACGGGTTCGACGGCATTAACCTGGATATCGAAAGCATTTCCAGGGAGGCCCAGCCGCATTATGTCCAGTTTATCCGGGAGCTGTCCGTGGCCTGCCGGAATAACGGCCTGGTCCTGTCGGTGGACGACTACGTACCGTCGGATTATACCCGCGGATATAACCGGGCGGAACAGGGACGGGTGGCCGACTATGTGATCATTATGGGCTATGATGAGCATTATGCGGGAGGCGATCCGGGGCCGACGGCGTCCCTGCCGTTTGTGGAAGACGGCATCGTGGATACGCTGGCGGAAGTGCCCGCGGAGAAAGTGATCAACGCGGTGCCGTTCTATACGAGGCGCTGGGAGGAGACGGCCGGAACGGTCAGTTCCGCAGCTCTGGGCCTTGAGGCGGCGCAGAAATGGATCGATGACAATAACGTTCCGCTGTACTGGCAGGACGAGCTTGGACTGTATTATGGGGAACTGACGACGGAGAACGGCGTGCAGACCATATGGCTGGAGGATGAACGTTCCCTTGAACTTAAGATGGGGCTGATTGAGAAATACGGTCTGGCCGGCGTGGCCGGATGGAAACTGGGGCTTGATACGGAAGAGATCTGGGATATAGTGAATCTGGACAAATGAGGGGCATGAACCGATGAGAAAACGAGAGATTGCTGTCCTGCTTGCCGCGGCGGTCCTGCTGACGGGCTGCTCGGGGTATTATGAGACGAGGCCGGGACAGGAACCGATAGAATCCGCGGCGGTTTCGCCGGAGCAGACGGGCGCTCCTGAGATCGGCGATTCCGTCGGTCCGGGAGGCGGCGTTCCCACTTCGGGGAACGTGGTCGTCGAATCTCTGGAACTGCCTGACGCTCCGAATACGGCGATGAATCCGGAGATATTTATTGCGACGGATATCCATTATCTGGCCAAGGAGCTGACGGACTTCGGCGAGGCGTTTGAGCAGATGTCTGAGAACGGCGACGGCAAGGTGACGCCTTATGTGTGGGAAATACTGGACACATTTCTGGATGCGGTCGTGGAGAGAAAGCCGCAGGCGCTGATCCTGAGCGGCGATCTGACTCTGGAAGGGGAGTATCTGAGTCATCAGGCTCTGGCGCGCAAGCTGGCCCGCGCGGAGAAAGCCGGCGTGGATGTGGTGGTCATACCCGGCAATCATGATATCAATAATCCGTCCGCGGCGGAATACGAAGGAGAGAGCGTCATGCCCGCGGAGACTACGTCTGCGGAGCAGTTTGCCGAGATCTACGGGGATTACGGATATGATGAAGCGGTGAGCCGGGATCCCGCGTCCCTGAGTTATATCTATGAGCTTCCGGACGGCACATGGCTTCTGATGCTTGACAGCTGCCAGTATGAGAACGGGAACCTGATCGGCGGAATGATCCGCCCCGAGACCTATGAGTGGATGGAGACATGGCTGGAAGAGGCCTGGCACGCCAGCCGTCCCGTGATCGCGGTGGCGCACCATAATCTGCTGGAGGAAAGCCGCATCTATGAAAGCGACTGCACGATCGAGCATTCGGAGGAGCTGGAGCAGATCCTGGATAACTGGGATGTCACGCTCTTTCTGAGCGGACATCTTCATATGCAGCATTATCAGCCGTCCCGGTCTTATGATATCGATGAGATCGTCACAAGCAGCCTGTCCGTGTCTCCCTGCCAGTTTGGGGTACTGAAGTATTTCAGTCCGAAGACCTATGATTATCACACGGAGCAGCTGGATGTGAAGGCGTGGGCCGAGCGCCATTCCAATCCGGATGTGAATCTGGAGGATTTTGACAATTACGCCAGGGATTATCTCCAGACGGTGTTCTACAATAAGGCGTTTGAGGCGCTTGGCGGGAAGGATATCACGGAAGAAGACAGGGACGTCCTGGCGGATCTCTATGCGTACCTGAATATTTACGCCGCGGCGGGAAAGGTCGTGGAGATCCGGCAGGAAGCGCTGGATTCGTGGGGATATGTGGTGTGGCAGGAACATAACAGGACCGGCCTTTTGGACCTGTATCTGCAGGAGATCCTGGATGACGGGGTCCGCGATTATAACATATTCCGGCGGGACGATGAATGAGAAACGGCGGGATCCGTGTTCCGGGCCATACCGGTCAGGAATGCGTTTCCCTGGAATTCAGATATTCCATGATTCCCATATGGATCGTCCACGCCACCCGGTCCTGATATTCCTCCGTATTCAGGAGCGCGGCTTCCGACCGGTTGCTTAAGAAGCCGCACTCTACGATGACGATGGGGCTTTTAACATGGAGCAGCAGGTAGTAGCTGTCGTTGGCTTTGGCGGCGCGGGTGTTTTCATCGCCTGAGACATAGTCGAAGCGCTTCTGCAGGATCTCGGCCAGACGTTTCCCGTTTTCGGATGATTTGTAATAGAATACCTGGGCGCCTTTCACATATTCCTCGTGGTAGCTGTTCTGGTGGATGCTGACGACGAGATCGGGGGAAGCGTCGTTGATCAGCTGGCAGCGGTTTCGCATGTCGGCTGTTTTTTTATTGGTGTCGGAGCTGCCGCTGAGGGCGGTGTCGGAATCGCGGGTCATGACGACCTCCACGTCGGAGGCTTCCAGATACTGCCTGACCAGCCGGGCGATCCGGAGATTAATGTCTTTCTCCAGCGTTCCGTCGACCGCGATCTTGCCGGGGTCGAAACCGCCGTGACCGCTGTCGAGAACGACGACCGGTTTCTGCGGCGGCGCGGACAGCGTCTGTTGGGACGGGGAAAGGACGGCCGCCGAGGCGGCCACGATCGCCGCCGCCTGCCGGGACAGCTGAAAGACCAGGGCGAGCATCAGGACGGCCATGAAGAATTCCGCACGGAATGAATTTGCTTTCAAGGGATGGCTCCGAATAGAGAGATTCTCTTTATTATAGAGAAAATAAGAGGGAAAAAGAACCGTTTTTTGACTTTACATAAAACCCGGAAGGAAGTATACTGTCCATATTGGCAGTGGCCGGCCGGTTGGCTGTAGTCCGTCGGCAGCGGCCCGGGGCACAGCGGATGCGGTTTGTGATGATGGAATAGAATGGTCTGCCGATAGCGGCAGATCAGGATTAAGGGCTTTGAATGGTATGGACACAAAAGTTGTTTTGATAGACAGAAGGAAGCTGGGACTGACAGAACGGCCGGCCGGAACTGCTTCGGACGGAGACGCGGCGCGCAATGAGAAGCTTGACGCGCTTCTTGCGGAGGCGGCGCAGATCCTGCGACGCGGCGGCCTGGTGGCGTTCCCGACGGAGACCGTATACGGTCTGGGCGCCAACGGTCTGGACGACGCGGCGGCCAGGAAGATCTACGCGGCCAAAGGACGTCCGTCGGATAATCCGCTGATCCTGCATATTTCGGCGGCGGGGGAGCTTGCGCCGCTTGTGCGGAAAGTGCCGGAGGCGGCGCGGAAGCTGATGGATGCGTTCTGGCCGGGGCCGCTGACGATGATATTTGAGAAGAGTGAGATCGTGCCTTACGGCACGACCGGCGGTCTGGATACGGTGGCGGTGCGGATGCCCAGCGACCCGATCGCCAGCCGGATGATCGCGCTGGCAGGCGTGCCGGTGGCGGCGCCCAGCGCGAATCTGTCGGGAAGACCCAGTCCGACGACGGCGCGGCATGTGATCGGGGATATGAGCGGACGGATCGAGATGATCCTGGACGGCGGCCCCGTGGGGATCGGCGTGGAGTCCACGATCGTGGATGTGACCGGCCCGGCGCCCATGCTCCTGCGGCCGGGGGCGGTTACCATGGAGATGCTTCGGGATGTGGTCGGAGAAGTTGCTGTCGATCCGGCGATTGCCGGGCCGATGGCGGCGGATGTGAAGCCGAAGGCTCCCGGCATGAAATACCGGCATTACGCGCCGAAGGCGGAGATGACGCTGGTGGAGGACGGCAAAGCGGAGAAGGGAGCAGCGGCGACAGGCGTCGTCAGCGGCGCCGTTATCGACACGATCAACCGCCTGACCCGCGAGCGTCTGGCGGAGGGACGCAGCGTCGGAATTCTCTGTACCGACGAGACAAAAGACCGTTATCCGGAGGGACTCGTCCGCAGTGTGGGGCTGCGAGCCAGCCAGGAGACCATCGCCCGCAGCCTGTTCGCGGTTCTGCGGGAGTTCGACGACCTGGGCGTGGATTACATTTATTCGGAAAGCTTCGCCCGCGACCATCTGGGGCAGGCGATCATGAACCGGCTGACCAAAGCCGCGGGTTATCATATTATCTACTGCGAAGGCGCCGAACCGAGAACATGAAATATGCGGGCCAGCGGGCGGTGGCTGCGGAGTACGCAGGCGCGCGGCAAAGGATTTTCATAAAGATCTGCGAAAAGAAGGAGGGAGAACAACATGGCTGAAAGCAGAAAACGAACGGATTATATTTCCTGGGACGAGTACTTCATGGGGGTGGCTGAGCTGTCGGGTATGCGTTCCAAGGATCCGAACACCCAGGTGGGCTGCTGCATCGTCAGCGCCGACAACAAGATCATGTCTATGGGCTACAACGGTCTTCCCATCGGCTGTTCCGACGACGAGTTTCCGTGGAACCGGGAGAACGCGGACGGCGATCCCTACAACGCCAAGTATGTCTACGTGGCCCACAGTGAGCTGAACGCGATCCTGAACTACCGGGGAGGCAGCCTGGAGGGCAGCAAGCTGTATGTGACGCTGTTCCCCTGCAACGAGTGCGCCAAGGCCATCATTCAGGCGGGGATCAAGACGGTCATCTACGCGGACGACAAATACGCGGACAGTCCGGGCACCCGGGCGTCCAAGCGGATGTTCGACGCGGCGGGGGTCCGGTACTATCCGTATAACACTACGGGACGCGTGATGAAGATCCAGGTGTAGGAAGAAATGATGGAGAAATGCAGAACCGCGCCGGGATACAGAGGGCCGGCTGAGGAGGCTGGCACAGCGAAGAAGCCGGAAAGAGCCGCGGCAAAGCAGACGGATGCCGAGAAGGAACCGGCGGAGACCGGGAACGGGGGAACGGTTTCGAATTCCTATGCGGCGATCGATCTGGAGACGACAGGACTGAACCCGAAGACGGACAAGATCATTGAGATTGCCGCCATTAAGGTGATCGACGGCCGGATCGCGGAGGAAAAGACCACATTTGTCAATCCGCACCGGCTGCTTGACGAGAGGATAACCGGTCTGACCGGAATCGGAGACGCGCAGCTTACCGACGCGCCGGATATCGGCGGGGTCATTGGGGAGTATGTGGAGTTTACCCGCGGTCTGCCGCTTCTGGGGCATAACGTCCTTTTTGATTACAGCTTCTTAAAGCACGCGGCGGTAAATCACGGTCTGGAGTTCGAGAGAGAAGGACTGGACACGCTGAAGCTGTGCCGCGCGTTCATGCCGAAGGAGATGTCCAAAAGTCTGGGGCCGGCGTGCGCGTATTTTCAGGTGGAACCGAAAAGCGCCCATCGTGCCATGGGGGACGCGAGGGCGGCCCATGAGCTTTATCAGGCGATCCGGGCGCGGTACGGAAATGCGGAAAGCGCGGCCGGAGCGGCGGACGCGAAATTATTCCTTCCGCACCCGCTGATCTGCCGCGTGAAAAAAGAACAGCCGGCTACAAAAAGGCAAAAAGAAGTCTTGCGCGAATTGGCAAAATATCATAGAATAGACCTGACTGTGGATATGGAGTACCTTTCCCGCAGCGAAATTTCAAGATTAACGGATAAAATTATTGCACAGTATGGAAGAATAAGAAGAGACTTTTGAGAAAGAATAAAGAGGTGAGGAACTGTGTTTGATTTCAATAATAAGAAGACGAAGAAGATCGTATCTTCGATCATCGTGATTCTGCTGGTTCTGGCCATGGTAGCTCCCATGGTGCTTGGGTCGCTGAATTTCTGACCGCAGCTGAAGACGGGCGGCGCCCGGCAGCGGCGCCGGACGGAGGCTTAAGAGGAAGCGGGGGGCAGGCAGACCGGCATATTGAGGAGAGATTATGCGGAATGCCTGGAAATGCGCCGGTCTGGCCGCGCAGATATGCGGACTGATCATGCTGACGCCGCTGGTAAGCGGCGCTGCGGTCCCGAGGGGACTGTCTGTGGGGGGACAGGATATAAGCGGCCTGGAGATCGAGGAAGCGGAGAAGAAGCTTCAGGAGTATGTGGCTTCCATGGCGGGGCAGAAGGTGATCCTCGATGTGGCCGGAAGTCCGGTGGAAACGGACGCGGCGGCGCTGGGGCTTGTCCTGGCTGAGAATCAGGCAGTTGCCGGAGCCGTACAGGAATACGAGACCGGCAATATGATCGAGCGCTATGTGAAGCAGAAGGATCTGGAGATGTCGCCGGTGGACCTGGAACTGAGTCTGGAGATTCCGCCCGCCGGCGTGAAGGAATATGTGGAGTCGGCGTGCGCCGGATATGCGGTGGAGGCGGTGGATGCTTCCATTGTCCGGGAGAACGGCAGTTTTGTCGTGACGCTGTCCCGGGACGGGACGGCTGTGGACGCGGAGGCGACCGGCGAAGCGCTCCGGGAGGCGGTTCTTGAGGCCGCCCGGTCGGGACTGAAAGAGCCGGTTACGGTAACTGCCGTGATGAAGACGGTTCCGCCGGCCCGGACGACGGAGATGCTGTCCGCGATCCAGGATGTGCTGGGGACGTATTCGACGGATTTCTCAAGCAGCAGCGAGAGCCGGGCCGCGAACCTGCAGGTGGGGGCCGGCAAGATCAACGGAACCGTGCTGATGCCCGGCGAGACTCTGTCGGGATATGCGTGCATGCAGCCGTTTACCACGGCGAACGGCTACGCCACCGCGGCGGCTTACGAGAACGGCCAGGTGGTGGACAGCGTTGGCGGAGGCGTGTGCCAGATCGCGACCACATTGTATAACGCGGCTCTTCTGGCGGAGCTGGAGATCACCGAGAGGGAGAACCATTCCATGATCGTCACGTATGTTCCGCCGTCAAGGGACGCGGCGATCGCGGGGACCTATAAAGATATTAAGATCACGAATCCCTATGATACGCCGGTTTATGTGGAAGCGGGCACGTCGGGACGGACGCTGACATTTACGATCTATGGGAAGGAGAGCCGTCCGGCGAACCGTACCGTTGAATATGTATCGGAGACGCTGGGCACGACGCCGCCGCCGAAGGCGATCAGTCAGTATGACGGATCGCTGGCTCCGGGAGCGAAGGTGAAGGTGCAGGCGTCCCACACCGGGAGAAAGTCCCGTCTGTGGAAATGTGTCCGCGTTGACGGCGTGGAGGTGGAGCGGACGCTGCTCCATACGGATACCTACGAAGCGTCGCCGGCCGTCTACCGGGTGGGTCCGGCAGCGGCGCAGGCGTCGGGGAGCGTGACGGACGCGGTTGGCGCGGCGGAGGCGCCGGACGAAGAGGAGCGGCTGAAAGTACCGGACGCATTGGAACAGCCGGCGATATCCGGCGCGGCAGAGGGTATAGAACATGAGACGGATTGAGAGAGAAAGCAGGGGAACTCTGCGTCCCGGGCAGGCGCTGGTCACAGCCGGTTACGCAGGGCTCGCTGGTTCCCGCCGGATCGCCGCAGAGAGAGCGGAGGAACTGGTGCAGTGGTTTTCTTCCGCGTATATTGAGAGATTGCAGAGGGACGGCCGGGAAGCAGAGATTCCGGCGCCGTCTGCCGCCCGAAGCGGCCGCGCAGGTATGCGCGGGAATTCACCGGCGGCGCATTTACCGGACTGGACCGCGCTGGGAGCGGCCGAATGGGAAGAAGCAGGGGAGGGCGGTATCTATACCGCCCTTTGGAATCTGTCGGGGGCTTACGGTACAGGCTTTACCGTCGACCTCCGGAAGATCCCGGTAAAGCAGGGGACCATTGAGATCTGCGAGCGCTATGAACTGAATCCTTACCGGCTGCTGTCCTGCGGCTGCGTCGTGCTGGCGGCGGACAACGGGGAAGAGCTGGTGCGGAGGCTGGCGGCGGAAGGTATCGCGGCCGCTGTCATCGGATATGTCCGGGAAGGAATCGCCCGCGAGGTTACATATGGAGAAGTGAAGGGCTTTATGGAGCGGCCCAGAGAGGACGAGATCTGCCGCCTGGGAATAGCGGTATGAACCAATGAGCCGGAGCGGCGGAAAGTTCCGTGCCGGATCGGACAGTCCGAAGCGAGGGGGAACTGCCGCCGGATGATCATAGAAGAATCAGAAACCGAGGAGGAAGGAAATCATGAGAGAAAAGATTTTAGCGATTCTGGAGAAGAACGCCCGCATCGACTTAAAGGACCTGGCGGTGCTGCTGGGCGAGAGCGAGGCCGCTGTCGCCAATGCCATCGCCGATATGGAGAAGGAGCACATTATCTGCGGCTACCATACCCTGATCAACTGGGACAATACTTCCGAGGAGAAGGTCATGGCCCTGATCGAGGTGAAGGTGACGCCTCAGCGCGGCATGGGCTTTGACAAGATCGCCGAGCGCATTTACCAGTATAACGAGGTGAACGCGGTCTATCTGATGTCCGGCGCTTATGATTTCACGGTATTTATCGAAGGAAAGACCATGAAGGAGGTGGCCCTGTTCGTTTCCAGCAAGCTGTCCACGCTGGATTCCGTCTTAAGCACCGCCACTCATTTCGTGTTAAAGAAATACAAAGACCATGGCACCGCCCTGGTCGAAGAAGTCCAGGATGAAAGGATGCTGGTCACCCCATGAGAAATCCGCTTTCTGAAACGATCGTCCAGATCGAACCATCCGGCATCCGCAAATTCTTCGATATCGTCAGTGAGATGAAGGACGCCATCTCCCTCGGCGTGGGCGAGCCGGATTTTGATACGCCGTGGCATGTGCGGGAGGAGGGCATTTACTCCCTGGAGAAAGGCCGCACATTTTATACCGCCAACTCCGGCCTTAAGGAACTGCGCCAGGAAATATGCAATTATCTGTACCGGCGCTGCGATCTGAGCTACCAGCCGGAATCGGAGATCCTGGTGACCGTGGGCGGCAGCGAGGCCATTGACATCGCCCTGCGGGCCATGCTGGATCCGGGCGACGAGGTGCTGATCTCGCAGCCCTGCTTTGTGTCTTACGTACCGTGTACGATCCTGGCGGGCGGCACGCCGGTGGCGATCGAACTGGAGGAGAAGGACCAGTTCAAGCTGACGCCGGAGAAGCTTCTGGAGAAGATCACCGATAAGACCAAGATCCTGATCATGCCGTTCCCCAACAACCCGACCGGCGCGGTCATGCGCCGGGACGAACTGGAGAAGATCGCGCGGATCGTGATCGAGAAGGATCTGTTCGTGATCTCCGATGAGATCTACTGCGAGCTGACGTTCGGCGATGAACGCCATGTGTCCATTGCGTCCCTGCCCGGGATGAAGGAGAGGACCGTGCTGATCAACGGATTTTCCAAGTCTTACGCCATGACCGGCTGGCGGCTCGGCTACGCGGCCGCGCCGAAGGTGATCTTAAAGCAGATGCTGAAGATCCACCAGTTCGCGATCATGTGCGCTCCGACCACCAGCCAGTACGCGGCTGTGGCGGCGCTGCGGGACGGTGATGCGGACGTGGAAATGATGCGGGAATCCTACGACCAGAGACGCCGGTTCGTGCTGAATGCGTTTCAGGAAATGGGCCTGGACTGCTTTGAGCCGGAGGGGGCTTTCTACGCGTTCCCAAGCATCAAACGGTTCGGCATGTCGTCGGATGAATTCGCCAACCGGTTCCTGCAGGAGGAGAAGGTGGCCGTGGTTCCGGGAAGCGCGTTCGGCGCCTGCGGCGACGGGTACCTGCGGGTTTCCTACGCATATTCGCTTAAGAGCCTGAAGGAGGCGCTGGGGCGGATGGCGAGATTTGTGGAACGACTGGATAAAGAGCAGGCGGCTGTCTGAGAGATAACGCGCGCGGCGCCGTCTGCGGCCCGGAAAGGATAATTCTGTGAACATCGTACTTCTGGAACCGGAGATGCCGGCCAATACCGGCAATATCGGCCGCACCTGCGTCGCCACCGGCACGCGGCTCCATCTGATCCGCCCGCTGGGCTTTCAGCTGAACGAGCGGATGCTGAAGCGCGCCGGGCTGGACTATTGGGACAAGCTGGATGTGACCGTCTATGACGATTATGAAGATTTCCTGGCCCGTCATCCCGGCGAACGCATCTATATGGCGACGACGAAAGGGCGGAAGGTCTACACGGACGTCCATTACGACCCGGACGCATGGATCATGTTCGGCAAGGAAAGCGCCGGGATTCCCGAGGAGATCCTTTTGGAGAACCAGGAGAACTGCGTGCGGATCCCCATGTGGGGCGACATCCGCTCGCTGAATCTGTCCAACTCTGTCGCAATTGTTCTTTACGAGGCCCTGCGGCAGAACGGGTTCGAGAAAATGACGCTTAAAGGGGAACTGCACCGGCTGCGCTGGAAAGAGGACAGGTAAATGAAAAGGCACTGTATGCGGATGGCGCATAACGGTGCCTTTGCTGTCTGCGTTAACTATAGTTCCTTTAACAGGATCGCCCGCCGTTTCCCGCCGTGCTTCAGCTTCTCACCGATGATCCGGTACCCCTGCTTCATCGCGTTGTTCATGCTGTACACATTGTCCGGGTGGATCGTGCCCATCAGGTAGCGGAAACCCATCGCCCGAAGATCCGCCTCGGCGGCCTGCATCAGGCGGTACTGGAGCTGGTGTCCCCGGTACTGGGGGAGGACGGCGGCGGTGTCCATGTGGGCGACCCTGGGAAGTTCTTCTTCCGGGAAGCCGGCGTCGCGGCCCATATTTTCCTCGGAGAGGCCGGGGATCACGGCCAGGAAGACGCCGGCGACGGCGCCGGTTTCGGTCTCTATGGCTTTGTAGCCCAGACCTTCGCCGGAGGTGAGCATGCGGTAGGTATAGTCGGAATTGTCTGCCAGATACCAGTCTTTATTGTCCATGCCGCGCCAGACGCTCTGGATGATGTCGGCGAAAAGCTGGTAGTCCGCGGCGGCGGCGCGTTCGATTCGGAAGGTCATGGTTTGTGGTCTCCTTTTCTGGTGGGGGGACGGGCTTAAAAGCCTTCGGCTTTTTGCGCGTGTGGTGTGTCGGCTGGGGCGGCTCCGCAGTGCATGAGCTCAAAAGCCTGCGGCTTTTTCGCTCACGGGCTGGCGCCCTATGAAATCATGTACACAGGTTCGCGCTTACGTGCAAGCACGACGCGGGAACCTGCGCACATGATTTCGCACTGCTCCCTGCTTACGTGAAAAATATATAATATAAATAGTAGTATATTACAAATTTTTGTGGTAGACTAGAGAAAATGGAGAAGAAAACAAGATTTTCTTTCCTGAAAATAAAAAGGAGGGTACTCACGATGAAAAAGTATGTATGTTTAGTGTGCGGCTATGTGTATGATCCGGAAGAGGGCGATCCTGATAACGGCATCGAACCCGGAACCGAGTTTGAAGATCTTCCTGATGATTGGGTCTGCCCGATGTGCTATGTGGGCAAGGATCAGTTTGAGGAAGAGTGAGAAGCAGACGAAAGCCGGAGAAGCGATTCTCCGGCTTATTTGTTCCTCAGATCCGTATCAGGTTATATTCGATCTGGTTGGCCGTCAGCATCTGCGCCTCGCGCTGGTGGCAGGTGAAAATGATCATCTGCCCGCTGTAGGACCTGGACAGCCATTTCAGCGCGCTCTTTAAGCGCTCGTCGTCGTAGAGGACGAAGCTGTCGTCGAAGATCAGCGGCATGTCTTCCTTGTCGCCCTGGATCAGCCTGGCGGCCGCCAGTCTGAGCGCCAGATAGATCTGGTCCATGGTGCCGCTGGACACCTGCTCGATGGGCACGAGCTTCGTGGGAGTGTTCATGAAGGCGTTCAGGTTCTCGTCGATGCTCATGCTGGAATAGATGCCGCCGGTGATCCCGGATATCAGGTCGGATGCCGTCTTGTTCAGGTACAGGCCGAAGGAATCCCGGATGGACATGGACAGATCGTTTAAGGTCTCCTGGGCCAGGTCGATGGCCGCCAGTTCCTCGGAGATCCGCGCATTCTCCGCCAGCGTATGTTTTAACGATTCCAGCTGGTTCTTGTAATTCCCCATAAGCTCCAGCTTCTTCTCCAGATCCCATTGAAGCTTCTGCTGCTTCTCGATGGCGTCGCTGCAGTCGTTCTGCTTTGCATTGAGGGAAGCGATCTCGCCCGAAAGCCTGGCCACGGCGGCCTCGGACTGTTCCGTAGCTGCGGTGAGACGTTTAAATTCTGCCATCCGCGTGCGGAAGGTCTCAAACGCCTGCTCTGACAGATCGGAGTCGCCGATATGCCGGTGGAAGGTCTCGTGCAGTGCCTGGCTGCTGAGAAGAAGTTCTTTGTTGAGCCGTCTGGACCGCATCAGGAGGGCGATTCCCGCCCCGCAGCAGAGAACGGCCGCGATCCCGGCCCCGGCCGCCATGGCGGCGATGGAAGACAGGTTTATATTCTGCAGGATGGCGATGCTGCTGCCCATAACGGCCAGACCGATGGCGCCGGCGGTCAGCAGTACGGCCAGCAGGAAGAATATCGCGGTCATCACTTTCCGCGACCGTTTCTCCGTGGCCGCCTTCACTGTCCGGTAGTCCCGGAAGATGTCTTCCGTTTGCCGCTCATACTGCTCGATGGAGGACAGATCCTGGAAATGATTTTCTTCCAAAAGCTGGCGTCCCCTGGCGGTCTTCTGGATCATTTCCTCCTTTTCCGCCTGCTTCTTCTCGATCTCCGCCCGTGTGTCCAGCTTAAGCTTCGTAAATTCCGGAAGCCGGTTCTCGTACTCCGGCGCCGCGATATCCTTCTCGATGGCCTTGATCTCGCCCAGAAGCGTGGTATAGGACCGGGCCGCCTCCGGGATCAGCTGGCTCTCCATTTCTTTCTTCTGCGCCTTCAGGAACGCGGAAGCCTTCGTGATATTTAAGGCCATGTTCCCGGAGGTGTTCATATTGGCTATGTAATTCTTCAGCTCCGATACCATGCCGCCGTCGGTCGCGCTTTTCAGCTGGCCGATGCTGATGGTATTGTTGTAGGCGGTCTCGCTTAAACCGCCCAGAAGTTCGTTCATGAAAGCGTCGGTAGCTTCCATCTCCCGTCCCAGGGTCTCGTCGATGATATGCAGTTCCTTCCTGTCCTTGCGGAAACTGCGCTCAATGCGGTAGATGTGCCCCTCATGCTCCAGACGCAGGGAGCCTTCGTAGGTGCCGCTGTTCTCCCAGGGCTCGTACTGGCTGTACAGGTCCTTCCTGGCGGCCTTGCCCCGCTGGGGCTTCAGGCCGAAGAGCATGCAGCGGATGAAAGTATGGAGCGTGGATTTGCCGGCTTCGTTCTTGCCGTACACCACGTTGATGCCGTCTGTAAATGAAATGCTGCGGTCGTGGAATTTTCCAAATCCTTTTATCTGAAGTTCCAGGAATTTCATGGATTAACTCCTTTCGTCCGTGGTACGTAAGAGCGCGTTGATGCCGTAATACAGAGCTTTCTTCTCCACCGGGCTCGGGTCCGGCTTATCGAAGGCGCGGATATAGAAGCCGATCATATCGCTGGGATGCTCGGCGAACAGGGCGCTGAAATCATACTGCGGCTCCGACTCGTCGGTGATTTCCACGATGCGGAATTTGGAAATGAGATTCCCGAAATCAAATTCAATATCCGGATCCCGCATGCCGCGGATGCGGAAACGGTAGATATGCTGAAGTCCGCGCTTCCGGATCTCCTGGGTGATCTTAAGCTCCAGTTCCGCGTTCGTCGTGTGAGTCGTGATATTGACGATCAGGGGGATGTACTGGGCGCGGCACAGCCGGACGAATTCCAGGGACTCCACCTGGCGCGTTACCGGATTGACTGTCCCGAGGAATACGCCGTGGGGACCGGTCTCCGTGTGGTCCAGAGGCTCCGGTGAGCCGGGGAACGCCGCTTTGTTCTCAGCAACGACCTCCGGCCGGTGGATATGGCCCAGGGCGATGTAGGAGTAATTGGATGCGGCGAGCGCGCCTTTGTCCAGGGGCAGATGCGCCGTGTCTCCGCCGTGGAGCATCAGGATATGGATGCGGCCGTCGAAGGATATCTCCAGCTTATCCGCCGGCAGTCCGTCGCGGATCTCCGCCGAGTGATAGCTGAAGCCGTGGACCTCTGTATTGCAGTCGCTGAAATAGACGCTTTCGATCTCTTCGCCCATCAGGAAGGTGACGTTAGGCGCCCAGGTAAAGCTGAGAACCGCGGAGTTGGGCCGGATCCGGTCATGGTTGCCGGCGATCAGGACTACATGGATGGAAGGAATCGTGGAGAAGAGATAATTGATCTCTTTCAGATCCCTCAGAAGCGGCTGGCGGTGGAACAGGTCGCCGGAGATGAACAGGAAATCCACCTCCCGCGTCCGCGCCAGGTCGATGATCTGTGCAAATGTGTCTTTGACCGCCTGGGTCCGCTCCTTGCACCAGGGTTTATCGCCGTCCGGCGTCATGCCCCAGTGGATATCGGCGGTGTGAAGGAATTTCATGGCTTATCAGCCTCCTGATTTCTTGATGCGCAAGTCCGCAGTGCGCGGCTCAAAAGCTTGCGGCTTTTTCGCGCGAGGGCGTTCGCCCTATGAAATTGAGCCTTCTGCAGGCCGCTTACGTGCAAGCACGGCACGGCTTGCAGAAGGCTCAATTTCGCACTGCTCATAGGTCGCAGTTTTTCACGGTTCTCGGGAACGGGATGACGTCGCGGATGTTGCCCATGCCGGTCAGATACATGACGCAGCGTTCGAAGCCCAGCCCGAAGCCGGCGTGGCGCGTGGAGCCGTATTTCCGCAGGTCCAGATAGAACTGGTAGTCCTCTTCCTTAAGCCCCAGTTCCCGCATCCGCTTAAGCAGCTTGTCGTAGTCGTCCTCACGCTGGCTGCCGCCGATGATCTCGCCGATGCCCGGTACCAGGCAGTCCATGGCCGCCACGGTCTTATCGTCGTCGTTCATCTTCATGTAGAAGGCCTTGATCTCCTTCGGATAGTCGGTGACGAATACCGGGCGCTTGAAGATCTGCTCGGTCAGATACCGCTCGTGTTCCGTCTGCAGGTCGCAGCCCCAGAACACCTTATAGTCGAAATTGTCATTATTCTTCTCAAGCAGTTCGATGGCTTCCGTGTAGGTCACATGGCCGAATTCGGAATTTACTACGCCGTGGAGCCGGTCCAGAAGTCCTTTATCCACGAACTGGTTGAAGAAATTCATCTCTTCCGGCGCGTTCTCCAGCACGTAATTGATGATGTACTTGAGCATGCTTTCGGCCAGCGCCATGTTGTCGTTCAGGTCGGCGAACGCGATCTCCGGCTCGATCATCCAGAATTCCGCCGCGTGCCGCGTGGTGTTGGAATTCTCCGCGCGGAAGGTGGGGCCGAAGGTATAGATATTGCGGAACGCCATGGCGTAGGTCTCGCCGTTTAACTGACCGCTGACGGTCAGGCTGGTGTGCTTGCCGAAGAAATCCTGGGTGTAATCCACGGCTCCGTCCGCGGTCCGGGGAAGGTTGTCCGGATCCAGCGTCGTCACCTGGAACATCTCGCCCGCGCCCTCGCAGTCGCTGGCCGTAATGAGCGGCGTGTGCACATAGACGAAATCCCGCTCCTGGAAGAACTTATGGATCGCGTAGGCGATCAGGGAGCGGACGCGGAACACGGCCTGGAACGTATTCGTTCTGGGACGAAGATGGGAAATGGTCCGCAGGTACTCGAAGCTGTGGCGTTTCTTCTGAAGCGGATAATCCGGCGCGGAGGCGCCCTCCACAGCGATCTCCGAAGCCTGGATCTCAAACGGCTGCTTCGCATCCGGCGTCGCTACCAGCGTGCCGGTCACGATGATCGCCGCGCCCACGTTCAATTTCCGGATCTCCTCGAAATTCGTCATCGTATCATGGAACACCACCTGCAGCGTCTCAAAATACGAACCGTCGCTGACGACGATAAAGCCGAACGCCTTCGAGTCGCGGATGCTCCTGACCCAGCCGCCGACGGTGATCTCTTTGTCAAAATAATTCTCCCTGCTGCGATATAATTCTCTTACTGTGATCATATCCATAGAAAAACAGTCTCCTTTTGAAAATACGGTATATTGACTTCGATATGAGGCCATTATACTTTATTTTTTCTTATGATTCA
Organism: uncultured Lachnospiraceae bacterium; assembly: GCA_947626395.1. Classification (GTDB taxonomy): domain Bacteria; phylum Bacillota; class Clostridia; order Lachnospirales; family Lachnospiraceae; genus UBA3402. The sequence goes on along the minus strand of CANQRU010000003.1, from coordinate 54,431 downwards.
AGGGCAAAATAAGCCGCGGCCCCTGCCTGCGGACGGAACGCCTTCGGCAGGGGCCGTGTTTCCTGTCTGCTCATATCCTTTTTTATCCTTTCATCGTGCTTAAAAATAGCATTTAGATACATAAAAAGTGGAATCTTGCATGGTTTGCGGAAGAAAATTCTTTATTATTTTATTCACTATTGAAAAAATATGTGATATACTGTTTATGAATGCAGTAAAGCCGGTCCGCCGGGCGGACAGGCTTTCGGTCTTAACAAAGCAAACAACAAGAAGGTGAGAGTTCATTGGTTAAGAAAGAGATGATCGCGATGCTGCTGGCCGGCGGCCAGGGGAGCCGTCTGGGCGTCCTTACCCAGAAGGTGGCCAAGCCCGCGGTGTCATTTGGGGGGAAATACCGCATCATCGATTTCCCGTTGAGCAACTGTATCAATTCCGGCGTGGATACGGTAGGCGTGCTGACCCAGTATCAGCCCCTGCGCCTGAACTCCCACATCGGCATCGGGATCCCGTGGGATCTGGACCGGAATGTGGGCGGCGTCACGATCCTTCCGCCGTATGAGAGAAGCATGGGCAGCGACTGGTACACCGGCACGGCCAACGCCATTTTCCAGAATCTGGAGTATATGGAGAGCTATAATCCGGAGTATGTGCTGATCCTGTCGGGAGATCATATCTATAAGATGGATTATGAGGTCATGCTCAATTACCATAAGGCCAACAACGCGGACGTGACCATCGCGGCCATGCCCGTGCCCCTTGAGGAAGCCAGCCGGTTCGGGATCCTGATCACGGACGATACGAACCGGATCGTGGACTTCGAGGAGAAGCCGGCCAGTCCCAGAAGCAACCTGGCGTCCATGGGCATTTACATATTTACATGGAAGGTCTTAAGGGAAGCGCTGATCGCGCTGCAGGACGTTCCGGGCTGTGATTTCGGCAAGCATATCATTCCTTATTGCCATGAGAAGGGTCAGAGGATATTTGCCTACGAGTACAACGGTTACTGGAAGGATGTGGGTACGCTCAGTTCCTACTGGGAGGCCAATATGGAGCTGATCGACATTATTCCCGAGTTTAATCTCTATGAGGAATACTGGAAGATCTACACCAAGAGCGATATCATCCCGCCCCAGTTTATCGCGGATACCGCCCGCGTGGAGCGCAGCATCATCGGCGAAGGAACCGAGGTCTACGGCGAGGTCCGCAATTCCGTCATCGGAGCCGGCGTCGTCATCGGGGCCGGAGCGGTGGTGCGGGATTCCATCATCATGCGGGGCGCCGTCATCGGCGAGGGAGCCGTTGTCGACAAGGCCATTGTGGCCGAGGAAGTGCGTGTGGGCGGCCGGGCGCAGATCGGCGTCGGCGAGTATGCGCCGAATACCTACGACCCCAAGGTCTATCAGTCAGACCTGGCGACCATCGGGGAGCGCAGCGTGATCCCGGACGGCGTGAAGATTGGCCGGAACACGGCGATTTCCGGGGAGACGGTTCCGGAGGATTATCCGGGTGGCGAGCTTAAGAGCGGCGAATCCATCATGAAGGCAGGTGGTCTGCGATGAGGGCGATCGGAATAGTACTGGCAGGCGGCAATAACAAGCGGATGCGTGAACTGTCCAACAAACGGGCTATCGCGGCGATGCCGATCGCCGGAAGCTACCGGAGCGTGGATTTCGTCTTAAGCAACATGACCAACTCCCATATCTCCAGGGTAGCGGTATTTACGCAGTTTAATTCCCGCTCCCTGAACGAGCACCTGAATTCTTCCAAATGGTGGGATTTCGGGCGCAAGCAGGGCGGACTTTATCTGTTCACCCCGACCATTACGACGGAGCATAACGACTGGTACCGGGGGACGGCGGACGCGCTTTACCAGAACCTGGATTTCCTTAAGAACAGTCATGAGCCCTATGTGGTCATGGCGGCCGGGGATGGTATTTACAAGTTAGATTATAATAAAGTGCTGGAGTATCATGTAGAGAAGAAGGCGGACATCACCATCGTCTGCAAGACCATGCCGGCCGGCGAGGATGTGACCCGGTTCGGCGTTGTGAAGGTGGCGGACGACGGACGGATCCTGGACTTCCAGGAGAAGCCCATGGTGGCCGATTCCAATACCGTTTCCTGCGGGATCTACGTGATCCGGCGGCGCCAGCTGATCGAGCTGATCGAGCGGGCCGCTCAGGAAGACCGGTTTGATTTCGTTAAGGATATTCTGGTCCGCTATAAGAATGTGAAGCGGATCTACGCTTACGGGCTGGATACTTACTGGAGCAACATCGCGTCGGTAGAGTCTTATTATAAGACGAATATGGATTTCCTGAAACCGGAAGTGCGCAGCTATTTCTTCCGGGAGTATCCGGAGATCTACTCCAAGGTCGGGGACATGCCGCCCGCCAAGTATAATCCCGGCGCGGTGGTCAGAAACAGCCTGGTATCCAGCGGCAGTATTATCAATGGCGTCGTGGAGAACTCGATCCTGTTCAGGCAGGCGTACATCGGTAATAACTGCGTGATTAAGAATTCCATCATTCTCAATGATGTATATATTGGTGACAATTCGGTTATTGAGAACTGTATCGTAGAAAGCCGTGACACGATACGAGCCAACACGACGTATATCGGTTCGCCCGGCGATGTGAAGATCGTCGTCGAGCAGAACGCGCGGTACACGCTGTAGGCGATGGAAGGGAGCGTACGCCTTGCTTCGCTCCACCCGTGCCGTACTTTAAGCGCAGGCGGGAATTCAGATGAAGACAGAGAGGAGTACAGTATGCAGATCACAGACGTAAGGGTCAGGAAAATCGATAAGGAAGGTAAGATGAAAGCGATCGTTTCCATAACCCTTGATAACGAGTTTGTCATTCACGACATCAAAGTTATCGAAGGGGAACGCGGACTCTTCATCGCGATGCCCAGCCGCAAGACGGCCGAGGGCGAATATCGCGACATCGCTCATCCGATCAATTCCGAGACCAGGGATATGATTCAGCGTGTGATTCTGGATAGGTATGAGACTACAGAGGCAGGCAGCGACGGTATATTCGGAAGCACAGAGTAATGACGGCCGGGCGTAGGCGGTCCGGAAGTCTGCTACGCAGGAAGCGCAGCACGATTCGCGTTTCCCGCTATATGTAAAAGCGAGAAAACAGCGGAAACATAAGCGGCGCAAGCCGCATAGGCATCGATAGAAGAGGCAGAATGACGGTGCCGGCCGTAAACCCGAGAGACGGCTTTCATCGGGGGAGCGGCCGGCAGAAAACGAAAAGCGGCGCGGCAGCCGGGTATAAAGAAGAGATGGATGCGGACAGAAACGCATATTTTTTTAAACACGAAATGAAACTTTATTTCAACAATACATGAAAAGGAGGGAACTAATGAAAATTCTGGCGTGTGTGAAGCAGGTGCCGGGAACCAGCAGGGTAGAGATCGATCCGGTCACCGGCGTGCTGAAGCGCGACGGGGTCAGCAGCAAACTGAATCCCTATGATCTCTACAGTCTGGAGACCGGATTTCAGCTGGCGGAGAAATATGGCGGCGAGGTGTATACGCTGACCATGGGACCGGGGCAGGCGAAGACCGCGGTACGGGAGACGTTGGCTATGGGCGCGTCCGGCGGTACGGTGATCAGCGACCGGCGCTTCGCGGGCGCGGATGTGCTGGCGACCAGTTATACGCTGGCCCAGGGCGTGCGGAGCGCGGGAGAGTTCGACCTGATCCTCTGCGGCAAGCAGACCACCGACGGCGATACGGCCCAGGTGGGGCCGGAACTGGCGGAGCATCTGGGGATCCCGCATGTGACGAATGTGCTCGAGGTGAGACTGGCCGGTGAGGAAGGCGCGGGCGGGAACCGCAGCAGACTGTGGGTCCGGGCCCTGCGCGACGGCCTGATCGTGGAACAGCTGGTCGCAATGCCGTGCCTTCTGTGCATGGAGGATGGGGTGAATACGCCGCGGCTGCCGTCGTTTAGGCGGCAGAAGATGATCACGGAGGATCAGATCGGCGTTATGACTCTCGATGACATGGAGGACAGGGACGAGAGATCCTACGGCCTGTCCGGCTCCCCGACCCAGGTGGTGCGGATGTTTCCCCCGCAGAAAAGGGACGGCAAGGAAGTCTGGGACGGTCCGGAAGAAGAGTCGGCGGAACGCATCTTTGATCTGCTCCGTGAGCGGAAGATGATATAGGGAAAGAGGGTGAGAGTATGGCGGGCTTGTATATTTATCAGGAGAAACTGACGCCGGAACTGGCCGCGCGTCTGTCGGAGATATGCCCCTTCGGGGCGCTTAAGGCGGACGGCGCTCGTCTGAGCGTGGAGGCCGGCTGCCGGATGTGCCGTTTATGCGTGAAGAAAAGCGGGGGCGTGATCATTGAACAGAAGGATGAGCGCCCTGAGATCGATAAAAATGAGTGGCGGGGAATCGCGGTCCTGGCCGATTATTCTCACGGAAGGCTGCATCCGGTCACTCTGGAGCTTCTGGGCAAGGCCAGGGAACTGGCGAAGGTCACCGGTCACCCGGTATACGCGGTGCTGATGGGACAGGACACGGCGCAGGCGGCGAAGACCGTGGCCGCGGGCGGAGCGGATAAGGTGCTCGTATATGATTCGCCGGAACTGGCGGAATTCGCGGTGGAGCCTTACGCGGACGCATTCGCGGATTTTATCCGGAAGGTGAAGCCGTCCTCCGTGCTGGTGGGCGCCACGAATCTGGGACGGTCCCTTGCGCCGCGGGTGGCGGCGAGATTCCATACGGGGCTGACGGCGGATTGCACGGCCCTGGAGATGAAAGAGAACACGGACCTGGTGCAGATCCGTCCGGCCTTCGGCGGAAATGTGATGGCGCAGATCATTACGCCGAACCACCGGCCCCAGTTCTGCACGGTCAGGTATAAGATATTTTCGGCATGCGAATGTCCGCCCGAACCGGGGGAGATCGTGCCGATGACGATGCCGGAGGCTGTGAAACCTTACGGAATCGAGATACAGCGGGTAACCGCCATGCCGGCGGAGGTGGATATCTCGGAGGCGGATGTGCTGGTGGCGGCAGGCCGCGGCGTCAAGAGTGAGGAGGATATGGCGCTGGCCGCGAAGCTTGCGGAGCTTCTGGGCGGGCAGCTGGCCTGCAGCCGTCCAATGGTGGAAGCCGGGATCTTCGACGCGAAGCATCAGATCGGACTGTCGGGCCGGACTGTGAAGCCGAAGCTTCTGATCACGCTGGGGATTTCCGGCGCGGTGCAGTTCGCGGCCGGGATCCAGGGGGCCGAATGCGTCGTGGCGGTGAACAGCGACCCGAACGCGCCGATCTTCGACGCGGCGCATTACAGCGTGGTGGGGGATCTTTCGAAAGTACTGCCGGAACTGGTGGGAAAGATTGAAGCGGCCGTGAGAGAGGAGGCGGGCCATGTATCATAATATAGAAGAAAAAGATATCCGCGCGCTGCGCGGCATCGCTCCGGGCCGCGTCCTGGCGGGCGAGGAGATCGGCGAAGACTACGGCCACGATGAATTGGGAGGCATTTCAAGAATGCCGGACGTTCTGGTGAAAGTTTTGACCACGGAGGAAGTATCGGCGGTCATGGCTTACGCTTACGCCCACGATATTCCGGTGACGGTCCGCGGCGCGGGGACTGGCCTGGTGGGCGGATGCATTGCCGTGGAGGGAGGCATTCTCCTGGAGACCACGGCTATGAATAAGATCCTTGAACTGGACGAGGACAACCTGACGCTGACCGTTCAGCCGGGGGTCCTCCTTATGGATCTGGCTGCCTATGTGGAGGAGCGGGATTATTTCTATCCTCCGGATCCCGGCGAAAAGACGGCTACCATCGGCGGAAATATCAGCACCAACGCCGGCGGCATGCGCGCAGTCAAATACGGCGTCACCCGAGATTACGTCCGCGGACTGACCGTAGTCCTGCCTGACGGGGAGATCGTAAAGCTGGGCGGCAAGGTGGTGAAGAACAGCTCCGGCTACGCGCTTAAGGATCTGATGATCGGAAGCGAGGGAACCCTGGGCGTGATCACGGAAGCGATCCTTAAGCTGCTGCCGCTGCCGGCGTTAAGCGTCAGCCTGCTGGCGCCGTTTGAGACCATGGAGAAGGCCATCGAGGCGGTGCCGGCCATCATCCGCTCCAGGGCGGTGCCGACGGCCATCGAGTATCTGTCCCGGGAGACGATTCTGTATGCGGAAGAATATCTGGGCAAACAGTTCCCGGACAAATCAAGCGACGCCTACCTGCTCCTGACGGTGGACGGCGGTTCCCTAGCCGCCGTGGACGGGGAGACCGAAAGCCTGGCGGAGCTGTGCCTGAGCCTGGGGGCGAAGGATGTCTATATCGTGGATACCGAGGAGCGCAGGAGCAGCGTCTGGACGGCCCGCGGCGCGTTCCTGGAGGCCATCAAGGCGTCTACTACGGAGATGGACGAGTGCGATGTGGTCGTTCCCCGCAGTCATGTAGCCGAATTTATCCGCTATACGAAGCAGGTGGCCGCGGAGGTGGGGCTGCGTCTGCCCGGCTTTGGCCATGCCGGAGATGGAAACCTTCATATTTATCTGTGCCGCGATGAACTTGACAGGGAGGAATTTGAGGCGCGGCTTGCGCGGGCATTTGATCTTCTCTACGGGCGCGCGGCTGAACTGGGCGGCCAGGTATCGGGAGAGCACGGCATCGGCTGGGCCAAGAAGGGCTATCTGGCGCGGCAGAACGGCGGCAGGCTGATCGGCCTGATGTCGGGGATCAAGGCCGTATTTGATCCGAAGGGACTTCTGAATCCGGGCAAAGTATGCCGGTAACGGGGCCGGGTTATCTGTTTTCGTGCTTTCGCGTGCTTTTGCGCAAAAGATTTGCTTGACAACCTGCCAGAATCTGTTATAATGGGAAGGCGCGCGAAAGCACGTTATTTGTTGTTGCGCGCAAAAGCTGACATACAGCAACCACAGACACAATATCACAGGAGGTGAAAGGAATGCCAACATTCAACCAGTTAGTGAGGAAGGGAAGACAGACTTCCGTTAAGAAGTCTACGGCACCGGCGCTGCAGAAGAGTTATAACTCCCTGCAGAAGAAGTCCACGGATCTTTCTTCTCCGCAGAAGAGAGGCGTGTGCACGTCCGTTAAGACCGCTACACCGAAGAAGCCGAACTCCGCTCTGCGTAAGATCGCCCGTGTACGTCTTTCCAATGGTATCGAAGTTACCAGCTACATCCCCGGCGAAGGCCACAACCTTCAGGAGCACAGCGTTGTCCTGATCCGCGGCGGCCGTGTCAAGGATCTGCCCGGTACCCGTTACCACATCATCAGAGGCACTCTGGATACGGCCGGCGTGGCCAACCGCAAGCAGGCCCGTTCCAAGTACGGCGCGAAGAGGCCGAAGGCCAAAAAGTAAGCAGTAACTGAAACAGCTGTGTACCACAACAAGTTATAAAGTGTAAGTTATCCCGGATTTGTGATATTGTACCTGTTGGTTGCAGGGAATAATAGATACTGGCCGGGCATGGACACATTTTATGCCACAGCGCACGGCGGACCGCCCAGGCGAGCCGCGTGCGGGGATATGTGAGTACCGATGAATTAACGTATTTAGTTAAGGAGGGAAGTAACGTGCCACGTAAAGGACATACTCAGAAGAGAGATGTATTGGCAGACCCGATCTACAACAATAAGGTTGTGACGAAGCTGATCAACAACATCATGTTGGACGGCAAGAAGGGTGTTGCCCAGAAGATTGTATACCATGCCTTTGACCGTGTGGCTGAGAAGACCGGCAAGGACGCGCTCGAGGTATTCGAGGAAGCGATGAACAACATCATGCCGGTGCTGGAAGTCAAGGCGAAGCGTGTCGGCGGCGCCACCTATCAGGTACCGCTGGAAGTGAAGCCGGAGAGACGGCAGGCATTGGCGCTTCGTTGGCTGACCATGTTCTCCCGTAAGAGGGGCGAGAAGACCCAGGAGGAGAGACTGGCCAACGAGATTATGGATGCCGCGAACAACACCGGCGCCGCTGTGAAGAGAAAAGAAGATATGCATAAGATGGCAGAGGCGAACAAGGCGTTTGCGCATTACAGGTTCTAATGGTTTAGGAGGAATTACAATTGGCTGGAAGAGAATATCCGTTAGAGCGGACCAGGAATATCGGAATCATGGCCCATATCGATGCGGGTAAGACCACATTGACAGAACGAATTTTGTACTACACCGGGGTGAACTATAAGATCGGTGACACTCACGAGGGTACGGCTACCATGGACTGGATGGAGCAGGAGCAGGAGAGAGGCATCACGATCACTTCCGCCGCCACCACCTGCCACTGGACCCTGCAGGAGAACGGGAAACCGAAGCCGGGCGCTTTGGAGCACCGTATCAATATTATCGATACTCCCGGACACGTTGATTTTACCGTCGAGGTAGAGCGCTCCCTGCGCGTGCTGGACGGCGCCGTAGGCGTCTTCTGCGCGAAGGGCGGCGTGGAGCCCCAGTCGGAGAACGTATGGCGTCAGGCCGACACCTATAACGTTCCCCGTATGGCGTTCATCAACAAGATGGACATCATGGGCGCCAACTTCTACGGAGCCGTGGATCAGATCCGCACCAGACTCGGCAAGAACGCCATCTGTCTGCAACTGCCCATCGGCAAAGAGGATGATTTCAAGGGGATCATCGATCTGTTCGAGATGAAAGCCTATATCTATAACGACGATAAGGGCGAGGACATCACGATCACGGACGTTCCCGAGGATATGAAGGATGAAGCGGAGCTTTACCGCACCGAACTGATCGAGAAGATCTGCGAGCTGGACGACGATCTGATGATGCAGTATCTGGAGGGCGAGGAGCCTTCCACAGAAGATCTGAAGGCAGCGCTTCGGAAGGGTACCTGCGAATGCACGGCGATCCCGGTGTGCTGCGGTTCCGCTTACCGGAACAAGGGCGTACAGAAGATGCTGGACGCGGTTCTTGAGTATATGCCCGCTCCGACAGACATCCCGGCCATCAAGGGCGTGGATCTGGAGGGCAATGAGATCGAGAGGCATTCCTCCGACGAGGAGCCGTTCTCCGCGCTGGCGTTCAAGATCATGACCGACCCGTTTGTCGGCAAGCTGGCGTTCTTCCGCGTCTATTCCGGCACGATGAACGCGGGTTCCTACGTGCTGAACGCGACGAAGGGCAAGAAAGAGCGCGTTGGCCGTATCCTTCAGATGCACGCCAACAAGCGCCAGGAGCTTGAGAAGGTTTATTCCGGCGATATCGCCGCGGCCGTAGGTTTTAAGATCACGACCACCGGCGACACGATCTGCGACGAGCAGCATCCGGTGATCCTGGAGTCCATGGAGTTCCCGGAGCCGGTTATCGACATCGCCATCGAGCCGAAGACCAAAGCCGGCCAGGGCAAGATGGGCGAGGCGCTGGCGAAGCTGGCGGAAGAGGATCCGACATTCCGTACTTCTACCAATCCGGAGACCGGGCAGACCATCATTTCCGGTATGGGCGAGCTGCATCTGGAGATCATCGTCGACCGGCTGCTTCGTGAGTTCCATGTGGAGGCCAATGTCGGCGCTCCCCAGGTCGCTTATAAGGAGACCTTCACCAAGGCCGTCGAGGTGGACAGCAAGTACGCCAGACAGTCCGGCGGACGCGGACAGTACGGACATTGTAAAGTACGGTTCGAGCCCATGGACGCCAACGGGGAAGAGACCTTCAAGTTCGATTCCGAGGTCGTCGGCGGCGCGATCCCGAAGGAGTATATCCCGGCGGTCGGCGAGGGCATCGAGGAAGCGGCGAAGGCCGGTATCCTGGGCGGATTCCCGGTGCTGGGCGTTCACGCTACCGTATTCGACGGTTCCTACCATGAGGTAGACTCCAGCGAGATGGCGTTCCACATCGCCGGTTCCATGGCGTTCAAGGACGCGATGCAGAAGGCCGGATGCGTGCTGATGGAGCCGATCATGAAGGTGGAAGTAACCATGCCGGAAGAGTATATGGGCGACGTTATCGGCGATATCAATTCCCGCCGCGGACGCATCGAAGGCATGGAGGACATCGGCGGCGGCAAGATGATCAAGGCGTATGTGCCGCTGGCTGAGATGTTCGGCTACTCCACCGACCTTCGTTCCGCTACCCAGGGACGCGGCAACTTCTCCATGTTCTTCGAGAAATACGAGCAGGTGCCCAAGTCCGTACAGGAGAAGGTCATCAACGAGAAAAAGGGTAAATAGTTTCAGAATAGGCTTGAAAAACCTGAGAATATAGCATATAATAGGTTCTAGCCTGTATCAAAAGATCCGGCGTCAGACGGCGCCGGAAGTATGAAGCCCGGAAGGGGTTAATGAAGGAGGACTTTATAAAATGGCAAAAGCAAAATTTGAGAGAACCAAGCCGCATTGCAACATTGGTACCATTGGCCACGTAGACCATGGCAAGACCACTCTGACCGCTGCTATTACCAAGACCCTGCATGACAGGAACGGCACCGGCGAATACGTAGAATTCGATAAGATCGACAAGGCTCCCGAAGAGAGAGAGCGTGGAATCACGATTTCCACCGCCCATGTAGAGTATGAGACTGCGAAGAGGCACTACGCTCATGTAGACTGCCCAGGACATGCCGACTACGTTAAGAACATGATCACCGGCGCTGCTCAGATGGACGGCGCGATCCTGGTTGTTGCCGCTACCGACGGTGTTATGGCTCAGACCAGAGAGCACATCCTTCTGTCCCGTCAGGTAGGCGTGCCCTATATCGTAGTTTTCATGAACAAGTGCGACATGGTTGATGATCCCGAGCTGCTCGAGCTGGTCGACATGGAGATCCGTGACCTGCTGAACGAGTATGAGTTCCCGGGCGACGATACGCCGATCATCCAGGGTTCCGCTCTGAAGGCTCTTGAGGACACCTCCAGCGAGTGGGGCGACAAGATCCTTGAACTGATGGACGCTGTTGACAGCTGGGTTCCGGATCCGCAGCGTGAGACCGACAAGCCGTTCCTTATGCCTGTCGAGGATGTATTCACGATCACTGGCCGTGGTACGGTTGCTACCGGCCGTGTAGAGCGTGGTACTCTGAAGCTGAATGAGGAAGTTGAGATCGTAGGTATCAGCGAAGACACCCGTAAGACCGTCGTAACCGGTATCGAGATGTTCCGTAAGCTGCTTGATATGGCTCAGGCCGGCGACAACATCGGCGCTCTTCTGCGTGGCGTTCAGAGAACCGAGATCGAGAGAGGCCAGTGCCTTGTAAAGCCCGGTTCCGTAAAGTGCCATCACAAGTTCACGGCTCAGGTTTACGTCCTGACCAAAGATGAAGGCGGACGTCATACTCCGTTCTTCAACAACTATCGTCCGCAGTTCTATTTCAGAACCACCGACGTAACCGGCGTCTGCGAGCTGCCGGCCGGCACCGAGATGTGCATGCCTGGTGACAACGTAGAGATGACCGTAGAGCTGATCCACCCGGTAGCTATGGAGCAGGGTCTCCGCTTCGCTATCCGTGAGGGCGGCCGTACCGTCGGATCCGGAAGAGTTGTTACGATCATCGAGTGATCGTCACGAAAGCAATGAACAAAACGCGCCTAAAAGCGTAGGAAAAGGCCGCTTCATGCTTGCATGAAAGCGGCCTTTTTTACGCTTTGCACGTGCATTCTGTGAATGCACGTGCCTGAGGAAACGCGCAACGTTTTAAGTCTTCACGCTTTTAACTCTTCCGCCATCTCCCCGACGCCCCGCAGGGCAGCGCCAGTCCGGACGATGTCACCGGCAGACCCAGTTCTCCTGCTTCCACTTCGCCGCCGAATTTCTTCTTCACTTCCAGCGAAAGCATGTACGAAAGCACCGCCGGCGCCAAGCCTGTAGTATACGAATTGATCAGGAAGAACAGCGGCTCTTCGCTTAACAGTTTCACGCACTCCTGCACCAGCGGATGGATCGCGTCCTCGATCTTCCAGATCTCTCCCTTCGGCCCCCGGCCGTAGGACGGCGGATCCATGATGATCGCGTCGTACTTACTTCCCCTTCGGATCTCCCTCTCCACGAATTTCATGCAGTCGTCCACAAGCCAGCGGATGGGCGCGTTCTCCAGGCCGCTTGACTTCGCGTTCTCTTTCGCCCAGCCGACCATGCCTTTGGAGGCGTCCACATGGGTCACATTCGCTCCCGCGGCGGCCGCCGCCAGGGTCGCGCCGCCGGTATACGCGAACAGATTCAGTACCCGTATGGGCCGGCCCGCGCCGCGGATCAGATCCCCGAACCAGTCCCAGTTGGCGGCCTGTTCCGGGAAGAGCCCGGTATGCTTGAAACTGAACGGTTTCAGATTGAAGGTCAGATCTCCGTATCTGATGGACCATTGCTGGGGCAGATCGAAGAATTCCCACTGGCCCCCGCCTTTGGTACTTCTGTGATAATGACCGCTGCATTTCTTCCAGCCCCGGTGCGTGCGCGGCGTGTTCCAGATGATCTGGGGATCGGGCCGTATCAGAAGATACGAACCCCAGCGCTCCAGTTTCTCTCCGCCGGAGCAGTCGATCACCTCATAGTCGTTCCATCTGTCAGCTAACCACATATCTGTCCCAGCCTTTCGTCAAAATATTTATTTTCATTATACAGAGAACGTCATAAGGCGTCAAGAACAGGAAAAAATAGAAAAAACTGAAAAAAAACTTCAAATTGTAATAGAAATGAAAGATATAAGTGTTGAATTAATCGAAAGACCCTGATACAATATATAGTAGGTTTTTGGACGAAATACGAAGGAGTGTGTCTATATGAAGAAGAAAGGATTGTTGATTGCCGCTTTGACGCTGGCGATGTCCGCGGCGGCCGCTGTGACGGCATCAGCCGCCGGCTGGTCGATGGAGAATGGTTCGTGGGTCTACCTGGATTCGAATGGGGATAAGGTATACAACGAATGGCGGCGCGGCGCGGATAATCAATGGCGGTATCTGGACGGCTATGGCCAGATGGCCCTCAGCACCTGGGTAGACGATGAGTACTATGTGGATGCCAACGGTATTATGGTGACCGGAGGCTGGCAGCAGCTGGATGTGACGCCTGATGGAGATACTGCCGATACGCACTGGTATTATTTCCAGGATAACGGTAAGATCGTTACGGACAAGTGGATGAAGATCAGCGGCAAGTGGTATCATTTTGATCCGGACGGCGTTATGGAGACCGGCTGGGTCGATGAGGACATGTATTTCTGTAACGACGACGGAGCGGCCCTGACCGGCTGGCAGCAGCTTTATCCGCCGGAAGACGAAGATATCTGGACCGATCCTTTTGACGATTCGGACGGGAAGGTCTGGTACTATTTTAATACCAGCGGGAAGAAATACGTACCGGTCGACGGAAGGGATTATACAGAGAAGCGGATCGACGGAACGTATTACTGTTTTGACAATACCGGGATCATGCAGACGGGATGGGTTCTTTACGATCCTTCCAAGCCCGGGATCGCCGGATACCGTTATTACGGGAACAGCGGAGCCTGCGTTACCGGCTGGTATACGGCGGAGCCGCCGGAAAGCCTTGCGAGCAATTATGAGAACGCCGTAGACTGGTTCTATTTTTCCAAGAACGGCGAGCCGAAGGTAGGACCGGCCCAGGGAACGGCTACCTACGCGGATCTGGTGAGGATCAACGGTAAGGCGTATCTGTTTAATGATAAGGGCAATCCGGTGTACGGACTTCAGAGGGTGCAGGAAAGCAACGGCGAGTATACCGCATATTACTTTAACGAAGATGACCGCATGGTTGCAAAGGGCAGGATAAAGGTGGAAGAAAGCGACGGCATGACGTCGACGTTCTATTTTGCGAGCAGCGGCCGCGGCTATACCGGCGTTTACAGCGGAAGCCTGTACTATATGGGCAAGCTGCAGACGGCGACGGAAGGAATGCGTTATGAGCCGGTTCAGGTAGACGGCAAGTCTTATCTGGTGAATGAGTCCGGCCGTGTGACGAAGAGTACCTCCGGCGTGAAGGACGCGGACGGCGTCAAGTATGCAACGGATAAGTCGGGAGTCGTGGTCAAGATCAACGATGAGGAAGTCGGCAGTGTCGGAAGAGCGGCAGTAGAGCCGATATGGTGGTATTGATACCGTCTGCAGATGGACTGCAGCAGACGATTTATTGAAGAGACAGGAGATAAAGGGAGCGCTTCGGCGTTCCCTTTTCCGTCAAGAAGATATTTGACAAAAGACAGTGCAGAAACTATAATAAAAGAAATATACAATCTAAGAAGGATATGACCGGAATATGAAGTTTTTTCAGAAAATGGAACGCAGATTCGGCAGATACGCCATCCGGAATCTGATGTATTATATCATGCTTCTCTATGCGGCGGGACTGGTGCTGCAGATCGTGATGCCGGGGATCTACTGGAACTGGCTTTCTTTAAACGCAAGAGCTATTCTGCATGGTCAGATATGGCGCATTGTCACATTTTTGATCTACCCGCCTGTGTCCATGTCTTCTGTGGGCGCCGCGCCCGCGAGTATGCTGTCGGACCTGCTGTTTAACGGCATTGCCCTGTCTCTGTATTATTCTCTGGGGACTACGCTGGAACGCACATGGGGGGCGTTTAAGTTCAATGTGTACTTTTTCATGGGAGTGATCGGACATGTTCTGGCGGCGCTGATCGCTTATGTGTTCTTTGGTCATATGCTTCTTCTGACCACGACGTATCTGAATCTGTCGCTGTTTTTTGCCTTTGCTGCGATGTATCCGGATCTGCAGTTTCTGCTGTTCATGGTGATTCCGGTGAAAGCCAAGGTGCTGGCGATCTTTGATGGTATCTTCTTCGCGTACGGTTTTATTGTCGGGAATGCGGCGGAGCGCTGCGCGATCGCCTTGTCGCTGCTGAACTTCCTGATCTTCTTCCTGATGACCAGGAACCTGAACCGCTATTCGCCGAAGGAGATCAGGCGCAAGAAAGAATTCCGGACCCAGACGAAGATCATCCCCCAGAATGGCACGAGGCACCGCTGCGCGGTATGCGGACGGACTGAGAAGGACGGCGAGAATCTGGAATTCCGGTACTGCTCCAAATGCGCGGGAGGCCTGGAGTACTGCCAGGACCATCTGTATACGCACCAGCATGTGACGGGAACGCCGCAGGGACCGGTGCAGTGAAGCTGAGGATGCGCCTGCGCGGGGAGCGGGTGAAACTGCGGATGCGTCCGTGCGTAAGCAGCGGCCCGCGCCGGCGGGCGAGTGAAGCGGCTGCCTGACGCTTGCGGGAGAAGATACGGGGGGACATACGAAAGATGCGGCCTGGGGCTGTACAATAAATATATGCAGGAGGGGACAGGATGAAGAAAACAAAGATTATCTGCACCATGGGACCGGCGTCGGACGACCGGACCGTCATGATGGATCTGGTACGCTACGGCATGGACATCGCGCGGTTTAATTTCTCCCATGGGACCCATGAGGAGCAGAAGGCGAGACTGGATCAGCTGAAGAGCATCCGCAGCGAGCTGGATGTGCCGGTGGCGGCTCTGCTGGATACGAAGGGGCCGGAGATCCGCACGGGCCGTGTAAAAGGCGGTGGCAAGATCCCGCTGATGGCCGGACAGTTCTACACGCTGACGACCCGGGAGGTGGAGTGCGACGACAAGATCTGCTATATTAATTATTCCGGGCTGGCGGAGGATGTAAAGCCCGGGGACCGGATCCTGATCGACGACGGCCTGATCGAACTGAAGATCCAGAAGATCGAAGGCGAGGATATCAACTGCCTGGTGGTCAATGGGGGCGAGCTGGGCAGCCAGAAGGGCGTGAACGTGCCGGGCGTGAAGGTGAAGCTGCCGGCGCTTACGGATAAAGATAAAGAGGACATTGAATTCGGCATTGAGCAGGGGTTTGATTTCATCGCGGCGTCATTTGTCCGCTCCGCGGAAGCGGTTCTGGAGATCAAGGAGATCTTAAAGGCCCATGATTCGAAGATCATGGTCATCTCCAAGATCGAGAACGCCGAGGGGATCGAGAACCTGGACGAGATCATCGCGGCCAGCGACGGAATCATGGTGGCCCGCGGCGACATGGGCGTAGAGATCCCGGCCCAGAAGGTTCCGTTCATCCAGAAGACGATCATTCAGAAATGCAACGCGGCCTGCAAGCCGGTCATCACGGCGACCCAGATGCTGGATTCCATGATCCGCAACCCGCGGCCCACCAGAGCCGAGGTGACGGACGTGTCCGAGGCGGTGGCCGAGGGAACTGACGTGGTCATGCTCTCCGGTGAGACTGCCGCCGGCAAGTACCCGGTGGAGGCGCTGAAGATGATGGTGGAGATCTGCCTGGAGGCAGAGTCCCATCTGGACAATTCCGCGTACCGCAGCCGCCAGGTGACGGAGCAGAACCGGACTATTTCCAACGCGGTCTGTTTCTCTTCCGTGTCTACGGCCCACGATCTGGGCGCGAAGGCGATCGTGGCTCCCAGCATCAGCGGTTTCACGGCTCGTCTTCTCTCCAAATGGCGCTCCGACGTGCAGGTCATCGGCATGTCTCCGGCGGCCATCGCGGTGCGGCAGATGCAGATCTACTGGGGCGTCCGCCCGTTCCTCGCCATGCGCGCCAACTCCACCGACGCCCTGATCGAGTCGTCGATCGAGTACCTGAAGGAGAAAGGAATTTTCACATCAGGCGATATCGCGGTCATCACCGCCGGCCTGGTCAACTACGACCGGAAGGATCTGCCGGCGATGCATACGAATATGATGCGGATCGTGAATGTAGCATAGAATTTTCGCGAATTGCGGTATAATTGAGGAAGAAATAAGTGGACAAATGGGTCCGTACAGGTTACAATGCTAAGTTGTATCCCATGCGGACTCATTTTCGTTTATATGCGGCTGCGGCCAGGCTGCGCGGTGTTTTGTGCTGTTATTTTGAGGCCGGCCTGAGGCCTGCCTTCAGCCGCCCGAGATAACAAATGATATATAGAGATATACTATGCAATGAAAGGAAGTCATCTTACCATGGAAAAGAAACCCTTCGTAACCTTAGAAAAACTGGAAGAGATCGCCGCCGAATTCCCGACCCCGTTCCACCTCTACGACGAGCGGGGCATCCGCGAAAACGCGGAGCGCATGCGCGCCGCCTTCGCCTGGAATCCGGGCTTCCGCGAGTATTTCGCAGTAAAAGCCACCCCGAATCCATTTATCTTAAAGATCCTGCGGGAGCACGGCTGCGGCACCGACTGTTCGTCCATGACGGAGCTGATGATGTCGGACGCCTGCGGTTTCGCCGGCCATGAGATCATGTTCTCCTCCAATGAGACGCCGCCTGCGGAGTTTAAGTTCGCGGCGGATCTGGGCGCGATCATCAATCTGGACGACATCACCCACATTCAGTGCCTCGAGGACACCCTGGGCTATATCCCGGAGACCATCAGCTGCCGCTACAATCCCGGCGGCGTATTCGCCATGAGCAACGGCGTTATGGACAACCCCGGCGACGCCAAGTACGGCATGATCACGGAGCAGATCTTCGAGGCGTTCCGCATCCTGAAATCCAAAGGCGCGAAGCGGTTCGGCATCCATGCGTTCCTGGCCAGCAACACCGTGACCAACGAGTATTATCCGACGCTGGCGAAGATCCTTTTCGAGCTGGCTGTAAAGCTGCAGAAGGAGACCGGCGCGAAGGTGGCGTTCATCAACCTCTCCGGCGGCGTGGGCGTGGCCTACCGGCCGGACCAGGAGCCCAACGACATCATGGCGATTGGCGAGGGCGTGCGGAAGGTCTATGAGGAGGTGCTGATGCCCGCGGGCATGGGCGACGTGGCCATCTACACGGAACTGGGACGTTTCATGCTGGCACCCTATGGCTGCCTGGTGACCCGGGCCATCCACGAGAAGCACACCTACAAGGAGTACATCGGCGTGGACGCCTGCGCGGTGAACCTGATGCGTCCGGCCATTTACGGCGCCTACCACCACATCACGGTCATGGGCAAGGAGAACGCGCCCTGCGACCACAAGTACGACGTGGTTGGCTCTCTCTGCGAGAACAATGACAAATTTGCCATCGACCGGATGCTGCCGGCCATCGACATGGGCGACCTGCTGGTGATCCACGACACCGGCGCTCACGGCTTCTCCATGGGATATAATTACAACGGCAAGCTGCGTTCCTCGGAGATCCTGCTGCATGAGGACGGTTCTTTCGAGATGATCCGGCGGGCGGAGACGCCGAAAGACTATTTCGCCACATTTGATTTCTGCGGTGTGATGGATAAATATCTGAAGTGAAACGGCAAAAAACCTGTCGGAGACGACAGGTTTTCTTCTTATGCCAGGATAGGATGTCAAAGGATAAAGGAGTGTGATTGAAGTAAGGTTTCTTGCTTTTCTTTACGGTTAGAAGTATAACATACGAGGGTGGAAAAAGATTGTAGATTGTTTGAAAAGATTATGAAGAAATTCTTAATTTGCCTGATGCTTCCGCACAGGCCGCAGATCCGGTGCATCCTGCGGAGGCAGAACCGCGCGGGATAATGAGCCATTTAAGCAGAACCGCAGCCCGCCGGCATTATCAAAACCGCCTTCTGCAGAATAACTTAATTATGAGAATGAAAAATAAAGGCGGAATGCTTTGAATCAGGCGAGACAGATCATTCATTGTACAGAGCCTGGATATTCGGGGCTGACCGGACGCGGCGTCGGGGTGGCGGTCCTGGATACGGGCATCTATCCGCATGAGGATTTCGGACAGCGTATTATTGCTTTTTTTGACGTGCTGCACCGGCGCCGGGAACCTTATGACGATAACGGTCACGGCACCCATATTTCCGCGATCATCGGCGGCAGCGGCATGGCGTCCGGCGGACGGTATCAGGGGATTGCCCCCGGATGCAGTCTCATTTCCATTAAGGTGCTGGACGCCAAGGGCGGGGGCTTCGCCTCTGATGTGCTGATGGGCCTTCGGTGGATCCGGGAATACAAGGACGCCCTGGGTATCCGTATCGTGAATATATCGGTGGGCTCTTACTCACGTAAGAATATGAGTGAGAATTCCGCGCTGGTCCGGGGAGTGGACGCGGCCTGGGACGACGGGCTGGTGGTCGTAGTGGCGGCCGGGAATAACGGACCGGGTTATATGACGGTGACGACGCCCGGGATCAGCCGCAAGGTGATCACGGTGGGCTGTTCCGACGACCATAAGGAAGTCAACGTTATGGGGAGCCGGATGGTGGATTATTCCGGCCGGGGGCCCACCGGGGCCTGCATCTGCAAGCCGGAGATCGTGGCGCCGGGGGCCGGTATCATCAGCTGCAGCAACGAGCCTGGGCGCTACGCGGTCAAGAGCGGCACGTCCATGTCCAC
Source organism: uncultured Lachnospiraceae bacterium (assembly GCA_947626395.1). GTDB lineage: Bacteria > Bacillota > Clostridia > Lachnospirales > Lachnospiraceae > UBA3402. The sequence continues at coordinate 35,115 of CANQRU010000003.1, read as the reverse complement.
GCCGGTGGTAGCCGGCGCGATCGCGCTTCTTCTTGAGAAATACCCGGATATGAGCAACCGGGATGTAAAGCTGCGGCTGCGGGAGAGGGCGGTCGATATGGGTCTGCCGAGGAACCAGCAGGGATGGGGGCTGCTGGACGTGGAGAGGCTGCTGGCGGACTGAGAAGATAGAAAATGGTCCGCGCCGTTTTTGTGAATCAGCTTGCCAATTTATAAAATATGTGGTATTTTCTAATCGTAGGATATCTTTGTGGTACCGCGGCCTTTGGGCCGTATCAAGGCTTCTTGGGCTGTCACGGATGACAGGAACGGCGTTCCGCCGAAGAATCCACCAGAGAACAATCAGTCAGGTTATGAATGGATGCCGGTATTATTGCAGCGGGCGGTTTTATGGGAGAAGACTAATCTTACCGCTGTACCGGCGGAGGAGAAAAGGGAGAAAACAGAAAACGCGGAAAAAACAGTTGACAATCATTGGCGGATGTATTATGATAAACGTGAACACATGTTCGAATGGAGGACAACATGAACAGAGATGATAAGATGAAGGCCCTGGATGCGGCCCTGACACAGATCGAGAAAGCATATGGTAAAGGCTCCGTGATGAAGCTTGGAGATAACGGAGCGAACATGAACATAGAGACGGTTCCCACAGGTTCCCTGAGTCTGGATCTGGCCCTTGGACTGGGCGGGATCCCGAAGGGACGTATCATTGAGATCTATGGCCCTGAGTCCAGCGGTAAGACGACGGTAGCGCTTCATATGGTGGCTGAGGTTCAGAAGCGGGGAGGCATCGCCGGATTTATTGACGCGGAGCATGCCCTGGATCCGGTGTACGCGCGGAATATCGGCGTGGATATCGATAATCTGTACATTTCCCAGCCGGATAACGGCGAGCAGGCGCTGGAGATCACGGAGACCATGGTCCGTTCGGGAGCGGTGGATATCATTATCGTAGACTCGGTAGCGGCGCTGGTACCCAAGGCGGAGATCGACGGCGAGATGGGCGAGTCCCATGTGGGCCTGCAGGCCAGGCTGATGTCCCAGGCGCTCCGCAAGCTGACCGGCGTAGTCAGTAAGACCAACTGCAGCGTGATCTTTATTAACCAGATCCGCGAGAAGATCGGCGTTATGTTCGGCAATCCGGAGACGACGACCGGCGGACGGGCCCTGAAGTTCTACGCGTCTGTGCGCATGGAGGTCCGCCGGACCGAGAGCCTTAAGCAGGGCGGCGAAGTCGTCGGCAACCACGTCCGTGTGAAGGTCGTGAAGAATAAGATCGCGCCGCCGTTTAAAGAGGCTGAGTTTGATATCATGTTCGGCAGGGGGATCTCCAGTGAAGGCGACATCCTGGATCTGGCCGCGAAGGTGAACATCATTGAGAAGAGCGGCGCCTGGTACGCCTATCAGGGAGCCAGGATCGGGCAGGGCCGCGAGAACGCGAAGGCATATCTGCAGGAGAATCCGTCGGTATCTCTGGAGATCGAGAATAAAGTGAGAGAGTTCTACGGGCTGAAGCCGAATGACGCCGCGGCCGAACCGGAGAATACTGCGGAGTAGTCAGGAAGAGGAATGAAGATACGGGGAGATGGGACATGCTGGTGACAGATATCGTCCCTCTTGATAAGCGAAAGTGCAAAGTCTGTACAGATGCAGGCTTTGCCTTTGCTTTATATAAGGGGGAAGCGCGCAGATATAAGATCGAGAGCGGGAAGAAACTGGCGGAGGACGAATACCGCAGGATCCTGGAGACGGTTCTCTGCCCGCGGGCCAGAGAGAGGGCTGTTTATCTGCTCCAGTCGCATGACAGGACGGAGCATGAGATACGCCGGAAGCTTCAGGACGGATACTATCCGGAGGAAGCGGTCGACCGTGCGGTTTCATTTCTGAAGGAATATGGCTATATCGACGACCTGGAGTACGGAAGACGTTATATCGGGATCTATGGGCAGCGCCGCAGCCGGCGCAGGATTCAGGAGGATCTGCTGCGGAAGGGACTTGGCAGAGAACAGATCGGAGAGCTTCTGGGGGACGAGCGGATACCGGAGCGGGAACAGATCCGGGCGTTTCTGGAGAAGAGGGGCTACAGCGCGGAGGACTGTGACGCCGCGCAGCGGCGTAAGCTGACCGCGGCTCTTCTGCGCAGAGGATATTCTTACGGAAATATCAGCCATATGATGGGGGAAGGCCCCGGAGAGACGGATGCCGGCTGATAAGAATCACGGAGGCATGGCGAAGTGCCGCCGAAACTTCTTGACATGATGCACAAAACAGTATAAAATTAGAGTGTTGTATTATCGTACAATGAAAATTTAATAAGGAGGTGCTCCTGTGTCGTATATAATACCTGTATTGCTTACAATGATCATTGTAGCTCCGATTACCTGGGTATTGGCGGTCGCATACCGAAAGAAGACATATGAAAGCAAAATCGGCAGTGCGGAAGAAAAGTCGAGAGAAATCATAGATGAAGCATTAAAGACCGCAGAGACAAAGAAGCGAGAAGCTCTCCTGGAAGCCAAGGAAGAGTCCATCCGGACGAAGAATGAATTAGATAAAGAAACCAAGGAACGCAGGGCAGAGCTTCAAAGGTATGAGAGACGAGTACTTAGCAAGGAAGAGAATCTGGACAAGAAGGCAGAGACGCTGGAACGCAGGGAGACAAGCCTGACGGCGCGCGAAGAGAATCTGAACAAGAAGCTGGCGGAAGCGGAAGAACTGCGAAGCAGGCAATTGACAGAGCTTGAGCGTATCTCCGGACTGACGAAAGAACAGGCCAGGGATTATCTGCTTCATATGATCGAAGATGATGTGAAGCATGACGCTGCGAAGAAAGTGAAGGAACTGGAGGCCAGGGCGAAGGAAGAGGCGGATAAGAAAGCGAAGGAATATATCGTGACCGCCATCCAGAGATGCGCGGCGGATCATGTGGCGGAGACTACGGTATCGGTCGTGCAGCTGCCCAGCGATGAGATGAAGGGACGCATCATTGGACGAGAGGGTCGGAATATCCGTACTCTGGAGACCATGACGGGTGTGGAACTGATCATCGACGACACACCGGAAGCGGTGGTATTGTCAGGATTCGATCCGGTCAGACGTGAAGTGGCGAGAATCGCCCTTGAGAGACTGATTGTGGACGGCCGCATCCATCCGGCCAGGATCGAAGAGATGGTGGAGAAGGCACAGCGGGAAGTGGAGATGAATATGCGTGAGGAAGGCGAAGCCGCCATCCTCGAGGTTGGTATCCACGGCATCCACCCGGAGCTTGTGAAGCTTCTGGGCAAGATGAAGTTCCGTACCAGCTATGGACAGAACGCATTGAAGCATTCCATCGAGGTGGCGCAGCTTGCAGGACTGCTGGCCGCGGAGATCGGCGTGGATGTCCGTATGGCCAAGAGAGCCGGTCTGCTCCACGATATCGGTAAGTCCATCGACCACGAGGTTGAGGGATCCCACGTAAAACTGGGCGCAGATCTGTGCCGGAAGTATAAGGAGTCCGCGATCGTAGTGAACTCCGTAGAGTCCCATCATGGCGATGTGGAGCCCGAGAGCCTGATCGCCTGTATCGTACAGGCGGCGGATACGATCTCGGCAGCCCGTCCGGGCGCGCGGCGCGAGACTCTGGAGACTTACACGAACCGGCTGAAGCAGCTGGAAGAGATCACTGATTCCTTCAAGGGCGTGGATAAGTCCTATGCGATTCAGGCGGGACGCGAAGTCCGCATTATGGTAATTCCGGAGCAGGTCAGCGACGATGATATGGTGCTGATGGCCCGCGACATTGCCAAGAAGATCGAGGAGTCCATGGAGTATCCGGGACAGATCCGCGTGAATGTGATCCGCGAATCGAGAGTCACGGATTATGCCAAGTAACAGAATAACAGAACGTAAAGAAGCCTTATAGGATCCTATAGGGCTTCTTTTTCACCCGAAAGCTTGTATTTACAGAAAGGGGGCGGCGTATGGATCGCAGGATCGGGAAGATGATAGGGATAGCAGCGGTGATTGCGGTCACGCTGGCGGCGCCGTTTATATCTCTGGCTGATGATGACGTGATCGACAGGATCACGCTGGAGGTAACGGCGGATATCCAGGTGGGAGAAGCGTGTTCTATTCGGGATTTTGGATTTGAAGTGCTGAGTGAAGGCTGCGAGGTACGGGAGGCAGAACTTCTTAATACGAACAAGGTATGGGGCAGCACGGATGTGCCCAGGATCATTGTATATCTCAGAGCGACAGACGGCGGGACATTTGATGTGAAGCCGGCCGCGATCCGGATCAAAGGCGCCGATTATGAGTATGGACATTATGATGAGAATCTGTTTGTATATGTCCTGCAGATCCGGCTCCCTTCCCTTCGCGAGCAGGTGGGAGGGATCACGGAGGCCTATTGGAATTCACCGGCTGCTGCTGAATGGTCGCCCTCCGCGAACGCAGGGTATTATGAGATCCGGCTGTATAAGGACGGGAAGCGGCAGGGGCCGTCCGTTACGACCGAATCGGCGAGCTATGACTGGGGAAGCTATATGCGCGCGGAAGGGACGTATTATTATAAAGTGTGCGCGGTCAACCGCTGGGACGCGGCGATAAGAAGCAGATGGAAAGATTCTGCGGCCGTAGTATTGGACAGTGCCGCTGCGGAGCAGAACCGGCAGAAGTATCCGCCGCCGGCGGCCAACGGACCGGTGACGGAAACGACGGCCGGCCAGCCGGCTGCGGGAACGCAGCCTTATTATCATGATATGTACGGGTGGATCCCGGAAGGGACGCGCTGGTGGTACCGGAACGCGGACGGAAGCTATACGGCCAGCAACTGGCAGTTTATTGATGACAAATGGTATTACTTTGATTCGGAAGGCTATATGGTGACCGGCTGGATCGACTGGAACGGGAAATCTTATTACTGCGACCCGGAGAGCGGGGCCATGCTGACGAATACGATCGTGCCGGACGGCCTGGGTCTGCGGGTGGATTCTTCCGGCGCTCTGATCGAATAAAAGGAGGTATTTGACATGGCAGACAAAGTGGTCCGTCTGGACCGGCAGCTTAAATATCAGGGGACGATCCTTAAGATCTATGAAGACACGGTGCTGGCTAACGGACACGAGGCCCACTGGGATTTCATCCACCATGACGGAGCGGCGGCGGTGGTTCCGGTTACGGATGATGGGAAGATCCTGATGGTGCGCCAGTACCGGAATGCGCTGGACCGGGAGACGCTGGAGATACCTGCCGGCAAGCTGGACGCTCCGGATGAGCCGAAGATCGAGTGCGCCTACCGGGAACTGGAAGAAGAGACCGGCTTCCGCACGGAGAATATGGAATATCTGATAAGCGTCAACACGACGGTGGCGTTCTGCGATGAAGCCATCGATATTTTCGTAGCCAGGAATCTGATCCCGTCCCACCAGCATCTTGATGAGGACGAGGTGATCGAGGTAGAGGCCTGGGATCTGGAAGATCTGCTGAAGCTGATCTTTCAGGGAAAGATGACCGACGGCAAGACGGTGGCGGCGATCTGCGCCTATGCGGCGAAGATCCGCGGATAGACGGTCGCCGGCATATCTGAGAGAAATGTTTCATAGACTTCAGAAGACGAGTGTCTGCGCGTATAGGGCGGCGTCTGGCATGCTGCATCAGCCCAGCGGCAGTGCGCTGACGTCATAGCGGGGATTCGCGCATATAAGGCGGTGCCCGGCAGATCAGGCGCCGGACGCGGCGCGATGCAGGCGGAAGTGGGTTGAAGTCTATGATGAAGCGATTGAAACTGACGTATTCCATGGTGCTGCTGTGCTGTCTTTTCTGCGGCACGGCAGCCGGGACGATCCTGGCGAATTGTCTGGGCGGGCAGCTTGGGGAACTGGCGGTCTATGGGCAGATGGTTCCCGGTTACAGCGCTCTGACCGCAGGTCAGCGAAGAAGCCTGTGGGGATATACGGCCAGACAAAGGCTGTCGGAGCTGGGTCTGGCGGCGCTTGTGGGGATGACCCCGCTGTCAGCCGCCGGCTTTGCCGTGTTTGCTTTTGCGGCCGGGGCGGCCTGTGGTCTTCTGGTCTCGGTACTGACGCTTGAGAGGGGGCTTCTGGGCCTTCCGGCGTTCCTGTTGGGGGTGTTTCCGCAGTGGCTTTGCTATCTGCCTGTGTGGGTATTCATGGCGGTCCGGGCCGGCGGGGGACTCGACCGGCTCAGGATGCGGATCTGGATCCTTCTGACGGTGCTCGCGGGTGCGGGGATATTTCTGGAAGCTTATATCAATCCGCTGTTGCCGCGTTTCTAAAAAAAAACAATTTCCATTTTTTACAACATATAGGGAAGTGGGAGAATCCAGCTTTCCATATGTTGTATTTTTTATGTAAATCATTGGAAAAACCGGATATAAGTGGGAAAAATGTGTTTGATTTTATCAAAAATAGGGGCTATAATGTTAAAACAAAGTCAGTTCAGGCTCTTTTGGGGAGGAGCCGGGGGAGTACCATGGAGACGGAGATCAGAGAGTTTATAGAATATATGCGGGATGAGAAAAAGGCTTCCCACAACACGCTGGTGTCTTATGAGCGGGACCTGAACCAGATGGCTGAGTATCTGGAAGGCTGCGGAGTCACCGGCGTTTCGAAGGTTACGAAGACTTCTCTGAATTCCTATATCCTTTATCTGGAGAAGAATGGCAGGGCCGCGACGACGGTTTCCAGGGTCATGGCATCCATGAGGGCGTTTTTCCGCTATGAACTTCGTCAGGGGAACGTGCGCAGGGATCCGACGGAGCTTCTGAAGACGCCCCATGTGGAGCGGAAGGCGCCGGAGATATTGTCGGTAGAAGAGGTGGACCGGCTGTTGTCCCAGCCTCAGGACGCGACGCCTAAGGAGATCCGCGACAAAGCGATGCTGGAGCTTCTGTATGCGACCGGACTGCGCGTGTCGGAACTGATCAGTCTGTGCGTTGAGGATGTGAATATGCCGATCGGCTTTGTGACATGCCATGACGGGGAACGGGAGCGGACGGTGCCGTTCGGCCGCGCGGCCAGGCAGGCGCTGGCAAGTTATGTGGAGCAGGCCCGTGGGAAACTGCTGAAGGGAAACGATCTTTCTGAACTGTTCGTCAACTGCAGCGGTCAGCCGATGAGCCGTCAGGGCTTCTGGAAGATCATCAAGCACTACGGAGAGAAGGCGGGGATCACCGCGGATATTACGCCTTATACGCTCCGCCATTCCTTCGCGGCTCATCTGATCAGCGGAGGCGCGGATATTCAGGCGGTACAGACCATGCTGGGGCATGCGGATCCGGCCACGACGCAGATGTACGCGGCGTACGCGGTAAAGGAAGCGGATTCCGTCCGGAGAGCCTATCAGGGGGCCCATCCGCGCAGGTAGGATGGATTTGGAGTGCCGGTTCCTGAAGACGAAAACGCGCGGCCGGGGCCTGAGGTACGAGATGCCGCTTGTCTTAAAACCGTGAAAGTGCTATGATATAGAAGAATGGAATCGAAGGACAGATATCTGCGGGAATGCGGCGGCAGGGATTCTGTGTTTCACGATAAGAAGAGAGAAGGAGAGGGACAGCACAATGAAAAAAGTAGAGGATTATGTAAGAAGTATACCGGATTTCCCGGAACCGGGAATCATTTTCCGTGACATTACAACGATCCTTCAGGATCCGGACGGCCTGAAGCTGGCCATTGACGGAATCATGGATTTTCTGAAGGACAAGGATTTTGACGTGGTGGTAGGGCCGGAGTCCCGCGGGTTTATTTTCGGCGTGCCTGTAGCCTACGCGATGCACAAAGGGTTTGTGCCTGTCCGCAAGAAAGGAAAGCTTCCCTGCGAGACCGTCAGCATGGAGTATGACCTGGAGTACGGAAGCGCCGTGATCGAGATGCACAAGGATTCCATCAAACCCGGCCAGAAGGTGGTCATCATCGACGACCTGATCGCGACCGGCGGCACGATCGAAGCGATCGTGAAACTGGTGGAACAGCTGGGCGGCGAAGTCGTGAAGATCTGCTTTATCATGGAACTGGCCGGTCTCAAGGGCCGTGAAAAGCTGGCCGGTTATGACGTGGATTCCGTGATCACTTACGAAGGCAAATAAATAAAATCGTTCGCGCGGGAGGTTCTGTGGTATGGACTTCCCGCGGTTTATTTCCGTGCGGGCAGAGAATCGGCGACGTTCTGCTCGTATTTCTTTATTTGAGAGTGAATCTGTTTCACGGATCATCCCGCAAATCTCGCAAATCCGTTCCCCCACGCGAAATACCCCTTGCATTTTCCAACGAATATCATTATAATAAATTCATTATTTTTCGCAGATCCCGCGTCCCCACCGCGAGATTCTTTTGGGGACGCGCTATGTATAGAGAAGGTGACAGTATGGCGCAGGAATTGTCAAAAGAATCGCTGGAGCAGAAGCCTGCGGAGCCGGAAGCGTTCAAAGAGCCGCTGGAGCAGGAACTGGAGGCCCCGGCGTCATTTACGAGCCCGGAAGAGCTGTATCAGGATCTGATCACCAGCATCCGCAGATACCATCCTTCCGACGACATTTCCCTTGTTGAAAAAGCATATCTGCTGGCCAAAGACGCGCATAAGGACCAGAAACGCAAATCGGGTGAACCGTACATCATTCACCCTCTTTGTGTTGGCATCATCCTGGCCGACCTGGAGATGGATAAGGAGACCATCGCCGCCGGTCTGCTCCACGACGTGGTCGAGGACACCGGCATGACGCTGGACGATATGACCCGGGAATTCGGTTCCGACGTGGCGTTCCTGGTAGACGGCGTCACCAAGCTGACCCAGCTGTCCTGGGACAAGGACAAGGTGGAGATCCAGGCGGAGAACCTTCGGAAAATGTTCCTGGCCATGGCTAAGGACATCCGCGTGATCATCATCAAGCTGGCCGACCGCCTGCACAACATGCGAACCGGCAAGTTCTGGAAGCCGGAGAAGCAGAAGGAGAAGGCCAGGGAGACGCTGGAGATCTACGCGCCGATCGCGGACCGGCTCGGTATTTCCAAGATCAAGATCGAGTTGGACGATCTGTCGCTGAAGTTCTTAAAGCCCGAGGTCTATTACGACCTGGTGGAGAAGGTGAATCTGCGGAAAGACGCCCGCGAGGCGTTCCTGCAGGGCATCGTAAAGGAGATCGAGGAGAATCTGAAGGAAGCCGGCATCGAAGCCACCGTCGGCGGCCGCGTTAAGCATTTCTTCAGTATCTATAAGAAGATGGTCAATCAGAATAAGACCATCGATCAGATCTATGATCTGTTTGCCGTACGTATCATGGTGGAGTCAGTGAAGGACTGTTACGCGGCCCTGGGCATCATCCATGAGATGTATAAGCCGATTCCCGGCCGTTTCAAGGACTATATCGCCATGCCGAAACCGAATATGTACCAGTCGCTGCACACGACGCTGTTCTCCGGCACCGGCCAGCCTTTCGAGATCCAGATCCGGACCTATGAGATGCACCGGACCGCGGAGTACGGTATCGCGGCGCACTGGAAATACAAAGAGAGCGGCAGCGGCGTCACTGCGGAGGGCGACGAGGCCGCCAAGATGGCGTGGCTCAGACAGATCCTGGAGTGGCAGCGGGACACGGACGATTCTTCGGAATTCTTAAGCATGGTCAAGGGCGATTTGGATCTGTTCTCGGACAGTGTCTACTGCTTTACGCCGTCCGGCGATGTGAAGACGCTGCCCAGCGGCTCCACGCCGATTGATTTCGCTTATGCGATCCACAGCGCTGTGGGCAATAAGATGGTGGGCGCCCGTGTCAACGGGAAGCTGGTGAATATCGATTATGTGCTGCAGACCGGCGACCAGATCGAGATCATCACATCCCAGAACGCCAAGGGTCCCAGCCGGGACTGGCTGGCGCTGGTCAAGAGCACCCAGGCCCGAAACAAGATCAACCAGTGGTTCAAGACCGAACTGAAGGAAGACAATATCATCCGCGGCAAGGAGATGATCGACCGCTACTGCAAGGCCAAGGGCATCAATTACGCCGAGATCAGCAAGCCGGAATTCATGGAGAAGGTCATGCAGCGCTACGCCTTCAAGGACTGGGATTCGGTGCTGGCGTCCATCGGCCACGGCGGCCTGAAAGAGGGCCAGGTCATCAACAAGATGCTGGAGGAGCGCGATAAGAAATTAAAGCGCGAGATCACGGATACGCAGGTTCTTGACGGCTTAAGCGATATGAGCAGCAATAAGGCTCCCGCGACGAAGAAGTCCCAGAGCGGGATCATCGTCAAGGGCATCCATGATGTGGCCGTGCGGTTTTCCCGCTGCTGCAATCCGGTTCCGGGCGATGAGATCGTAGGCTTCGTGACCCGGGGCCGCGGCGTGTCTATCCACCGGACGGACTGTGTGAACATCATCAATCTTCCGGAGGAGGAACGGGCCAGGCTGATCGACGCGGAGTGGCAGAAGCAGGAAAGCGGAACGGGCGAGGAGAAATACACGGCGGAGATCCAGATCTTCGCCAACAACCGGATCGGGCTTCTGGTGGATATATCGAAAATATTTACGGAGCGGCAGGTGGATATCACGTCCATCAATGTGCGCACCAACCGGCAGGGGAAGGCGACGGTCGTCATGACCTTCGATATCCCCGGCGCGGAAGAGCTGGCCAGGCTCACAGAGAAGCTGCGGCAGATCGAGGGCGTTCTGGATATCGAGCGGACGGCGGGGTAACCGGGGGCGATTTGCACCAAAATTCCGCAGGAAAAACGAAGAAGGCAGGGTGATTTCGATGGAGCATCTGAAGATTGCCGGCATCGTGCTGGGCATGGTGGAGACCAACTGCTATATCATTTACAGGGAGAAAGGGACGGAGGAGAAGCCGGGACGGTGCGTGATCGTCGATCCGGCGGACAACGCCCCCTTTATCATAAAGAAGTGCCGGGAAATGTATTTAAAGCCGGAGGCGATCCTGCTGACCCACGGCCACTTCGACCATATTCTGGCGGCGGAGGATATCCGGCGCACGTTCCATGCGCCGGTCTATGCCGGTGAGAAGGAGGAAGCGCTGCTGGCGGAGCCGACGATGAATCTGACCGGCATGACCGGGGAGACCATGAGCCTGGAGCCGGACCGTCTGCTGCGGGACGGAGAAGTCCTGCATCTGGCGGACGCCGAGTGGAGAGTCATTTTCACGCCGGGACATACGGAAGGAAGCGTCTGCTATTATAACGAGGCGGACGCGGTGCTCTTAAGCGGCGACACGCTGTTCTGCGAGTCCGTGGGACGGACCGACCTGCCCACGGGGAATCAGGAGAAGCTGTTCGTGTCCGTGTCAGAGAAGCTGTTCGCGCTGCCGGACGACACGGAAGTGTACCCGGGTCATGGAGACAGCACGACGATCGGCCATGAGAAGGAATATAATATCATATAACGCGCGGGCCGAACGGCCTGCGGGAATCAGAGCGCGGAGAAATCCGCGTCAGGCACAGAAAAGGAGAGAGACAGCATGCCAAATCCAGTAGTAACGATCGAGATGATGAACGGAAAGAAGATCAAAGCGGAACTGTATCCGGAGACCGCGCCGAATACGGTCCGGAATTTTATCAGCCTGGTGAAGAAAGGCTTCTATGACGGCCTGATCTTCCACCGGGTGATCAGCGGCTTCATGATCCAGGGCGGATGCCCGGACGGGATCGGAACCGGCGGCCCCGGTTATTCCATTAAAGGTGAATTCGCGCAGAACGGATTTCCCAACAGCTTAAAGCATACGAGGGGCGTGCTTTCGATGGCGCGGGCCATGAATCCGAATTCCGCCGGATCCCAGTTCTTCATCATGCATGAGGACGCGCCACATCTGGACGGCGCTTACGCGTCCTTCGGCAAGGTGACGGAAGGAATGGATGTGGTGGATGAGATCGCGGCCGTGCGGACGGACTATAACGACCGTCCCTTAAAGGAGCAGAAGATCAAATCTGTCACGGTGGAGACTTTCGGCGAGGAGTATCCGGAGCCGGAGAAGCGTTAGGAAAATGCCGGATGGCTGAACCGCACGACAGATAAGAATGCCGTGCTGCGCGGAAATCGCGGTGGGAAGACAGAAGACTACGGCACGGCTGCAGAAACGGAGAATGATATGACAGAAGAACGGACCGTATGGTTGGAAGGAAAACCGTATACCGTGGTCCTGTCGGACGAGAAAGAGGCCCTTCTGGCGGCGCAGGCCGCCGGGAGGGCTGTTGTCGGTGTGGAGAAGCGTTGGCGGATCGGTGAAGAAACGGATCCTGCAGACCCGGCGGCGCCGGAACAGCGGCATTTTTTCCTTCCTTCAGACTATGTGGTGGAATCTCCGGACGACGCTGATGAGAGATTCCTGGAACGGGTGCTGCGCCGCCATCTGGGGCTGCCGTGGATCGTAGCGGAGACCCGGCGCCTGCTGATCCGGGAATTCACGGTAAGCGACGCGGCCGACGTTCTGCAGGAGGACGGCGACAGGGAAACGGACCGGATCTTTTATACGCCGGAACGGCTGGAAGCGTACATCCGCTATCAGTACGGATTCTATGAATACGGGATCTGGGCCCTGATCGATAAAAGAAGCGGCAGGCTGATCGGCAAGGCCGGCGTCAGCGCGGCAGAAGAAGGGCAGAAAGACGGTCTGGAACTGGGGTATCACATTTTCACGCCTTACCGCGGACAGGGGTACGCGGCGGAAGCGTGCCGCGGGATCCTGGATATGCTGAGGAATGCCTGTTGGTTCGGGGATGGCGCCGAAATTACAGTGCGGGCGAGGACGAATGCGGACAATACGGCGTCGATCCGGGTGCTTGAAAAGTGCGGTTTTGCAAAAATTTCATCAGATATGACTGAACAAATTGATTTTTCGCTGGATATCAGATATAATGAAAGATAAGAGTTTTTCCGTACAATGCGAAATGTTGAAGAAAAGAGGCAATCACCACCATGAAGGGAATTTTTAGTTATGATAATCCGGTGATGCGGTTCATCGGCAAATTCTGGGACGTGCTGGTACTGAATATCCTTTGGCTGATCTGCAGCATCCCGATTTTCACGATCGGAGCCAGCACGACGGCGGTATATTATGTAACGCTGAAGCTGGCCCGGGATGACGATGGCTACACGATCCGGTCGTATTTCCATTCTTTTAAGCAGAACTTCCGCCAGGCTACGATCATCTGGCTGATCCTTCTGGCTACGGGCATCATCCTGATCGCGGACGTCTGGTTCGTGCTCACGGCGAATGTGGTTCCGGCAGGAACCATGCGTGTTCTGGCGACCGCGCTGTTTTTGGGCCTTCTGATCGTGTGGTTCGCGGTGCTGACCTATGTATTTCCGGTGCTGGCCAGATTCTATGGTACGGTCAGGCAGACGATCACCAATGCGTTCCTGCTTGCGGTCCGTTATATTCTGTATACGATCGCCATGATCATTCTGGACGCGCTGATCGTGATCCTGACGATCACTTCGCTGCCCGTTCTGACTATGCTGGGGGTAGCGCTGATCGCGTTTGTTAATTCCTTCCTGCTGGAGATCATTTTCAAGAAGATCATACCGAAGGATGAGCGGGATGTGCAGGATATGCGGCCGCTGTTCGCGGATGAGTCGGAAGACGGCGAGGAACCGATCTATCATATGTTTGTGAGAAACAGCGACGATAGTACAGGGACACCGGCGGAAGGAGAGGCAGATCCGTCCGGGGAGACGGCGGAGGCAGCGGGAGCGTCCGGGGTGCCTGAAGAGCAGGCCGGCGGCGCATCTGGTTCGGAGGAACCGGCGGAATCTGAGCCCGAGATAACAAAAACAGAAAACTGATACAGACAGAGCGTCGCTTGCGCTCTGACCGCATGGAAATACAAGCAGAAATGCCTTTCGGCCCGTAACCGAAAGGCATTTCCAAATTAGATGAAGACGGACGGCCGCCGGAAAGCGGCCTGCGGATAAAGTTCTGATACGGATCCGGCCTGAAGCCGGGAGCGTCGTTACGCCACGAACTGGTACATCATTACATAATGGCAGAAGCTTCCGCCCATGACAAACAGATGGAAGATCTCGTGGGAGCCGAAATTCTTGTGTTTGGAATTGAAGATCGGCAGCTTCAGCGCATAGATCACGCCGCCCGCCGTGTAGATCAGTCCGCCGGCCAGCAGCCACCAGAAGGCGGCTCTCGGAAGCGCCTGCACGATGCGGGTGAACGCAAGGACGCAGATCCATCCCATGGAGATGTAGAGTACGGAGGAGAACCATTTGGGACATGTGATCCAGCAGGCCTTGATGATGATCCCTGCGATGGCGATGGTCCAGACCAGAGCCAGCAGCATCCAGCCGGTGCGGTCGCCCAGAACGACCAGGCAGACCGGTGTATAGGTTCCCGCGATCAGGATGAAGATCATCATATGGTCGATCTTGCGAAGCACCTTGTTCACCGCCGGCGAGATGTCGAAGGTGTGGTAAATGGTGCTTGCGGCGTACAGAAGGATCATGCTGCCGATGAAGATCGTCAGCGCGCCTGCGGCCAGATTCCCCGCTTCATGGTGCGCCTTCACGAGAAGGGGGATCGCTGCCAGCATGGCCAGGATCATTCCGATGAAATGTGTAATAGCGCTGCCCGGATCTTTGATATGGAAATCCTTTCTTGTTGTATTCATATTATCACCTCAATATTTCTTAATATAGTTTTGAAAACTATGTGTTATGATTAGTATATACTGTTTGCAGCGAAAATGCAAGACCTGACTGAAAATTTATCGGGATGGAGAAGGAATATGCTGAAAATCTTTTACGAAGACGGCGAGGTCATTGTCGTGGAAAAGCCCGCCGGGGTGGAATCGCAGGCGCGGCACAGCTTTGAGCCGGATATGGTCAGCGAGATCCGGAACCATATCCGGGAGACTGCAGGCGCGGCGGAGAGTGCCCGGAAGGAGAGACTGCCGGATGGCGGGTCGGCTGCGCCAAAAAGTCACAGAATATCCCCATCCGCGGAGGAGCCGTATGTGGGAGTTATCCACCGCCTTGACAAACCGGTGTCCGGGATTATGGTGTACGCGAAAACGAAGAAGGCCGCCGCGGCCCTCAGCGCCCAGATTCAGGCGGGCCGCGTGAAAAAGACTTATCGCGCTGTCGTATGCGGCAGATGTGTGGATAATGTGGGTAACTTTGTGGATTACTTGTTGAAAGCCCCGGAAGAGAACCGGTCGAAGATTGTGGAAAAGGGGATAATTGGGGCGAAGCGTGCCGAACTGAGGTACCGGGTGCTGGGTGAATTGGATGAAGTTCCGGCATGGGCCGGCCATGGTCCGCTGACGCTTGTGGAGACCGAACTTCTCACCGGTCGCCATCACCAGATCCGCGCGCAGTTCGCGGGCCATGGACTGCCGCTGTGGGGAGATGCGCGTTATGGCGCGCAATCAGAAGGGCCGGGGCGGTATGGCAACCCGGCCCTTGCACGCGGGACGCGCTTCGCTCCGCACCGGCTCGCAGAACGGAATCTGGCGCTCTGCGCCTGCGGTCTGACGTTTGAGCATCCGTCCACCGGCAGAGCCATGACATTTGCCATGAAGCCGGAGACGGCGATTTTCGGACTTTTTGAAGAATAAATCCGCGGATTTGCACCATACTGAATAAAGTACAAAGGAAGTACAAATCAGAAACAGGTGAGTCCATGGTTCAGCCATGTAAGACACTGAAGACCAATAATACAGGCAAGGCGTTACTGGCGCCCTGCCTGCATGGAAATACGAGCAGGGGGCCGCGCGCGGCCCCCTATTTTGAAATCAGTTTATTCTCATTCCGCCATTCTCTCGGCGAGACGCCGTATACGTTCTTAAATGCCCGTGAGAAATGCAGCTGGCTCGGATAGCCGACGGCGCTGCTGATATTGCCGATGGAAAGGCTCGTCAGCTTCAGAAGCTCCGCCGCTTTGCCCATCCGGTAGCTGATCAGGAATTCCTGGGGCGTCTTGCCCACCGCGTCGCGGAAGATCTTGCCGAAATAACTGCGGTTCAGGTTGCAGAAGGACGCGATATCCTCTACGGAGATGTTGTTCTGGAAATTCTGTTCGATGAACGACAGCGCCTCCCTCACATAGAAATCCTGCAGTTTCCCGGTCTGCACCAGCTGTCTGGCGGAGGAAGAGCGGGTCAGGTAATCCAGAAACAGGTACAGATGACCGATCAGGTGGAACGGGGATTGATCCGGATTCTGGGCGATATAGAGCATCTCATTCTTAAGTTCCATACTCAGTTCGCGGGTGCTGGCATGATAAACAGGCGTGTCTATGGTCAAACCCGCCAGCTCCAGCGCTTCTTTTACCTTCAGGCCGTCAAACTCCACCCAGACGTACTCCCACGGATGGTTCTCGTCCGCGCGGCAGGAGGTGGTCTGCTTGGGGAAGATCATGAAACCGTTGCCGCTTTTTAAGCGGTATTCGCGGTTCTCACCGTTGGAATCCACAGCGTTCAGCGTCCCTGCGCCGGAGATCACATAATAAAAAAGATAATGGCTGCAGGCTTCCGGCCCGCAGGCGTGGAGAGGTTCACACTGCTCCCAGCCATACTGATACAAACTCAGGTCAACGAACCTCTCATTCGGGAAAATGGAAAACAGGACGTTGCTCATAAGTCAGGCTCCTTTCCTCGGCACATGGCCCAGCAGAACAATATTGCTTAAAATGTTCAACGTAACGCACATAAAAGCAGTCGAAAATCCGGGATCCGGTTGTGAAATATTACATAAGCTGCTAACGTCCACCTTCATTATATACCTAAATCCGGGCGGTTATCAAGCCAATTATTGAGACATATCAACAAAACAGGCATTTCGGCATAATATCCGGCGGGTATTGACATTTACGGCAGAAAATATCGGAGACAGGCGCAGCCGCAGGGGCCGGGATGCGCGTATTTCGGGCGCCGGAAGAGGATCGGGAGCGCCTGCGGGAAGAGATGCGGCCTGCGGAAGGGACGCGGCGTCAGTGCATTGACAGTCTCGCGGTGAAATGGTAGAATTGCAGAAACACTAATTTTGAGGAAGTGGAACTGTGAAGGAAAAGAAAGATATTTTCGGGGAGCGTCCCGATGGGGAGCGGCCTGCCGGAGAGAAGGACATTTTCGGAGAGAGGCTTGCCGTACACTATGACGAGCTGAAATGGCTCTATATGGAATTATACAATGACGAGGCGCATTTTACCGAGCTCTGCGATAATCTGCGGGGAATCTATAACGCGAGAAAGGCTTCTCTTAAAGCTCTCGACGCGAAACGGGAAGCGGATCCGGAGTGGTTCCGCGGCAGCGGCCTTCTGGGGATGATGATGTATGTGGGTCAGTTTGCGGGGAACCTGAAGGGCGTTGCGGAGCATCTGGATTATGTGAAATCCTGCGGCGTCAATTATCTGCATCTGATGCCTTTAATGGAGTCGCCGGCGGGGCGGTCCGACGGGGGCTACGCGGTGGCGGATTTCCGGAAGGTGCAGAAGGAACTGGGAACCGTGGAGGATCTGGAGGCACTGGCGGTTCAGTGCCATGAGCAGGGGATCAGCCTGTGCATGGATTTCGTGATGAACCATACCTCCGAGGACCACGAGTGGGCCAGACGGGCCAGGGCCGGCGAGAAGGAGTATCAGGACCGGTATTTCTTCTACGACAGATGGGAGATCCCGATGCAGTTCGAGAAGACCGTACCCCAGGTATTTCCGACGACGGCGCCCGGGAATTTCACCTGGCTGCCGGACGTGGGCAAGCATGTGATGACTTCCTTCTATCCGTACCAGTGGGATTTAAACTACGCGAACCCGGTAGTATTTAACGAGATGGTCTATAACTATCTGTTCCTGGCGAATCTGGGCATCGATGTGATCCGGCTGGACGCGGTGCCGTATATCTGGAAGGAGCTGGGGACGACCTGCCGCAATCTGCCTCAGGTACATACGCTGGTGCGCATGATGCGCATGATCGGCGAGGCGGTATGCCCGGGAGTGCTTCTGCTTGGCGAGGTGGTCATGGAACCGGTCAAGGTGGCGCCCTATTTCGGCACGGTGGAGAAGCCTGAGTGCCATATGCTCTATAATGTAACGACGATGGCGACCATCTGGCACACGGTGGCGACGCAGGATGTGCGGCTTCTGAAGAAGCAGCTGGATATCGTGTACGGTCTGCCGGCTGAGTATACATTTTTGAATTATCTGCGCTGCCACGACGATATCGGATGGGGGCTGGATTACGATACGCTTTCGCAGTGGGGGATGCAGCAGATACCTCATAAACAGTTCCTGAATGATTTCTTTACCGGCAGGCTGGAGGACAGCTTCAGCCGCGGCGAACTCTACAACAACGACCCGATCACCCGGGACGCCCGGTTCTGCGGGACCACAGCGTCCATGTGCGGCGTGGAGAAGGCCGGGTTCTGCGGCGACGAACACGGCATGGAGCGGGCGATCCGGCTGGATGTGATGCTGCACGCGTTTATGCTGTTCCAGGCCGGTATCCCGGTGATCTACAGCGGCGACGAGGTGGGGCAGGTCAATGATTATTCCTACAAGGAGGATCCGGAGAAACGGATGGACTCCCGCTATATCCACCGGGGAGTCTTCCAGTGGAATCTGGTGAAGAATATCGAAAAAGAGGGAACGGTGCAGGAACGGCTATTCAAGTCCCTGCGGAAGCTGGAGACGCTGCGGGCGGAGCATGAGGCGTTTGAGGCCCGCGCGAAGGCCGAAACCTGTGAGAGCGGGGACGACGGCGTGCTGATCCTTAAGCGGACGGGGACGGCGGAGACGCTGTTCGGGATCTTTAATTTCAGCCGGGAGCGGAAGGAAGTGCCCTGGACGGAGGGCGGAACGGATCTGCTGACCGGGGAACGGATCGGCGGCGATGGAAAGGTGTGGTTAAGGCCATACGATTTTGTGTGGGGGATCCTTGAGCCGGATTGCCGCCGCGCGGGGACGGCGCGGGAGGCCTGAAATCTGCGGCTTGCAGTACAGAAATAAGGACAGAATAGATATCGGAAAATGCGTCCATAATCTAAGAAGAAAATGATCTGCCGGAACATCCTGCGCGGGCTGCGCCTGCCAAAAGCCGGCAGCAGGGAAGGATCTGACCGGGTTATGGACGAAAAAGGAAAGAGAATACTGCGGATCGTCGGAGCCGCCGCGGGAGTGTATCTGGTTTTTAAGTATATACTGCCGCTTGCGGCTCCGTTTGTATTTGCCGCTGCTGCTGCGGTCCTCTTAAAGCCGCCGGCGGAGAAGGTTGCCGGGAAACTGCGGTTTGAATGGCGGGGCCGTGTCTTCGGCGTTGCGCCGTGTGTGATCGCCGTGACAGAACTTACGCTTGCGCTGGGCGTCCTGGGCGCGGCGGCCTATGCGGGCGGACGGCGGCTCTGCGGGCAGATCGTGCTTTTCATGGAGCGGATGCCGGAGTGGCTGGCGCAGCTGAACCGGTGGCTTACGGGGATGTGCCATTTTCTGGAAGAACGTCTGACGCTTAGGGAAGATACGATGGTGTATCTGGCCCAGGATATGATCCAGGGCTTGGGCGAGCGGATGAAACAGGGCGTGATGCCCTATCTGATGGGCAATTCCATGTCGCTGGCGCAGGGAACCATCGGCCTGATGGTCGTTATGATCCTGTTTATGATGGGAGTGATGCTGTTTGTCCGGGAGATGGACGGGATCAGACAATGGATGGAACATTCCTTTTTCCGGGAAGAATTTATCCGGATCGGCCGGGTGCTGGGCCTGGCCGGACGCGCTTATCTGCGGGCGCAGGGGATCATATTGCTTTTTACCATGGCGCTGTGCGCCGCGGGATTATTTCTTCTGAAGAACCCCTATTATATCCTGGCCGGGATCGGCCTGGGGCTTTTGGACGCGCTGCCGGTCTTCGGCACGGGAACCGTGCTCGTGCCGTGGACGGTCGTTTGCTTTTTTCGGAGAAGGTGGCGGAGAGGGCTGTTTCTGCTGGCCCTCTACGCGGCGTGTTATCTCCTGCGGGAATTCCTGGAGGCGAAGCTTTTGAGCGATAAGGTGGGGCTGTCGCCGCTTCTGACGCTGGTCTCGATCTATGTGGGACTTCAGCTGTTCGGTATCTGCGGCGTGCTTCTGGGACCGGTGGGGGCGCTGGTGATCAGGGAGTTCTGTTTCAGTCCAGCAGATTCCCCCGGTTAAGCGCGTACCGCACCGCGCTCCCGAACGACAGCGCGATGGCGATCTTCGCCGCGTCGCCGGGCAGATAGGGGATCGCGCCCATGGCCAGCGCTTCGAAGAAGGTCAGGTGCAGCTGGAAAGCCAGCCACAGGGAGCCGAACAGATAGCAGAAAGCGGTGCCAACCACCATGCCGGCCACGACATAAAGCTTCTTTCCGTGAAAATGATCGACGAACCAGCCTTCCGCGGCCGCCATGAACAGATAACCGATCATATAGCCGCCGGTGGGACCGGCCATCTTGGCCAGGCCGCCGGTGAATCCGGTAAATACCGGGAGTCCGGCCGCGCCGAGGAGAAGGTAGGCCACGCAGCTTATGAGGCCCCGCTTCAACCCCAGTACATAGACGGTCAGGTAGATCGCAAGCGTTCCCAGGGAAATGGGCACCGGCGAGAAGGGGATCGGAAATGCAACCGGCCCCAGCACGCAGATGACCGCGGTCATAAGCGCGGTGAGCGCGGTCTCGCGGACGGTCATAAACGGTCTGGCTGTCGTATTGTCTGATATGCGCATGATAAATTCTCCTTCCTAAATCCAGACGCATGGCCGATGTCATTCCCAGGTGTCTCTACAGTGGCCCGCGCCCGGCTTTCAGAATGCTTTCGCATTCATGACGATTATACAGAAAGAGCTGCAGACTGTCAACATGATATTTGAAAATGGTTAACAATTGATAGGGCAGTGTCCCGAAGACGAACAAAGCGGCATGTGTGTCTTTCCCGCGGGGACATTTTCAGAGTGACAAATTCCGGAGGGTATGGTAAACTGAAAACGCAGACGCTGACCGGGCGGCACGGCGGCCGAGGCCGGCTTAAGCCGGGACGCACGGAAAGGGGCAGGGAACAACGGCCACAGAACGGACGCGGCGGCAGCAGGCGTAAGAGCCGTTATCCGGTCAGCGAAACGAATCGCAGAATGATTAAACGGCAGAAGGAGAGACAGAAGATGAAACTGACAGCGAAAGAGAAAGCATCCTACGGCCTGGGCGCCGTGGGAAAGGACATGGTCTACATGCTGTCCGCCAGCTACATCCTGTACTATTATCAGGATATCCTGGGGGTCAGCGCGATCGCCATGGGCATGATCCTAATGGCGGCCCGGGTATTCGACGCGTTCAACGATCCGATCATGGGCGTGGTCGTGGCGAAGACCCGGACAAAATGGGGGAAGTTCCGGCCGTGGCTTCTGATCGGCACGGTGACAAACGCGCTGATCCTGTATTTTATGTTCGCGGCGCCGCCGGCGTTAAACGGCAGCGGGCTGGTGGCTTACGCGGCCATCACTTATATCCTCTGGGGCGTGACCTACACGATGATGGATATTCCGTTCTGGTCCATGATCCCGGCCTTCACGGAAGGCGGACAGGAGAGGGAGAGCCTGTCCACGCTGGGCCGTTCCTGCGCGGGCGTCGGCTCAGCCCTGGTTACGATCATTACGATGAAATGCGTCTACAGCCTGGGACAGGGCAACGAGCGGGCGGGCTTCGCCCGGTTCGCGCTGATCCTGGCGGTGCTGTTTGTGATCTTTATCACGATCACCTGCGTCTGCATCAAGGAGAAATCCACGGTGGACGTAGAGTCGCCGTCGGTGGGGCAGATGTTCAAGGCGCTTCTGCAGAACGACCAGGCCATGACCATCGTCGTCAGCATCGTGCTGATCAACTGCTCCCTGTATATCACCTCCAACCTGGTGATCTATTTCTTCAAATACGATTTCGGCGGCGAGGCCTGGTACAACAGCTACACGCTGTTCAATACCTTCGGCGGCGGGATCCAGATCCTGTCGATGATGATCCTGTTCCCGCTGATCCGAAAGTTTTTAAGCGCCATAAAGGTATTCTATCTCAGCTTTATCCTGGCGATCCTGGGATACGCGACGCTTCTGGTCTTCATGCTTTTAAATGTGACCAGTATCTTCGCCCTGTTTGTACCGGCCTTCTTCATTTTCGTGGCTTTCGGCATGCTGACGGTGCTGACTACTGTGTTTCTGGCTAACACCGTGGATTACGGCCAGTGGAAGAACAACCGCCGCGACGAGAGCGTGATCTTCTCCATGCAGACCTTCGTGGTGAAGCTGGCCAGCGGCGTGGCGGCGCTGATCGCCGCCGTCTGCCTGTCGGTGACGAATTTGAGCAACGACGCGTCGGAGACGTCGGCCGCGGTGGAAGCGGCGGCCTCGTCGGTCATGGGACTGCGGCTGACGATGACGGTGCTGCCGATCGCCGGGCTTCTGATCGCGATCTGGTATTTCCATAAGAAATATATCCTGACGGAAGAGAAGGTTGCGGAGATCGCGGATGCGATCCGCGGGTGAGAGGCTGGCGCTGATCTTTTTCTGAATTTGCGTGGACAATGATGATCAGCCGACAACAGCGGCGGCGCAGCATATTTGTCTTGACAAAAGTCCAGAAATAGCGTAGAATCACCGTATTACTGATAGAATTCAGGCGTTGAAAGGGAATAGTAAGCCGACGCACATGACCAGAGAAGGAACCGGATGGTGGAAGGTTCCCATGTCAACGGAAGCTGAACCGGCCCCGGAGCCTCCGTGTGAAAGCGCGGCGTATCCCCGGCGTTAGCGGGAGAATCAAGAGAACCGGTCCGGACGGCGGCGCGCAGGAAAGGCGGATGCCTTTGCAGGCGGCGCGGCGGACGGTTAATCAGGGTGGTACCGCCGGAACAAGCGGATCGCGCCGCTGGCGCATTCCCGCACACTGAAGCAGATTCAGGATCCGGTCCCTCGTCGCAAGGCGCAGGGACCGTTTTTTTGTACCTGCGGAAACAATATCAAATCAGCGTCATAAAGAAGGAGAATTCATCATGGCAAACGACAAGAAACTGGTAGAGGCGATCACGTCCATGGACGTGGATTTCGCCCAGTGGTACACCGATGTGGTGAAGAAGGCGGAACTGTGCGATTACGCCAGCGTCAAGGGCTGCATGGTCATCAAGCCGGCGGGCTACGCGATCTGGGAGAACATCCAGAAGGAGCTGGACCGGCGTTTCAAAGAGACGGGCGTGGAGAACGTCTACATGCCCATGTTCATTCCGGAGAGCCTTCTGCAGAAGGAGAAGGATCATGTGGAGGGCTTCGCGCCGGAGGTGGCGTGGGTGACCCACGGCGGCCTGGAACCGCTGCAGGAGCGGATGTGCGTGCGTCCCACCTCGGAGACGCTGTTCTGCGATTTCTACGCAAATGACATCCATTCCTACCGGGATCTGCCCAAGCTTTACAATCAGTGGTGTTCGGTAGTCCGCTGGGAGAAGACGACCAGGCCGTTCCTCCGCTCCAGGGAATTTCTGTGGCAGGAAGGCCACACGGCCCATGCGACGGCGGAAGAGGCCGAGGCGCGGACCGAGCAGATGTTAAATGTATACGCCGACTTCTGCGAGGAGGTTCTGGCGATCCCGGTTATCCGCGGCCGCAAGACCGATAAGGAGAAATTCGCCGGCGCCGAAGCGACCTACACCATCGAGGCGCTGATGCACGACGGCAAGGCGCTGCAGTCCGGCACCAGCCATAATTTCGGCGACGGCTTCGCGAAGGCGTTCGAGATCCAGTTTGCCGACAAAGACAATACATTGAAATACGTCCATCAGACCTCCTGGGGCCTTTCCACCCGCATCATCGGCGCGATCATCATGGTCCACGGCGATGACAACGGCCTGGTGCTGCCGCCCGGAATCGCGCCGACCCAGGTGATCGTGATCCCGATCCAGCAGAAGAAGGAAGGCGTGCTGGATAAGGCCTATGAGCTGAAGAGCAGGCTTGCGGAGTCCGGCTTCCGCGTGAAGGTGGACGATTCCGACAAGAGCCCGGGCTGGAAGTTCAGCGAGTGCGAGATGCGCGGAATTCCGCTGCGCGTGGAGATCGGTCCGAAGGATATTGCAAATGACCAGGCAGTGCTGGTGCGCCGCGACACCCATGAGAAGATCACGGTGGCATTGAGCGAACTGGAGACGAAGGTCGGCGAGCTGCTTGAGACGATCCGCAGCGATATGTTCGAGAGGGCGAAGGCCCATCGGGATTCCCACACCTACGAGGCGGTGGACTACGATGAGTTCGTAAAGACGATCAATGAGAAGCCGGGCTTTGTAAAAGCCATGTGGTGCGGCTGCCGGGAGTGCGAGGACAAGATCCGCGAGGATACCGGCGCGACCTCCCGCTGCATGCCGTTTAAGCAGGAGCAGCTTTCGGACAAATGCGTCTGCTGCGGGAAGCCGGCGGCGAAGATGGTGTACTGGGGCAGGGCGTATTGATCTGAAATAGGAAAGGATACAGGCCTGTGGGCGTGACGATTCAAATCCCCCGCGCCGCGGAGGAGATCATCGACAAACTGAATAAGCACGGCTTCGAGGCCTACGTGGTCGGCGGCTGCGTCCGCGACGCGCTGATGGGGCGCGAGCCGGGGGACTGGGACATCACGACCTCGGCGAAACCGGAACAGGTGAAGGCGGTTTTCGGAAGGACGATCGATACCGGGATCAAGCACGGAACGGTCACGATCCTGCGGGGGCGGACCGGGTATGAAGTGACCACCTACCGGATCGACGGCGAGTACGAGGACGGCCGCCATCCGAAATCGGTGGAGTTTACGTCGGATCTGGTGGAAGACCTGAAACGGCGGGATTTCACGATGAACGCCATGGCCTATAACCACGCGGCCGGTCTGGTTGACGTGTTCGGCGGGCAGCAGGACATGAATGCCCGCCTGATCCGCTGCGTGGGCCGGGCGGAGGACCGGTTCACGGAAGACGCCCTGCGCATCCTGCGGGCCCTGCGGTTCGCGGCCCAGCTGGGGTTTGAGATCGAGGCGGAGACGGAGGCGGCGGTGCGCAAACTGGCGCCGAATCTGGTCCATGTGAGCAAAGAGCGGATCCAGACGGAATTGACCAAGCTCCTTCTGTCGGACCATCCGGATATGATCCGGAACGTGTTTGACTGCGGCGCGGCGGCTTATGTGTCGGAGACCTTCGCGAAGATCGATCCGGAGAAGATCGCCGTAAGCCCGCGGCTTCCGGCGAAGAAAAGCCTGCGTTGGGCGGCGCTTCTGCGGCATCTGGGCGCGGAGGACGCGAAACGGATCCTGCGGGAACTGAAGCTGGACAATGACACGATAACGAGCGTGGGAACGCTTGCGGAGTGGTGGCTGCAGCCGGTGGGGCGGACCCAGGCGGAGATCCGGCGCACCATGAGCCGGATGTCGCCGGAATTGTTCGATGATCTGCTGTGCCTGAAGGGGGAGGCCCTGCGGTATTATGAATTACGTCAGTATGCCGGGAAACCGGAAGACTGTGAAAGCGGCTCTGCATGCGATATAAAGCCGGATAAAGAAATCCCGGATTACGACTGGATTCCTGAGACATCAGCGCAGCTGGCCAAGATTCTCGCAGCCGCCGCCGAGATCCGCGCCCGGGGCGACTGTATTTCCCTAAAGACGCTGGCGGTGACCGGCAGCGACCTGATCGCGGCGGGGCTTCGGCCGGGACGTGAGCTTGGGGCGATCCTGGAGCGGCTTCTGGAACTGGTGCTTGAGGATCCGGAGAAGAACACGAAAGAAGAACTGATGAACGAGGTACGCATCCCTGCGCACGAAAGAAAAACGGATGAATGAGGTACGAAGCCCTGCGGGCCAATGATCCCGCGGGGCCTTCTTTGTCTCAGAAAGCGGGAATTCGGCTCTGTGGCATAATCTCCCCCATTTCCACATACTCTAGAATAGCTATGAACAGGGCGTGTGGAGGGGTAGATGTGAACGAACGGTATTTGGAGATTTTGGCCCAGTATGACCTGACGGTGGACAGCGTGCGCAAAGGGCGCAGCGGTTTTATCTGCGAGACAAGCGCGGGTACGGTGCTGCTGTCGGAATACAGGGGGACGCTGAAACGCCTGGAATTTGAAATGCAGGTCTTATCCTGCGTCCGTGAGGCGGGGATGGACCGGGTTGATGATTATATCCGTACGGCGCAGGGGGAGCTGATCGCCGTAGGGGAGGACGGGACCCGTTATGTCCTGAAACGGTGGTTTACAGATCCGGAGTGCAGTATCCGAGACCGGAGGGAGGTGCGTCTGGCTGTGTCCCAGATCGCCCGGCTGCACAGGATCCTGAGAGAGATCCCGCGGAATGAAGAATGGAATCTGGGCTCGATCCTGACGGAACCCATGGAAAAGGAACTGGAGCGTCATAACCAGGAGCTCAAACGGGCCCGTAATTATATGAAGAATAAACGGAAGAAAACGGAGTTTGAGAGCTGCGTCCTGAGCAATTTCCAGGTATTCTACGAGCAGGCTGCCTCAGCGTGTGAGGGGCTGAAACAGCTGCGGCAGAAGGAGAGCGGCGCCCCTCTTTTTTTGTGCCACGGCAATCTGGATCATCACCATATCCTGATGGGGGAGGCCGACGTGGCGGTGATCGAGTTCCACCGGATGCACCTGGGGGAGCAGATGGAGGACCTCTATTATTTCATGCGGAAGGTCATGGAGAAGCAGGACTGGAACCTGTCCCTGGGCATGGAAATGCTTTCGGCTTACGAGAGAGTTCTTCCCATTTCCGCCGCCCAGAGGCAGCGCCTCTACTATCTGTTTCTCTATCCGGAGAAATACTGGAAGCAGATCAATTTCTATTTTAACGCCAACAAAGCGTGGATCCCGGCCCGCAATATCGAGAAACTGCGGAATCTGGAGCGGCAGATGGAGGACCGGAATCGGTTTTTGGAAAAAATACGCTGAGACGGACACGGAAAGCCTTTCTTTTTGCGGGGAAATGCGCTATACTATTGGCAGAAAGCCGTACAGGGCGCGGCAGCGGCCGGCCCGCACGGCGTAAACTGCATTACGGAAAGACAATAAGGAGGATACGTCATCATGAAAGATTATATGAAGATCTACGAAGAGTGGCTGAGCAACCCGTATTTCGACGAGGCTACCAAGGCAGAACTCCGCGCCATCGCCGGCAATGAGGACGAGATCAAGGAACGCTTCTACATGGATCTGGAATTCGGCACCGCGGGTCTCAGAGGCATCATCGGTGCCGGCATCAACCGGATGAACATCTATGTGGTCCGCCGCGCGACCCAGGGCCTGGCCAACTACATTATCAAGCAGGGCGGAGCCGCCAAGGGCGTGGCCATCGCCTACGATTCCCGCCGCATGTCGCCGGAGTTCGCCGACGAGGCCGCCAGGACCCTGGCCGCCAACGGCATCACGGCTTACAAGTTCGAGTCCCTGCGTCCGACGCCGGAGCTGTCCTTCGCGGTACGCGAGCTGGGCTGCATCGCCGGCATCAATGTGACTGCCAGCCACAACCCGCCGGAATACAACGGCTACAAGGTCTACTGGGAGGACGGCGCCCAGTTTACGCCGCCCCATGACAAGGGCGTGACCGAGGAGGTTCTGGCCATCGAGGATCTGTCCACGGTGAAGACCATGACCGCGTCCGATGCCAAGGCCGCCGGCCTTTACAAGGTGATCGGCGCCGAGATCGACGACAAATACATCGCCCATGTGAAGGCGCAGGTGGTGAACCAGGACGCCATCGACAAGATGCAGGACAGCATCAAGATCGTCTACACGCCGCTCCACGGCACCGGCAATATCCCGGTCCGCCGCGTCCTGAAGGAGATCGGCTTCACCCATGTGCAGGTGGTTCCCCAGCAGGAGCTGCCCGACGGCGAGTTCCCGACCGTCAGCTATCCGAACCCGGAGGCGGCGGAGGCGTTCGCCCTGGGTCTGGAGATCGCGAAGAAGACCGACGCCGACCTGGTCCTGGCTACCGACCCGGACGCCGACCGCCTGGGCGTGTATGTGAAGGACACGAAGTCCGGCGAGTACATTTCCCTGACCGGCAATATGTCCGGCTCCCTGCTGTGTGAGTACGTGCTGAGCCAGAAGGCCGCCGCGGGCAAGATTCCGGCTGACGGCGAAGTGGTCAAGTCTATCGTGACCACGAACCTGGTAGACGCGGTGGCGGCCAACTACGGCTGTAAGCTGGTGGAATGCCTGACCGGCTTCAAGTGGATCGGCCAGCAGGTGCTGAAAGAGGAGCGCACCGGCGTAGGCCACTATATGTTCGGCATGGAGGAGAGCTACGGCTGCCTGATCGGCACCTACGCCCGCGACAAGGACGCGGTAAGCGCCAGCGTCGCCCTCTGCGAGGCCGCCGCTTACTATAAGACGAAGAATATGACCCTGTGGGACGCCATGCTCGCCATGTATGAGAAGTACGGCTACTACAAGGACGCCGTCAAGTCCATCAGCCTGGCCGGCATCGAGGGCCTGGCGAAGATCCAGACCATCATGGACACCCTGAGAAATAACACTCCGGCCAAGGTAGGCGACTACACGGTTCTGTCTGCCCGCGACTACAAGCTGGATACGGTGAAGGATATGGCTACCGGCGAAGTGAAGCCCACCGGGCTTCCGGCTTCCAACGTGCTGTACTACGATATGAACGACAACGCCTGGGTCTGCGTCCGTCCGTCCGGCACCGAGCCGAAGATCAAGCTGTACTACGGCGTGAAGGGCGCTTCCATGGAAGACGCCGAGGCGAAGTCCGCCGCCCTGGGCGCCGCCCTGATGGCGATGGTTGACGCGATCTGATGGGCGTTTTGCGGGAAGGTTCCTGGAAATAAGCGACCGGCTGCGGCGGGATGACTGCCGCGGCCGGCTTTTTTCGCGCGGCGCACCCGGCGGTGGTGTCCGTGAATGAATGTGCATAAGGCGTTTGTCCTGTGACGTGAGTGCGGGGGCGGTTGCCTCTATGATACGGGCTCCGATGTTGCCATATGATGCGAAAAAGGCCCTGCCGAGTGCAGGACCTTTTCCGTAGGGAATGGTAGGTATATTTTAGGAAATTGTTTTAGGGGGGCCGGACGGTTTGCACCGTCCGGTATGAGTATGAAAAAGCTTTGTCTCGCACCAGCCTCTCAGCTAGCGCATCTATAATATAGCTAAGAATTATGTCCAAAGTATGTACCTATAATAAAAAAAATATAAAAAGTATAAAATAAGAAGAAAAGAAAAAGAAAGAAATTCGTCAGAATAAAAAACATAAAAAACCCCTTTAAAAAAGGGGGCAGGTTGTATATAATGAAGGGTAGATGCCATGCATCTACCCGCTGCCCAAACGTAGCGAAGCGGAGTTCGGGCTTCCCGTAAGCTACGCAAACGGAGCGAAGCGGAGTTCGCGGTACCTTACTCCGCGCTGCGCAAATGCCTTAACCTGCTGTCCATACGAAACGGAACTTCATCAGGAGGACATATAAAGAATGATGATTTCAAATGATATCGGAATTGATCTGGGTACAGCCAGTATCCTTGTATATATAAAAGGCAAAGGAGTTGTTCTGAAGGAGCCGTCTGTGGTCGCGATCGACCGTGATACCAACCGCATCATCACCTTTGGCGAGGAAGCCCGTCTGATGATCGGGCGTACCCCCGGCAATATCGTGGCGATCCGTCCTCTGCGTCAGGGAGTAATTTCCGATTATACCGTAACAGAAAAGATGCTGAAATATTTTATCAATAAAGCCGTCGGCCACAAGACGCTGCGCAAGCCCAGGATCGCCGTCTGCATTCCCAGCGGCGCTACGGAAGTGGAGCGCAAGGCGGTGGAAGACGCGACCTATCAGGCGGGCGCCCGCGAGGTCATCATCATCGAAGAGCCGGTGGCGGCTGCCATCGGGGCCGGAATCGATATTTCCAAGGCCTGCGGGAATATGATCGTGGATATCGGCGGCGGCACGGCGGATATCGCGGTGATCTCCCTGGGAGGCACTGTGATCAGCGCTTCGATCAAGGTGGCCGGCGACGATTTCGACGAGGCGGTGGTCCGCTATATGCGGAGAAAGCATAACCTCCTGATCGGGGAGAGAACCGCTGAGGAGATCAAGATCAATATCGGCGCGGCCTATCGCCGTCCGGAGGTACTGACTATGGAAGTCCGCGGCCGCAATCTGGTGACCGGCCTTCCCAAGACGATCGTGGTTACATCCGACGAGACGCTGGAGGCCCTTCAGGAGCCGGCCATGCAGATCGTGGACGCGGTTCATAATGTTCTGGAGCGTACGCCGCCGGAACTGGCGGCGGATATCTACGACCGGGGTATTGTACTGACCGGAGGAGGTTCTCTTTTAAGCGGTCTGGACGCCCTGATCGAGGAAAAGACAGGGATCACCACCATGATCGCCGAGGATCCGCTGACCGCGGTGGCCGTCGGAACAGGCAAATTTATTGAGTTCGGCCACGGAGAAGCAGACAGGAGAGATTTCTGATCACTGGATTTTGATCGCGGATATACAGATATTCATAGAGAAGATGTGAAATACGGTGTATTCGGGGAGAGTGACGGATATGCCGTATTTTGATATGGAGGAGACGTATTTATGAGGAAACGGATATCGATGATCGCCATGATGTTCTGGATGACACTGGTGATGAGTATTTCCGCGTCGGCGGGACAGTGGAAGCAGGACACGACCGGCTGGTGGTGGCAGGAAAATGACGGATCTTACCCGATCAGCGAATGGCGGTGGATCGATGGCAATAATGACGGGGAAGCGGAGTGCTATTATTTTGGCAGCGACGGTTATCTTCTGACCGACACGCGGACGCCGGACGGTTATATGGTCGATCATAACGGAGCCTGGGTCGAGAACGGCATTGTCCGCACGAAGACCGCTGTTTCCGGACCTGTAACCGGCATGGATATTAAGGTGCCGGCGGCGCTCCCTGCCTTTAACGCGCCCGTGACGCAGGACAATATTCTGGCGCTTCTGGATAATCTGGATCCGGACGGCGCCTGCATCGTAAGAAATGCGCTTGTGTCCCCGATGAATGCGGCGAACCCCCTTCTGGGGTGGTGGAACGGGGCGTCCCGGATCACCGACCAGCTGCAGACGGCCGTCCATGAGGAAGCCCATGTGGCCGCCGGAAGCGAGGGCTATGGACGCCAGAGAATCTATATCGGGGATGGTCAATATGTAACCGTGGAGTATACGCCGGTATTTGACAGTATCGAGATATCCGCAGGCATTCCCCTGCAGCTTCGCACCTTCCGGTTCAATACATATCTCGGGATCTATGCCATGCCCAATCTGAGCAGCAGATGCGACGGCGTGTACGGTATGCTGGATGAATACGCCGCTTATTGCTGGGGGACGAACGCGGAGTGGAAGACGTATTCTTACTGTCTGGCGAACGGGCGGACAAACTGGTCCAATTCCTGGCTGGCCTATGCGGAATTCCGGTATTATATCCTCAGGTATATTCTGTATGCCGGAGAGCATTATCCGGAAATATATCAGGGGATCCTCAGCAATTATAATTTCAAAAAAGCCTTTACCGCCATTGACGGGCAGTTTGCGTCGGTCATCCGCGGGTACCACGAAATACTGCCCGAATATGCGGTCGCGTTTTCGTGGGGCGAATACAGCGCTCTGATGAATGAGATGAGCAGACCGGAATATCAGGAGCTTATATCGCTCCTGCGGCCGTGAGGCGCGCGGATCATGGCAGTTGTCACCGGTTTTGTCGAGAAAATCAAATACCGCAATGAAGATAACGGCTATTCCGTTCTGGAGGTGTCTTCCGACGGCCAGGAATATGTTCTGGTCGGTACCTTCCATTACATCAGCGAAGGCGAGATGATCGAGGCTGTGGGAACCATGACCGAGCATCCGGTCTACGGTGAGCAGTTATCCGTAGAATCCTACGAGATCCGGTCTCCGGAGGATGCCGCCGCCATGGAGCGTTATCTTGGCTCCGGGGCCATCAAAGGCGTCGGCGCGGCGCTGGCGGCCCGTATCGTCCGCCGTTTTAAGGCGGATACCTTCCGGATCATCGAGGAAGAGCCGGAGCGGCTTTCCGAAGTGAAAGGGATCAGCGAGCGCATGGCCATGGATATCGCCGGGCAGATGGAAGAGAAGAAGGATATGCGCCAGGCCATGATCTTTCTGCAGGAATACGGCGTTTCCATGAATCTGGCCGCGAAGATCTACCGGGAATACGGCGCGAGAATGTACGGTATCATTAAGGAGAACCCGTACAGGCTGGCGGACGATATTCCGGGCGTGGGCTTCAAGATAGCGGATGAGATCGCCAGGCGCGTGGGCATTATGGCCGATTCCGATTACAGGATCAAGGCGGGAATACTCTATACGCTCCTGAAAGCGGCGGGGCAGGGCCATACCTGTCTTCCGCGGGAAGAACTGATGCGTCAGGCGTCGGAGCTTCTGCTGGTGCCGATCGAGAACATGGAAAAGCACCTGATGGATATGCAGATGGATAAGCGGATCGTCGTAAAAACGATGCGTTTTCGTTTTCCGTCAGGAAACGGCCCGGAGCAGGAGGATGGAGAAGACAGGGAGATTCAGACGGTCTACGCATCCGTGTATTACTACATGGAGCTGAATACTGCCCGGATGCTTCACGACCTGAATGTCAGAGGCAGCACGCCGGCGGAGGAGATCCGCGGACGCCTGGACAGTATCATGGAGCAGACCGGTCTTAAGCTGGATCCTCTTCAGATCCGCGCGGTGGAGGAAGCGGTGAACAGCGGCCTTCTGATCATCACCGGAGGCCCCGGCACCGGCAAGACGACCACGATCAACGCGATCATCCGCTATTTTGAGGCGGAGCAGATGGAAGTTCTTCTGGCCGCTCCTACGGGGCGCGCCGCTAAGCGAATGACGGAAGCCACCGGCTGCGAGGCGAAGACCATCCACCGTCTGCTGGAAATGAACGGAAGCCCCGGCGAAGACGGTTCCGTCTCGCTGCGGTTTGAGAAAAACGAGGAGAACCCGCTGGACGCCGATGTGATCATCATCGACGAGATGTCCATGGTGGATATCCAGCTGATGCAGTCTCTTCTGAAAGCGGTGAATGTGGGTACCCGGCTGATCCTGGTCGGCGATGTGAACCAGCTGCCATCCGTGGGGCCCGGGAATGTCCTTAAAGATATGATCCGTTCCGGCTGTTTCAATGTGGTCATGCTGACGCATATTTTCCGCCAGGCCGCGGAGAGCGATATCGTCGTCAACGCCCACCGGATCAACGAGGGCCGGCCGGTGGATCTGACAAAACGGAGCAGGGATTTCCTTTTCATCCGCCGGGAGAATCCGGACGCTATCATAAGCGCCATGATCACGCTGATGACGAAGAAGCTTCCCGGCTATGTCCATACCGATCCGCTCGATATCCAGATCCTGACGCCTATGCGCAGGGGCGCGCTGGGAGTGGAACGGCTCAATTCCATTTTCCAGGCGTATCTGAACCCGCCGGACGAGAAGAAGGCGGAGCATGAGACGGGCGGCGTCATTTTCCGGGAAGGCGATAAGGTGATGCAGATCCGGAACAACTACCAGACCGAGTGGGAGATCCGTGACCGTTACGGGATCCCTGTCGATACCGGCATGGGGATCTTTAACGGCGATATGGGTATTATCCGGGAGATCAATACTTTCGCTGAGACCATGTCGGTCGAGTTCGACGAGGGACGGATGGTGGAATACGAATTCGGCCAGCTGGAGGAGCTGGAGCTGGCTTACGCGGTCACGATCCACAAGTCCCAGGGCAGCGAGTATCCGGCGGTGATCATCCCGGTCCACAGCGGGCCGCGGATGCTGATGACCCGCAATCTGATCTATACGGCTGTAACCCGCGCCCGCGCCTGCGTCTGTCTTGTAGGCGTGCCGCAGGCGTTTCAGGAAATGGCGGACAACCAGATGGAACAGCGGAGATACTGCGGCCTGCTGGACCGGATACTGGAGATCGACGGGTGACTGCGGGCGGCGCATGCCGCCGGAAGTGGGGGAGTATGAAATGAAGCTGCCGGCAGAGAACACGAAAGAAACAGCCCGCCGCACCGGCCGGGCAGAGACAGTCATAAGTCTTGTCTTTCCACGCTGCTGTCCGGTCTGCGGCGGTATCGTGCTGCCCCGGGGAGAACTGATCTGCCCGGCGTGCGTGAAGAAACTGTCTCCGGTCCGCCAGCCGGTCTGTATGACCTGCGGGAAGCAGCTGGAAAGCGGCAGCGGCATGGCCGAACGCTGCGGCGACTGCATGCGCCATCCCAAAAGCTTTAAACGGAATTTTGCCCTGCTGAATTACAATGACGCCGCCCGCACCTCGATGGCGGCCATTAAATATAAGAACAAGAGGGAGTATCTGGACTTCTATTCTGCGGCCGTCTGCAGGCGCTTCGGCAGGCAGATCCTGCGGATCCGGCCGGATCTCCTGGTTCCGGTGCCGATCCATCCTTCGCGTATGCGGAGCCGTGGTTATAACCAGGCGGAGCTTCTGGCGGAACGGGTCGGCGCGAAGCTCGGCATTCCGGTCTGGCCCGGCGCGCTTAAGCGTGTGAAGAAGACGCGGCCCCAGAAGGAGCTGGATCCGGCAGAACGTCTTCATAACCTGCAGCAGGCGTTTGCGGCGGGGCAGCTGCCGGAAGGGGTACGGACGGTCATGCTGGTGGACGATATCTACACGACCGGAAGCACGCTGGAAGCCTGCGCCCGGATCCTTCAGACTATGGGTGTGAAGAATGTTTACGGGTTGACGGTCTGCATCGGGCGGGGAACCTGAGCCTCCGGCGCTTCCCCGGCCGGTTTCCGGCGCGGTTTTCCGCGGATTTTCTATGGATTTCCATAAAAAATGATTGACGTCCCTTCCAATCTATGTTATAGTGGTTAGGCGAATGGAAGAAAGAAGGTCTTTTTTTTTGCACTAATTTTGCGGTTAGAGCGAAGAGATAAGGCCGGCATGCAGACTACAAGAAATCGGAGGTGGAAGTCGTGCGCACAAGGATCACACTGGCATGTACGGAGTGTAAGCAGCGTAATTACAACATGACAAAGGACAAGAAGACCCATCCGGACCGGATGGAGACCAGAAAGTACTGCAAATTCTGTAAGACACATACTTTGCACAAAGAGACGAAGTAATC
>CANQRU010000002.1 GCA_947626395.1 uncultured Lachnospiraceae bacterium | reverse complement strand
TCGTGTCCACGTCCTCCACGTTCTTCTCGTCATACACCAGCGACGGGATCGTCCGGATGAAATCCCGGTTGCTGTCCGTGTTGAACACGTAGAACATGCTCCGGCCGTCCTTCCCGAACGCCATCCGGTAATGGTACTGCATCTTTCCCGCGATCCGGTGGTTGTCACCCGGCGACCAGTACACGCCCTGCCTGGCCATGATATCCGCGATCGAGTCACCGCGCGATACGTCAAAGATCGACGGGTCCGCGATCCCCATGATCTTCCTGCCCTTCAGGTTCTCGTCCGTCTCCTCGATCTGGCGGATCTGCCTCGCCTGTTCCGCGGGATCGATCATGATCCCCGTGTTCGCCTCACCGGGCCTGCACCCGTACAGGCCCCGGATCCGGTACACACAGCCGCTGTAATCAACCGCGTACCAGCCCACGCTGAACGGCTTCGCAAAACCGAAATCATAACTGCGTCCTATGATCCAACCCGACGGGATCTTAAACGGGCTGATCACATGCGTCCACTGCTGCGTGTCATAATTCTCCGGGTCGTTCCTCCACTCCCTGAACACCTGCCCGCTGAAGCTGTCCCAGTCCCCGTACAGCAGCGCCCGCTTCTCCGCCTCCGGCAGCATCGCAAGGTTGGCCACATAGTCCGGGCTGTTCCTCAGCAGCTCCTGGTTATCATATACCGACGATGGAATGAACACCCGGTCCCTGGAGACCTTAAGCTTCGTCCCGTCCGGAAGATTTGTCGACGTCTCTTTTACCACCCTTGTCCCCGGCTTCGCCACGCTCACAAACCGAGCCTTCACCCAGGCATGGCCCACCCCTCCCGGGTTCCCCGTGGAGCGGATATAGTTCCTCAGCCCCGGCCCGCTGGAGCGGCACCTCGAAAACAGATACAGGTATTCCTCCTCCGTAAAATGCGTCAGCTCGTCAAAGCCGATATAATCAAAATGCCGGCCCTGGTACTTCAGCATGTCTTTCGAGTGCTGCATGTGCCCGAAATAGATCTTCGCTCCGCTCGGGAACGTCCAGACCATCTTCGTGATGTTATACTTCGCCCGCGGGTACGCCGCCTTATACAGGATCTGCGACCTCGATATCAGGTCCGCCAGCTCCGGCACCGTCTTCCGGAAGATGATCCCCTGGTAATACGGCACATCCACCTGCCGAAGCGCCTCCACCAGCAGGAAGTCCGACTTCCCGCCGCCGGCCGCACCGCCGTAGAAGGCCTCGAACTCCGGCCGTGACATCATCATGACCTGCGTCGGCTGCGGCATCCACAGGACGCTCCCCGGGTCAATGGGCGGCTTCCACGCCCTGTCCTGCGCCCGTTTCCGCTGCAGCGGCGCCGTGGACTTCGGCTGCGTCCCCTGCTTTCCCTTCGCTTTCCCCGGCGCCTTCGGCCGCGCCGCTGTCTTTTCTGCTTTCGTTGGCATATTCCCGCATCCTTTCCACGTCCGCCGGGGTCAGGACCACCATCCTCCTGGCATCCTCATCCTGGACCTGTTCCTCCATCTTCCGCCAATCCTCGGGCCGCCGGTTCTGCAGCCAGAAGATCATCGCGCGCACATCCGGCTTCACATACTCGTCGTCAATCCCCGTCTCAAGCACTTCCTCATCCGCGACCTTTTTCCCATGCTCGTCATACACCGGCTTTTTCAGCTTGTACGACTTCCTGAGCTCCACCTTATAGCCCTGCGTCAGCCGGAACAGGCTGTTCTCAACCAGACGGTCCGCAAACTCCCGGCCGGAGGAAAGCGCCTCCCGGATCCCCTCATGCTTCCGTTTCCATTCCGACAGCGTCGAACGGCTCACGCCGATCCGCTTCGCGATCTCCTCATCGCTCAGCCCTGCCATCTTCCAGGCCTGCAGTACGGCGCGGTTCTCTTCCCGCCCCTCCCACTGCTGCCATTTCTGCACTCCCATCCTGCACCCCCGAACTCCTGCGGCCGCCGCTTCCACGGCATGCCGGCCACCTGTCTGCATATAATCATATATCCACGTTGGGAAAGATTCCCCCACCCCCCGATGTTGCCCCGGTACAACCGGCTCCGCATTCCATCGGTTCCGTCCGCTTCTGTCCGGTTCCACGGTACAAAAAAAGACGCCAGCAGGCGTCCTTTTTCCCTTTCCACGCGCGCACACGCACATATGCGCGCACATTCATCTGTCCGGTATGTCGTCCTCGATCGTGACTGTTCCCTGCTGCCCGCAGATATTCTCCACGCCTCCGGCACCATGGCCGCCATCCGCATCCCCGGCTTCATCCGGACCAGCGTCATCCATGTCCAGTACTCCCTTAAGCTCCAGAATATCCTTCCTGCAGAAATCGTATGTGCCGTCACTGTTCATCCGGCAGGCATACTCATTCCGCTTCCCGGCTTCCACCGCATCCGCAGGCACATGGAACTCCGGCCCGATCATCCCGGCCAGGATGCTGCAGAGGATCTGCGAACCGTCCGATATGGCGTTACACCTCCTCATTTCCCGGTGCATGTCACGCATCCTCCGCTCACAGTCCGCGGCCCTCCGCTCCGCATACTCCACCCTATCTACCAGTGATTTACCCTTTCTTTTCATGCTGTCTCCTTCCTGCACGCTTAGCAGGCCGCCCTCCTCCGGCGCCCCGCTTCCTGCCATGTGTTTCCCTGTCCTCTCCCCTACCGTCTCCCGGCCCGTACGCTACCAGCGTGTACCGGAAATATCCGTACCCGTCCGCATTCACGCCCTTCTCCACCGTCTCCAGATCCACATAGTACCGTCCGGCCAGCGCCGCCGGCACCTTCGCCTCTGAGCGGAAAAAGCTCCGGTCCGACACCACCGTCCGCTCTGTCTCAGGCTTCACCAGGTTCCGGCTGCTGCTCCAGCGTTTTCCCATCAGCTCCGCATCCGTCCCTACCGTCCGGTTCGAATACTTCAGCAGATATTCCGCCAGCTTCCGGTACTGGCCTGACCCGTCCAGCGGCGAGATCAGCACCCGCCCCAGCCCACCCCAGCAGTTCTGTATGGTCCTTGAGTCGATATGGTTAATGATCAGGTGATGATGCCGCGCGCCCTTCTCCCCGATCTCCATCACATGGATATACTTCAGTTCCATCCCCGCCTGCTTAAACGCCTTCCGCAGATTTCTCAGGAACCGGTCCGCATCCTTCCGCATCTCCTCCCGCGTCCGGTACGCGTCCCCCTTCCTCCTGGCGTAGCTCAGGACGATATGCAGATCCCCCGGTCCGAAGTTCGCGTTCACCAGCCGCCGCAGTTTCCTCTCTGCCTGCCGGTTGTTCGCCCGGCGCTGCACTTCCGTCATCGGCCCCCGCCGCTTCCCCCTCTTCCCGCCCTTCGGCCCGTAGCGGTATGTATAATATTTCTCGTACTCAATGGTCCTTCCAGCCCTGGTCACGCTCAACAGGTACATCCGCCCGTCCTCCTGGTCGTAAAGATAAATGGTTTATCAAGAGAATTAATCGGGCATCCGCCCGATCCGAAGCCGCCGGCTTATGCCGTATGATCAGATTACTTCTTCGCCCTGCGCCCCCCCGCCACGCCTTCCGCCGGCCGGGTTTCCTTATTATATACAGCCTGGTAATACGGACACGAGGTATAGTTGCCGCCATCACAGCAGAACAGTTCCATGTAGTCGCTCATCTCCTGCCTGCTCTCAAACCGCAGCTGTGTCCTCATCGCAAACCCCATGTTCTCCCTGATGTTCTCGCAGGTGACCGTGTAGTCCCAGCCACCCCTCCCCTGCTTATGGGTTATATAATACGGGCACGCCGTTGTGCGACCGTTCGGCATATGCTTCCAGCCCCCTTCCGCCATGACGCCGGGGCCCGTCTCCGGGCTCCGGCTCTATCCGTGACACATCATCTGTATTCCAGCCTGTAATCCTCCCGACCGGGCGGCGGCCTGGCCATGGCCGCCATTTATTCCGATTCCTCCTGCATCCCTTCCAGATCCCCGATACTCATCTGCCCGTCAATATCCGCATCCGCCATACTGTCACAAATCTCCGCGATCTTCTCGATCAGCGCCCGGGCCGCCCGCCTGGCGCTCATGAATTTCTCCCTGTCAAGCGAATCCAGAACGACATGCGCCAGCCGTTTCGCCTCCAGCACCCGCAGGTCCCCATCCGGTTCCTCCTGCTGCCCGGCAGCGGCGGTATCCTGGTCCGGTTCCTGGGCATTTTCTGCCGGTTCCTGTACACTTTCCGCCGCTTTCTGGGCATTTTCTGCTGGTTTTTGCGCACTTTCTGCTGGTTTATGGGCATTTTCCGCCTGTTTTTGTACACTTTTCCCCGGTTCCGTGACATTTCCCGTCGGCCCCGGGACACTTTTCCCCCGCTCCGGGACATTTCCCTGCGCCGCCGGCGCGGCCTTTTTGCTTCCCTTCCCCGGCGCACTTACACTCCTGTCCGGCGCCTTCGGCGCAGTCCCCGGACCGCCGGATGTCCGGATCACCCTGTCCTTCTGCTCCGTCTTCTCATCCCGGACCGCCTCGGCCAGCGGGTACTTTTCCCCATACAGAAACTCCCAGGCGTCTTCTACGCTCTCCCTGTTCCCGGAAACCAGTGTCCCAAGTGTCTCCCATACATGCAGCCAGGTCTCCGCCTGCTGCTCGCCGGACCTCACCGACCGCAGCTCCGGCAGGCCGCTGTCACGGACGACAAGCATCACCCTCCCGACGCCGGCCACGCGCGACAGCATGACAATGTTCCCGCTTGGCGCCAGAATGTCCTGCGCCGCCGACTGCAGGTGCTTACTGCCGATATCTTCCGCCTTCCCGGCCTGCATCTTCCACAGCCATACAGCCTCATGCATCCGGCTATATTCCGCCGGCTTCCCATGGTAATACTCCTTCAGCATCCGGTACAGCAGTGGCATGTCCGCATCATCCTGCCCTGCTTCCATCATCACTTCCATGGGTGACTCCTGGTTTTCCTCGCGGATCTCCCGCTTCAGATCCTGGATTTCCGCCCGCGTCGCCTCCGGCGGCACCGCGTCCGCGATCTCCGGCGGCAGCGTCAGCATCTCCGCCAGCTTCGTATAGCCATACACCCGGTACTGCTCCTGCAGCACATCCGAATACCCGCCTTCTGAATAGCGGTCATTGATCGCCATGTACCGCGACACCACGTCCTTCGTCAGCTTGTACTCCGCCGCGGCAAAATCTGCCACCGACTTATACCCCGACGCAGCCAGCACGTCTGAATCCCGTGCAACCTTCAGCAGGTAACCGATCCGCACAAATGACTCCGCTTCCCTCTGCAGCTCGCTGCCGAGCCTGTCCCGGAACTCCTCATAGGTTCCTTCATATTTTTTGATCACGTTTTCCATATGTCCGCTCCTTCCGTAATCTCTTAAACCTGCAACTGTGTCTATTCTTCTTACGCAGGTACTGCCAGTACCTGCTCGTCCTCTGCCTCAATCTCTGTATCTTCCCCGTCTCCGGCCGCTTCCGCCGTCCCAACCAGACCGCATTTGAGCTTTGTAACGTATACATCCAGCCACCGGCGCATGTTGTCCTCATCTGGCTTCTTGTCGTGCGCCCCGTACCACTGCATGAGCTTTAGATCGTTCGTGCCGATCTCCACTGTGATGTACGGCACATCCGGCTCCGTCTTCGACCGGAGGAACAGGATCGTGGAGATATCGTCGTTATGCTTTCCGAGATAGTTGTCACCGCCCACACAATGGTGCAGGACACGCCCCTCTGTGACGATCTCCCCGGCGCTCCTGGCCGGCCGGATGCAGAAGTCCTCGTCCTCGTAAAAGAATTTCTTCCTGAGCCTCCGATAATGCTTCCTGATCATCGGGAATTTCTGCTCTGCCTCCCGGATCCGCGCGTCTGCTTCTTTTTTATTGTGTTCCGTCACCATAACCTGGTGAGCTACGTCCAGATCCTTAGGCGCCAGATAGACGGAGTTGCTCATATCGTATCCCAGTGCCTGCCTCATGTTGATGTAATCAAAATATGTCTGCGCCACGGCCCGGAGCCTCGATGTGGCCCTGCTGCACCCGGTTCCATACTCGGCTCCGGCGTACTTCCCGATGAGGTTGAGCATCTTCTGGACGCCCATGTGCTCCAGCACGACCATCCACCCGTTCCTGCTCTCCAGACTGAGCTCCACCAGGTTCTCGATCTGCTCGTCAGTCCACTGCTGCTCCAGCCGCTTCTCGTCCTTCAGGATCTTCAGGATGTTCTCCTCGCCCTGGTGCCGGATGAGCAGTCGGACATGCTCTTTCCGGATCCCCAGGAAGGTGTCCACCCGGTCTGCGTGCTCATTGGCCACAATGCCGTACCGGCACTTCACCAGGTTCTCCACCACCTTGATCAGGCCCAGCTTCGTCAGCATCTCGATCTGCGGCGTCTGCATGTACCGTTCCAGATAGTCCACCGGGTTGATGTAGCCGTCCTCTGCTGCCTCGTACTCCTGCATGGCGCTGTACCGGAAGATCGTGCCCTTCATGGCCTCCCATGTCTCCGGGAGGATCGGCCCCTCGCTGATGTTGATGTTCTCCTTGCCGTAGAGGTTGCAGTCATCCCAGAAGTCCTTCCCGTCCCACGTGCTTTGCTTGTGGTAGTCCTTCTGTGGCTTCCTTCCCTCTTCGAAGTAGACCCTGGCGATTTCGGTCCCGCTGAGCTCCTCGCAGGCGTTCTCCATCAACGGCCCGTTGTTCTCACAGATCAGTCCCAGCTGATATTCCTTTTCCACCTCGTAATACCGGAACACCATACCCGTCTCCTTGTACTTCTGTCCGACGAACAGGTGGGCCGCTTTGCTGTAGGAGTCCATCACCTTCCCCTGCGGCTTCCATTCCCCACGCGCCCCGCACATCGGGCAGGTCCCGAAGCCTCCCTGACGCGGCTCGTCGATCATGCGCTGGAATTGGCTCTCGTAGCTGATCCCCGGCTTCCACCGGTACTCA
Organism: uncultured Lachnospiraceae bacterium; assembly: GCA_947626395.1. Taxonomy (GTDB): domain Bacteria; phylum Bacillota; class Clostridia; order Lachnospirales; family Lachnospiraceae; genus UBA3402. The sequence goes on along the minus strand of CANQRU010000002.1, from coordinate 156,660 downwards.
TTCACGCCCCCGCACTTCGAGCAGGCCACCCTGGCCCAGGATCCGCGCTTCTTGTAATACAGATAATGCTTTTCCCGGAAGATCACCCGGTCCGCATATTCCAGGAGCTTCTGCTCGTCGATCTCCGGCGTGTTCTCCGCCCGTTCCTTCAGGCCCTGCTGCCGGCGCTCCCATCTTCTATTCTCCCTGGCGCGGCGCTCTTTGGTGGAGATATCATCGATCCGGTCATTGATCAGTCCATACCATGTCTGGCTCCGCCACGACTTCTCCTCTACCCCAGGGAAGCTCTTGATCCGCTGGAGATCCTCGTCGGAGCGGATCACGTTCTCCTTCCCGGCATCGTACTCCCTGCCGCCCTTGTCCCACACCGGATACTTGCTGCACCAGCTGCTGCCGGCGATCAGCGCTCTCGACCATACTCCTGATTCAACGAAAAAGGTCCCGAAGTCCTTCTTTGTCAGCACGATCCGCACCAGCGGCACATCCAGGTCCCCTTTCTTGTTCCGGTACACCTCTGTAATGAGGTGCTTTTCGTGGCCGACAAGCTTCACCATCGTGGCCGCTATGTACTTTGCGCCCTTCTTCCGGCTCGTCCTCTCGATGCCAATGTAAGGGATCTTCTCGATGGCCTTCTTTTTCATCGCACCTCACCACCCAGATAGTAATCTGTAATGATCTTCTTCGCCGTTGCCATGCCAGGGATCCCCAGCGTGCACCGGCCGGCCGAGATGCCTGCTGCCTTCATGATCTCCTTGTCCACGTTGTGCTGGTGCTTTAAGCTCCATTTGAGCAGCTCCGCGATACAACCGGAAAGGCTCTTTCCCTTCCTTCTGACCGCTTTGGCTACATCCTGCCTCTCAATACACTGTACCTTAATGTACTCCACCCAGTCCTCCATGATCTCAGCACAATCCACTTGCTTCGCATCCACCTCGATCTTCCCGAGCGCAGCCGTCAAGTCATCGCACAGATACAGCAATTCCCCTCTCGCAAATGCTTCCATCTCGTCCGCATCGATTCCGTTTTCAGCCGCCAGCACCTTCAGGCCCTGCAGATCCCCTTCCTTTCTCAGGTTCACAGCCGTCTCATTAATCTCCTCCGCCGAATCAAACTCCCCAAACCGGTCAAACATCTTTCTCTCCTTTCCGCCCCAGGATCCCTGGATCCGACAGCATTTCCGCATAGGATATCGTCCGGACCGGCAGGCCCTTCCGTGTCCCCACGGACACCTCCACCAGATACGGGTATTTCCGTACGATCCGGCATGGAGTCTTCCGTCTCATTGCCGGACGTTTATCCTCATCGGCCGCCGCAGGGTAGTACAGCCTCTCCCCCACGCTGAGCCTGTCCCTCAGCTGGGCGGCCACATCCACTTCTTCCATATTGGCAAGTACCTCGATCTCAGTCATTGCTCCTCCTCGGTTGACAAAAAACAACCGCAAATGTTATAATATCCTTACAATACTTACACTTTTCCATTTCCAGCCCATGTCCCGGTGTCCGCCGGCGCATGGGCCGGTCTTTATCCGGCCGGAATTCCCTCAGGATCGTACAGCCTCTCCGCCTTCATCCAGTCAAACATCTCCTTCGAGATCCCCCAGTCCGCACGGAACCGCGCCTCCCGGTCCAGTTCCACACCGCAGTCATCGCATACCAGCCCCTCGCCAGGCCAGTCCACGCCCTCCGACGGGTCCAGGCTGCAGCCGCACCTGGCGCACATCCGGTAATCCGTCCGGATCCTTCTTACGTTCCTCACCGCCTTCACCTCCTCTCTCCGTCCTTCCCGCGCCCGCGGCGCCTCCCGCTCTCACGCAGTTCCTTTTCACGGCACCACGGGCATACATACCCTCCGGCCGGGATCTTCGCGAGCTGCGATACACCCCACATAATGCCGCACCTCACGCAAACCTCCCGACGTCCCATCAGCGTATGATCCAGACCGTCCGCACACAGCTCCCCGCGCCGTCCGCAAAATGCCTGGCCTCCTCATGGGAATCCATATACACGTCGATCCGCGCGCCCACAATTGCGGATCCCGTGTCCTCTGCGACATATTCCCCGTAACCGGCTATGTACACCCTGCTTCCCAGCGGGATGACGTCCGGATCCACCGCGACCGTCCGACCTGCCTCCGGCATCACCCCGGACGCCGTCGGTCCTCCGGCCCACCGGCCGCAGCATTTCTTACAGTTACAGTACGCAGTCAGCGTCACCTCGCCAACGCACTCCCACGCCTCACCGGGCATGTCCTCTACCCCGTCCTGCTGCCCAGCGGCCGTTTCCTCTTCCGGCGCCGGTTCATCCGGTTGTACCGGCGCAACGCCGGCTTCCATTAGCACCGCCCTGCCAGCCGGCAGTACGTTATCCCGGACCGCCGCCGGGCCCTCCGACACCTGCCCCACCGCGGCCGGCACCGCCACCGTCTCCGCCATCGCCTCCCTCGGCCCGGCCAGCGCCGCAACCACCGCGATCAGCGCGCCGACGACCGCCAGCGTCAGCATCACCCAGCCCAGCACCCCTGCCACCGCCAGGACCAGCCTCTCCCGCCGCCTGGCCTTCCGCCGGTCCTCCATAAGCCTGTCCATCCCGACGTACTCATAGTTTTTGTCATATAACTTCATCTTTCAGCTCCTCCTCCGTACCTCGTGTACGGCTTTCCGCATCCTTCACCAGCATCTTACCGTATCTGTCCTCCGCCCATTCCAAACCTTCCTGAATGAGACTCTGCGCGGCAACCTCCACTACCGACTTGTCACTTGCCCCTTTAAAAATCAGCATCCCCGTGAATTTATACGCCGCCCTGTCCATGGCCCGCTCCAGACTGACGATCCTCTTCGCCAGTTTCTCATCCAGATCAATCGTAATCTGCATCCTGCTGTCCTCCTCAATATTTTTCTGCTGTGAAATATCTGATGCTATCTAACGGAATATATTTCTCTGTAGATTTATAGCCTCCTCCGGCACTTATCCTCAGACACCCGTTTTTAACCGCAAATCCGTCATCATTCTCAGTGAATTCCTTCTCTGTCTCTCCATCCTTATACCTGATCGTAATTTTATTCATGCTGTCCTCCTCTGCCATGCTCCGGCGCCTCACGCCTGCTGCCTCTTATACCCCGCCGCCTTCATAAGCCGCTCCTGGATCACCTCGGAGACCTTTTTCCTCTCCTCAGGTGTCAGCTTCTCCAGAAGAACCTCCCGGCCGCCGATCTCCACATAATTAATGATCCTGTATCCTTCCATAGCGCCCTCCCGCTTCCATTCGTTTCAAACTATGCCGGAACGCTTGGACACCTTGCCCGGTTTCTTCATCCCTGCTTCATCTCCATCCCGGCCAGCCGCTGCCCAGTCTCCACTCCAGCGATAAACGTCTGCGCGAGCGCTATCAGAGTCCCCGTGTCTTCCTTATCCACTGACGCAGCCGTCAGTATCCTCACAACCTCTTCCCGCGTCATGCGCGGCTCTGATGCTCCATCCTTTGATTCCTTCATGTGATCACTCCCTTTCATCATTTTATTTCTTAGAGTATGCGTCCCTGATTAAATCCTCCGCCAGTTCGATCATGTCCTTTACATAGCCGTCTATCACTTCTAGGGTAAAGGCGGCTGCTTTCCTGCACACAAGCAGCGATACAACTGCCGATACTATAATTGAAATTAAAATCAGTGTTATGGTCTCCACCATGCTTTTCGGCACCTCCTTTTTGTTTCTGTAAATACCAATTAATGTGGTTCTAAAACAAGTATATGTGGTATTAAGTCATTTGTCAAGCATATTTTGTTTTATTAAAACATTTTGTTGACATGCCACATTTTTGCGTTTATAATCTGTTTTGTAAGGAGGTGTTTGGATGCACGAGAGAATAAGATTGATTAGAAAAAATCTCGATTTGACACAACAAGAGTTTTCTGATCAGCTAGGAATAAAAAGAAATACAGTTGCCACTTATGAAGCTGGCAAAAGTAGTCCTAGCGATGCGGCTATAATTCTTATATGTAAAACATTTAATGTAAATGAATCCTGGTTGAGAACTGGCGAGGGTGAGATGTTCGCTCCGGCCCCTAACACGGAGATGGAACTGCTTGCCAAGAAATACCACCTGAACGACGACATGTGCCTCCTGGTTGAGCGAATCGTTTCCTTAAAGCCGGAGCTTCAGACCGCCGTCCTTGATTTCATCATAGATACGGCCACGATCCTGATGAACCGGCGGGCATCCGCTTCGGTTGCGCCGGCCCAACAGGAGATCGACATCGATGCCGCCGTCGCTGACTACCGACGCCAGCTGGAATTAGAGGCAAGACGGGCCGCCGAATCCGCAGCTTCACCTACTACAGATACCAGAAAGGACGCATGAAATAATAACATACCAAGGAGGCATTTATGAAATATACTGCACTTATGAGAAAAGTTATTTATTTTTGCGGAATTCTTACACTGGCAGGTGCCTTGGTATATTTAAGCGCTAACGCCGGATATATCATGGTGGCAAAATGGCTTGGTGAAATCTGGTGTTTACTGGCTTGCAGTATTATTTATATTATTCTTGCTCTCCTGCTGGTGATTCTGTACTTAGCTGAGAAATGCAGCCATACTGAAGCCCTTTATAAGAGCAGGATACTTTTAACACAAACTCAAGAAGATAAACTTCGCAAAGTATTAGTTGAAAACAAAGAACTAAAAGAACTGTCGCAAGCTACTACTGACCAAACTAAGACTATTGATGTAACTGCAAATAATATATCAGAAAAGCACAATGCCCATATTAATGCTTTACAGACTGAAATTGATTTATTAAAAAAACATCTGGATACAGAAATAAAAGAAAGAGCTTTCGCTGAACATGAAAGAGATTCATTTGAGATCAAATACAACTCCTTATTAAAGAGGATCAGTGATATGGAAGACAATAAGGATTTTGATCTTACTGATACGGAAATCGCCACTTTGGCCGGTGTTCCCAAGGGAGTGACCTTTGATAATTCAAATCTCCCTCATTACTATGTTAATCCAACAGTGGAGGAACACATGACCGTTTATATATCAGCAAGCGGAAAAAAATACCACCGTAAATATGGCTGCTGCGGTGCACGAAAAAAAATCCATTTGTTTTCCATTGCTGGTCTGTACGGGGCTTGCCAGAATTGTGTGCCATATGAGGCTTCTAATTATGTTCCTCCACAATGGTATTTCCGTTACTTACAATTGCGGGCAAAATGTTATTCAGCTAAACAAGACTATGATGCCACATCTAATAGCAGAGTGCGATACCAATTAGAGAATCCTGATGGGGAAAGCTTATCTAGTATAGGTCTGCCAGAATAAAAGGATATTTTAATAAGGCTCGTTTGTATATCGCCATATTAAAAAGATTCGTAATTTGTTTTAATAAGGAGGTCCTTATGATCTATCCATTCATGACATTGAACGACAACACAGAAATTGTTCATTCCGAGCTCCTGAATAAAGACGGCAAGGAACAGGTAAAGGTTATAATCGAAACTCCGGTTTACGGCGGCTTCCATTCTGCCGTCTGTTATCTTCCCTCCTATTCCTGGGAAGATATCAACGGTTTTTCCCCGGAGGAGATCTCCCGGTTCCAGACTCTGATCGAATCCGTCTCACATGTCATCATCCGGCTCGCGCGGGAAGGTGGATTCGGAACGGAGGTACAAGATGCCGCAAATTTTTAGGATTGGACCATATACCATCTACTTCTGGTTGAATGAAGGCGCCCCTTTGGAACCGCTGCATGTACATGTCTCCGAAGGAATTCCGTCCGCTAACGCCACCAAGATATGGATTACCCGATCCGGCAGGTGCCTGCTCTGCAATAACAATTCCAGGATCCCGAAAAAGGCGCTGCGGACTGTCATGGATATCATCGAAGCACAGCATGAGGAAATCGCTCAGCAGTGGCTTTCCACATTCGGTGATATCAGCTATTACTGCTAATAAAAGCAAATCCGCCCGGCGTTACCGGCGCCAGGCGGATCGCACAGATACTATTGCGGACCAGATGTCCGTATAATACCACATCACCTGTATTATACCATCTGACACCTGATCCTGCAAGAGGTGTATTTTTTATACCCTGAAATCATATTTTGCAGAAAAGGGAGATGGTATTATGGCAGAGACAACCACATTGGAGATCGGCGCGGCCTATGTCCGCGTCAGCACCGACGACCAGACGGAGCTGTCTCCGGACGCGCAGATCCGGCTGATCCTGGAGGCTGCGAAGACGGACGGCTACGTGATCCCGAAGGATTACATATTTATCGAGAGCCGCGGCATCTCCGGCCGGAAGGCGGACAACCGCCCGGAGTTCCAGCGGATGATCGCCACCGCGAAGTCCCAGACGCCGGCGCCGTTTAAGCGGCTTTACCTGTGGAAGTTCTCCCGCTTCGCCCGTAACCAGGACGAAAGCACCTTCTACAAGAGCATCCTCCGTAAGAAATGCGGCGTGGAAATCAAGAGCGTGTCCGAGCCCATCGCGGAAGGCATGTTCGGCCGTCTGATCGAGACGATCATCGAATGGTTCGACGAATACTATTCCTATAACCTCTCCGGGGAAGTGAAGCGCGGCATGCAGGAGAAGGCGCTGCGCAACGGCTACCAGCTTGTCCCGCCCCTGGGATACAACGCCGTCGGGGAAGGAAAGCCGTTCGTAATCGATGATGATAAGTACCGGATCGTCGAATACATTTTCCACGCCTATCACGACGGCCTGGACATGACCGCCATCAGCCGGGAATGCAACCGCCGCGGCTGGCTGACGCGCCGGGGGAACCCATTCGAACGCCGGACCGTCCTGCGGATCCTGCAGAACCGTTTCTACGCCGGCACTGTGGAATGGAACGGGTACCGCTTCGACGGCTCCCATGAATGCCGGCCGTCCGTCACGGAAATCTTCGACGGCTGCCAGGAGCGCATGGAGCGGGAATACCGGCCGGCACAGCGCCGTGAAGTGTCCTCGTGCAAGCACTGGCTCTCCGGCCTGCTGCGATGCTCCATCTGCGGCGCGTCCCTGTCCATCCACAGGGACAAGAACAAGCAGCGCACCAAGGTCTTCCAGTGTTGGAAGTACATGAAAGGCTTCCACAAAGGATCCTCCAGCATAACCGAGAAATACGCTGTATCCGCTGTCATGCGGTCCCTGGAGGAGATCATTGGTACCGGTGTGATAGAATTTGAACACATGGAAAAACACAGCGATCAGCTGCACTCCGAGGAGCAGATCCTGAATGACGCCCTCGCTCGCCTGGAGATTAAGGAAGCCCGGATCCGGGACGCCTATGAGAATGAGATCGATACACTGGAAGAATACAAAGCCAATAAGGAGCGTCTTGCCAATGAGCGGGAAAACCTCTTAAGGGAATATGACAGCCTGAGAGAGCGCTACAAGGCCGAAGACGATACACCGCCGGTGGAAGAAGTCCTGGCCCGGATTAAAACCGTTTACGACCTTATTTGCAACCCGGACGTCGGGGATGATGTGAAAGGCGTTGCGATCCGCAGCGTCCTTAAAGAGATCATCTGGGATCGATCCAAGAAGGAATTTACATTTCATTATTATGCGTAAGAACGCAAAAAGGCACGCAAATACGTGCTTTTTTGTCATCGCCTGTTTTTGCACTACGGCCCGCCTCGTATATTAGTATATATACATTACAACGATATGCATATTCTTAATAAGGACATTGCAATCCAAACGGTTTTGATGTCCAAGCGTCCTAAATAGCAGTACCATCTGTTTTTACAGTACGGCGGCCCTGACGGGGAAATCGCCGCATCCATGCGCTATCTGTCCCAGCGCTACGCCATGCCCTACGATATCGGCAAGGCGGTTCTGACCGACGTGGGAACCGAAGAACTGGCCCATATGGAAATGATCGCGGCCATTATCCACCAGCTGACGAAGGGGCTGACCGCGGAGCAGATCGCCGCGTCCGGTCTCGGCCCCTACTATATCGATCACACCAACGGGATCTGGCCCCAGGCCGCGGGAGGCGTTCCGATGAACGCCTGCGAGTTCCAGTCCAAGGGCGATCCGATCACGGATCTTTTCGAGGATCTGGCGGCGGAACAGAAAGCTCGGACCACGTACGACAATATTCTGCGCGTGGTCACCGATCCGGAGGTCTGCGATCCGATCCGGTTCCTTCGTGAGCGGGAGATCGTGCATTTCCAGAGGTTCGGCGAAGCGCTGCGCGCCGTACAGGATCATCTGGACAGCCGCAATTTCTATGCGCTGAATCCGGCCTTTGACAATCCGGCAAAGACGAATGCCGTGACAGCAAACGCCGGCGAATGCAGCGTATGCGGGGGATGAGCGGCAGATACGTCGAACAGGTGATGTAAAGAAAATGTGAGTAAACGCGCGCCAGCACGTTGAAAACAATTAGAGCAGAGCATCACTGGCCTCTGCCCGCATAGAACAGAAAGGCCAGAGAATGGCGGTAAATAGTTGCCATTCTCCGGCCCTTTGCGCGTTATAATGATTTGACTCCGGATGCGGTTCGCCGTCGCATAAGCCAGTGCGACAGTATTTTACAAAGCCGCGCCTTTCGCCGTCAGTTCCTCTATCGTATATACAACATAATGCAGCGCATACGGTTCATATTCATAATACAGCGCGATATTGCCGTCGGGCAGTTCTGTCAGGCAGCTGTAAAAATATTGCCCTTCATTGACCGGATAATGATACCGCCAGTCGATCTTATTGTCGGAAACATCGATCAGCCCTACGGCGATCACACCGTTCACGCGCCGGTACAGCGTACCGTCGCCGCCCGGATAGCTGGCGATCACAGCGGGCTTTCCGTCGATCTCTTTTGAATAGTTGATAAAGGAGACCATGCAGTTGCCGCAGTATTTCAGCTGCGGTTCCCGGCGGTATTCGCCCCAGGTCAGGCCGCCGTCGGCGCTGTCCGTATAGGTGATCTCGTCGATCTGGTTACGGGAAAACATCCGCAGGGTGCCGTCGGGCAGACCGATGATCTGGGATTCGGAGGATTTGACGCGCTCGCCGTTCTCACACAGACCGGTCCTGGAAGCGCGTTCGCTCCTTTTCCAGGTCTTCCCTTGATCTTCCGTATAGATCACGCTGGCATACTCGATGCCCAGGAGATTGTCGTAAATCGGAATCAGCACCCGCTCCTTCCCCTGCAGACTGCAGGAATAGCCCCGGCCCGGACAGGTGCCGGTAAAGCCGCGGCCGCCGATCTGATTTTCAATAAAGCGCAGGCCGCTCCAAGTGCGTCCGTCGTCGGTGCTGGTGCGCAGGGCCAGGTGGAACGCCGGATAGGCTTTCAGCGGCGACGCCGCGTAGAAAATATTCGCGTGGATAAGCCGGTCCGTCGGCCGGCCGGTTCCATTAAGCTGCGGGATCATTATTTTCTCAGCGCCCGTCTGCGTCTGTCGGAACAGATAGCCCTCCGGATCTACCAGATAGTCTTTATACGGCTCATTATTCTCAAGACAGAGTACTTTACTGAAGCCGTTTTCCTCTTCTCCGATATAATAGGGGTAGGTGTCCTTATTCAGTTCCTGCGTCTCTGCGCAGGTAAAGCTTTCCAGATCCTTTAAAGCCAGGCGTCCGTTTTCATGTCTGCCGCCGTTTGCAAGTCCGCAGACCATACCGTCTACCGCCCAGGTTCCCACAAAAGCCGGACACATATCTGTCAGCAGGTAAAGGGTGCCGAGGCTGTCGCGGGCGAGTATGGGGTCGATGAAAGCGGCGCTGAAGATGCATCGCTCAGAACCGTCCTCCACATCGTCATAGTGATTCACGATCTGTCTCGTCCAGGTGAGTCCGCCGTCTTCCGACCGGGCGACGGCGGTCTCCAGATTCCCGGCCGTATCCTGGCCGTGCGCCCAGCGCATATCCGTCGCGGCAAGCACCGCGTTTTCCTTTGTCACAAGGATCGCGGGAATTCGAAAGCAATGGCTTCCCAGACAATCCTTCGGGAACGGGTCGGTTACATTGCTGATCATACAAGAACTCCTTTCCGGCCTGTCCGGCCTCTTAAGCGGTCAGTTTTTCTAATGCCGATTATAGAATAACATATGGCAGAGCACAATAGCGGCATTTTATTATCTTCTTTCTTTTTGCATACAGCCATAATACAAGCAGGGTGTCACTGGCGCTCTGCTTACATGGAAATAAAAAGAAGAGGCAGTTCCGATAACCTGTCTCCTCTTCTTTTCTTCATGCTTTCTCTCAGCTTTCCTCTCCGTCCGTGCTCCCGGTCTCCGTCCGCAGATTCATCAGCTTATTATAGCAGTACCGGATGATATCTCTCCGGCGGATGATGCCGATGAAACTCTTCTGGTCGTCCACTACCGGTACGAAGTTCTGATTCAGCGCCTTCTCGATCAGATCCTCCATACTCGCGTCCACGTGGACGGGCTGGTAGTCCATCCTGCGCGGGATAGTGCCGACCCGGATATGCTCCGCATTCTTCAGATTCAGGTTATACTGATTCTTGATGCCCCAGAGCATGTCCCCCTCGGTGATGGAACCTACATAACCGCCCTGCCTGTTTAAGACCGGAACCGCCGTAAACTTACGGTTCTCCATCTTCTCCAGAGCCTGCCGCACGGTCTCGTCGTCGAAAATAAAAGCCACTTCGCTCTTCGGTGTCAGAAAAAAAAGAATATTCATTATGTACCCCCAATGCCAGCTTTTCTTACAGAATTATCATACCATATGTCTCTGAATGAGGTGTGAACAATTTCTTACTTTTTTGTAAAGATCATGACCCGCCACAGTCCGGCAGGCAGTTCCCCGCGGCGCTTCCGTCCGCGCAGAACTGCCTGCCGCCCGTCTCTTCCGGTTATTCAAAATAATCCAGAGGATCCACGGTTTCTTCACCGTGACGCAGTTCAAAGTATACGTTGCTGCCTTCAATGGAATAGTATTTCGTGGGCTCGGCCACGTAACCGAGGATCTGCCCGGCCTCCAGGTATTCATTTTCCACCACCTGGATCTCCTTTAACTGGCCGCAGGTAGCCACATAGTCATTGCCAAGCTCCAGCATCACATAATTGCCGATCTCCTCGTTGGCGCCGACAGCCATGACGCGGGCATTGGCGGGAGCCGCGACCGGGTCGCTGACCTCACCCTGGATGATCACGGCCGGATTGCACTGATACTGGGCAAGGGTCGGGAAATAGATCGTGGAATCCATGCTGTAATCCAGCAGGATATTGCCGCGGATGGGCCAGGCCATACGGCTGGCGTCGGAGAAATCCAGCACCAGCGGCGTGGCCGCCTCGATCCCGGTCCCGGCCGGAGCGGCCGGAGCCTCCGTCGCTTCGGGTTCCTTTTCTTCCGCGAACGCATATGCGCGGGTCTCCCTTACGACCGGTTTCGTCTCTTCTTCAGACGGAGCAACGGTCTGGGCCGTTACATTTTCCGTGGCGTTGGCATCGCCGGCCAGCTGCGTGCCGCCTGCGCCCCGCGTCTCCTCCGCGATCAGGGAACCGGGATCCTCCATCTGGATGTACGGATTCTCCTCCCCCGGAAGATTTCCTCTCTGGATGGTGACGACGCCTGCCGCGGCAACGATAGTCAGCAGGCCCAGCACCAGCATGACAAGAAACAGCTTGTCTTTGAATAATTGGTTCAGTTTCGTTTTCATTGTTATCACCTCGGTAGTAGTTTTGCCAGAGGTGATAGAGTTATTCATTGGATTCGGAAATATTTTCACCGCGCCGGCGTTCGTTCAGTCCGCAGAAGTTTCTTCCTGAACTTCCACAGTCACGCCGTGATAATAATATTTCAAAATTTCTTCGGCGCTTAAGCCCTCCAGGGCAAGATGATTGGCGCCGTACTGGCTCAAGCCGAGCGCGTGGCCCTGTCCTTTGCAGACAGCCTGGATATTTCCTTCATGGTTCTTGAAAACAAAATCCAAAGAAGGCAGACCGAAGATTTCCCGAACCTCGTCGCCGGTGTATATATGGCTCCCGATCTGATATTCGGCCACATAACCGGAGGAATCCCGCGAGACCAGCTGGAGCGTCTGCATGATCTGATCTGCGGCGCTGCTGCCGGCTGCGGCGGCCTGGCTGGTTCCTCCATCGACACCTGATGAGGTCTGACCGTTATTCTTGCCGATGTTTCCCGCAGCGATCCAAGCGGCTCCCTTGCTACCCGCGTCTCCGCTCCCTGCCGTTTCCGCTCCCGCCGCGGCCAGCGCGGCGAATTCCTGCGGCGTCCATTCCAGCACGGTAAGATACCCTTCCGCCTCCACATCAAAGCTGCTGTCCACCGGCTGCAGATACGGATAGCCCGCTCCGCCGCTGCGCGTCTTTCCGGCGCTGGCCCGGTGGAACAGCGGCTCGATCAGCTTTCCGTCATAACAGATCACCTGCCCCGCCGTCTCCGCCGCGGCCGTCTTTGCTTTCTCATAATATTTCAGAAAATGTTCTTCCTCTGAATATTCCGGATCCGTCGCGGAGAACGCGCCGCCAGAACCATTTCCGGCATTCCGGCGTAACTCCGGCACGGATACCTGTCCGCCATCGTCCATCTGCCGGTAAAGCCAGGTGCGGGCGATGACCGCCTGGGCTTTGACCGCTTCCATTTCATATTCCATCGGTATCTGCCCCGCCACAACACCGATCAGATATTCCTCCGCATCCACGTATCCGCCCTGCCCTTCCAGATAGACGCGTCGTCCGCCGGACGCCGTATTTCTCCGCGCCGTTCCCATCGGATTGCCGCTTATGGCCAGTGTAACCGCGTACGGCATAAGAAGAACGATACATAAGATCAGAAGAAATTTTCGCATACGGGCCGCCGGGCGGGCCATGAATCCGCGCCGTTCCCGATTCCCGCCGTTCCGCCTCTTCGGATTCCGTCTCACTGAAAACGGCATAAAAAATCCCCCTCCACAGCCTGTCTGTCACAGTCTATGAAGGGGGTTATCTTCTTATGTATGCAATGGCGCACGCTGCTGTTACAGCTCCACCTTGATCTTATCCAGATGCCAGATATCCTTCACGTACTCCTCGATGGTACGGTCGGAGGAGAACTTGCCGGAGTGGGCCACGTTCAGGATCGCGGCCTTCGTCCACCACTCCCGGTTGCGGTACGCCTGGTCGATCCGGCGCTGGGCGTCGGCGTAAGACCAGAAATCCTTCAGAATGAAATATGTATCCGCCCGGTCGCTGGACTTGGTGTTTAAAAGCGAATCATAGATATCGCGGAACAGCTCCGGATTCTGCGGCGCGAAATAACCGTTGATCAGCTGCATCAGGATACGGCGGATCGTCTGGTCGTTATTGAAGATATCCATCGGATTGTAGCCGCCGTGCTTCTCATAGTTGATAACCTCGTCCGCAGACATACCGAAGATGAACGCGTTCTCGATGCCGACCTCTTCCACGATCTCCACATTGGCGCCGTCCATGGTTCCCAGGGTCAGGGCGCCGTTCAGCATGAACTTCATGTTGCCGGTGCCGGAGGCCTCCTTGCTGGCCGTGGAGATCTGCTCGCTGACGTCCGCCGCCGCGAAAATGATCTCCGCGTTGCTGACACGGTATTCCTCGATGAAGACCACCTTGATCTTGCCCTGAATCGACGGGTCGTTGTTGACCACCTCGGCCACGGAGTTGATCAGCTTGATCGTCAGCTTCGCCCTCTTATAGCCGGCAGCCGCCTTGGCGCCGAAGATAAATGTCCTCGGAACCATATCCAGATTCGGATCGTCCTTCAGCCGGCTGTACAGATACATCACATGAAGAATGTTAAGGAGCTGCCTCTTATACTCATGGAGACGCTTCACCTGCACGTCGAAGATGGAGTTGGGATCCACATCGATGCCGTTATTTTCCTTAATGTACTTTGCCAGACGGAGCTTGTTCCGGTACTTGATCTCATTAAATTCCTTCTGGGCCTGCGGATCCTCGGCGTATTTGGCCAGTCCCTCGATCTTCGGCAGATCCGTGATCCAGGCGTCGGTTCCGATCTTCTCGGTGACCCACTTAGCCAGCAGCGGATTGCCGTGAAGCAGGAAACGCCGCTGGGTGATGCCGTTGGTCTTATTGTTGAACTTCCACGGGGTCATCTCGTAGAAATCCCTAAGCTCCTGATTCTTCAGGATCTCGGTATGAAGCTTCGCCACGCCGTTGACGGAGAAGCTGCCGGCGATGGCCATGTAAGCCATGCGAACCTGGCCGTTATACAGGATCGCCATATTGGCGACCTTGCTCTCGTTGCCCGGGTACATCCGGCGGATCTGCTCCACAAAGCGGCGGTTGATCTCATCCACGATCTGATAGACACGCGGAAGCAGACGCTTGAACAGATCGATGGGCCATTTCTCCAGGGCCTCGCTCATGATCGTATGGTTGGTGTAGGCGCAGGTCTTGGTCGTGACTTCCCACGCCTCGTCCCAGGTCAGACCTTCCTCATCGATCAGGATACGCATCAGTTCCGGTACCGCTACCGTCGGATGGGTGTCGTTTAACTGGAAGGAATTCTTCTCATGGAAGCGGCGCATATCGCCGTGGTGCATCTTATACTTCTTCACCGCCCTCTGGACGCTGGCGGAAATGAAGAAATACTGCTGTTTCAGGCGCAGCTCCTTGCCCGCGGTGTGGTTGTCGTTGGGATAGAGGACCTCGCAGATGTTCTTAGCCAGGTTCTCCTGCTCCACCGCCTTCTGGTAGTCGCCCTTGTCAAAGGAATCCAGATTGAACAGGTTGATCGGCTGCGCGTCCCAGATCCGCAGGGTGTTCACCACATTGTTGCCGTAGCCGACGATCGGCAGATCGTAGGGAACCGCCATGACCGACTGATAACCCCTCTGGATGAAATGCTGGCGTCCGCCCTCCCAGACCTCTTCCACATAACCGCCGAACTTGACCTCGGTGGAATACTCGGAGCGGCGAACCTCGAAGGGATTGCCGTTGACCAGCCACTCGTCAGGCACCTCCACCTGGTAGCCGTTCTCGATCTTCTGGCGGAACATGCCGTAGCGGTAACGGATGCCGCAGCCGTAGGCCGGATAGCCCAGCGTCGCCAGGGAATCCAGGAAGCACGCCGCCAGACGGCCAAGGCCGCCGTTTCCAAGCGCCGCGTCCGGCTCCTGGTCCTCGATCACGTTCAGATCCAGGCCCATTTCTTCCAGAGCTTCTTTGATATCGTCATAAGCCATCAGGTTGATCATATTGTTGCCCAGGGCGCGGCCCATCAGAAACTCCATGGACATATAGTAAACCAGTTTCGCGTCCTGCTTGTCGTACTGCTTGTGGGTGGCGATCCACTGATCCACGATGATATCCTTCACCGCGTAGGCCACCGCCTGGAAAATCTCCTGGGGCGTGGCGTCCTCCAGCTTCTTGCGGTACTTGCTCTTCAGAGCATAGACCATCGCCTGCTTAAACTCTTCCTTGTCAAATTTTGTATTCATACCAGTCGAACCTCTCCTCTGCTCAGATCTTCTTCACGCCGAGCGTAACCTGCTCGCCGTTGATATTCCATTCCTTCGTATATCCGTCCGTCTGCCCCGACACGATCTCTTCCGCCAGCACTTCCGATCTGATCTCGTCCGCATGGCCCTTAAAGATCCGGGAAATGTTCTCATTCCCCCGCTCATAGACCGTGATATGGTCCATGACCTCGAAGCCGGCTTCCTTGCGCATGGTCTGGATCTTACTGACCAGCTCGCGCACGAAGCCCTCTTCCACCAGCTCCGGCGTCAGGTTGGCGTCCAGGACCACGGTGACCGCGCTGTCCGCCTCGGTCACATAGCCGGGCTTCTGGGACATGTCGATCAGCAGGTCCTCTTCCGCCAGCACCACCGGGCCATTGCCGAAATCGAAGGTCAGCGCGCCGGTGATCTTAAGCGTATCCATGGCTTCGTTGCCGTCCGCCTCGGAAAGCGCCTTGCGGATATTGCCGAGCTGCTTGCCGTACTTCGGGCCCACCGTCTTAAGCTGTGGCTTGAACGTGTAAGTCGTAAATTCGCGCACGTCGTCGGTAAACACCGCCTTCTTCACATTCAGTTCGTCCTCGATGATCTCCACATAGAACTCCGAAAGGGCGTGGTCCGCCTTCACGAACATCTGCGCAAGCGGCTGGCGGTTCTTTAAGTTGGCCGTATTGCGGGCCGCGCGGCCCATGACGACCACATGGAGCACCTCCGCCATGTCGGCTTCCAGCTGCTTATCGATGTGGCTCTCCTCCGTCGCCGGGAAGTCGCACAGGTGGATGCTCTCCGGCGCGGCCGGATCGATGCTCCTCACCAGATTCTGGTAAATGGCCTCGGTCATGAACGGGATCATCGGCGCCGCCGCCTTGCTGACGGTCACCAGGGCCGTGTACAGGGTCATATAGGCGTTGATCTTATCCTGCTCCATGCCTTTGGCCCAGAAGCGCTCGCGGCTGCGGCGGACATACCAGTTGCTCAGATCGTCCACGAAGTCCTCCAGGGCCCTGGCCGCTTCCGGCACCCGGTACTGGTCCAGATTCTCATCCACATCCTTTACCATTGTATTCATGCGGGAAAGGATCCATCTGTCCATGACAGGCAGTTTCTCATAATCCAGCGTATATTTCGTCGCGTCAAATTCGTCAATGTTCGCGTACAGAACGAAGAAGGCATAGGTGTTCCACAGGGTTCCCATGAACTTGCGCTGCCCCTCGGTCACGGCCTTGCCGGAGAACCGCTTGGGCAGCCACGGAGCGCCGCTGGTATAGAAATACCACCGGATCGCGTCGGCGCCGTAGGTCTCAAGGGCGTCGAACGGATCCACGGCGTTGCCCTTGGACTTGCTCATCTTCTGGCCGTTCTCGTCCTGCACATGGCCCAGGACGATGACATTTTCATAGGGAGACTTATTAAACAGCAGGGTAGACTCGGCCATCAGGGAGTGGAACCACCCTCTCGTCTGGTCCACGGCCTCGGAAATGAACTGGGCCGGGAACTGCTGCTCGAAAAGCTCCTTGTTCTCAAAGGGATAATGATGCTGGGCGAAGGGCATGGCGCCGGAATCGAACCAGCAGTCGATGACCTCCGGCACCCGGTGCATGGTCCTGCCGCACTTGGGGCAGGGGAAGGTCACTTCGTCGATATAGGGACGGTGAAGCTCTACCTTCGCCGCATTCGGGTCGCCGCTCAGCTCCGCCAGCTCCTGCCGGCTTCCCACGCTGCGCTGATATCCGCATTCGCACTCCCAGATATTAAGCGGAGTGCCCCAATAGCGGTTGCGGGAAATGGCCCAGTCCTGGATGTTCTCCAGCCAGTTGCCGAAACGGCCCTTGCCGATGGAATCCGGAATCCAGTTGACCGTGTTGTTGTTGCGGATCAGGTCGTCGCGGACCGCGGTCTCCTTGATGTACCAGGACTCGCGGGCGTAGTAGATCAGCGGCGTGTCGCATCTCCAGCAGTGGGGATAGCTGTGCTCGAATTTGGGCGCGTCGAAAAGCAGGCCCTTGGCGTCCAGATCCCGCAGGACCATGGGGTCGGCCTTCTTCACGAATACGCCCGCGTAAGGCGTCTCC
Organism: uncultured Lachnospiraceae bacterium; assembly: GCA_947626395.1. Lineage (GTDB taxonomy): Bacteria > Bacillota > Clostridia > Lachnospirales > Lachnospiraceae > UBA3402. Next base: position 139,142 of record CANQRU010000002.1, on the reverse strand, counting down.
GCCGTCATCTCGCCCTTACTGTCCACCAGCTGGACGAAGGGCAGGTCGTAGACGCGGCCCACCTTGGCGTCGTCCTCACCGAAGGCCGGAGCGATATGGACCACGCCGGTACCGTCGGTCAGCGTGACGTAGGAGTCGCAGACCACGTAGAAAGCCTTCTTGTTCTGCTTTGCGCAGGTCTCCACCGCGCAGTCGAAGAGAGGCTCGTATTCTTTGTATTCCAGTTCCTTGCCGGTGTAAGTCTCCAGGACCTCGTAGGCGGGCGTACCGGCCTCCTTATCGGCCAGCTTCCCGAGAACCGTATCCAGAAGCGCCTGGGCCATATAGTAGGTATAGCCGTCGGCGGCCTTCACCTTCGCGTAGGTCTCCACCGGGTTCACGCACAGCGCCACGTTGCTGGGCAGGGTCCAGGGCGTGGTCGTCCATGCCAGGATATACGAGTCCTCGCCCTTCACCTTAAAGCGGGCGATGGCGGAGCGCTCCTTGATATCCTTATAGCCCTGGGCTACCTCCGCCGTCGACAGCGGGGTGCCGCACCGCGGGCAGTAGGGCACGATCTTAAAGCCCTTGTACAGAAGGCCCTTGTCCCAGATGGTCCTAAGGGCCCACCACTCGGACTCGATATAGTCGTCATGATAGGTGACGTAAGGATTGTCCATGTCCGCCCAGAAACCGACGGTGCCGGAGAAATCTTCCCACATGCCCTTGTATTTCCAGACGCTCTCCTTACATTTGTCAATGAACGGCTCAAGGCCGTATTCCTCGATCTGATCCTTTCCGTTAAGGCCAAGGAGCTTCTCCACCTCGATCTCCACCGGGAGTCCATGGGTGTCCCATCCGGCCTTGCGGGGAACCATATAGCCCTTCATAGTCCGGTAGCGGGGGATCATATCCTTGATCACACGGGTCTCCACATGGCCGATGTGGGGCTTGCCGTTGGCCGTAGGCGGCCCATCGTAGAAGGTGTAAGTCGGGCAGCCTTCCCGCACCTTCATGCTCTTCTCGAAGATGTCCTGATCCTTCCAGAACTTCTCCACTTCCTTCTCGCGCTCCACAAACTTCAGATCCGTGGAGACTTTCGCATACTTTGGCATCTCTCAACCTCCAAACTGGTAACTGAGCGGCTCATGCCCGCGCCCCTGTCATCCGGCGGCGCGGCATGCTCAGACAATGAAAAAACTAAGCCTTCATCCCCGGAAATGAGGACGAAGGCTGAAACGTACTTCGCTGTACCACCTATTACCATACTGACATATGCTTCCATATAACGGTGGAAACCGGCGGGACCTACTGGGGTTCCGCCGCGCCTTCCCGGCTGCGGCAGCCTCTTCAGTCTGCGACTCGGGAGTGATCTTCGCCTCCTGTGCTACTGATGCCGGCCTCGCACCGCCGCCGGCTCGCTGGGACGTTCCCACAGGGCTACTGTCTCCGTCTGTGTCTTTCGGTCATTTAACATGTCTTTCCCATTATAGACAGAAGAAGGCTTCTTGTCAAGAAAAATCTCTTGGAAATGCTCATGCCAGCAGCCTCTCGATCTTCGCCCGCACCGCTCCGATCACCGGTCCCAGGAAGAACGCCATAATAACTGTCACAAGCCCGGGACGCGCTCCCATCAGTACGCCCCCGGCCGTAAATCCGATGTCCCAGAGCATGCGCATCGTCCGGAAGGACACCTTACTCTGCCTCTCTGAGAGGATGAACGGCAGGGAATCGTAAGGCGCGGATCCCAGGCCGGCGCTCATATACACCGACGCCGCCAGGATGAAAAGCGCCAGCACCGGCAGGATCAGGACCCACTCCACCGTTTTCTGCGACAGGAAGCCGGCCGGCAGCGCCACTCTCCAGATCCAGCAGAAGAAATCCGACGTATAGCCCACGACGATCATGTTCCCAAGGGTTCCGAATCCCACATAACTTGCGTCCAGGACCAGCACAAACGCCATCATGACCAGGTTCGTCAGAAACTGGCAGGTGCCGAAACTGAGCGGCAGATGGTACGTCAGGCCCGTCGTAAAGAGCGCGCAGGGATCCGTGCCGAAGTCAAACTGGCGCAGAAGCGACAGGCAGAAGCCCTGGAAAAATACGCCCGCAAGCATCATCGCAAGCCGTTTCCTAAAATGAGGCGGGCGCTCAAACCATTTCTTTTTCATAATCTGCAGTGTTCCTTTTTTATATAATCCCCAGATACTTTCCCAGCGTTCGGAACTCGTCCTCAAAGATGCAGGTCTTCATGCTGCCGATGCGGATCGCCTCCAGGCACTCCCCGTAGTCCATCCAGACGACACGCTCCACCTCCGACTCCTGCAGCGTCAGATCGGCAATGTCCACCGGCTTCCGGTACACATACATCTGCGACAGTTCCGCATCCCTAAACATCCGGCCGTAGAACACATTCTCCGCATAAATTTTATGCTGTCCCGCAGGCTCCAGTTCCGCCGCCGCTGCCGAAATACCCAGTTCTTCGCTGAGCTCGCGGACCGCGGTCGTCAGATAATCATCCCCAGCCGCCACATGCCCGGCGGACGAGATATCATAGCAGCCCGGATAAGAGTCCTTGCGCTCGCTCCGCTTCTGCAGCAGCACGTCGAAACCGCTCTTTTCATTGGGCCGCACGATCCAGATATGGGCCGTCGGATGAAGGCTTCCTTCCCGATGGGCCACGCCCCGCTCCCGGACGATACCGCTCTTCGTGCCGTCTTCATTTAAGATGTCGAACAGTTCCATGGGCCTGCCGTTTAACGCCGCGCTTACCAGCTTCCCGCCGCCGTCATAGACCAGCTTCAGGGAGAAGAACGGCTCGCCCTCGTCCAGCAGCCGGAAGAAGATCTTATCCCCTTCCCAGAGATTCAGCCCCCAGACCTTCTCGATGGGCACCCACTCCAGTTCCCCCTCGTCACAGGCAGCCGGCTCCCCCTCAAAACCGTCGGCGGTAAAAAGCGACATATATTCCGTCTCCCCGCCGCCGGACACGAAAGTGACCAGTCCCCGGTAGCGGTAGGAGGTCAGCGTATAGCCGGTCTCCTCCTTCACTTCCCGCAGCACGCACTCTTCCGGACTTTCATCCGCCTCGAAATGTCCGCCGACGCCGATCCATTTATCCTTGTTCACATCGTTCTTCTTCACGGTGCGGTGCAGCATCAGCCAGCTGCCGTTTTGTTCTATGTAGCACAGAGTACTTAAACTTGTCATGAGATTCCTCCAGTCTCCGCTCCATCTGCGCAGTTCATTCCAACCATGCCGGTATTCATTTCAATCTGCTGATACTCATCACAATCTGCCGGTATTCATCTAAGCCAGACGGCTTCCAGCGCATCCTCTCTATCATATCACAAAATCGCGCAATGAAAAGCACAACTTTTTACAGCCACGGAATATTTCCGGGGCATTTTACACAAATTAAGGGAAATTCCATCTGGAGGTGATACGATATGAAGAACAGCGATACTGTAGAACTGCTGAAGGAATGCGACGCCGGCGTAAAGATGGCGGTCGCCTCTTTCGACGACGTACTGGAGAAGATCCAGAATTCCGATATGAAGGATCTGCTTAAGAAAAGCAAAGCCAGCCACGAAGAACTGGGCAGCGAAATCCATTCTCTCCTGGATGAGCATAACAGCGGCGAGAAGGACCCGAACCCGGTAGCCAAGACCATGTCCTGGATGAAGACCACCATGAAAATGGGCATAGACGAGAGCGACGCCACCGTGGCCGACCTGATCACCGACGGCTGCAATATGGGCGTCAAATCCCTGCAGCGCTATATGAACCAGTATCAGGGCGCGGATGAGACTTCCCGCGATATCTGCGGACGTCTTGTCAGCATGGAGGAGAATCTGTGCAGGGATCTGCGGGAGTATCTGTAATCCGCCCAGATATGGCTCCCGGCCTGGCATTTACTCCGCCCGGATGTAGATGCCTTTACACTCGGATGTAGGTGCCTTTAAAAAGCACGGATTTCTTGACAAATACTCCCAAATGGGCTACAATCATGTTTCAGATGAGGGAGTAGTCAGCGCGGCAATCTGCCGCGCGATAGAGCCAACACGCTGGCAGCCGCGGTTCCCGCGTACGCCTGGTTCTATATGAAATACGAGCGAAACGCCACCGGCGCTCTGCCCGCATGGAAATGATGAGACTTATCTGCGGTTTTCCGGCTGCAGATAAGTCTCTTTTTTATCAGGAAGGAGTTATCTATGTCACTGATCGAACTGTTTCTGACCGCCGTGGGCCTGTCCATGGACGCCTTCGCAGTCTCCGTATGCAAAGGTCTGTCCATGCGAAAGCTGAATGTGCGCCACGCCGTTATCATCGGCCTCTATTTCGGCGGTTTTCAGGCTCTTATGCCGATCATGGGATATCTGATGGGCATCAGCTTTCAGGAAGCCCTCAACGCCTACGATCACTGGGCCGCGTTCATCCTGCTGGCCATCATCGGCGGCAACATGATCCGGGAAGCATTGAATCCGGAAGAAGAAAACTGCGGCGATTCCGTCGCTTTCCGCGAGATGCTCCCCCTGGCCATCGCCACCAGCATCGACGCTCTGGCGGTAGGCGTCACATTCGCCGTCCTGCGCGTACATATCCTTCCGGCGGTGTCGTTTATCGGCGCCGTCACCTTCTGCCTGTCCATCGTCGGCGTCAAGGTCGGCAATGTATTCGGCGTGCGGTACAAGTCGAGGGCGGAGATCGCCGGCGGTGCGATCCTGATCATGATCGGCGCGAAAATCCTTCTGGAGTCCCTGTTTGCCTGACCGGAATTCTGCCCCCGGCGGAACGCATCCTCAGAGATTCATTTTCAGGAAGACCTGATCCCGGTCGTCCTGGTCGATCGCCAGATACCGCTTGGTGATCTCCAGCGAGGAATGATTGTAGACCGCCATGATGAGCGCCGGAGGAACACCATTCTTCCACGCATGGTACCCGAAGGTCTTGCGGAGCGAATGACAGCTGATGGTTCCCTCCAGATGGAGATCTTCCGCCGCGCCGCGGACGATCCGGAATGCCCACGTCCGGTCGATCGGACGGTTATCGCCGCTGCGGCTCCGGAATATCACGTCTCCGGGGCGGGGCCCTATGGTGCGCTGAAGCACACGCAGCGCGGCGGCCGCTTCTTTGTTAAGCGCGATCAGGTTCTTCTTGCCCGTTTTCTGTTCCGTCAGACTGATATGATCCCGATACCGCTGCGTCTCAAAATCGTAGACGTCTTCCCACTTCAGGCGCAGGAGATCGCCGATCCGCAGCGATGTGTTGACGGCAAGGGTGATCATAGCGTAGTTGCGTATCTGATTTCTGTCAAGATAGTACTGTTTCAGCTTCCGGATGTCGCTCCGGTTCCTGATCGGCTGTGTTTTTCCCATTTCATATACCTCCGTAAATGTATTCGGCCTTTCCGCCGTACTACTATATTATCAGCATTTACGGTGATCCATGGGACTTTTGAGGACTGCGGTCCATATGTGGACGCGGCGCGGGCGTTCAGCCTACCACCCGGCTCTCTCCTCCACACGCGGCCTCGTCGCCGGATTAACCAAAACCTTCACGTCGGTGATATCCGCGATCTCATAGCTTGACAGCCTGCCCTTCTTTAGGTCGCTTAACATCTCATCCTTGTTTTCCATAAAGAGACGGAACTCATTTCCATAATAGGAACGCATCAGACGCAGTACACCGTCGACGACCGGTGCCTTCTCTTCCGGCGGTTCTTCTCTGGTTTCTTCGCCAGCCTCTATCTGCGGTTCTTCCCCGGACTCTTCCAGCGATTCTTCTCCGGCCTCTATCTGCGGTTCTTTCCCAGACTCAGCCAGCGTTTCTTCGCCGGCTTCTTCGCTGGTTTCTTCCGTCCTGTCATATGGCACATACTGCAGAAACGGCTTCACCAGCGCCTGATTATATGTCACCTGATAGCGCACGATTCCTTCTGGTACGGCCGGATCTTCCTCGATACCGTCCAGATAACGGTTCGTATAGTAGCTTTCTCCTAAAATGAGCGTACTGCCGTCGTCCTTGAGCGCAAAATCAAAATCCTCCGTCACAAGATATTTGCTGTCGAGCAGCTTCGTCCCTCCGTATTCCAGCGAGGACCATTCCACCATCGTAAGGCCCGCGCCGACTCCTGTCAGAAGTACACCGATAAGAAATATCGCAAACAACACAACCCTCAGCCTACGCATGATCTTTCTCCTCCTCTCTGCTGTCCGCCTCAGTTTCTTCCGGCGCGGCCGGTTTCACGCTCTGTACTGCGGCGGATTCCACGAACGATGCCGCGATTGGCCCTGCGGCTGATTCCGGCCGAATCACACTCGCAGTCCTGTCTGCCGGCCGCTGATCTGCTTTCGTCTGCACTTTCAGTGCCGGTTGATTCTGCCTCGGTTCCGCGGCCGGCGTACCCGCCGCCGCATCAGCCGGCACAATTGCCAAAACTGGTCTCTTCTTCCGCCACAGCAGCGTCATCACAAAGCCCGCCGCGGCGAAAAAGCTCACCGTCGCTCCCAGAACTCCGATCACCGCGCCGCCCAGCGGATATCCGCCGATCACCAGAATGACAAGCATCCCAAACGCAAACAGGAAACAGACTCCCATTATTCCGACCACTACCGACGTACCGATACAAAATACGTTCCACATCATACGAATACACCATACGCACGCTTCCGCGCACCCTCTGCAAAACGCGGCGATCCCGGCTCCCATAACTGCCCAGATACTCCTTCTTCCCATCATACGTCCACCACCTTTCTCTTTCGTCAACGCAGGTTCTTCCGTCCCGTCCGGGACTGTCCGGCCGTCTGACGCCGCTCCTGCGCCGAATCCCAAAAGTCCCGCCAGCCAGACAAACGGCCTGCAGATCTGATGCCAGCACCACAGGAACGCTTTCCATAGCCAGATCCATGACGCTTTCGTAATCTTCCAGATCCGGCTCACCGCTGTCTTCACGCCCCGGCACAGGCGGAGCCAGACGCCGGTCAGTGTTCCCTTCAGGCTGACGGCAAAACCTTTGCCTGCCTCTTCCTCTTTGCTGCCCGCAGGTTTGGATCTATGCAGCCTTTCCTTCCAGCCGGATCTGCCGGATACGCCGTTCCCACCGGCCGTATCCTTCGCGCCGGCCGCCTGTCCTTCCTTCGGCCCGTTCATCTCCGCGTAATCCGCCCGTACATGGTATGCCTCCAGAAGCTCCGCCGTCAGCTCCTTAAAATCCCCGAAATCAGCGATCGCTTCCTCCTCCGAAAGACCGTTGGCCGTCTTCATGTCGATATGCTGCTCATATTCATCTATAATATCCTGCAGCTCCGTTTCGTCCAGAACCGCCAGCGCCCGCTTAAGCGCTGCCAGGAATTCCTTCTTGTTCATCGTCTCTACCTCTCCTTCTGCTCCTTCAAAAACGCGCCGACCCGGTCCGCGAACTCCATCCATTCCGCTTCCAGCTGATCCCTGTACAGGATTCCCGCCACCGTCAGATGATAATACTTCCGCGGCGGACCTTCGGTCGATTCCCGCAGATACGTCTCAAAATACCGCTCATTCGTCAATCTCTTGAGCAGCGGATAGATCGTCCCCTCGTTCACATCCACGACCTTGGAGACTTCTTCCACCAGCTCATAGCCATACATATCCTTCTGCCGCACCGATTCCAGCACGATCAGTTCCAGGACTCCCTTTTTGAACTGCGCATTCATAACGGCCCTCTCTTTCTCTGGTTACATATTATACCAACTACTTGGTAATGTCAAGTACTATATTTTAAAAAATAGCGGAATCCGGAATTCTAGCGCAAATACGAACAAAACACCACCGGCAATACAAGCAGGGCGTCACTGGCCCCTGTTTGCATGGAAATGCACGCGGGGCGTCATTGGCGCTTGCTTGCATAAAAAAACAGGCCGGTACCAGGAATGATCGAAATCCTGACACCAGCCGTGTTTCCGCCGAAATCATCGACACAGCATCTGCAATTTAGCCACGTAGGGCTCCCTTGATCTCTACGCCGTCACCTTCATGAAGTTCTTCTTGCCGCGCTTGACGATCATACCGTCGCCCGTGAAATCATCCTTCGTGTAGGTCTTGCGGATATCCTTCATCGGCTCGCCGTTCACGGACACGCCGCCCTGCTCCACATTTCTGCGGGCCTCGGCGCGGGACGGGGCCAGACCGGATTTCTGAAGGACCGCCAGGATATCGATGGTTCCCTCCGCGCTGAAATCGTCAGCGCCGAGCGCGAACGCAGGCATATTCTCCAGGCTTCCCTGGCCCTTAAACAGCGCTCTCGACGCTTCCTGGGCCTTCTTCGCCTCTTCCTCGCCGTGGACCAGAGTGGTCAGCTCATAAGCCAGGATCTCCTTGGCCGTATTCAGCTGACTGCCCTCCCAGTGATCCATCTCGTTGATCTGCTCAAGCGGCAGGAAGGTCAGCATCCGCAGGCACTTTAACACATCGGCGTCGCCTACATTTCTCCAGTACTGGTAGAAATCGAAGGGCGAGGTCTTGTTCGGATCCAGCCAGACCGCGCCGGACTGGGTCTTGCCCATCTTCTTGCCCTCAGAATTAAGCAGCAATGTGATCGTCATCGCGTAGGCGTCCTTGCCCAGCTTACGGCGGATCAGCTCGGTGCCGCCCAGCATGTTGCTCCACTGGTCGTCGCCACCGAACTGCATGTTGCAGCCGTATTTCTGGAACAGCATGTAGAAATCGTAGCTCTGCATGATCATGTAGTTGAATTCCAGGAAACTCAGTCCCTTCTCCATGCGCTGCTTGTAGCACTCGGCGCGGAGCATGTTGTTGACGGAAAAGCATGCGCCCACTTCACGCAGCAGTTCCACATAGTTCAGGTTCAGCAGCCAGTCGGCGTTATTGACCATCAGGGCCTTGCCGTCCGAGAAATCGATAAAGCGGCTCATCTGCTTCTTGAAACACTCACAGTTGTGCTCAATCGTCTCCACCGTCATCATCTGACGCATGTCGCTGCGTCCGGACGGATCTCCGATCATGCCGGTACCGCCGCCGATCAGCGCGATCGGCTTGTTGCCGGCCATCTGCAGGCGCTTCATCAGGCACAGCGCCATGAAATGCCCCACATGAAGGCTGTCGGCCGTCGGGTCGAAGCCAATGTAGAAGACGGCACGGCCTTCATTTACCATCTTCCGGATCTCATCCTCGTCGGTCACCTGGGCGATCAGCCCGCGGGCAACCAGTTCATCGTAACACTGCATAATTCATTCTCCTTTTCCTTGTGATATGGATTAAAAATGTGTCGGGTTCTTCCATGCCTTCTGTGATGGGCATCTTTGTGATGGTACGCAGCCGGTACTTTTCGTCCGCGATGGCTTTCACCCACTGCGATTTCTCCGGAATTACCAGGAAACAGCTTTCTCGGACTTCCCTGCGTCAGCGCCTCGAAAACGCTTTGCAAAAAAGAAAGCCCCGTCCTACGTATTCTTCATAGGACGGGGCGCAAACCTCGTGGTACCACCTATTCTTTACAGAAAGACTCGCGTCTTTCCGCCTCTTCGGGTACAGCCGGAACCGGTCCCTGTCTCACAACCAGCCACTGTCATGCAGCCTCATGAGATTCTTCCGAACCTTCCGTTCATACCCTAGCACGGTAACGTGTGCAGGAATCCGTCACAGCCTACTTAGCTACGCCTCTGCGGGACGTATATGCTCCGGCACTTTACTGCCTCTGCACATACCGGGGTGCCTGTTCGCACGTCACCGGTCTGCTCCCGCCTGCCGGGATTCTGTCCCGGCGGCATACGCCGTTTGGTGTGAAGCTCAAAGATGTATTCACAGCAGACTTTCCACGCGCCTCTCACCGCCCGGCTGCTCTCTGTGTGCTGCTGCCTGCTGCTACTTGTTCTTATCATCGCTTTTCGTCATGAAATTAAAGCCATTATAGCGGGCGGCGCACAATTTGTCAAGCCTAAAAATCCGGCCGCACGACCCCATTTTCATCGATCGTCACGCCTACGGAAATGTTCTGCATAAACCGAAACACCCTCTGCTTCTCCCCCGCGTCCGTCACCAGCGACGTGCGGCAGCCCTTCTGCAGGCAGGGCACAAAACGGAATTCCGCGATACCGTCCTTCGTGATATCCACCTCGGCGATGCCGGTGTCCAGCGTACTGCTGTTGAACCAGAAATTCCCCAGGCTGTAAAGGATCGGCACTCCCTTATAATACTCGATCCCCTGCAGACGGTGCGGATGGTCACCCATGACCAGGTCGGCCCCCGCGTCGATGTACTGACGGCCCAGGCTCTGCTGATCCGCTTCGAAATAGTTAGTGCCCTCCGTACCCCAGTGAACGTAGACCACCACAAAATCGCTGTTGGCGTCCGCCTCCCGGATCACTTCCAGGAATTTCGCCGGATCGTAGGTGCGGAGCACGCCGGCCGATGTGGCCGTAGCCTCCTTCGTATAGACATAGGACCGCTCCACCTGAGTCGCGCTGACGTAGGCGATCTTGATCCCATTTACCCGGAAATACACGATCTTCTTCGCCTCGTCCAGATTCCTCCCCGCGCCCACGTAAGGGACGCCGTACTGATCCAGTGTATCAAGCGTATCGATCAGCGCGGTCTCGCCGTAATCATAAACATGGTTATTGGCCACGGAAACGATATCCGCCGACATCTTGAGAAGATTAGCCGCCGTCTCCGGCTTCGTTCGGAACGTATAGGTCTTGCCGGACAGGGGCTTGCCCCGGTTGCTGTAGGTATACTCATTGTTCACCATCATGATATCGGCCGCATCCATCCGCGCCAGCACATCCGGCAGGATGCACTTTTCCAGCTGATCGCCGGTGCTGTGATAGTAATTCATGATCGTATATCCCTCGCCGAAACCCAGATCCCCGATAAAGGACAACGTCACCTTATCCGCCGAATGGGCCTCTTTGCGGATCACTCCCTCCGCTTCGTCGCGGGCGATCTGTTCGGCCAGCTCCGCATCCTGCTGTTTCCCCTGCGCGCTGCCCGGCACAGCCGTGACCGGCCCATATCCCGGCGCGCCGCCGGTTCCTTTCGGCATCATCGTATCGATCCCGGACGCCATACACTGCATGGCGGTCCCCAGCAAAAATACCGCCGTCAAAACGATCGCTGCACACCTTTTCATTGGATACATACCTCCCGGTTATTCAGAATAAATACCTGTCCCTCTTTTCCGTCAGCTCTTCCCGGTAAAATCATGTCCGCATCTGCGGCAGTGAATGCTGATCTTCCCATGTCCCCTGGGGATACGCAGCTTCTGACCGCAGTTCGGGCATTTGAAAATCTTATACTGCCGCGCTTCCTTTATACGGGCAGGCCATTTCTTCCAGCCCTCCGTCATCTGAAAACGCAGATTCAGATACAACTGGTTCTCCTTAAAACGCTGTCCCGTATTCTTCGAGAACATCCGGAAATAGATCCAGACCAGCAGCGCCAGTTCCAGGAAAATCAGGATACTTGTCCGCGTAAAAATGCCGACGACAACCAGCACCAGAATCAGCGCCGACAAGAAGCGGTTCAGTTCGTCGCTTCCGTACCGCCCCACCATGAATCTGGCAAAATCCATCTGCCATCTGCGCAGAAGATCCCGCCATCCGCCATTTCGCTTCATTCAGCCGTTACCCCCGTCCGCTTTTCATTACCATCCAGACATATTTCGACACAGGCGCTACACATACTGCAGCACCGCTGTCTGCGCCGGCGTCTCTTTCGTCAGCGTCAGCGTATTGGTATCATAAACCACCACATCATCGCACAGGGATGTGAAATCACTTAAAGGCGCCAGCACATCAAAGCCGAACTTCTCGCTCCGGTAATGCATGGGCACCGTGACCCGCGGCTTCACCGCGTCCACAACCGCCTTCGCCTTCTTCGCGTCGATCGTAAAGAATCCTCCCACCGGGATCAGCATCACATCCACGCCGGCTAACGCCGCCTTCTGCTCTTCCGTCAGTTCACACCCCAGATCACCCATATGGGCCGCCCGGAAAGTCCCGTCGTCCAAAATGTGGATCTTATTCGGCCCGCGTTTCGCGCCCTTCACATCATCATGGAACGTGTCCAGCACCGTCACCTTAAACGGAGACGCGCCGCCTTTCTGTACATTGATCACATCCACCGCGTTATGGTCGCCGTGTCCGTGGCTGCAAAGCACTTCATTTGCACTGGCCCGCAGCGGCCGCAGTCCCTGCACATAACCATCCGCATAAGGATCCAGAATGACCGCATACCCCTGCGACTCCACTTTGAAGCAGGAATGCCCCAGCCATGTGATCGTCATTTTCTCCGACATATCCGATACCTCCTTCTGTCCGTACGGACTCTCCATCAATATATACTGAATTTATCATACCACAGATTCCATTTCTTTGCTACTGATTTTACGCGGGAAGGCGCCGTGCATCGGGGCAAAAGGCGTGTAGCTCCCGAAAAAGCACAGCGAGTGAAAGCCCCGCCGTCTGCGCGATTTGTGAAGGATGGTTAGATGTTCTTAGGCGAAAAACGGCCGTCTCCGGGGCCGGAGCCCCTGACCTCAAGTCAGGGGCGGAGCGCAAGCTGAGGGAGAACTCATCAAGAGTTCTCCCGAATTTGACGGTGCCCCGGAGACGGCCGTTTTTCGTCTTAGAACATCTTCCATCCGGAACCATGAGCGCAGGCGGCGGGGCTTTCACTCGCGTACCTCCCGCGACTATGTGCACTATTCAAAGAAAGGCACATCCCCGCAGCCAATCCCGCGGAAGATGTGCCCATCTTCTAAATCAATCCAGTTCCGAAAGCCCGGTATACAACTCGTAATACCGCCCCTTCTGCGCCAGCAGATCGTCATGATCCCCTCGCTCGATGATCTCTCCCTTCTCCAGCACCATGATCGCGTTGGCGTTACGTACCGTAGACAGCCTGTGAGCGATCACGAACGTGGTCCGGTCCTTCATCAGCCGGTCCATTCCGTGCTCGATATGCCGCTCCGTCCTGGTATCGACCGAGCTTGTCGCCTCGTCCAGGATCAGGATCGGCGCCTTGGAGATCGCCGCGCGGGCGATGTTCAGAAGCTGTCTCTGCCCCTGGCTTAAGTTCGCGCCGTCGCCGGTCAGTTCCGTGTCATACCCCTTGGGCAGACGCATGATAAACGAATGCGCCGACGCCGTCTTCGCCGCCTGGACCACTTCCTCGTCAGTGGCATCCAGCCGTCCGTAGCGGATATTCTCCCGCACAGTTCCCGTGAACAGGTGGGTATCCTGCAGAACCATGGCGATATTTTCCCGCAGGTTATCCATTTTCAGATGCTTGATATCCACACCGTCGATCGTGATGGTTCCCGACTGGATATCGTAGAACCGGTTGATCAGGTTGGTGATCGTGGTCTTGCCGGCGCCGGTGGAACCGACAAACGCGATCTTCTGCCCCGGTTTCGCGTAGAGGCTGATGTCCTTAAGGATCGTCTTATCCGGGTTGTAGCCGAAATATACATGATCCAGGATCACATGCCCCTGCATCGGCGCAAGCGTCACTGCGTCCGCATCGTCCGCGGGCTCCGGCTTCTCGTCCATCACCGCGAAGACCCGCTCCGCGCCGGCCAGAGCCGAGAACACCTGGCTCACCTGCTGGGAGATCTCATTGACCGGGCGGGAGAACTGCCGGGAGTAATTCAGGAACACCGTCAGTCCGCCAATATCAAAGCCCCGCAGCACACAGAGCACGCCGCCGATGGCTGCTGTCAGGGAGTAATTCACCTGGCTTAAGCAGTTCATGACCGGGCCCATCAGGCCGCCGAAAAACTGGGCCTTGATCTGATTTTCCCGCAGGTCGTCGTTTAAGATATTGAACTCTTCCTTCGCCACATCCTCATGGCAGAAGACCTTCACTACCTTCTGGCCGCTGACCGTCTCCTCCACGTAGCCGTTGACCGCGCCCAGGGACTCCTGAAGCGATTTGAAATATTTCCGGCTCCGCATGGCCACCGCGCCGCCGGCCTTAAGCATCAGCGGCATCATCAGAAGCGTCACCAGCGTCAGCCAGATGTTGGTGTAGATCATGAGCGCCAGGGTCCCGATGATGCTCAGCGCGCCGGAGAACAGCTGTACCAGCGTATTGGAAAGCATCTGGCCCAGCACATCCACGTCGTTAGTGAAACGGCTCATCAGGTCGCCGTTATTGTTATTGTCGTAGAAACGCACCGGCAGCTCCTGCATTTTCGTAAACAGGTCGTCACGGATCCGCTGCAGGGCGTTCTGGGCGATGTTTAACATGGTCTTGGCTTGCAGGTAGTTCGCCGCGACCCCCGCCAGATAGATGGCCGCCATCACAAGCAGAGACCTGAGCAGTCCGGCCGCGTCGCCGCGGCTGCCGTCAAGCGGCGCGATGTAGGTATTGATGATCGGGCGGAGCATATACGAGCCCGCCAGATTGGTAATGGTGCTGACCAGTACGCAGACAAAGGCGATCAGCATCTTGGGTTTATCCTCGTCCAGATAGCCGAAGATCCGGCGGATCGTCTTGCCGCTGTCCTTCATGGCTCCCTTCGCGATCGGCTGCTGGGCCGCGTTCCTGCCGCGCCGTCCGGGGCCGCCGGGACCGGGACCACGCATACCGCCTACCGAGGAAGCATATTTGCTGTACCGTCTCTTCAGGCTTGCGACGCGGGCAGCCTTGTCGACAGCAGGCGCTGCCTGCGTTCCGGCGGCTGCCGCCGCATTCTCATTTACCATGTTCTTGCTGCTCATCACGCGCTCACCTGCCTTTCCTTCTCCTGATCTCTCTGGGAGTAATAGATCTCCTGGTAAGCCTCGCAGGTCTTGATCAGCTCGTCGTGGGTACCCATGCCGATGATCTGTCCGTCGTCCATGACCAGGATCTTGTCAGCGCCCTCCACGGAACCGATGCGCTGCGCGATGATGATCTTCGTCGTGTCTTTCAGCGACGTGCGGAACGCCTCCCGGATCTTCGCCTCGGTAGCCGTATCCACGGCGCTGGTGCTGTCGTCCAGGATCAATATCTTCGGCCGCTTCAGAAGCGCCCTGGCGATGCAGAGACGCTGCTTCTGACCGCCGGATACGTTGGTACCGCCCTGCTCAATCTCCGTCTGATAGCCATTCGCGAAGCCCATGACGAATTCGTCCGCCTGGGCGCTCTCCGCCATCTGCCGAATCTCTTCCATAGAAGCGTTCTCATCGCCCCAGCGCAGGTTCTCCTCCACGGTGCCGGAGAACAGCTCATTCTTCTGCAGCACCATAGCCACGCCGTTGCGCAGATTTCTCAGGGAATACTCCCGCACGTCCACGCCATCCACCAGCACCTGGCCCTCGGTGGCGTCGTAAAGCCTGGGGATCATTTGTACCAATGTGGTCTTGCCGCTGCCGGTGGTGCCGATGATGCCGATGATCTGGCCCGGCTCCGCCGTGAAGCTGATGTGCTCCAGAACCTTTTCACTGGCGTCGGAGCTATAGCTGAAACTGACGTCCTTAAATTCCACGCGGCCTTTCGCGACCTGCAGATCCTTCCTGGAAGCGGCGTCGTCGGTCAGGTCGATCTTTGCGTCCAGAACCTCATTGACACGCTTCACAGACGCCATGGCGCGGGCGCCGTTTAAGAAGATCATCGAAAGCATCATCAGGGACGACAGGATCTGTACAATATAAGTAGTAAACGCGGTCAGGTCGCCGACGGCCATATGGCCCGCGATGATCTGGTTGCCGCCGAACCACACGACCAGGATCGTCGTGATGTTCATGGCCAGCATCATGACCGGCATCGTCGTGATGACGATGTTCATGGCCTTTAAGCTGTGCTGCTTCAGATCCAGGTTCATGTCGTAGAAGCGCTTATTTTCAAAATCCTCACGCACGAAGGACTTGATCACGCGCACATTGGTCAGCGCCTCCTGGATCCCGGAGTTGAGGCGGTCGATCTTCTGCTGCATGACGCCGAACAGCGGATACGCCTTGATCATCAGAAATGCAATGGCCCCCGCCAGCAGCGGGATCACGATCAGCACGATCACCGCCAGGCTGGCGTTCATCGAGAGCGCCATGATCAGCGCGCCCACGAACATGCCGGGCGAACGGAAAGCCATCCGCAGGCACATCATAACCACCATCTGGATCTGGGTCAGGTCGTTGGTCAGCCTGGTCACCAGGGAACCGGTGCTGAACTGGTCAATATTGTGGAAGGAAAATTCCTGCACCTTGGCGAACAAGTCCCGGCGCAGGTCGGCGGTAAAGCAGGTAGACGCCTTGGTTGAGAAATAGGCGCCGCCCACGCCGCCGATGATCATGACGCAGGCCATCAGGATCATCACGAATCCGATCTCGATGATGTAGGCCACGTCGTGGTTGGCGACACCGTTATTGATGATCAGGGACATGAGCTTGGGCAGAGCGATCTCGCCCACCACCTCCGAGAGCATCAGAACCGGCGACAGGATGAACGCCGCCAGGTACGGCATGATATACTTCTTGTAGCGTTTCAATGTGAAATGTCCTCACTTTCTGTATTTGTTGCTGCGCGCATTCGCGCGGAAATGCTTCTTCCTTATAACCGTCATTCTCATGACTCACGCCCCGCCGGAACCTTCTCCCAGCTCCAGCCGCACCAGATTCTCCATGATCCGGTCAAAATAGCCGCCCATGGCCGTAAACTCCTCTTCCGAAAAGCCCGAAAACATGGCATTCTCCACTTCCGAGAAGATCCTCCGGCTGTCCTTTACGACCTGCTGCCCCTTCTCCGTAACCGTGATCTGGTTGAACCGGTTGTCCCGCTCGTCCACCGTGCGGCTGATATAGCCGCCCTTCTCCAGCTTTTTTAACGTCACGGCGATGGTCGCCGATGTGACGTCGTTCATCCGCGCCAGTTCCTTCTGGGAAATGTTCGGATGATCGTGGATGCACATCAGCACCCGGTGCTGGCTCCGGTACACGCCCGTGGAATTCAGCCGTTTCTCCAGAACGCACCGGTGCTTGCGGGCGATCCGCATGTACTGGTTCAGAAGCCTGCCTTCCGGCGTGTCGTGCCGCGGCTTCCTGCAATTACTCAAGATCTCACCTCCGTATTCCGCCGCCGGGCAGATGGCACGGCGGCTGTGCGCAAAAATGCTTCCGCCCGGAAGTCATTTTCACACAGCCGGCGTTACAGTTCCGGCGTAATTAGATGGCTGATAATTAGTTAATTAACCGTTTGTTAGTATACTATCCGGTTTCTGGAAATGCAAGGAGTTTATAGAAATTTTATGACTTTCCATTTTCACAGAAATGTGATATGATAGGAACACTTTCCGGAGGTATTCTATGACTGACTATAAATACCAGATGATCGTAACCTGGAGTGATGAAGACAACGCCTATATCGTATCCGTTCCGGATCTTCCCGGATGTATGGCCGACGGACATACCGTAACCGAAGCCGTAGAAAACGCCCGTATCATGATCAAAGAATGGATCGATTATGCCATTGAAGACGGAATTCCTATCCCTGCTCCGAAAACGATTGCAAAATAATAATTGCACCATCGTCAAAAATAATCGGTCAAAAACAACCGCCTGAAGGATTGAAGCATCGCTTTAATCCTTCACACATTTAATAGATCCATCATCCCGCGCCATTCGTGAATGTGCAGATGTTCACATTTCGGAACATAACCCACTTTAAACAGACCAATATTCCGATTTCGGAACATAAATTGACTTTTTGCATATTATGTGCTAAAATCAGAATACTATTTGATGGAGGTGAACATTTTGGTTGAGAGAAAAGAATACCTGGATCGTCTGATTCAATGGAAAGATGAACAGGTCATCAAAGTTGTCACCGGTATCAGACGCTGCGGAAAATCCACCTTACTGCTTCAGTATCAAATATGGCTTAAGGCAAACGGTATCTCAGAAGAACAGATTGTGTCTGTCAATTTTGAAGAACTGGAATATGAAGAACTTCATGACTACCGAAAACTGTATGCCTATCTCAAGGAGCATCTGTGCGAAGGGAAAAAGACCTATATCTTCCTGGATGAAATTCAAAAGGTTCCATCCTTTGAGAAGGTCGTAGACAGTCTGTATGTCAAGCCGGATGTAGACATCTACATCACCGGCTCCAACGCCTGCATGCTTTCCGGAGATCTTGCCACACTTTTGACCGGACGCTATGTGGAAATTAGGATGCTGCCCCTGTCTTTCAAAGAATTTCTGGAGATCACCGGTATGGATGCGGATCGCGGTCTTTCGGAATATATGCGTGACGGTGGACTCCCGTATATTGCCGTTATGAACCGAACTCCGGAAAAGGTAGAGATCTACTTAGAAGGTATCTACAATACCGTTATCGTAAAGGACATTGAAGATCGGCAGGCCAGGAAGAAATCGGATCCGGACCAAAGAAAAATCACAGATATTCTCCTGCTGAAAACCATAGCCAAATATCTGGCCAGTGTAGCCGGGAATCCGGTTTCCATCCGCAGCATCACCGACTATCTGACCTCAAACGGTAGGAATGTCTCCCCTAACACGGTGGGCGATTATGTGGAGGCCCTCACGGAATCCTTTATTTTCTATCCTGCAGAGCGTTTTGACGTCGTGGGAAAACAGCTTCTGAAATCGAATCGAAAGCTGTATATTGTAGATCTTGGCTTACGGAACCATATCCTGCCGCGCAGTCAGTACGATTTAGGTTTTTCACTGGAGAATATTGTTTATTTTGAGCTTCTGCGCCGAAACTACCGCGTCATGATCGGAAAGGTTGGCAATACGGAAGTGGACTTCGTTGCAGAAAAGCAGGGAACCTATACCTATTTTCAGGTTACAGCAGATATGACAGCAAAAGAAACCTTCAACCGCGAACTTAAGTCCCTCTCATCTATCCGTGATAATTATGAAAAAATCATCTTGACCGGCGATCGGCTTACTGTAGGAAATTACAACGGCATCCAGATCAAAAACCTGTCTGACTGGTTGCTAGGAAAGTAGAATCCGATCACTCTGCACATGTGGCCATCTGCTCTGACACAGATGGCCACGTATTTCTCTATGCACCCATTCTGCGGTCTCGCTGTCATAGTCCTTATGATCTGACGCCAGCGTGTCTATGATAAGCTGTCACGCCTCGCTCACCCGTAGATCCCTTCGATCACATACTCTCCCGCCGTCAGCACTCCATCCGGTGCCGCGGCCGCCACGGTCTTTCCGTCGACCGTCACGTCCGTCCATTTCGTATCCAGGCCCAGCTCCGCCTGGCAGCCGAACGGCACGCTCAGGTGGCACACCGCCTTATCGCCGTCCCATTTCCAGTCCGCCCTGTACTCTCCGGCCACCGTATCATAGGACGCCTCCGCGAATGCAAGCCGCTTATCCGGCTGCGGCGCGTAGAAGATCTTGCGCGGTCCGCTTCCGTCCGCCTTGATCTGCAGGCCGCAGACCCGGCCGTAAATCCATTTCACGATGGAACCGTAGGCGTAATGATTCAGGCTGTTCATGCCCGTGCTGCTGATGCTCCCATCCGGAAGCAGGGAATTCCACCGCTCCCAGATCGTGGTCGCGCCCAGATTCACCTCATAAAGCCAGCTTGGATAATCCTCGTTCAGCAGAAGCGTGTACGCCAGATCCGCGTGCCCTGTGGCCGAGAGCGTCTGGCACAGATAAGCCGTGCCCACAAATCCCGTGGCCAGATGCAGGTTCCATTCCTTCAGAAGCGCGCACAGCTCGTCCGCCGCGGCCGGAATCTCCGCCTCATCGTAGAGCTTGAACCAGATTGCCAGCACATACGCGGTCTGGGTGCGGATCGTAAGCTTTCCGTCTTCTCCCAGGTAAGTCTTCCTGGCCGAAGCCCTGACTTCCGCCGCGATCCTGCTGTAATACGCCGCGTCCTCAGCCTTGCCCAGTTTCTCCGCCGCCATGGCCGTCAGTTCCGCCGAGTGCATATAGTACATGGTCGCGACAAAATACGGGTCAGTTCCGCCCTGGGGATTGTCGCCCTTCGCGTCCAGGGACAGCCAGTCACCGAAATGGAAGCCGCAGTTCCACAGCCGCTTCCCGCCGCAGTGCTCCTCATCCATACGGATGATGAAATCTGTCCACTGCTTCATATTGTCATACTGCTCGTCCAGCCACGCCGCATTGCCGTAATGGGAATACATGGTCCAGGGGATCACCGTGGCCGCGTCGCCCCAGGCACAGGAACCGGCTTCGCCCCAGGCCGGAGACGCCGGATCAAATTCCGGCTCGCCGGCTTTCTCGCGGGCGATACTAAGCACATCCGGCACCACGAAGGGAACCGAGCCGCCGATCTTTTTCTGCTCGTAAGCCATATCCTTCAGGTACTTGCGGTAAAATACCGGCGTCAGCATATGGTAGGAAGCCGCCGACGCGAAGATCTGGGCGTCCCCGGTCCAGCCAAGCCGCTCGTCTCTCTGGGGGCAGTCCGTGGGAATATCCAGGAAATTGTCCTTCTCGCTCCATCTGGTGTTTAGGATCAGCCGGTTCACCTTCTCGTTGGAGGTCTTAAGCCGCCCGGTCTCTGTCAGATCCGAATACAGGGCCCACGCCCGGAAGCAGTCCTTATTCGTCTCATCCACCTTCATGCCGGTCACCTTCACATAGCGGAACCCGTAGAAGGTGAAATGAGGCCGCGCCAGCTGCTTCTTCCCCGCCGACGTAAAATGATACTCCGCCCGGGCCGTGCGCAGGTTGTCGCGGTAGAACCTGCCGTTCTGCATGATCTCGCTGTACTGCAGCGTCACATGGGTCCCGGCCGGAAGATCCGCGTCAAACGCCACCCAGCCGGTGATCTCCTGGCCGAAATCCAGGATCGTCTCACCGGTCTCGGAGGTAATGATTTCCTTCACAGGAAGAACTTCGCGTCTCCTTACCGGCGCGCCTACCATGGGGCACAGCTCGCCCGCCGGGGCGTCGGCTTCCAGCGCGGTCGGGATCCGACCCGGCGCATTTTCAAGAGCCTGCTCCATCCTGGCGTCGTAGTCTTCTCCATAGTAGATGCCGGACGTCACTACAGGACATTTGAGCGCCAGCCAGTTCTCATTGGTCCCGATCACACGGGTCAGTCCGTCGCAGTCCGTGATATACAGATCCGCCAGCAGCTTGAACTCGTCGCCGTAATACTCCCGAAGACGCCCGCCGTACATATAGCAGAAATTTCCCTTGTACCAGCCGTCTCCCATCCAGACTTCGATCCGGTTCTCGCCAACCTTCAGATAGTTTGCCGCGTCGTAGGTCTGGTACTGGATCCAGCCCCGGTAATCCGTATAGTAAGGCGTCAGATACTGATCGCCCACCTTCTCGCCGTTCAAATAGACTTCGTAAAGCCCCAGACCGCAGATATAGAGGCGGGCCGTATCGAGTTCGTCCAGCTCCTCCTGCTCCAGATCGAAGGTCTGAAACATCACCGGCGCGAACTCGCGGGCAAACGGCGGCCTGATCCATTTGCCGTTCCATCTGCCTTCCGGATGTCCTCCCTCGAAGGACGCGATATCGCTGATCCCGGAGCTTCCGGCGTCGTCGGTCACCTCCACGGTCCAGTAATATTTCACAGCCGGTTTCCAGACTGCATCCGGCACGAACGCGCAGGAATCCAGATCCGCCCTGCCGCTGTCGTAGACGATCTTCTGAAATCCCACATCCTCCGCCACGACCAGCCTCGCCCATTCCTGGGCTTTGCCTCTGGCCTCCTTCACCTTCCAGGAGAATACGGCATGGGTCAGATCGATCCCCAGCGGATCCGACTGATAATTCACTTTCAGATCATATATTTTCAATGGTTCTGCCTCCTTCCGATAAGATTCATATACAGAAAGCGTACGCCGGCACCCTTTCTGCACAAAACTGCGAACGGGGCGGCCGACGCGGTCCCAAACCGCGGCAGCCGCCCCGAATCTAACTCAGATCATCACGCGGGAAGTAACGCCGTAAGCGCTCTCCCGCATCTGCCTCGCTGGCCGATTACGCGAACGGATTCTCCGTCGGATACGGCACGCTCTTCGGCTGGTTGTATCCGATGCTCTCCGCGCCGAGATACTTGAATACCTCGAACAGAGCCTTGCCGTAGTGGCCGAACGCCACCGCGCCGTGATGCGGGAAACCTCCCTCGATCAGCACATGGCGGTAGAAACGTCCCATCTCCGGAATCGCGAACACGCCGACGCCGCCGAAGGACCTGGTCGCCACCGGCAGGATCTCGCCGTGAGCTACATAAGCGCGCAGATGGTTGTCGGCGGTGGACTGCAGGCGGTAGAACGTGATGTCGCCCGGTACCAGGTCGCCTTCCAGCGTACCCTGGGTCACTTCCTCCGGCAGGGATCTGGCCATGATCAACTGATACTTCATGGAGCAGCTGGTCAGCTTCTTGGAGCAGGTATTGCCGCAGTGGAAGCCCATGAAGGTATCCTTGTGGGTGTAGTTGTATTTGCCCTTGATGTCGGCCTCGTACATATCCGCCGGAACAGAGTTGTTGATATCAAGCAGGGTCACGATGTCGCCGCTTACGCAGGTTCCGATGAACTCGCTCAGAGCGCCGTAGATATCCACCTCACAGGACACCGGGATGCCGCGTCCGGTCAGACGGCTGTTCACATAGCAGGGGACGAAACCGAACTGGGTCTGGAACGCCGGCCAGCACTTGCCCGCGATCGCCACGTATTTGCGGTAGCCCTTGTGATCCTCGATCCAGTCAAGCAGGGTCAGCTCATACTGCGCCAGCTTCGGCAGGATCTCCGGCTTCATGTTGCCCTTGCCAAGCTCGGCCTCCATGTCGGCCACGACCTCCGGGATCCTGGGATCGCCGGCGTGCTTATTGAACGCCTCGAACAGATCCAGCTCGGAGTTCTCCTCGATCTCCACGCCCATGTTATACAGCTGCTTGATCGGCGCGTTGCAGGCCAGGAAGTTTAACGGTCTCGGACCGAAGCTGATGATCTTCAGGTTCGCCAGTCCGACCAGCGCGCGGGCGATGGGCAGGAACTCCTCGATCATATCGGCGCACTCCTCGGCCGTGCCTACCGGATACTCCGGAATATAAGCCTTGACATTGCGCAGCTTCAGATTATAGCTGGCGTTCAGCATACCGCAGTATGCGTCGCCGCGGCCCTGGATCAGGCTGTCGCCGGCTTCCTCAGCGGCCGCCACATACATGACCGGTCCGTCGAAATGCTTTGCCAGAAGAGTCTCGGAGATCTCCGGACCGAAGTTGCCAAGGTAAACGCACAGAGCGTTGCAGCCCGCGGCCTTTATATCCTCAAGAGCCTGAACCATATGGATCTCGCTCTCAACGATGCAGATCGGGCACTCGTAAATATTGGCGGCATCATACTTCTTCGTATAAGCTTCCACCAATGCCTTGCGGCGGTTAACAGACAAAGACTCCGGGAAACAGTCGCGGCTGACGGCCACGATTCCCAGTTTTACTACAGGTACATTGCTCATGTGAATATCCTCCATTTTCTAAAATATGTTTATAAATAGGGCAGCTTTCGCTGCATAACGCACGAGATTTACGGTACCGCTGCTGACCCGCAGGGCTTAAGCAGAACCGCCGGCGGCAGCCGGTTCCCTACAGGGTGATATTCTCACCCTTCAGCCCGATGAACGCCCCCGCGTCCAGGCCGCCTTCCGCATGGCCGATCAGCCATTTGTTCTTCGCAAACAGCAGCTTATCCTCGGCGAACACCTCGTCAAGCGGATCCAGATCCGTATTCGTGCCGGCGGGCAGGATGACCACGCAGCGGAATCCGCCCTCGTCCGTATGGCAGGGAGCATAGTGCAGCGTCGTCGCGTACACTTCAATGACCGTACCGGCCGGAACCAGATAGGCCACGACCTTCGACGTATCATAAGTATAGTCGGCCTCGATATCCTGCTGCCTTCCGATCAGCAGGACCAGATCCGTAACGGCTACATTGATCTCGGAACTCCTGTGATACTCCAGGGCGTTCAGCTTCTTATTATGTCCGTTGCAGTAACCCACCTGAACCGGAATCTGACCGTACAGGTTCTTCTGCATCAGCTTCGACACCGAAAGATCCTCCAGATCCTTTACGGACGGCACGTAGACCACATCGTCCGGCAGCGGCGTCTTCTCCTCCATCGCTTTCAAAAGCTCGCTCACATCGTAGCCGGTCACTACCTTTCCGTACTCGGCAAACGACGGATCTGTAACTTTCCTGATCTCCATGGGAAACCCCTCCTTCTTATACCCTCGCGGGTTATTTTTCTTACCCTCAGCACATGTATTAGCTGCGGCTCACGTATTAACTCCGGCACACGTATTAGCTGCCATATGCCTGACTTACTTCGCCATTCCTGAATTCCGGCAACGCCGTGAATCTGACACTGGCATGAATCTGATGCCAGCATAAATCTGACACTGACATGAATCTGACGACGACATGAGTCTGATGCCGGATCACAGCCGCTTATAACGCCGCCAGCTCCTTATAACTGTTCTTCAGATCGATATACAGTTTCTTGTACAGCTTATGGTACTCCGCATACAGCTTCTCATGCTCCGGGTTCGGCTCGCTGCACTTATCGGCGGACACCAGCTTCCCACAGGCCGCCTCCACACTCTCGTAGATACCGCAGCCCACGCCGGCCAGGATCGCCGCGCCCAGGGCCGGTCCCTCGGACTGATGGACCGTCTTCACCGGACAGCCGTACAGATCGGCCAGCATCTGGCGCCAGATCGCGCTCTTTCCGCCGCCTCCGCAGGCCATCATCTCGCCCACGGACACGCCCATCTCCCGAAGGATATCGTTGCAGTCCGCCAGAGAATAGGACACGCCCTCCATCACCGCCCGCAGAAGATGGGCCTTGGTGTGCATCGCGGAAAGTCCGAAGAACACGCCCCGGCAGTCCGGATCCAGATGGGGAGTCCTCTCTCCCATCAGATACGGCAGATAGATCAGCCGGTCGCTGCCCGCCGGAATGCTCTTAATATCGTGATCGATCAGATCATAGACGTCCACCCGCATCTCATCGGCGGCCGCCACATAATCCTGACAGAACTGGTCCTTGAACCATTTGAGCGACAGTCCCGCGCCCTGGGTCACGCCCATCACATGCCACGCTCCCGGCACCGCGCAGCAGCAGGTATGCACACGCCCCTTGGGATCAATGGTCACCTGGCTGGAATGGGCGAACACCACGCCCGACGTACCGATCGTGGTAAATGCGGTCCCGTCCTTCACGACGCCGGTACCCACGGCCGCGGCCGCGTTGTCCCCGGCTCCGCCGACCACCACGGTATCCGTCGTAAGCCCCGTAGCCTTCGCGATCTCCGGCAGCAGCTTTCCGGTCACTTCACAGGACTCATAGACCTTCCCCAGCCACTCCACCGGGATCTGCAGCTTCTCAAGGACCACGTCCGACCAGCACCGCTCCGGCACATCCAGAAGCTGCATGCCGCTGGCGTCCGACACCTCGGTAGCGAACACGCCGGTCAGTATGTAACGGATATAATCCTTCGGCAGAAGGATATGACGGCACCGGGCGTAATTCTCCGGCTCGTTCTTCCGGACCCAGAGGATCTTCGCCGCCGTCCAGCCGGTCAGAGGCGGATTGGCCGTGATCTCGATCCACTCCTCCCTAGGCATCAGCTTCAGCATATCCTCCACCTCAGCCCCGGTCCTCTGGTCGCACCAGATGATGGAAGGGCGGATCACCTCTCCGGCCTCGTCGAGCATCACCAGGCCGTGCATCTGCCCGGAAATGCCGATCCCCTTAATATCCGCGGCCGCCACGCCGGACTGCACCGTCACCTGCTTAAGCGTCTTAAGCACCGCGTCCCGCCAGTCCTCCGGCTTCTGTTCCGCCCAGCCGTTATGGGGCTGGTACAGCGGATAACCGGCAGAGGCAGACGCCATGATCGTGCCCTTTTCGTCAAATAGAACCGTCTTCGTCGCCGATGTTCCCACATCGATCCCTATCAGGTAATACATGTTGACCCTCCTTGCGGCCGCTATGGCTTTCGCGATGCGCCACCTAACCAGGACAGACGCACATTTCCCCTGCCGCGGTCTTCTGTCCTATATGGTGAGTATATCATTATTTCCGCGGATAATAAAGGAAAAAATGCGAAGTGTAAATAAATTTTCTTAAAACCGGTCCGTCTTAGAAACGGAACTCCTTCGCCGGCTCCGTAAACGAGCAGATCTGAGCCGTCACGTTCTTCAGATAATAGACCTCCGTATTGCCGTCGCCGGGCTGATACATGGCCTGCAGGGACGGATAGGAATCCAGCATATGCTTCTGGGCCTCGATCCTCTCGTCCAGAACCGCTTCCCCTGCCACGCGGATCCATTTGCCATCCGCCATACCGGAAATCTCCACCTTCGGATTGGCCTTCAGCTGATGGGCCACCGGCTTCACCTTCCCGGTCTGGATGTAGAGTTTTCCTTCAAAGAGATCGACGGTACCGAAGGGCCGGACGCGAGGCTGGTCCCCCTCGGCGGTCGCCAGGTAGTAAACTCCGCATTTCTTCAGGAATTCATAGACTTCGTTCATGAATAAATCCTCCTTGCTCAAAGATTCCCGGAACCGTCCCGGCAGATCGCCTCGGGACAAGGTTCCGTTACTGTCTATTCTACCGCAGAAAGGCCGGACTGGCAAATGATTTTGTGTATGCGGGGGGATTTTTTGAGAAAATGCAGCAGCCCGCCCCTCTACTCTAATAATTTCGCGATCTCCTCGAAACTCAGGCTCCCCAGCGATACATTTTCATCCGTCACGATCTGATCGGCCAGCGCCGCCTTCGCCTGCTGGAGCTTCCGTATGTTCTCCTCGATCGTCCCGCGGGTGATCAGCTGGATCACCGTGACCGTTTTCTCCTGTCCGATGCGGTGGGCCCGGTCCGTCGCCTGGTTCTGCGCCGCCACGTTCCACCAGGGATCATAATGGATCACCACATCCGCCTTCGTCAGATTAAGCCCCGTGCCGCCGGCCTTCAGCGAGATCAGGAAAACGGGCGCTTCTCCCCGCTGAAACGCGTTCACGCGCTGCAGGCGTTCTTCCTTTGAGGTCTCTCCCACCAGAAGAAGGCTGGTGATCCCCGCTGCGTCAAGCCGCTCACGGATCAGATCCAGCATGGAGGTAAACTGGGAGAACAGAAGGATATGGTATCCGGCCTCCACGCCGGAACTCAGAAGCTCCATGCAGGTCTCCAGCTTGGCCGAGCCGCCGCTGTAATTTTCATAGATCAGCCGCGGATCACAGCAGATCTGCCTGAGCCTTGTAAGCGCCGCCAGGATCTGGATCTTATTTCCAGGTGAATGCGGCGCCAGCGTTTCCTTTAACTGCAGCGCCCGCGCAGTGTAAAGCTCCTTCTGCTCCCCTTCCATCTGCGAATAGACCACCGTTTCCAGCTTCTCCGGCAGTTCCTTGAGGACATCCCTCTTAAGGCGCCTCAGGATAAATGGTCCCGTCATCCGCCGCAGCATCCCTGCCGCGTCCTCGTCCCCCTCCCTCACGATGGGCGACTCGAACCGCTCTTTAAACCGCTGGTAGGAATAGAGGAATCCCGGCATCAGGAAATCAAAGATGCTCCACAGTTCGCTCAGCCGGTTCTCGACCGGCGTGCCCGTCAGCGCATAGCGGGTCTGCGCCTGAACCGCTTTCACGGCCCTGGCGCTCTGGGTGGACGGATTCTTGATATACTGGGCCTCGTCGATAACCTGGAAACGGAAACGGAGTCCCTCATAGAGAAGCAGATCTCGCTTCAGCAGATCGTAGGATGTGACCACCACGTCATAATCCGCCGCGGTCCGAAGCTTCTCCTCCCGCTCCGCCGCATTTCCGGTAATCAGAAGGACCCGCAGGGACGGAGCGAATTTCATAAATTCGCATTCCCAGTTATAGATCAGAGACGCGGGGCACACGATCAAAGACATGGCATCGTTGTTTCCCGCTCCACCGCTTTTTATCTTCCGCACCTCGTCATAGATCACGCTGATGACCTGCACGGTCTTTCCCAGGCCCATATCGTCCGCCAGGATACCGCCGAACCCGAAGAAGTCCAGAGTTCGCAGCCACCGGAAGCCGATCTTCTGATAGCCGCGCAATACTTTCGCGAAGTCCTCCGGCACCTCGAAATCGCTGTCCTCCACCGACTTCATCCCACGCACGATGGCCTTAAAACGGGAATCTCTCTCCAGCCGGATATCATGACGCTCGCGATACAGGCTGTCCAGATAAAGCGCACGGTATCCCGGCACCCGGAAGATCGTTTTTCCGGTACCTCCGTCCCGGTCAATTATGCCGGCCGCGCTGCCGCCCTGAACGTCCCCGGACGCCGTATATTTGCCGGACACGCCCACATAATCCGCCATACGTGCCACCGTCAGCAGGCCGTTATCCGCAAGCTGCAGATATTCGCCGGTTTTCAGGCGGTAATACGGCTTCTTCTCGCGATACGCCGCCAGGATCTGGCCCAGCTCCGCGCCGTTTAAGTCGCCGGCATCCACCGTCAGCGTCAGCCAACCGCCTGCAGCCTGGATCCCTACCGATACCTCCCGCGGCGGGAGCACCTTAAGACTTGCCATGCTATCCGCCAGATACACCTCGCCCAGTTCCTTAAGTTCGCCGATGCCTTCTGACAGCAGCTTAAAGACCGCCGCCTCGTCGTCTTTGATCACCAGGTCATTGGTCAACTGGTCCCGGTACGGGAAATATTTCGTAAGCGTCTGGCTGATACGGAATTCCCCCGGCACGTCGCGGACCACGGTCGGCGGCACCTTTTCGTCTTCCAGCGGATGAAATGTGCAGGAACCGTAGCTGAGCCGCGGCCGCAGCACCACCTTATCCGGCTCCGGGCTTTCCAGTTCGAACCGGGCCGTAAGCGCCGCCGGACGGTAGTTCTCCAGCTCCACGCCCTCGGAATGAAGGACGCCCAGATTCTCCATTTTGCGAAGAACACGCTCGTAGAACAGCGGCACATCCTTCTCACTGACCGTCACCTCGTACGGAGCGCCGTAGCCCTGGGTCATCTGACTGAAAAATACCTCCATCTCCCGGCTGAACGCCTCGCTGCACTGGTACAGCCTGCCGCGCTTCAGCACATAGAGATGCTTCTCGCCGCTGAATGTCATGATATCCTTATCAATGGATACGCGGATTCCGCCGGCTCCGGCTCTGCGGACTTCCACGACAAAATCCGGATTCTCCCGGCAAACCAGGAGCTGGCGTTTGCTGCCCTGACTGTCCTCCGCTTCCACCTCTCTGTTCATCAGAAGATCGAAGAAACGATCCCTTCGCACCCGACTCAGATTCAGTTCCCGGATCGGAGGTACCGGCGCGTACATATTTTTCTTAAACTCAAAATAATGCTCCCTGTAGGAATCGGCCAGTTCCAGAACCATATCCAGAAGGCCCCGGCTGTCCTCGGAGAATGCCTCCCGGCTGTGATAGAACGCCAGACTCTTGCCGTATTCCACGTAGGAGCCTTTCTCGACCGCTTCCGCCAGGGACGACAGATCCTTAACCACATACCCGCGGCCGACGCCGATCCGGAATTCCACACGGATCTCCTGGCGGCGCAGCAGAAGTCGGGGGATCAGCTCCACCTGTTTCTCCCGCTCGTTCCGGGCGATGCCGGCTACCTCCCGGTTGGTATACTCGCGGATCATGCTGCGGACCTGGGGGGAAGTGGTTACAGGACGTCGGGGATTATCGTCGATGTGTTCCAGATAATATTTGAGAAGCGCCTTTTCATGGACGCAGGGGCGGGCGTAAGTGGATCTTATTCCACAAGAACAAGAGCAGCTGTAGATCTCGCTGCCCTTGACTTCCAGACGCACACGATATTTGAAACCCAGATCCTCTACGACGCCTTCCACGCCGGTTTCACCTTTCCAGAAGCTCCGGGTCTGCATGCTCTCGATACGCATGGATATGGCCTCCATTGGATGTGCGTGAAGAAAAAGTGACGCAAATTCGCCCCTGGGAGGGGCTCTTTGCGTGGGGTGCCTGCCGGTTTACGCTCACCCGCGCAAGAGCATTCGCAAAACCCGCCCCTGCGGGGCTCTCCGCTGCTTCGCAGCTCCGTTTTGCTCATGTTCTTGCGCTCCCTCCGCCGGTAAAGGGGCCTGCAGGTTTTTATGCGAGCATAAACCTGCAGGTCCCTTTACCGGCGGGTGAGCTGTTGCTTCACATCCGTTCCGGCGCTTCAAAGCCCAGCAAATTGATGCTGCTTTCCAGCACATCTTTTACCAGGCGGATCAGACGGATATAGCCGGCTTTCTTCTCTGCGTCCTCTTCCTTCAGTATCATCGTCGTATTGTAGAAGCTTCCGAAGGCGTCGGACAGTTCGTAAATGAACTGGCACAGCTTATGGGGGGCTTTCTCCTCGAACGCGGCCGCCACCACGTCGTTGTACGCGGAAAGCTTGAGCATCAGGGATTTCTCCTCGGCCGTCTGCGCGGGACGCATATGGCCGGACAGCGGAGTATCCGCATTGGCTGCGTCCGTCTGATCCTGCGCCGGTTTCCCGGCCGCGGACGCATTTCCGGCAGCCGGAACCGCCGCCAGCCCTTCCTCATATTTGGCCAGGATCGACTTGATCCGCACGATCGTATACAGAATATACGGCCCCGTATTGCCCTCAAAGGATATGAACCGGTCGACGTCGAATACATAGTCCTTCGACACCTGGTTGGACAGATCGCCGTATTTCAGAGCCGCCAGGCCGATGATCCGCGACGCGTCCTCCGCCTCTTCTTTCTCCATGGTCCGGTTCTCCATGATCCGGTCGTAGACCGCCTCGTCGATCTCGCGGATCAGGTTCTCCAGCCGCATGACGCCGCCGGCGCGGGTCTTGAACGGCTTTCCGTCCTTGCCGTTCATGGTGCCGCACATCATATGCGTCATCTTCGTCTCCGGCTTCACATAACCGGCTTTCTTCGCCACGCGGAAGACCTGGATGAAATGCAGCTCCTGGCGCTTATCCGTAATATAAATATATTCCTCCGGCGCAAAGTCGCGTTCTCTCTCGATAATCGTACCCAGATCGGAAGTCGCGTAAAGCGCCGCGCCGTCCGACTTGCGGATAATGCAGGGCGGAAGCTCTTTCGGGTCGTCCGGTCGGGCGATATCCACTACCAGCGCGCCCTCGCTTTCATAGGCCAGCCCACGCTTCGTAAGGTCCTTGATCAGCCCCGGAATGTAAGGCTGTGCGTCGCTCTCGCCTTTCCACAGATCGAAGGTCACGTTCAGATTGCCGTAATTCTTCTTAAGATCCGCCAGCGACACATTCATGATATGGCGCCAGATCGCCCTGAAAGGCGCGTAGCCGCTCTGCAGCTTAAAGGTAGCCTCCTGCGCTCTGGCCTTAAACGTCTCATCCTCCTTGGACCTGGCGCTGGCCGCCGGATAGATCTGCTCCAGTTCGCTGATCGTAAAGGGAGCCTCCTGCGGATATTCTCCCGTAAATGTCTCATCAAAATACGGCAGATCCGGCTTCCGGTCCCGCAGCTCCTCGATGATCAGCCCCATCTGCAGACCCCAGTCGCCCAGATGCACGTCGCCGATCATATGGTATCCCAGGTAATTGCCCATCCGCTTGATGCACTCGCCGATGATAGCCGTGCGCAGATGTCCCACATGCAGCGGCTTGGCCACATTGGCCCCGCCGTAATCCACGATGATCGTCTTACCGCCGCCGCACTCCTCCACGCCCAGCTTGTCTTCAGCGCGCATGCCGTCCAGATAAGCGGCCAGATATTCGCCGCTCAGCTTCAGATTGATAAATCCCGGCATCACCGCCTCGACGGATTCGAACATCGGAGGCATCGCCGCGCCGTCCGCCGGCACGCTCGTTCCGGCCGCCGCGCCATTTCCGCAGCCGTCTTCCGCAGCCCCGGCAGCTTCGCCGCGCTGCGCGCAGTTTTTCAGAACTGCCACCACATCATTCGCGATATCGATGGGCTTCTTATGGTACGCCTTCGCCGCCGCCATGGCGCCGTTGCACTGGTATTCGCACAGATCCGGCCGGTTGGAAAGCGTCACCTTCCCGTAATCCGCAGCGTATCCGCAGCCTTCAAACGCCGTCCGCATCTGTTCCGCGATCAGGTCAAGTATCTTCTTCACAGCTATAAACTCTCCTTCTATATAAGCTTCTATCTTCGTGATTGGCTATTAATTATACAGGAAAATGAAAGAAAAAGCAACTGTTTCCGAAACGTATGACGCGTTTCGGAGGCAGCGCAAAACGTGTGCCTCCGACGCATTTTTGCACAGACAGCAAAAACCCCTCCGGCCGGTTCAGCCGAAGGGGCAGATTCTGTGTAAAAGCAGTTGCCGTATGATATCCGGATCCGTATCTGTCCGCCTTACGCTCTGGACAGATACTCGCCGGTACGGGTGTCGATCTTGATCCGGTCGCCGGTGCTGACGAACAGCGGGACAAATACAGTCGCGCCGGTCTCCACGACTGCGGGCTTGGAAGCGCCGGTAGCGGTGTCGCCCTTGAATCCGGGCTCGGTATCCGTGATCTCCAGTTCCACGAACAGAGGCGGCTCAACGGAGAACACCTTGCCGTTGTAAGAGCAGACCTTGCACATCTCGTTCTCCTTGACGAACTTAAGCGCGTCGCCGATCAGCTCGCTGCTCAGAGCGATCTGCTCGTAGGTATTCGTATCCATGAAATTGTATAAATCTCCGTCCTGATACAGGTACTGCATGTCCACGCGGTCAATCCTGGCCGCCGGGAACTTCTCGGTCGGACGGAACGTCTTCTCAACCACGCCGCCGCTGATCACGTTCTTGATCTTCGTGCGGACGAACGCCGCGCCCTTGCCGGGCTTTACATGCTGGAACTCCAGAATCTGGTATACGTTCCCGTCGATCTCCAGTGTCACGCCGTTCCTAAAATCACCTGCTGATATCATAAATGTAGCTCCTCCTTCAAATACTGACTATACTTTGCGGTGTTTGATCCATTTCATTCTATACTAAATAAGCCGTACTTTCAACCACTTTTTGCAAATTACGGGAAATAAATGCGCACTGCGCGCGGAAAATCCCGCCGGACGGCTACGCTTTCCCGGTCAGATAATCCATAGCCAGCACATAGCCCTTCAGTCCGAGTCCCACGATCTGCCCGGTACACGCCGGCGCGGTCACAGAGGTGTGGCGGAATTCCTCCCGCTTGTGGACATTGGAAATATGGACCTCGATCTTCGGGATCTCCACCGACGCCAGGGCATCCCGGACCGCGTAGCTGTAATGGGTGAAAGCCCCCGGATTGATGATAATGCCCTCCACTTTCGTGTGATAGGCTTCCTGGATCTTGTCGATGATCCCTCCCTCGCAGTTGCTCTGGAACACCTCCAGCTCATGACCTTCCGCCTGCGCCTTGTTCTTAAGCATGGTCACCAGATACTCGTAATCCTCCGTCCCGTAGATCCCCTTCTCACGGATGCCCAGGAAATTCAGGTTCGGACCGTTAATTACCAAAAGTTTCATAGATACTGCCGCCTCCTTTTCTGTCCGCGGATCCTGATATTCCGCGTCTCATCCCCCGCCGGTCTTTACGCTCTGCGCTATCCCGCCGGCTGCTAAACGATATGTAATTCATGTAAAATTTCCTCTGCGATCGCTTCCGGTCCCCGCGCGTCCGCATCTACCGTCAGATGCGCCGCTTCTTCATAAATGGGCCCCCGCTGCGCCAGAAGCGTCTCCACCTTCCGCTGCCTGTCGTCTCCCGCCAGAAGCGGTCTGGTCGTATCGCCGGCCAGGCGCTCGCAGACGGTTTCCGGCTTCACCCGCAGATAGACCACGCTGCCCAGCTTCCGCAGCGCCTCGCGGTTCTCCGCGCGCATCGGCATCCCGCCGCCTGTGGAAACGATCACCGGCTGCCGCCTCTGCGCAAGTCCCGCCAGCACCTCTGTCTCCGCAGCGCGGAACGCCTCTTCGCCGCGAGCCGCGAAGATCTCGCTGATCGTCATACCGGCCCTGGCCTCGATCATCGCGTCCGTATCCAGAAGCTGTCTGGACAGCTTCCGGGAAAGCCATCTGCCTACGGTGGATTTCCCGGCTCCCATAAATCCGATGAGGACAATATGTTCACCCATGCAGCCGTTCCTCCATGACCCTGCGGACTCTGTCCACGACTTCCCGCGGCACCTTCACGCCGGGATTCCACAGCTCCAGCGCCGCCACGCCCTGATAGATCAGCATATCCAGACCGCCGCAGACGCGCCCTCCGGCCTGTTTCACATATTTCATGAAACGCGTCTCCGACGGTGTGTAAATGATATCCACCGCCTGTGCGATCTTCTTATAGAATTCCGCGTCCTCAACGGGTGCGGCATCCGTATGCGGATACATCCCCACGCTGGTAGTCTGCACCGCCAGATAGGAATCACCCGGAAGACGGCGCCACCGGTCAAGCGGAAGTACAGACACGGCGATTTCTTCTCCCGGAAGCGCATCGCCCTGCGGCCGCGTTCCCTGCTCCGGGGCAGCACCTTCCTGTCGCTGTATTCCGCGCCCCAGAGCCGCATTGTCCTGCATCCGTATGCCTCGTTCCAGAGAATCACCGCGCCATGCCAGCTGCTCCGCCATTCTCCGTATATCCTCCGCCAGCGCCTCCGCCTTGTCCCGGCTCCGGTTCAGGATCGTAACCGAGGACGCCCCCTCGCGAACCATCAGATAAGCGGCGGCCCGTGCCGCGCCTCCCGCGCCGATCAGCAGGCAGTCCCTGCCCCGGATCTCCATTCCCTGCTCCCGCATCGTACGGAACAGTCCCTCGGCATCCGTGTTGTAACCCTTGTAACCTTTGAAACCTTTCTCATCCGATACAGCACCTGTTCCCTTCTCCGGCAGCCGTACCAGCGTATTGCACGCGCCGATGCACCGCACCGATTCGTCGGTCTTAGCCAGAAACGGGATCACCTGCTGCTTATAGGGAACCGTTACATTCAGCCCCTCAAATCCCAGCGCATACGCGCCGCGGACCGCGTCGCCGGCCGCGCCCTCCGCCACCGGGCAGGGCACATAGATATAATCAAGTCCTAAAGCCTGCGCGATCTCATTATGCATAAGCGGCGACAGGGAATGCCCCACCGGGTTCCCGATCACGCCGCAGACTTTCGCATTGCCTGTAACCATTCAGCTCTCCTCCAAGTTCCGGTATTTCTTATAGAAGAACAGCACCACCGCCTCCAGATACCGTTTCAGTACGATCTGGATCTCCTCGTGAGGATCGATGGGCTTCGTCAGATACGTCCTGATCCCGGCCCGGTTGGCCCCGTATACGTCCGTGAAGATCTGATCGCCCACGAATACCGTCGTCTCCCGGTTCGTTCCCATCAGCGCCATGGCCCGTTCATACCCCTTCACTCCCGGCTTCCCGGCCTTATGGATATAAAGCGAATCCACCTGCTCCGCGAACGGCTTCACCCGCGGCTCCTTATTGTTGGACAGCAGGCATGTCTTCATGCCCATCCGGTGGAACCGGTCAAAAAGCGCAAGGGCCCTCTGATCGGCAGGGGCCCCATGCGGAACCAGGGTATTATCGATATCGAAGATGATTCCCCGGACGCCTTGTTCATATAAATCCTCATACGGAATCTCATAGGCGGAATCCACCCATTTGTCCGGATAAAACGGTCTAAACATACTGCCTCCGCGGTCTGCCCGTGCCATGCGCGGCCTTCTCTGCCGCCGTGAACCGGCCGGCCGTATCTCCGCGCGGAAACACATCATTTCTTCAGAAGTTTCCCGATC
Organism: uncultured Lachnospiraceae bacterium; assembly: GCA_947626395.1. Lineage (GTDB taxonomy): Bacteria > Bacillota > Clostridia > Lachnospirales > Lachnospiraceae > UBA3402. The sequence continues at coordinate 103,452 of CANQRU010000002.1, read as the reverse complement.
TCGTCGATAAACGTATTCACATCCTTAAATTCCCGGTAGACGGACGCGAACCGGACATAAGCGACCTCGTCCAGCTCCTTAAGCCCCGTCATGACGAGCTCGCCGATGACCGAAGTGGCCACTTCCTTCTCTTCCAGATTGAACACATTGGCCTCCACCTCATCGATCAGCGCGTCGATCTGCTGGGGCGACACCGGACGCTTGTGGCAGGACCGCAGGATACCGGCCTCGATCTTCGACCGGTCGTAGACCTCGCGGGTTCCGTCCTTCTTGACCACCATAAGCGGCATGGTCTCCAGCTTCTCATAGGTCGTAAACCGCTTCCCGCAGTTCTCGCACTGACGCCTGCGGCGGATCGCGGAATTCTCCTCTGCCGGACGGGAATCGATCACCTTCGTGTTGTCTTCATTGCAGTATGGGCATTTCATATGCTGTTTCCTCCAATGTGTTATATATTCACGTCTGTTCCTATTCTACACAACGTAATATAAATCTTCAAGAAAATTCATCATTATTCCGGCGAGCCGCCGCGCCCCGGTCCCAGATCCCCCAGCATATGGTGCTTCCGGCACAGGGAGATATAACGGTCGTTGCCGCCCATCATCACCTGCTCGCCTTCCCGGACCATATGGCCGTCCTCGCCGATCCTGGCGTTGCAGGTAGCCGCCTTGCCGCACCAGCAGACGGTCTTGATCTCCTCGATCTTATCCGCCCAGGCCATCAGCCACAGGCTCCCTTCGAAGAATTCCCGGCGGAAATCGGTCCGCAGCCCGTAGCAGATCACCGGCACCTCCAGGTCGTCCACGATATGGACCATGAATTCCACCTGGGCTTTGGTGGCGAACTGGGCCTCGTCCACGATCACGCAGTCATATTTCCTAAGCGCCTCGTCGCTCATGGCCGTCAGCTGTTCCAGAAGAATGCCCTCCTTCTGAAGACCGATCCGCGAACGGATCGTATAATCGCCGTCCCGGCTGTCCAGCTTCGGCTTCACCAGAAGCGCTTTCTTGCCCCTCTCAAAATAATTGTACTCGACCATCAGGGCGTTCGCCGTCTTCGAACTGCCCATGGCTCCGTAGCGGAAATATAATTTCGCCATATGTTCTCCTCTCTGCCGCCTGCGGATATCTCTCATTCCATCGCAAACGGGATCTGTTTTGCCTTAAAATAGTTCTCCACCGCCGCATCCCAGGCCCTCTCCAGGCTCTTGTCCAGCGTGAAATAATCCACTGCCGTTCCGGTCACGCACAGGATCTGTCCCTCGTCATAGCGTATATTCAGATACAGTCCCTTCACCTGCTCCGCCCGCACCGCGAGACCGTTGTCCGCGAGGAACCGCTCCACGGCCCCGGCCGGATACTGCAGCACGATCCGGAAGCTTTCCGGAAGCTTCTTTCCTTTGATCAGGGAGCAGCAGAACGGCTTCACCGCGGACCACAGGGAATACTCCTCGATCCGCTCCTGCTCCAGCTCCTCCTCCGTGAAATACCCCTGGCGGATCCTGCCGTCGACCGTAAACGAATTGAAGGTAACGATCACCGCCTCCCGCAGGAAAAAGCGGTCGAACAGCTCGCCGATGAACAGCTCCGATGTGAATTTTTTCTTATCTTCGATCTTAAGCGCGACCATCTGTTTTCCCCCTGCCATTATTCTATCCTAATATCCGCCCTATTTCAACCAAAACTTGCGCAGCATACTTTCTCTTTTTATGAAAATATGGTAGAATAGAATCTGCTTTTATCAACAGCAGCGATCCCGATGAACATAAAGGAGCATACCATGAACATTTCTGAAGATACCAAACAACTAATCACTCTGTTAAACGCAGGCGTGTCCCCGTTCCACTGCGTACTTGAGGCTGAGCGCGTCCTTTCTGACGCCGGCTTCGAGCGTCTGGCGCTGACGGACCGCTGGAATCTGCAGCCGGGCCAGGGCTATTATCTGCCTCTTTTCGACTCGACGCTGGCAGCTTTCACGATCGGCGGGAACCTGAGCGACCGTCCTTCCCTGCGTCTGGAAGCGGCCCACACGGACTGGCCGTGCCTGCGCGTAAAGCCCTCCCCCGAAGCTTCAACGGAGCGCTACGCCAAACTGAATGTGGAAGTCTACGGTTCGCCGATCCTTAACACCTGGCTGGACCGCCCGCTGTCCATGGCGGGCCGGTTAAGCGTCGCAGGCGGTAAGCCGTTCGAGCCGGAGACCCGCTTTGTCGATTTCAAAGATCCGCTTCTGACGATCCCCAATCTGGCGATCCATATGAATCCGGAAGCCAACGACGGCATGAAGCTGAATCCCCAGATCGATATGCTGCCTCTCATGGCCGCGGTGACAGACGCCCTGGACAGGGATCATTTCTTCCTGAACCGTCTGGCTGAGGAAGCCGGCTGCGCGCCGGAAGAGATCCTGGATTACGAGATCAGCATCTACAATACGGATCCCTGCGCGGTCACGGGCTTAAACGGCGAATTCCTAAGCGCCCCGAGGCTTGACAACCTGACGAGCGTTCTGGCCTGCCTGCACGGCATCACCGCCGGCACGCGCGGAAACGGCATCAATATGATCCTGCTCTACGACAACGAAGAGATCGGCAGCCGCACCAAGCAGGGTGCCCTCTCCTCCGTGACGGAGCGTATTCTGGAGAAGATATTCCTGGCTTTAAGATATGACCGGGAGACCTATCTGAACGCGGTGATGGACGGGTTCCTGCTGTCGATGGATGTGGCCCACGCCATACATCCCAACCATCCGGAGAAATGCGATATCAAGAATAAGATCTGCATGGGAGACGGCGTCGTGCTGAAAATGAGTTCCCGTCAGTCCTACGCCACCGATTCTTCCTGCATCGGCGTCATTGAGAGTATCTGCCGCGGCGCGAAGATCCCTTACCGGAAGTTCTCCAACCGCTCAGATATGAGAGGAGGCTCCACTCTGGGAGCCATCTCGTCCGCGGAACTGTCTATGAAGACCGTAGATATCGGCGTTCCGATCCTGGCCATGCACTCCGCGAGGGAGCTGATGGCCTGCGCCGATCAGACCGCCATTAACCGGTTAGCTTCCGAATTCTTCCTGATATAACGAGAAGAAATCCGTTGTAGTCGAACCGTCGTCCCCGTCAAAATGGATCTCCGGCCAGAAATCTTCCGGGACGGCCGCCGGATCCTCCGGTTCAAACTGTTCGTAGATCTGACGAAAGACCTGATTCTTGCGTTCCTCGTAGATTCGGGTCTTTCTTAATTCGGTGGCTTCCGCGTCGTAATCACTGACGCAGCGGATAATATAGTACCAGCCCCCGCCCTCCACCAGCGGACTCATCTCTCCGGGTGCCAGAGCAAACGCCGCGTTCTCCACGGCCTCCGGCAGTTCGCCCCGGCCAAGCTGGAGTTCCGTCTTTTCCCCCTCGCTTGTCTCCCGGGCGACAGACAGGAAATCGCTGCCATCCTGGCTGACCCTGCGGTACACGGCTTCCGCCGCCTCCTTGCTGGAGATCTGGATCATCTGGACAGTAATCACCTTGGCCTCGCTGTCGCTGACCTCCAGATCGATCCCGTCCGTCAGGATGCCTACCACTTTATTCGCCGTATAATAATCCGTGTACAGGGTCAATACATCCTCTTCATCAGCGCCGATATACTCCCGGTCTTCCTCCGTAAGCCCCTCATAATATCTCCCGGCAAGCGCCTTAAGCCGGCTCTGCTCCGCGCTGGTCAGCACGATCTTCTGCCGGTCCGCCAGAAGGTTCATGGTCTTCAGATTCGTAAGGAACTCCTTCACCTGATCCAGAAGATAAGTCTCAAATGTCCGGCCGTCTTCCAGGGCGACGCTCCATATCTGATCCGTATATACTTTCTCATAGCGATTCTTCTCCGTGGCCACGATGATCATGGCCTGCGGTCTCGTATATTCTCCGGACGCCGTCTCTTCCTCGGCAAACGGAAAACCGGCGCCGCAGCCGGACGCCGCCGTCATGGATACCGCCATAAGAACTATCGCCGCGCCTCTCTGCAGGCGGCGTTTCCATCTATCATCAAGGCGCCCTTCCGAGCGCCGTTTACTCAGCCTCACACGTTCATCTTTCATGAACCGGCTCCCTCTTTCCTGCGTCTTACACAAGCAGCTTCAATATTCAGGTACTCGATATCCCGCAGCTCCAGAACTCTTTCCTGCATTTCATACCAGCAGTTTCAATATCTTCAGCACACCGTCATCCACATTCGCCGCAGCCGCGAACCGCGCCGCGGCCTTCGCCTCCGGCACCGCGTTCCCCACCGCGAAGCTGTAGTAGGCTTTCTTCAGCATATCCACATCATTCTGCTGGTCTCCGAAAGCCATCGTCTCCTCTGGACTGATCCCCAGATCCTTCTGAAGCCGTTCGATCCCCCAGCCCTTACTGACTCCGGGCATCACAAAATCCACCCACTTATCACCGGATACCATAACATGAAGCCGGTCCGCGTATCTCCCCCTCAGCTGTTCCGTCTTCTTCTCAATGCCGCCGGCCCCGCAGTAAATCGCCATCTTGATGACCGGCTCCGTCATCTCCGTCACATCGTCCATCTTCTCCATGGCAAACCGGTAACCGTAAGTGAGCAGATCCAGAAAATCCCTGTCCTTCGTATCGAGATACACCGCGTCCGGGCCGCTGACCATATATTCCAGCCCCGGCTGCCGACGGATATCCTCCACCATCTCCATGGCCAGATCCCGGTCGAAATAATTCAGAAACAGCTGCCGTCCATGACAGCCCACATAGGCGCCGTTGTCGGAAATATAGAAGATCTTCTCCTTCACCGGCGCGAACAGCCTCTCAATGCTGACCCACTGGCGTCCGCTGGCCAGCGCGATCTGCACGCCGCAGGCATGCAGCTTCGCGATCACATCATAGATCTGCGGATTTATCTCGTGGGAACCGTCCCTTACCAATGTACCGTCTATGTCTGAAGCGATTAGCCTGATCATCAAAATCTCCCAAGAATACCTCTGCGGTCAATACGCCATATTCACCAGCACCGCCATCAGGATACCCAGCAGCGCCCCGGCGAATACCTGCAGCGGCGTATGCCCCACAAATTCCTTCAGTCTTTTCTCTACTTCCTGATTGTCCAGCCTGAACCAGTCCTGCTGCACGATCAGGTTCAGGAGCTTGGCCTGCTTGCCGGTCTCCTGCCGGACGCCGATGGCGTCGTACATGACCACGCTCGCCAGCACGAAGCTGACCGCGAATTCAAACGAGGACAGGCCGTACTTCATGCCTGACGCCACCGTCAGGGCGCATACGGTCGCCGAATGGGAACTGGGCATACCGCCGGAGCCTACCAGCCGTTCCGGCCGGAAGGACCTGTTAAATCCCATATCGATCAATGTTTTAAGAACCTGGGCCACCGTCCAGCCCACCACCGCGCTGATCAGGATCTGATTGCTTAAGAGTTCCTGCCATACACCCATAATTCCACCATCTCTCTTATGTCTCGCCGGGGACGCGCACGCCGCCCCCGCTTCTCCCTGCGTGTCTATCCGATCAGCCAGTCGTACAGTTCCTGATACTTAAGCGCCGATGCGTTCCAGGAGAAATCCTGGGCCATGGCCCGGTCGATCATCTTGTTCCACTCGCGCTTCCTGTCGTAATAGATCTGCTCCGCATAGCGGATCGTGCCAAGCATCTCATGGGCGTTATAGTTGGCAAATGAGAATCCGGTGCCGGTGCCCTCGTATTCATTGTACGGCTGTACCGTATCCTTAAGTCCGCCGGTCTCCCGGACGATGGGAAGCGTCCCGTAGCGCAGGGACATCAGCTGGCTTAAGCCGCAGGGCTCGAACAGCGACGGCATCAAAAACGCGTCGCAGGCCGCGTAGATCTTGTGGGACAGAGGATTCGAATAGTAAATATTCGCCGACACCTTGCCCGGATACTTCCAGGCGAAATGGCGGAACATATTCTCATAGCGCTCCTCGCCGGTGCCTAAGACGACCAGCTGAACGGCGTCATGGCACAGATCGTCCATCACATACTGGATCAGATCAAAACCCTTCTGATCGGTCAGTCTGGAGACGATACCGATCATCATGAGCTTCTCATCTTCCTCCAGTCCGAGTTCCTTCTGCAGAGCCCTCTTGTTCTTGATCTTCTCCTTGCGGAAGGTCTGGGCGTTATAGTGGGCCACGATATACTCGTCGGTCTCCGGATTGAATTCCTCGTAGTCGATGCCGTTGACGATGCCCCGCAGGCTGTTCGCCCGGGCGCGCATCAGGCCGTCCAGATTCTCGCCGTAGAACGGCATCTTGATCTCCTCGGCGTAAGTATTGCTGACCGTAGTGATCGCGTCGGCGTAGACAATGCCGCCCTTTAACAGATTGCCGTTCTTATACGCTTCCAGCTTATCCGGCGTGAAATAGTAATCGGACAGGCCGGTGAGCCTCTTGATCGTATCCACGTCCCAGACGCCCTGGAACTTCAGGTTATGGATCGTGATGACGCTCTTGATGCCGCGGAAGAACTCGCCGCCGGCGAAACGGTCCTTTAAGTACACCGGGATGAGACCCGTCTGCCAGTCGTGGCAGTGAATCACGTCAGGCCGGAAACCGATCACCGGAAGCGCCGAAAGCGCCGCGTTGCAGAAGAAGGAGAACTTCTCCAGATCGTACAGCCAGTCGCCGTACAGGGTACTTCCGTTGAAATACCACTCATTGTCGATAAAATAGAACTTGATGCCCTCGTACTCATACAGCAGAATGCCCACATAACGGCTCTGCCCGAGATAGTCCATGTAGAAATGGTCGATATAATTCAGCTTATCCTTCCATTCCTGCTTCATGCACATATACTTGGGGAGCATGACGCGGACATCATAATACTCCTTATTGAAACACTTCGGAAGGGAGCCGGCCACATCCGCCAGTCCTCCGGTCTTAACAAATGGAACTGCCTCAGAAGCGACAAATAAGATCTTCTTCATGAATGAACCCTCCTGTGATTGGGAAAAACCTGACGCCGGTCCTTTACCCCGCGGACCGGTTTAAACACTGCGCGGCAAACAGCCGCGGCTATGCCGCGCAGCGCGATATAAACCCCTTGCAGATATAGTATACAATACTTTTTCCGAATTAGGAAGTACATTCTTAGAAGTTTTATGTGAAGTTTGTCAGATTTTCCAACAGCAGCAGGTATGTCGGGCGAACCTCCTGCTGCCATGAATTACATCCGTTTATAATCCAGACGGATCTTATCGGACAGTAATGCGATAAACTCAGAATTGGTCGGCTTGCCCTTGCCGTTGCTGACCGTGTAGCCGAATATCTCATTGATCGTATCCATTTTGCCCCTGCTCCAGGCCACCTCGATGGCATGGCGGATCGCACGCTCGACACGGCTGGGCGTTGTCTGATGTTTCTTGGCGATATTCGGGTAAAGCACCTTCGTCACCGACGCCAGCATATCCTGGTCGCAGACGGAAGAAATGATCGCGTCCCGCAGATACTGATAGCCCTTGATATGAGCGGGTACGCCGATCTCGTGCAGGATCTGGGTAACGTCATTTTCCAGATTCTGCTCCATGTATTCCACCTGATTCTCATAAGGACGGATCTTGCGCGAATGCGGCAGGGAAAGTCCCCTGGGCTTCGCCGCGTAGCCGGCCAGACGGCGGACCTTGTCCACGACCACCTCGCGGGTAAACGGCTTCATAATAAAATAATTGGCGCCCAGACGGAACGCGTCCTCTGTTACATTCTCGCTTCCTGCCGCGGAAACCATGATAAATGACGGCTTTTTGGCCAGTTTCTCTTCGTTCTTCACCTTCTCCATAACCGTAAGTCCGTCCATGCCCGGCATGATCACGTCCAGGAGGACGACGTCGGGCTTGGTGGAGACGATCATCTCATAGGCTTCATCGCCTGTCTCTGCTTTTCCTACGATCTGGATGCCATCTTCTCCGGACAGCATCTGATTCAGGAGATCTAATGTTTTCGGGTTGTCCTCAGCGATTGCTACGCTTAGAGTTGGTGTCATGATTTGTCCTCCTTTGGGTTAGTCTGTAACTGCAAAAAATTATCGGGGACAGTTACGGTGATATTTCGATTATAAACTTGCAGAAATGCAGGTGCAAATGGATTCTATCGCAAGTTTCGACAAGTTTAGGGCAGATAAATATCCCCGCCTGCCAAAATATCGACAGACGGGGAATTATTACATTCTCTGCCGCTGGCGCAGCCGTTCGCCCGCCCGGATGCAGACACATTTTCCGCTGCGGATACCGTCACGTTTTCTTCTCGTATACAGGTATTCTTTAGCGCGACATATCTTCCAGCGCAACTGCTTTACTTTCCTGCTCACTTATCAATGTCATAACCAGCCAGCCGCCATGTCAGCCCATGTACGGCTTCGCTCCCTCATACACCGAGCTTACCATGACGACGGAAAGGATCCGCTTCGCCGCCGCGCGCAGCTCGCCGAGAGTCAGCGGGTATTCTGCTTCTCCTTCCGCCGCGCCCACGGACTTCACGATCTCGTCCACGTCGTTCTGGCTGCCCGGCATGGTCAGGTCGTTGCCGGCCTTCACGCAGCCGGCCGCGTTGGAACAGCCGTACTTGAAGGTCTTGCCCGGCTCCATCTCGATCGATCCCGTGGTGCCCCAGTCGGTCATCACGAAACCCTTAAAGCCCCACTCCTGGCGGGCGATCGCCGTCAGAAGCTCGTAGCTGTTAGCGGTGTGGAGGCCGTTGACCAGGTTATAGGAGGTCATGATCGACATGGGCTGGGAACGCTTCACGGCGATCTCGAAGCCCTTCAGATAGATCTCGCGGGCCGCCCGCTCGCTCACATGGGCGTTGGTGTGCATCCGGTTGTCCTCCTGGTTATTGAAGGCGAAATGCTTGATCGTCGTGCCCACGCCCGGATGCTTCTGCACGCCCAGCGTGTCCGCCGCCGCGCACATTCCGGCAACCAGCGGATCCTCGGAATAATACTCGAAATTGCGTCCGCACAGCGGGTTGCGGTGGATGTTCATGCCGGGGGCCAGCCACAATGTCACGCCCAGCTCCTCCATCTCCTCGCCCACGATATCACCGGCCGCCGCGATCGCTTCCACATCCCAGGTCTGGGCCAGCAGCGTGGCGATCGGAATCGCCGTGCAGTACTGGTAATAATGGGTCGCATCGTCCGGGATCTCAGGCTTGGGCGCATCCGCGTTCAGAAGCTCCATCCCAGGAAGCGGCGCATCCCCGATCCCCGGGATCTGGTTGCCGTCGTGATCCACGACGAAATGCGTGGACAGACGCAGTCCCGCCGGTCCGTCCGCCAGGATCATGTTGCGGATGTCGCGGTCGGGAAGCATCCGGGATGTGGTGTCGCCGGCCGCGCCCGGACATGCCGCCGACGCGGAACCGATCACCGACTCGCCTCCGAAGCCGCCTCTCGCCGTGCCGACGCACAGTTCAGCCATCTCTTCCACGGTCAGCTGGTTCACCAGTTCGTCCAGAGTGTAAGTTCCGGCCTTCACCTCGTCCATCGTGATCTTATGTCCGTCGGTATCCGGCTCCGGCTGCTCTCCCGCGCCGACGGGGGTGTAAACAGCCGTGAAGCAGGGAAGCTTCTCCGCATCGACCGCCAGCTTCGGGGCCGCCGCCTTCTCCGCTTCCTCACTCTCATAGGTGTAAGGCTTCGCGCCCGCGGAGGAGAGCATTTCCATCTCCACATCCGGCTTCAGATAGTTGGCCAATTTCTCCGTCACCACTTCCTTCTCAAGGACAAGGGCCGCAGCCACCTTCGTCGCCCGGGAGTGCTCGCCCACACGCACATAGTAAGTGCCCGGCTCCAGCACATAGGCCGCCTTTGCCTCGCTGTAGGAGGCCATTTCCGTCACCTTAAAGCTAATTGCAAGCGTCTGCGCCTCGCCGGGAGCCAGAAGCTTCGTCTTCGCGTAAGCCGCCAGCTCCTGATAGGGCTTCTCCAGCGCGCCCTGCGGAGCCGAATAGTACACCTGCACCACTTCCTTACCGGAATAGACGCTGCCGGTATTGGTAACCTCTGCGGTAACTGTAACCTGATTGTCATCCACGGTTACCGATTTGCATTCTATGGCAAAATCCGTATACGACTTTCCATACCCGAACGGATAGGCGGGCGCCACGCCGAACGTATCGAAATACCGGTATCCGACGTAAATCCCCTCCTTGTAATACTCATCGTTCACATCGCCGTTCACATGGCTGAAATTCATCGCGCCCGGATAATCCGAATACTGCTCGGCCCACGTAGTCGCCAGATGTCCGCTTGGCGTCACCTTGCCCAGAAGCACGTCCGCCAGCGCGTAACCGCCGATATTGCCCGCCTGGCTCATCAGAAGGACCGCGCCGATCCCCTTTGTGCCGCGCAGGAAGCGGGTATCCAACACGCCGCCCACGTTCAGCACCACGATCACGTTCTTATAGCAGGAGATCAGGGCCTTGATCGCCTCTTCCTCCACCCCAAACAGCTCAAAATCACCTTTGACCGGCGCCCGATCCTTGCCCTCGCCGGAATTGCGCGACACGATAAAAACAGCCGTATCCGTCGCCGCCGTGTCCATATCCTCCTCCGTCACCGGAATGATCTCCGGCTCTTTAAACGGATTATTGAACAGATCCATCATCGCGCCGGCGCCTTCCGCCGCGATCTTCTTCGCAAAGTCGGCAAAATACTCTGCCCGCGCCGCCTCGATCACCCGGTCATACCGGTCAAGCCAGCCCTTCGTAACAACGGTCAGCCCCGCGGCCTCCAGCCCCTGCTCCACGTTCACCACTTCCCGGCTGTTCACATCGCCCGATCCGGTACCGCCCTTGATAGTCCTGCGTCCACCGTTTCCGAAAAGCGCCACTTTCTTCGTCTCCGCCTTAAGCGGCAGCGCTCCCGCGTTCTCCAGAAGCACCATGCCCTGCGACGCGATCTTCCGCGCCCTCTCCATGTTCCTGACCTCGCGCTCACTTACCGCCGAGGACGTCGATGCATGAAACTTCGCCATTCTGTTACCCTCCTGTTGTTCTTAAATTATTCTTCAAGCCCTCCGGCCTTTGTCACATCTTTTGTTTTATGTCCGGCCCGCCTGCAAGCCGATCCTCGCTGTCCCACAGACTGTCTGCAAGCCGATCTCCCAGCATCCCGCAGACCCTCCGCAAGCCAATCCCCAGCGCCCGGCAGACTGTCCGCAGGTTCCGAATTTCAGAACGGTTAGTGCTTCTTAGTGAACAGTAATTTGTGTTATCACGAAAAATGGACTTGTTTGAGCGAAGCGAGTTGTCCATTTTTCGTGATGCTTTTAACAAATTGCTGTGAACTTAGAAGCACTTCCGTCCTGAATCCTGAGGAACATGCAGACAGTCCGCCGGACGCGGACCGTCCGCGCCCACATCAAGCCTGCCGTTCCCCTAATCTCAGAACACTACTTCATCCTTCTCAATATATAGCACAATATCGCCGCCATCCGCCGCCGCTGTCACACCATCAATCTTCGGAACACTGTCAACCGTCAGCACACCATCAACAATACCGTCCACCAGCCGAACCGTACACCCTTTCGCCCCGGCAATGGCACCGCCAAGCCGCCCATCTTCCACCGCAAGCCTCAATCGCGCCGCTTCCGCCCCCTTCTGTATAACGCAAAATTCGACATTCTCAACCGGCCCGTACACCTTAAATTCCAGATTCCCCGCGAACTCATATTCCGCCCGCTCATACTTCTTCCCGACCGGGATCACGCTTCCCGCCTTCACCCACAGCGGAATCGACAGATACCCGTGCTTCTCCTTCCTCCACACGCCGCCTTCCGCCGTCTCTCCGGTCAGATAATTAGTCCATTTCCCCGCCGGCAGATAATACTGCGCGATCCCCTGATCATTAAAGATCGGCGCCACCAGCAAACTGTCTCCCAGCATATACTGTTTATCCAGATACCGGCAGTTGGGATCATCCGTAAATTCCATCGCCATGCTGCGCATCATCGGCACGCCGGTCCGCGACGTATTCACCGCGCTGCTGTACAGATACGGCACCAGGCTGTGCTTCAGATCCGTAAAGAAGCGCACCACATCCACGGCCTCCTCATCATACAGCCACGGCACCCGGTAAGAACCGCTGCCATGCAGCCGGCTGTGGGAAGACAGAAGGCCAAACGCCGCCCACCTCTTATACACATCCGGCGTCGACGTATTCTCGAAGCCGCCGATATCATGGCTCCAGAATCCAAATCCGCTGCTGGTCAGCGACAGGCCGCCCCGCAGGCTCTCCGCCATGGACTCATAATCCGACCAGCAGTCGCCGCCCCAGTGAACCGGGAACTTCTGCCCGCCCGCCGTCGCCGACCGCGCGAACAACACCGCCTCGCCGCGTCCTTTCTTCCGCTCCAGCAGGTCGAACACGGTCTTATTGTACAGATACGTATAGAAATTGTGCATCTTCACCGGATCCGCGCCGTTATGGTAGACGCAGTCCGTCGGGATCCGCTCGCCGAAATCGGTCTTAAAGCAGTCCACACCCATATCCAGCAGCTCCTCAAGCTTTTCCTGATACCAGCGGCACGCCTCAGGATTGGTGAAATCAATGATCGCCAGCCCCGGCTGCCACATATCCCACTGCCACACATCGCCGTTAGGCCGCTTTAAGAAATACCCTTTCTCCGCACCCTCGTCGAACAGCACCGATTCCTGTCCCACATAGGAATTGATCCAGACGCAGATCTTCACGCCCTTCTCCTTGATCCGGGCGATCATCCCCTTCGGGTCTGGGAACACCCGGCTGTCCCACAGAAAATCCGTCCAGTGGAATTCCTTCATCCAGCAGCAGTCGAAATGGAACACCGACAGCGGGATCCCTCTCTCATGCATGCCGTCGATAAAGCTCATCACCGTCTGCTCGTCATAATTAGTCGTGAACGACGTAGACAGCCACAGCCCGAAGGTCCACTGCGGCGGCAGCGCCGGCTTCCCCGTCAGATCCGTATACCGCATAAGGACTTCCTTCATCGTCGGACCATTGAAGAAATAATAATCCAGGCTCTCGCCTTCCACTGCGAACGCCAGCTTACTGGCCTGCTCCGTAGCCACCTCGAACTCCACCCGCTCCGGATGGTTGACAAAGACGCCGTAGCCCTTACTCGACAGATAGAACGGAATGTTCTTATACGCCTGCTCCGTGCTCGTGCCTCCGTCCTCATTCCAGATGGATACCGACTGGCCGTTCTTTACGAACGGCGTGAACCGCTCGCCCATACCGTAGATATTCTCATCCACCGAAAGCCCCAGCTGCTGACACATCCAGGCGTCCCCGCCCTTATCGTAAGCCATGCCGGTCCAATTAGTCTTCACATAACCCAGGTCCCGCTGCCCCGCCTTCGTGATGACCTCCATCTGCGGAACCGCCGCGCCGCAGGCATCTGTCTGCGCAGCCTGTACACACGCAGCCGTCCCGATCTGTCCTTCCGGCTTGCAACCCCGCACAAACGTCATAGACCAGTTCTCCCGGTCAATAACAAGCCCTAAGCTTCCGCTTCCGACCGTCAGGAGATTCCCCTGTTCAGCCACACAAAGCGCCTTCTCCGCATTATTCTGCAGATCAAACTCCGGCCCCTTCTTCTGTACGCCCTTATGATGATACGTCTGCACCCGCAGAACCTCCGGCGCCGGCGAGGTAATCCGCAGCGTCAGATTAATCCCGCCCAGCGTATCCCCCTTCCCCCGGATCCGCGAAGTCGGCGCCACCAGACGCACCTCCTTCTCCGCAATATGGGTCTCATACACGTGCTGCGGCCCAAACCACGACACGCCCTCCTTCATTAGCCAGCAACCATTGTGGAATTTCATACTTACCGATCTCCTTTTCCTACATTCACAGTTTCCGCACCTCATCCTCAGCTGCCGAAAATCCCAGCGCGGAGACTCCGGCCCATCTCAGGTGAGTTTTGCGAGCGGCTGAAAATCCTTAGCGAACAACGGTTTGCGTTGGCACGGAAAATGGGATTGTCTGAGCGAAGCGAGTTGCCCATTTTCCGTGCCGCTTTTAGCAAATCGTTGTGAGCTTAGGATTTTCCCGCGAGAAAACCCGAACCTGAGAAGGGCCGGAGTCTCCGCGCGGACCTCACGCGACTCTGCATCAAACCGCTAACATATATAGCGGCTGTCGTGCATACTGCTATCGAACATAATAATAACACAAAAGGATGTCTCCCGCCACCCGAATTTCCACCGTATGGCAATCTTTTTCAGCGATCGGAACCATAATCGGCATGACAACATCGGTATACTCGGTCGGCCAAGTCTTCGCCTGCAGAGCGGCTTCTCTCCGCCCCTTCTCATCCATCGCCGGGAATCCTCCCTGCCGGTACTCCCTCGTATTCCCTTCCCAGGCTGCCACAGACTCTCCGTCCACCAGCACCTTCACGCTGCACCCCTCGCCGCTCTTCAAATGCAGCACAAACGCCTTCGCGCCATCTCCCAGCACGCAGTCACCATACCGCAGCACTCCTTCTTTCGAAGGATCCGCCTGCGTCACCGCCTTATACGAGAACTGTCCCTCGGTCAGCAGCATATTCTCATAATCATCATAATGGTCGGCACGGATCTTCTTCGTCAGATCACGCTTCCCCGGATGCAGCCCCGGAACCTCTACTTCCGCCGTCAGTCGCTGGTCAACGCTGGAAGAACCCGCGAAGATCTGATAAAGTCCTTCCTCCACCATCAGCGTCCCGCTGATCGTATCGTAGAAACGCAGTTCCTCCACCGGCACCACGAATTCCACCACACGGCTCTCGCCAGGCTCCACCGCCTTCACACGTTCAAACGCCAGCAGCTGCCGAAGCGGCTTCTTCACCCTGGAAGCCGGAGCCTCACCGTAGATCTGCGCCACCTCGTCGCTCACACATTTCCCCGTATTCGTCAGCTTCAAAGAAACCTTCAGATCTTTGAAATTCACAAGTCTCACGCTCAAATCCGAATAATCGAACTCCGTATAGGTGAGTCCGTAACCGAAAGGATACAGCACCTCGCCCTCAAAATACCGGTAAGTCCTTCCGCCCTTAATGATATCGTAATCATCGATATCCGGCAGCTGGCTGTCGTCCAGGTACCAGGTCTGGTTCAGCCTCCCCGCCGGAGCGTTCAGTCCAAACAGCGTCTCCGCCATCGCGCAGCCCATATCCTGGGCCCCGGTAGCGCTCATCAGGATCGCCGGCGCCTTCTCCTGGATCCCGCTCATCGCATAGGGGAAGTTGGTAAATAACGCCACCACCGCGTCAGGCTTCACTTCGGTCACCGCGTCAAAAAGTCTCTGCTGCGGAGCCGGGAACGCGATCGACTCCCGGTCCAGCGTCTCCTTGCAGTCGATCAGGGAATGGCAGCCCAGCGCCAGCACCACTTTCTTCGCCGCAGCCGCCGCTTTCTTCGCTTCCTCGATACCGGAAGAAACCACTTCCATGACAAACTTCGCAGGCTCCGCCCCGCGTACGGAACGGACAGCGCCGGCCGCGTCCACGGTCAGGGGCGCGCCAAAACGGTCGGTGATCGTTACCGTTACGCCGCTTTCCTGCGCTTCCTCAAACAGATGGAAAATCTCCACCACGAACCAGTCGAACGCCTGCTCCTTCTCCGCCGCGATCCGTCCCATTTCCGCCGCATCGCCGGGTCCCATCGGCATCCGCAGGTTCCAGAGTTTCCCGGTGCGGACGCTGCGCAGCGCGAAATATCCGCCGTCCCAGGCCTCCTTCACGAACACATCCGGCTCGTCCGAAAGCGTCAGCGTCCCGTCGTCAGCGACCGCCACCGCCTTATCGCCGTACTTAAATACCACCCGGTCCCAGCCGTCCACGCAGGCGCTTCCCTCTCCCAGGATCTCCGCCACGCCGTCCTTCAGCGTCCTCTTATACGGAGGCTCGCCGCCATACCAGTCCTGATACCAGGCGTCCGCAAGCGGCCCGATAATAGCCAGATCCTTCGCCGGCATCGACGCGTCCAGCGGAAGCGCGCCATTTTCATTCTTCAAAAGAACGACCGTCTCCCGCGACATCTGACGGCAAATCTCTTCGTTCTCCTTCGAGCACAGATCCGCCTCAGTCACATTGTCATAGGGATTGCGCACCGGCTCGTCGTAAATGCCCAGACGAAGCTTGCTGCGGAACATATTGCGGACGGCCCGGTCCACTTCCGCTTCGGTCATCAGCCCCAGCTCCCAGGCTTCCTTCGCCGCCGCAGTCACGCCGTCCTTATTCTCGGACATGGCGTCCACGCCGGCCCGGATCGCGCTCGCCACCGTCTCCGCATGGGTGCCGTAATAATGATGGGCCTCCGCCACCATGCTCATGGCGCCGCCGTCGCTGACCGCATGCTTTAAACCGTACTGATCCTTTAAGATATCCTGCACTTCGCGGTTAAGGATGCCGGGAGTGCCGTTGATCTTATTGTAAGCCGTCATAATGGCCTCCGCGCCGCCGTCCTGGATCGCGCGGCGGAACGGCTCCAGATAGAGCTCGTATTCATTGCGGGGATCCACGGAGGAATTCTTCCAGCCCCGTCCCACTTCCACATTATTGGCGTAGAAATGCTTCAGCGTGCTGGCAATACGCAGATAATGGGGATCGTCGCCCTGCATGCCCTGAATATAGGCGGACGCCATGGCGCCGGTCAGCACCGGATCCTCACCGTAGCCCTCCTCGTTCCGGCCCCAGCGGGGATCCCGCTCCAGATCGATGGTCGGCGCCCAGCGGCTCAGGCCCCGGTCCGGATGGCGGTGGTAGATCACTCTTGCTTCGGTTCCGGTGACCTCTCCGGCCTTCTTGATGATCTCCGGATCCCAGGTCGCGCTCATGCCGATGGGCTGAACGAAGGATGTAGTCTGCTCCGGGATCTTCAGTTCGTTCTGGTCATTTCTCGCTTCCACGCCATGGGCGGCTTCGCCGCCCACGTTCATGCCGGGAATCCCCATCCGCTCCAGATCCGGAACACTGGACGCCAGGCAGCTTAATTTCTCCTCGATCGTCATCTCGGCAAGAAGCCAGTCCAGACGCTTCTCGATCGGCAGCGACGCGTCCCAGAACGGTGTATTCTTCTTCATCACCACAATTCTCCTCTCTCATGCGGATTCTTTCCGTGTCATATCAGGCACAATCATGCCATGGGCCGCGGAAAAACCTGATAAAATGTTAGTAAAAGGGGCCTGACACCATTAAGATATCAGGCCCCAAGGTCTTCTCTTATGTAATTACAGATGCTGTCCGAACAAGAGGCCGTAAATTACTGCAGCTTGGAAGCCAGGAACGCGGTCTCTTTCTCGTTCGCCTCATCCAGACCGTTGTCCTTCAGCGTCTGAACCATGGTCTCCCAGTTGGCGTCGAAGTTGTCAAGCGGCTCGGTGATGCACTTAACGATGCCCGGCCATGCGATCTCATCCAGCTTGTTCTGCAGATCTACGATCTCCTGCGGAGTCGCGTATGCCCAAAGCGGGGAGAACTCGGGAGTCTCAAACTCGTCAGCCTGCGGGAAGATGTCGACCAGAAGCTCTACGCCCCAGGCCTCGCAGGCAGCCTTCTGCGCCGCATTGTACTCAGCGGCTACAGACTCGCGGGTATTCGGGGTATACGGCTTGCCGTTCTCATCCACAGCGCCGTCGCCGTAGATCGGGAATCCGGTGTAGTTGCCGATACCGGTCTTCTTGGAGTAGTCGGGATCCGACTGGGAAGCGGCGATCTCCTCGGGAGTACGATACCAGTTGCCTTCGTCGTCGATCTGGTAGTTCACGCCCTCGATGCCCCACTTGTAAAGTCTCGCACCCTCATCGGAGCACAGGTAGTCAAGGAACTTGACGGCACGGACCGGATCCTGGCAGCTCTTGGAGATGCCCAGGCCGTAGCCAACCTGCAGGCCCTGATATAACAGGGACGGAGCCTTCTGGTCAGCCCTTAAGGTCACCGGCAGACCGCAGTATGTCTGATCAACCTTACCATCGGCGATCAGCACCTGCTCAGCAGGACCGTAGTGCCAGTTGGCGTCGGTGATAGCCACAACACGGCCGGTGCCCAGCTTCGCGATGTAGTCTTCCTCGGTCTGGGTCGCGAACTGCGGATCCAGGATGCCCTCGTCGTACATACGGCTCAGCCAGCGGAAGTATTCCTTCTCGTCGTCGCTCGCATGCTTGTAGGTAACGTTGTTGTTCTCATCAACCAGCCACTGACCGTTGTCCGGCTGCGCGTCGGCGATGAAGCCGGCCGGGTTGCCCAGGGTGATCATCCAGTGCCAGTCGGAAGCCACCTGGCTGATACCGATCATGTCAAGACCGTCGGGCGTCGTCGGATGAGCCGCCAGATAATCCTTGATCATCTTCTCATACTCGTCCAGGGTGGTCGGATACTTGTAGTCGTTCTCCGCCAGAACAGCGAACTGGATCTGGCAGGTACCGCCGGAGCTTAAGGTCTGCGCGCGGACGCCTGCATAGGACAGCTGATAGATACCGTCGTCGCCGGAACCCCATCTCAGCTTGTCATACTCGTCGCCGTACATCTTCTTGATGTTGGGTCCGTACTGGTCGATCAGATCGCTCATATCGATCAGGGCGCCGGCCTCATACAGGTCGGTAACGGACTGCTTGGAATAAATCAGATCCGGATAATCGTCATTGGCGATCATCAGGGCGATGTCCTCGCCGGGATCGCCGGTGGAAGATACCGGGTAGCTGATCTTTAAGGTAACGCCGGTCGCCTCGGTGATCGCGTTGCCGACCGGGTTATCCCAGACGTCGTTTCTTCCGTCCGCGTTGTAATACTCAAAGGTAATGGGGGTTAAATCATCAGCCGCCGCCTCGCCGCCGGCCGCCGCTGTCTCGCCGCTGCCGCCGGCCGCTGCCGTCGTGGTCGTACCGCTGCCGCTGCCGGAACCGCCGCCGCAGCCGGCCAGAAGTCCAGCCGTCATGGAAGCGACCATGAACAGTGCCATAACTTTACGCATTTTCATAAATCATTCCTCCTTGATTGGATTAAAAAATATGTATATACGATCCCGCTTCCGCAGGACAATATATCGAGATGATTTCTGCCGGTTCTTCACCGCGCCCAGCGCCATGCTTTCTGTCAGTTCTTCACCGCGCCCAGCGTCATGCCGCCGACGAAATACTTCTGTACGAACGGATACACGATGATGATCGGAACCGTAGCCACGACGGTGACCGCCATACGGATCGCCATCGGGGTGACCGCCTGGTTGGTATTGTTGACATTGTGGGTATCCAGCTGCATCGTCGCCTGGGACATGATCTCATACAGCTTGAACTGCAGGGTCTTTAAATCCTTGGCGTACAGGTAGGTATCCATGAAGGAGTTCCACTGGCCTACCGCGTAGTACAGGGCGATGGTCGCCAGAACCGGGGTACAGAGCGGCATCACCACCTGATACCAGATCTGGAAGTCGTTGGCGCCGTCGATACGGGCCGCTTCCTGAAGGGCCAGGGGCAGGCCGTCGATGAAGGAACGGACCAGGATCATGTTATAGACCCAGACCAGACCGGGCAGGATGTAGACCAGGAAGTTATTGCCCAGGTGCAGGGTACGCATGATCAGCAGGTACTCGGGGATCATACCGCCGCCGACGTACATGGTCACGACGAAGATCATCGTGAACAGCTTGTGGGCGACGAAATCCTGACGGCTCAGGGTATAGGCCAGCATCGCGGTGCAGATGACGCCCAGCAGCGTACCGATGACCGTCTTGGCAATGGAGATGAACAGCGGCATCACGATCCCGCCCTCTTCGAACACGTACTTATAGTTGGTGATCGTGAACTTCCGCGGAATGACGAAATTAATGTTCTTCATCGTATCCGTCGCGTCGTTGAACGAGATCGCCAGCACGTTGATGAACGGATACAGCGTGATGATCAGGATGAAGACGAAAAACACTATCAGCAGATAATCAAACCATGTTTTATGCAGATTCTTCATCTATGCCACCTCCTAAATCAGCTTGTCTTCGCCGACCAGACCGGCCAGCTTATTGGCGATCAGCAGAAGCGTAACGCTGACAATCGACTGGAAGACGCCGATGGCAGTACCGAGACCGTAGTTGCTGCTTCCGATACCTCTTATGTAGGAGAACCAGGAAAGAACCATGGTGTGATCCTGGACCAGCGGGTTGCTCAGAAGCATCTGCCGCTCCATGCCGACGTTCAGGGCGCCGCCAATACTCATGATCAGCAGGACGATGATGGTCGGGCGGATGCCCGGCAGGGTGATGTGCCACATCTTCTGGAACCGGTTGGCGCCGTCCATCTGGGCCGCCTCGTAAAGGCCGGTGTCGATGCCCGCCATGGCGGACAGGTAAATGATGGCGTTCCAGCCCATCTCCTTCCAGCAGTCGATCAGGACGATGACGAACCAGATCAGAGGCGAGTTGGTGCTCATCAGGTGAAGATTGGTGTGGGTCAGCGTGTCGAACAGGCCGCCGTCGTTAAAGATATTCTTCGCAAGGCTGGCGATGATGACCCAGGATACGAAGTGAGGCAGGTAGGATACGGTCTGCGTGATCTTCTTAAATTTGGTAAATACCAGTTCGTTCAGAAATACGGCGAACAGGATAGCGATGATCGTACCCAGGCCGATCTGCAGGACGCTGATGCCCAGAGTATTGATCATGGTCTGCATGAAGATACGGTCGTTGAACGCGTCCGTGAAGTTCTTCAGACCGGTGAACTGTCTCTGCCAGATCGGCGTCGCGAAGGTCGCCGGCTTGACCTCCTGGAAAGCCATCGTCCATCCCCACAAGGGTATGTACTTAAAAATAATGATCCAGACAACGAACGGTAAAGACATGAAAAAAAGATACCGCTGCTTCCAGATCAGGTCCCATGAGAGTTTTCGCTTATTTTGCACTGTAGCTGGGCTTTTTTTTGCCATTGCTCTCATACCTCCTTGTGATTTTTTATATTTTTTCAGGCTTGCACCCTACTCAACTTGGTACTTCTGGTTAATAAGTATAACAAATGATACCCCATGCGCATATGACCCCGTTTAAGCAATGCATCTATCATTTTTTAATTTTTATGTGATAAATATACAATTTTCGGAACATCTTTCCCGTTTTCACACAATATTTTTATTAACAATTACCGCAAATCATGATATACTTAATAAAAATTGACCATAAATTTACCATATGAAAAAAGGACAGGGTTGCCATGGACTACAAGCAGGATCCGACATACGTACGAAAAGACCGATTTCTGGAGCAAATAATGATAGAACAGCTGAACCGGACCCATTTTCCGAACGTGTCCGACTGGATCTTCGAGGACATGAAGGAGGGGGAGAACGGCAGCGTTCCCCTGCTCACCTGGACGAACTACATCAGTTTTATCAACCGGACTTCCGAAGTTCATATCCCGGAGGACGCCCAGATCATCGTCACGCGCCATCCCGGCCTTCCTTCCGTCATTCACAGCCACGATTACTACGAAGCCTGTTATATCCTCTCCGGAGCCTGCACCAATGTGATCAACAACCAGCTGGAATACCTGAAAGAAGGCGATTTCTGCCTGCTGCCCCCGGAAGCGCGCCATGACTATGAGTTTCTTCCGGACAGCCTGGTCTTCTATTTCTCCATCCATCCGTCGATCTTTTCCGGCTGCTGCGCCCCGCTGCTGGACGGGGAGACGACCGTCAGTCATTTCCTGCTGGACAGCCTCTATAACGGCAACCATGAGCAGTATCTGCTCATCCACACCGGGGACGACCGTTCCCTGCGGCTGATGGCCATGTTCATGTTCCAGCTGATGGTAGGGTTCGACCAGACGTCGAATCCGGTTCTGGGCGCACAGCTGCTTTCCTTTTTCGCCCGGATGAATCTCTATCCTCAGATCCGTGTCCAGAGCACCCCCCCGAAGGCGAAACTTCTTGATCTGGAGCTTCTTAACATGATACGGCAGAATTTCTCCACGATCACTCTGTCCGACCTGGCCAGACACCTGCACTATACGGTCCCCTACTGCTCCAAATACTTAAAAGAGCATCTGGGCTGCACCTTCTCGGAACTGGTGCGGCGGATGCGTTTCCAGGCAGCGGAGGATTACCTTCTGAATTCGGATATGAGCGTGAATCAGATCAGCGAAACGCTGGGATACGAAAACCCGGAGAATTTCATCCGGGCTTTCAAAAAGAACTTCCATATGACGCCGGCCAGATACCGGCAGATGAACCGTTCCGGCAAAGCCGGCGGCCAAAAAACGCCAAAGAGCCTGCAGCCGCTGTAGCCGCGGGCCCGCTGTTACTTTTTCGCGGGCCCGCTGTTACTCTCCGGCGAGCCGTTCCCGGCAGGCTTCAATCACCTTTTTCATGGCCTCCGGTCCCGGCGCGCCGACGACGGTCCGTTTCTCCACGCAGGTCTTAAGAGAGATCGCGTCGTAGATATCCTCTTCAAATACCGGGCAGACGGCCTTATATTCCTCCAGGCTCATATCGTCTAACGCAATTCCCTTATCGATGCAGTACAGCACGAGCTGTCCCACGATGCCATGGGCGTCCCTAAAGGGCACGCCTTTATTTACCAGATAATCCGCCGCGTCTGTGGCGTTGGCAAAGCCGTTCTTCGCGCTGGCGGCCATCACATCCTTCCGGAAGGTCATGGTCGAGATCATGCCGGTGAAAAGCGTAAGACAGTTCTTCACCGTGTCGATGGCGTCGAAGGCCACCTCCTTGTCTTCCTGCATGTCTTTATTGTAAGCCAGCGGAATGCCCTTCATCGTGGTCAGCAGGGACATAAGCGCCCCGTAGACCCGCCCCGTCTTGCCGCGGACCAGCTCCGCGATATCCGGGTTCTTCTTCTGGGGCATGATACTGCTGCCGGTACTGTAGGCGTCGTCGATCTCCACGAACCGGTACTCATTGCTGTTCCAGAGGATGATCTCCTCGCAGAAACGGCTCAGATGCATGGCGATGACAGAAAGCGCGCTTAAAAGCTCGATCAGGTAATCCCGGTCCGCCACCGAATCCATACTGTTATAGGTAGGGCCGTCAAATTCCAGAAGCTCTGCCGTATATTCCCGATCCAACGGATAGGTGGTCCCGGCCAGGGCGCCGGCGCCTAAGGGACACCGGTTCATCCGCTTCCGGAGATCGGCAAGCCTTCCCCGGTCGCGCTCAAACATTTCAAAATACGCTCCCGCATGGTGGGCAAGGGTCACCGGCTGTGCCTTCTGCAGGTGGGTAAATCCCGGCATATAGGTCTCCAGATTCTCTTCCATGACGCCAAGAAGGACCTGCTCCAGTTCCTTCACCAGACCGCTTATCTCATCTGCCTGATCCCGGCAGTAAAGCTTCATATCCAGGGCCACCTGGTCGTTGCGGCTGCGCCCCGTGTGGAGACGCTTCCCGGCCTCGCCGATACGCTCCGTCAGATTCGCCTCCACGAAGGAATGGATATCCTCGTGTTCCTTCGTAAATTCCAGCTTTCCTTCCTCGATATCCTTAAGGATCCCCTCCAGTCCGGCAATGATCGCGTCCCGGTCTTCCTCCGATACGATCCCCTGCTTCGCCAGCATCTTCACATGGGCGATGCTGCCCATAATGTCATGACGGTAAAGCCTCCGGTCAAATGACAGGGACTCGTTAAATTCATGCACCGCCTGATCCTCTTCCTTCGTAAAACGTCCGCCCCATAATTTCATGGTGTATTCTCCTCTCCGTCTTTCCTTTGCCTGGTCATATCACCGCGATGGCTCCTCTCAATGAGCCTGCTCCGCATCCGCATCCTCTCCGCCGCGGTCCTACTCCTCATCCTCGTCCGCATCCTCTCCGCCGCGCAGACGTTTCTTCCTTTTTCCGGCTGCATACCCGATCAGAGCCGCCGCAAGCACGGCCGCCGCGCTCACGCCGGTCACCGCCGCGCCGGCTGTAAGTCCCTGAGGCACATAGCGCATGCTGACCGTATGCGTCCCCGACGGCACGCGGAAGCTTAAGAAAGCGCCAAATATCTTCTCCGTCTCTGTCTCGGCGCCGTCTAAGAGCACCGTCCAGCCCTTATCGTACGGAATACTGGTGAACAGGACTCCGTCTTTCTCTGTAGTGACCACGCCGTTCACCGTGTTATCCGTCCAGTCGGTCACCTCGAACGGATAGCGGATCAGGGTATTGTACACCTGCTTCAGCGCGTCGTTTGAGAAGCGGTAGGCGTAAGCGTCCAGATTCACGCCGCCCTCTTCGCCGTTGACCGTGACCGTCTGTCCGGCCCGGCACCAGCCGATCTCCAGCAGATAACCGCGGTCCACATTGTCAAAACTGAGACTTTCGCCGTCCTTACTGACCTCAGCCTTCTCTACCTTTTTATTGGAAATATAGACGTAATAATCGCCGTCCAGATCCGCCGTAAACCGGAAATTATCCCCCATATTCTCGCCGCCCACATCCACCAGCGCGGGATCGGCGCCGACGCCTTTGCAGAAAGAATTCTGCACCAGGGCAGGATTATTCTGGTCGCGGATCCATTCGCTGTCGAAATAATCCGGGAACATAACACCCAGCGGGAGCGTAAAATACCGCTTATAAAGCCAGGTATCTCCGGACTGTCCCACCAGCTGCAGCATATCCCCGTTCATTTCCTGCTCCTCCGAATACAGTCCGTAGCGGACGTCGAGCAGGGAATCCACCAGAGGCGTGCTGCCTGTGATGCTGTAGGCATTCACGCTTCCCTCGCAGCCCATGGTCTTCACGAACGCCGTCAGATCCGCGTTGGCCGTGGAAGAGAACAGGGACACCGTCGGGAAATTCATCCACGCGCCGTCATTCTTCGTCTTCCTGGTCACCTTCTCGATCCGGTAGAAGCCCTCATCCGCAGGGATCTGCCCCACCAGCGTCCGCACATCCTCGTTGTCGCGGATATAGGCGGAACGGCTGGTGGTGGTCACGCTGGTAAACATCGTATTGGTCGCCGCTTCCTCCGTCACCACAGCCAGCGCCAGCAGAAGCAGAAGGCTCGGATCCATTTTCCCCTTCTTATACAGCCAGACCAGTCCCGCGTAGACTGCCAGCAGAATGATCGCCAGATAGAATACATAGAATTCGAAATGTTCCTGCTCCACCAGCTTCTCCGCCAGGATCACAAAGACCACGGAACCGAAGAAGGCCCGGCCGATCTGTCCTTCCTCCATCTCATGAAGATGACTGTAGGCCTCATAACAGACATACAGCATCAGGAAGATATAAATGAAGGACTGGCGGCAGGGAAGACTGTTGGGATAATGAAACCCGTGCCATATAAAATTCAGCGTATTCATGGAGAAGCTGGCGAAGAAGAAGAGCATCATGCTCAGATACACCGCCTTGTGCTTCACCGATATCTGCCTGCAGCCCAGATACAGCAGGAAAAACATCAGCACAGCCACGCCGCAGTAGATATTGGGCCAGTGATCCAGTCCGATCTCCACTTCGACATTGCCGATATGGCGGGCGAACATATCAAAGATGGAAAAATAGGATGTAAATGTCTTCGGGAAATTAAAATCACTGGAAGCCGTCGCCTGCAGCGCATAGATCTCCGGCAGCAGAACCACGGCCGCCAGACCGCCGGCCGCCAGGGAGCATGCGCTAAACTGGACGATATTCACAGCATAGTCTCTGAAGCCCTTGCCTTTCCTGTGCTCCAGGATCAGAAGCGCCGCGAAATAGATCACCATGAAGATACAGATCATGATCGAGATGTAGTAATTGGACAGGATGCACAGTCCCAGGCACACGCAGTAAAGTATGCCGCGGCGTTTCTTTACAAGGTTCTCCAGTCCCAGCATGACCAGCGGGAACAGCAGGATGCAGTCCAGCCACATGATATTCCAGCTGTAGGCCGCCATATAACCGGACAGCGCATAGAAAATGCCGAAAAACGCCGCGCCGAAATCGCCGCGGCCGCTGTGGCGGTGCAGGTAATACGTAAAGGACAGCCCGGAAAGCCCGATCTTTAAAACGATCATATAGGTCATGAACTCGATCACATACTGCTTCGGACACAGGAACAGAAGCCAGTTTAAGGGACTGGCCAGATAGTAGGCGAAAAGCGCCGAGAAATTCACGCCGAGGCCAACGTCCCAGCTGTAGAGCAGACTGCCGCCGTGCGTCAGCTTGTACTGAAACTCCGAGAAAAACGGGGCGTACTGATGATACATATCGGTACGCAGAAAGGACTTGTCCCCGAAAGGAAAGATCCCTCTCTGGACAAAAATAAGCACCATAACCAGCACCGGCATCAGAAACGCCGCCGCCAGTCCCATGCCGCCGGACAGATTCAGAAGACCCGCACCGGTCTGTCCGGCCCTTCTGCGCTCCTTACGCGCCTCCTTGCTGCGGGATGCAGGAGCGTTCCTTGGCGCTTTGCCGTCAGACGCAAAGTAATCTCCGTCTGATTCTTCCTCATCCGGAGTCTCTTCCTCCCCGAAGGCCGGATCTTCCTCGTCAGGAGCGCCCTCCGGCTCCCCGCCCTCATCCTCTTCCGAGGGATACGCATCCGCGGCTTCATGCTCCTCTTCGAAGTCATAATCCTCCTCCGAAGCGGTTACCTTATCCAGATCGTAGTATTCCTTTAGGGCTCCTTCTTCATATTCCTTCAGCAATTTCTCCAGTTCCTCCGATGCTTTCCTGATCTCATCCGATTCCATCTTCTTCTATCATGCCCTCCGGGCACGCTCCCCATCAGTCTCCCCGCCGGATTCTCCGGCTTTTGCGTTCTTCTCCGTCTTTTTGAAAATAAACCACTTGCTGAATATATAGTTTAGCACCAGGGAAATCGCCGATACTACCAGCTTCCCCAGAAATTCATTCCATCTTAAACCGTCCACCATGACGATCATGGCCACCATCGTAAAAACCCCTGTCGCCGCCCTGGCCGCCACAAATCCGGAAAACTCCCTCCACAAAAGAGCCGGCCGGAATTCAAAGCTCCTAAACACAAACAACTTATTGGTGACAAACGCGAACAGAACGGCAGCCGCCCAGCTGAGCGCCGTGGAGACCCGGTAATCCGTTCCCAGCCGCCACAGCACCGCGTAGGTAACCCAGTCAACCGCTGTCGTCAGTACGCCGAATATGATATAGGTTACCGATTCCCGGTTGACGAATTTCTTCCAGATCTTCGCAAACATGCCATCACCTCATAAAAACCCAGTATTCTCCAATTATAGCTTTCCTCCTCTTTAAAGTCAATGCAGAAACGTGAATCGCGCAAAAATGCCCGTCCCCGCCAATATCCGGCAGAAACAGGCATTTTCTCAGGCTTCGAATCTCTTTCCGCGCAGGTATACTCCCGCCACATTCATTTCCCCGTCCAGCATCACAAGATCCGCGTCTTTCCCGTCCGCGATGGATCCCTTTCTGTCCCACACGCCGATCAGCCGGGCCGGATTCTCGGTAAATACCGGTAGGACCTCTTCCAAAGGCCGCCCGGTAAATTTCAGGATATTCTTAAGCGCCCGGTTCTGGTTCAGCGTACTGCCGGCGCGGGTTCCGTCGCTGACCAGCTTCGCGTCGCTGTTCTTCACGACGACCTCATTGACGCCCAGATGATAGAACCCGTCGGGAAGTCCGGCCGCCATGATGGAGTCCGTAATGGCGATCAGCCTGCGGGGCCCCTTCACTTTCCAGAGAAGTCTTACGATCCCCGGATGCAGATGGAAGCCGTCGCAGATCATCTCGCAGTA
This sequence comes from uncultured Lachnospiraceae bacterium, assembly GCA_947626395.1. Lineage (GTDB taxonomy): Bacteria > Bacillota > Clostridia > Lachnospirales > Lachnospiraceae > UBA3402. The sequence goes on along the minus strand of CANQRU010000002.1, from coordinate 75,782 downwards.
GATGTCGCTTTCCAGCGCCGCTCCCAGAATGGCCGGCTCATGCTGGTGCAGGAGCCGCATCGCGTTAAAGGTATGGGTGCTGCAGGCGGCGCCGGCCTGAATGGCCGCCATGGCTGTCGCGTAATCCGCGCCGGAATGGCCGATGGCCGTCACGATCCCCTGGGCCGTCAGTTCCGGAATCAGTTCCACCGCACGCTCCACCTCCGGCGAGATGGTCATGTAACGGATATTACCTTCCGCCCGGTTCTGATAGTCAAGCACCAGCGCCGCGTCCGGCTTCTTAAGCAGATGTTCCGGCATGGCTCCCTTATACTCTTTCGCCAGGAACGGTCCCTCCAGATGGATGCCCAGAAGCTGCGCCGCGTCGCAATGGGACTGATCCATCTCCTTAAACTGGTCGATGCACCAGTCCGTCTGCTCCTTCGTATCGGTCAGGACCGACATCAGCCAGGAGGTGGTGCCGTTCCCGGCAAAAAAGCGGCCGATCTTTCTTAAATCCTCCGCCGTCGCGCCGTTGACATCGACGCCGACCGCGCCATGGGTATGGATATCGATAAATCCCGGAACGATCTTCTTTCCCGCGGCATCCACGCACTCCGCGCCCGCAGGCGCGTTCCCGCGGCAGAGAAAGACCTTTCCGTCAGCGATATGAAGGGCTGTTTTTATAAAATGTCCCTCGATATACGCCTCGCCGTTTACAATATAGAACTCGTCCTTATTCATTTCTCTCCTTCATATGCTGCTATGCCTGCAATACGCCTTGCCGCCGCCTTCTCAGCAGTTCACTCCGGCAGCTCCGCCACAAATTCCGTGATCCGGATCAGCGCATCCGGATGATCCTGCAGAAGCGTCACCGGGAAATGCGCCGATGCCTCGCCGTACGCCGCGTGCCGGACCACGCTCCTGTGCCAGTCACGGAAACATCCCAGACGGACCTTCTTCGCGTGATAGATCTCGTTCATGCCGATGGTCACGCAGTAATGGGGCATATCGTCCAGAGCGCCGTTCAGATCGCCGATGGCGTTGGCGGTCCGGGTCTCCCTGCTGATCGTCAGCACCCGCGTCTTCAGCGCCTTAAACTCCTCCGGCGTCAGTTCATCCTGCGCTTCATTGAACGCCAGATGACCGTTAATGCCGATGCCGCCGAAGCAGATATCCACGCCGCCCAGCTTTTCGATCATCCGGGGTACATTTTCCACATCCTTCGGATCCGGGAAAATGCGCTGCTCACCAGGCATTACCAGCTCCGGATCGATTTTTTCGTAGACCGTCCGGTTCATAAAGCCGCGGAAACTCAGCTTCTCGGACGCGTCGATCCACTCTTTCTCATCGGTCAGATACTCGTCCATGTTGATGAACCAGACGTTCTTAAGGCTGATCCTCTCCCGGTTCACGATATCCACAAAATACGGATACTGGCCCACAGGCCCCACCGGACAGATAAATACCGTCCGCTCGCCCAGAGTGTTTTTGCGGATGATCTCGTCCGCCATTTCCCTGGCGATCGCGGAGAACACGGCGGCGTTATCCGCCATGACTTCTATCGGGATCTTCGGGGCCGCCAGAAGCTGGTCCTTTGTGTAGTAATAATAATCATGCTTCATAATTGATTCCATTCCCTCCATAAGTTCTCATCCGCAGCAGGGATGGTCCTGTCCGTCTCTGGTATGGCTGTTCTCCGCCGGATCCTTCATGCACAGATGGACCGCCGCCGTCGTGAACGTCTTGGGCAGCGCCAGGATATTCGGGTTCGGGCCCACATACTTCTTCATCGCGTCCGCCAGCGCTTCCTCCACGGTAGCCCTGGTCTTAAGCCCCATGCTTCTGGCAATGCCCGGCTCCCTTGCGCCCACGATATAGATGGCGCTGGTGTGCTCCTCCGCCAGGTGGCCGCAGCTCATCATCGAGAATCCATGGAACGGATGGAACGCGTTGGCGAAACGGTATTTGCGGATATATTCTTCATTGGTCGCGAAATACTCGCCGTAGCGGTTCATATCCGGCAGGATGTTCATGGAATCATGCTGGAACATCTCGTAAAGCTCCCGCAGGTAGGGCCACCTCTCGTCGTGGAACCAGCCGTCGCAGATGCTCGGCACGATAAACACGCAGTGATCCGCCAGCACTCTCTTATGACGGATGACCTGGGCCGACAATGCCTGCATCATCTGGATCGGGTTCGTTCCCATGCCGGCGCCGTAGTGGAAATTGGTCGGCATGCCGAAGACCACCACGTCGTATTTCTTCTCCGCCCAGTGAACGTAGGTGCGCTTGTCCGCCGTCTTCCAGCTGATGGGCTGCATCTCGGCGGCGTAGCCGGAATTGATCTCGATCTGGCGGGATTTGGTATCCAGGACCGCGTCGCAGCAGAAAAACTTCTTTCCCATCTTCTCTTCCATGAACATGCCGTGGCGGTCGAATTTGTGGCGCATGACGCTGGAGGTGGACACCGGTACGAAATCCGGCTTGTGCATCACATCCGGCACATGATGGGTCGCGATGCTCCTCCAGTGGCTGATGCCGGTCGCACAGTGCTTGTAGCCGCCGGAATAGCCGCCGTAGGGATTGCCCTGGGTATGGCCGATCAGGATCGGAACGTCCGCGTCGAAGACGTATTTGTTCATGATCACATGGTCGCCTTCCTCCGTATAGCCCAGATCCACCAGATGATCGTAATCCTCGCTGTCGTGGCTGGTGATCTGCCCGCTGGGATAGAATTCATTAAATAACTGCTCGCCGAGGATCGTCCGCATCTCCGGCACCGTAGCCCTGGGATGAAGGCCGTTGGAGAACAGAAGAAGGATGTCCTTCTTCTCGACGCCCACGCTGTAAAGCTCGTCTAAGCAGGCGCGGATCGCCACCTTGCGGTGGGAGGTAGGCTGGTTGCCGCCCTTGACGATATCCGGGATCACGATGACCACTTTATCGCCGGGCTTTGCCAGTTCCGTCAGGGTCGGCATGCCGATGGGATGGCGGATGCTGTCAAGGGTGGCCGCATACAGGCTGTCCCAGTCCTGCGGCAGACAGGGCGGATCCGGAACCGTCTCGCCGGGAATAAATACGTCGGTGGTATCCGGAAGCTCTGCGCTCATAAAACCATTTCCATACTCAAAATCCAGTTTCATCTTGTTTATCTCTCCTTAATCTTCATTCTCGCATACTGAAGCGATCTCATACATTGCCGTGCCGCCCGGCGGCCACGGCATTCATACCTTCGCCCGCATAATCCGGGCGTGACCTCATGCGCCGCCGTGCCGTCCGGCTCCCGCCGGACGGCACGGCACAAAGCCTCATATTACTTTCCCAGATACAGCCGGATGATCTCCAGATATTCATCCGGGTAGAAGCCGATCTCGCCGGCAAACCTGGTCAGCGCGATCAGGCCGCCGTCGATCTCCTCGATAGACGCAAGCATCGCCGCGTTATCGGATTTCAGACCGCCGCCGTAGACCACGTCCATACCGCCGGTCTGTTCCTTCACGAAACGGGCGATCATCGTGATATAGTCCTTCCCCGCCGGGGTCTTGCCTGGGCCGATGCTCCAGACCGGCTCATAGGCAATGACGACCTGAGACTTATCCACGCCGTCAAGACCAACCTTCAGCTGCTCCCCCAGCACCCGCTGCCACTGGGGCTGTTCGTCGCTGGTCTCGCCGATGCAGTAGACCACCTTGAGCCCCGCGGCGATGGCGCACTTGATCTCTTTATTCAGAAGACGGTTCACCGCGGACATATCGGTAACTCCTGCTTCCGCCAGGATCCCTTTCTTGTCGTTGCGCTCCTCGCAGTGGCCGATCAGCGTCGCCCTGCAGCCCAGGGCCTTCACGATGGAAGCGGGCCGGTTCGTCGTAAACGCGCCGAAATTGCCGCCGACCGCCGTATTCTCGCGGAACACGCTCTGGCTGCCCAGTATCACCGGACTGTCTTCACTAAGCGCCGCGGCCGCCCCCAGCAGATGGGCTTCCGGCAGGAACTGCACGAATTCCACCTGCGCCGGATCGTATTTCTTAAGGCCTTCCTGCGTGGACTCCACGACAGTCCTTCCCCAGTCCGCCACCGGCGCCAGCCGGTTCACGCCGCCCAGCTCCACCGGCACATCAAAACGTTTCAGGTTCAGATAAATATGTTTCATAACGAATCATCCTCTCACATTTCAAGTATTTAAGATCACCGCAGCAGTGCGAATTCCGGGAAATCCCCGCCCATCAGCGGATTCGCGTAGTCGAAGAACTCGTCCGCGATCCGGCTGCCGTCGATGATCCACTCCATCGGGAATTTCTTCTCCGCGTTGGCCACGCCCGCAAGCGGTGTCAGGAACGTCCTGCTGGTATATTTCCCGCCGCTTCTGTCGGCCTCGATCGCCACCATATATCCGCTCTCGCCGCGAAGCGCCGCCTTCACGGCTTCGCTTCCTACTTCATAAGCCTCTTTCCGGTCTGACAGCGACACATAGGGAATACTGGTACGTCCCAGAAGTCCCGGCTTCTCCGCCCTGGATTTCAGGCCTGTATTCTGCACGATCAGATCGGAAATATGCTGCCCCACGCCGCCGGGGATCACATGGCCGAAGCCGTCCACGATACCGGTATCCGCAAGCGGCTTGCCGTGAATATCCCGAACGCCCTCGCTGACCGTTACCAGAAGCCCCCGGCCCTTCGCATAGCCTTTCTCGATATCCGCCAGCATCTGATCCACGTCAATGGGCACCTCCGGCAGATATACCAGCTGCTCGCAGTCTGTCAGCCTGGACGCCATGGCGCTTGCCGCCGTCACCCAGCCCGCGTTCCGTCCCATCAGCTCCATAACCACCACATGGATCGGAAGACCCGACGCGTCCAGCGCCAGCTCCGCCGCGTTGATCGCCGCGTATCTGGCCGCGCTGCCGAATCCCGGACAGTGATCCGTCACCACCAGATCGTTGTCCATGGTCTTCGGGATCCCGATGACCCGGACATCCAGGCCCTCCTTCAGCGCCAGCTCATTCACCTTATGGCAGGTATCCATGGAATCGTTGCCGCCGTTATAGAAAAATGCCTGGATATCGAACCGGCGAAGCATCTCGATGACCACCGGGTAATCCGCCTCCGTCAGTTTCCTGCGGCAGGAGCCGATCGCCGACGCCGGCGTATGGGACAGGCGGCTGATCACCTCCGCCGGCACATCCGTCAGATCGATCAGATCGCCCTTCAGAAGTCCCTCCGCACCGAACCGGGCCGCATAGATCTTATCCACCCTGCCCGACGCCCGGGCAGCTTCCACCACGCCCTGCAGGGACGTATTGATCACAGCGGTAGGACCGCCGCCGTGCGCTACCAGAATATTGAAACCCATCTTGATTCCCCCTGTTCTCTGTTCCTGCCGTCCTTTTCCATCGGCCAAACCATTTATTATGATCAGATTCCTTTCTTACGATACCTCTCCGCCATCTCGTCCAGCGATACCGTCTCGATCAGCGGTGCCTTGCCCACGCTGTCGAATTCCACGATCAATGTGCCGACTACCTCGCGGACGCCGCGCTCGATGCAGTCCACCACCAGCGCCACGTCGTCGTCCGGCACATTGCCGTACATGACCGTATCCATGATCGGCGGGAAGAATACGCGCGGATCAAACTGGGACGGATTCTTAAGGAGCAGCTCGTAGATCGGGCCGATACTCGCGCTCTCCCGCTTAGCCGGTTTATCCCGGAACAGTTCACGCAGGTTACGGGTTACAGCCAGGCGGATGTCCGTATCCACATTGATCTTGCGGATGCCCAGCTTGGAAACTTCCTTCAGCTGTTCCTTCTTAATGCCGTAAGCGTCGTGAATCTCGCCGCCAAGGGCGTTGATCTCGCTGACGATATACTGCGGCACCGTAGAGGAACCGTGGCTTACCAGAGTTCCCTCGATGCCTTCATGCATCATGCACTCCTTCGTGGCGATCGCGATCTCCTTGCGGATGACCGTGTCCTTGCCTTTGTTGGCGCCGTGCTTCGTGCCGTAGCTGATGGCCAGGGCGTCCACGCCTGTGTTCTTGAAAAATGTAACCGCGTCCAGCGGGTTCGTATATGTGGACGTGGCCGCGAATACATGATCCTCCACTCCGGCCAGCACGCCCAGTTCGCCTTCTACGGTAACGCCTCTCTCATGGGCGTATTTGACTACCTCGCGGGTCAGTTCCATATTCTCCTCAAACGGGAGCGAGGAGCCGTCGATCATGACGGACGTATATCCGCCCGCGATCGCAGCCGCGCAGGAATCGAAGGTCTTGCCGTGATCCAGATGCAGCGCCACCGGGATCGGACTGTTCACAGCATACTTCTTCACCGCGTTGGCGATGTTAAGAGCTCCCTTCTTCTTATCCTCCAGAGTTCCGTTCGCGAAATCGGTCCGGCCTCCCATGAACGCATTGGCCAGATCCGCCCCCTGCAGGATCGCCGCCGAGCGGAACATCTCATGCACCTCGATGACGGCCTTCGCCTGACACACTGCATTGACATTAAAGGCGCCCTGGGCGTAATTATACTTCTCCGTCGCATCCAGGATCGCTTTCATTGGTACTAATGGCATATGAACACCTCCATTTTCTTAAAATTAAACGCCATTCCCGCAAATTGCATTGCACTTTCAGTATACTCGTGATTCGTCAAAATTACAAGGAAAATATACCAAATTAATGAAATTGTGAACACGTTGCCTAATTTCCCTCTTTTAAAAACTATTTTGTTTTTTAGGGAAACTATGGTATGATATAAAAAATGAAAGGCTTCATCTTTCGAACAGCAAAGGAGACACAGATATGCAGGACGAATACAGCAATGATATAAACCGGATCCCGCCGGATGCAGCCAGCGAAACCGGCGCTAAGACCACTGCCGGGAATTCCTCCCGGCCCCAGACAGAACGACCGCGCTTCAAACCGGAAACAGGCGGCGATTCCGGCCTCTCACGGACAGGGGCACGCAGCCGGAAGCGTACTTCCATGGATAAGATTCTTCCCGTTCTGTGCCTGGTCCTTCTGTTCCTGATCGGAATGGGGGCCGGCGTAGGGATCGGTTACCGCATATGGGGATATGAGAAGCCCTACACCGTGGATCTGAAAGCGATCAAATCGCCGGACTGGATCGAACAGAAGCTTCTGCGCAAGAATATCTTCTCCCGCCCGGACGTATCCATGCGTGAAGTGAAGAATATCGTAGTCCACTATGTAGGCAATCCGAATACTTCCGCGGATTCCAACCAGCGGTACTTCGACAGCCTGGCTGATCAGGATCCGGAGCAGGGCGGGGCGTCTTCCTCCAGCCATTTCATCGTCGGCCTGGAGGGCGAAATCATCCAGTGCATTCCGGTAAGCGAGATCTCCTACGCCAACGCGCCGCGGAATTTCGACACGGTTACCATCGAGGTCTGCCACCCGGACGAGACGGGTAAATTCACCGACGCATCCTATGATTCGCTGGTGAAACTGACGGCCTGGCTCTGCGAAGAACTCAAGCTGGATGAGAAGGACGTGATCCGGCACTACGATGTGAACGGGAAGGGGTGTCCGAAGTATTTCGTGGATAATGAGGACGCGTGGAAGCAGTTCCGTAAGGATGTGAAGGCGGCGCTGAAGGAGCAGTAGAAGCAGGCTGCCCGGGCATGTTACAGACACAAATTTGCAGAAATCCCAGAAAATATGTAAAATGCGCGGTATGCCGGACGGAATTGTTTTGTGGGATAGATGGGATGGCACATGGTCGCGGAAGGTACGCGAGCGGAAACCCCGCCGCCTGCGCTCATGGTTCCGGAGGGAAGAGGTTCTAAGACGCAAAGCGGCCGCCTCCGGGGCACCGTCAAATTCGGGAGAACTCTTGATGAGTTCTCCCTCAGCTTGCGCTCCGCCCCTGACTTGTGGTCAGGGGCTCCGGCCCCGGCGGCGGCCGCTTTGCGCCTAAGAACCTCTAACCCTCCTCCACAAATCGCGCAGACGGCGGGGCTTCTGCTCGCTGTGTTTCGCAGTGCGATCGGCAAGGCTTCCTATCGCTATGTTTTCGAAAGACGAACGTCGGCACAAAGTAACGCTCTGCGATCGGCGAGATTTCTTCTCGCAGTGTTTTTGCAGGAGATCGATGAAGCAACAGGAGACAGAGCTACACAAACAGATCATCTCTATTCCAGCCGGGAATTCGCCTTCATTCCAGTCGAGAATAACTCATACTTTTTATAACGTGTTAGAGGCATAGTCATCTCAAGACACCTCGCTCACGCGACACCACAGCGGGACAAGCGGGGGCCGGGGCACATCCTGGGCGCGATTTACGGAGAAGGGTTAGTCTTTCTTAATGAGAAAACGTCAGTTTGAGGGTCTCCGCCCATGACCACAAGTCATGGGCGGAGCGGCAACCTGAGCGAGAATTTCTTCAGAAATTCTCGCTCAGGTTGCCGTTGCTCTCAAACTGGCGTTTTTGAATTTAGAAAGACTTCCCTTCGGAGTCATGAGCGCCCGGGATGTGCCCCGGCCCCCGCCTGTCCCGCGTACCTCTCGCGCCCACGTTATTTCTCATACAAAAACTTCTCCGGCAGCGTCAACTTAAAATCCACCGCCAGATCCCGGAAGTTCTGCGGCGTGATCGTCTGCCTCTTGCCCTGTCCCATAGACAACACCTTCACCAGAATATCCGCCGCCTTCTCCACCGTATGCATCAATCCAAAGGTAGAATCGAAATCCTCCCCCGTGCAGAACATACCATGATGGGCCCAGATCGCCACGTCATATTTCTTCATCAGTTCACTGGTCGCCACCGCGACGTCGCGTCCGCCCGGCACCATCCAGCCGACGACGCCGATGCCGTCCGGGAATACCACCGGGCACTCGGTCATCATTTCCCAGATCTCCCTGGTAAACACCTCGTCCTCCAGCGGCAGCACAAAAGTCAGTGCCACCGTGTTAGCCGGATGCGCATGATAAACCACACGGTACCTGCCGTTCGTCACCTTCTTCTTCACTTCCAGATTCATCAGATGGGACGGCAGCTCGCTGGTAGGTCTTCCGCCCTTTACCAGGCCCCAGCGGATCCGGTAATTCTCGCCCTTATCGTCCACCTCGATAATGCAGATATTTGCCTCCGGCTCCCTCTTCACATTCTGGAAATACTTGCCGCTGCCGGTCACCAGGAAATACTCTCCCGCCAGATCCGGCACCGTGGTGCCGATGGGCTGCCACGGCTTGTCCTCGTTCAGATCATCCATCACCGACTCGATCTCTTCCGTCCTGATCCGGTAGCTCAGATTGCCGCCGTTGCGCTCGTGCCAGTTCTGATGGAACCCATCGTCGCACACCCGGATAAATCCCTGTACAAATTCCGCATCCAATACTTTCATCGCTTTCTCCTTCTTTCTTCTCTGAATTATGTATGGTCAACAGGATATTCCTTCACTTCAAACGACTTAAAGATCGCCTCTCTCGCTTCCGTCAGACCGGCATACTCCCCGGCCTTTATCATCTGAGCCGTCAGATTGCCAATGGCCGTCGCCTCCGTCGGCCCCGCATACACGGGCCGCTTCGTATAGTTCGCGGTGAGACGGTTTAAATAATCCGCGTTGGCGCCGCCGCCAACGATATGCACCTGGCGGTAATGCTTTCCGGTCACCTGCTCCAGTTCCTCGACGGTCTCTCCGTAACAACTGGCCAGACTGTTGTAAATGACCGCCGCCAGCTGCCCCGCAGTCTTCGGAACCGGCTGATCGGACGCCCTGCAGAAATCCTGTACTGCCCGCGTCATATTCTCCGGCGCCAGGAAACAGTCGTCGTTGCAGTCCACGATGGACGGGATCGTCTCCTTGGACGCCATCTCGCACAACTCCCCGAAGGAATAATCCTCGCCCGCTTCCGCCAGCTCTTTCTTCACTGACTGGATCATCCACAGGCCCATGATATTCTTCAGATACCGGAACCGGTAATCATAGCCGCCCTCGTTGGTGAAATTCCGCTTCATGCTCTCCAGGGAGCAGTCCGCTTCCATCCGCTCCGTCCCCATCAGCGACCAGGTGCCGGAACTGATGTAGAGAACGTCCGCTTCGTTGGACGGCACTGCCGCCACCGCGGAACCGGTGTCGTGGGTAGGCGGAAGCACCACCTGACAGTTAAATCCCACTTCCTCCTGGACCTCCGGCGTCAGATCCCCGACCACTGTGCCCGGTACAGACAGGGGTCCGAACCATTCCGTCGGGTAGCCGAGCATTTCGATCAGCTCCAGATCCCACTCCTTCGTATAGGGATTCACCAGCTGGCTCGTCGTCGCCTCCGTGTACTCCTGCTTCTTCACCCCGGTCAGCAGGAAATGGAAATAGTCCGGAAGCATCAGAAGCGACTTCGCCTGCGCCAGATACTCCGGATTCTGCTTCTTCACCGCCATCAGCTGATAGACTGTATTGAAGATCGCCTTCTGGATACCGGTCCGCTCGTAAAGCCTGTCCTGGGAAATGATCTTGTAGACCTCGTCGTCCATTCCCTTCGTCCGGCCGTCCCGGTAGCCGACGGTATTGCCTACAACCCGGTCATTCTCATCCAGAAGAGCGAAATCCACGCCCCAGGTATCGATCCCCATGCTGACCGGAATCCGTCCAAGCTCGCGGCAGCGCTTCATGCCGGCCTTGATATGGCCGAACAATTCTTCCACATCCCAGCACAGATGTCCGTCCTTCTTCTTCATGCCGTTGGGAAAGCGGTAGACCTCTTCCAGGACCATGCGGCCGTCCTGCACGCTGCCCAGGATATGCCTGCCGCTGGAAGCCCCGATATCCACCGCCAGATAGTACTGCGCCATCGTATACCCCTCCTTTGCCTTATGCTGCATCTATTATAACGCGCTTCTTCCCAGAAAGAAAGGTCTTTGTTAGCGAAAAAAACGTCTTGATTTGCACAATAGGAACCATTGTGTTATACTTACTGTGCCGACTGGATCCGGACGGCCGCTTTGTTCTATACCCGCAGTTGTGAACGAAGCAAAGTGTCCGCCGTTTTACCACGCCGCATTCAGACGTTGCAGCCGCACCATGCCTGCCGGTAACCTGTCTCAATGACAGTACGTATCCTCCACGAAAGGAGCCCCTTCCCATGAACCAACAGCTTATCGAACGCTTAAGCGTCATCACGGAAGAAGAGCAGGCGATCCTCGCCGGCCGCGGCGAGATCGACGCCACCCTCTACTCCGCTAAGAACGGCCCCATGGTCATCGACAGCGGCAAGATGCTGGAACACGGCAAACTGATCCGGATCCGGCCCCACACGCGGTTCGTTCATTTTCCGAAACACCGTCATAATTATGTCGAAGTTATCTATATGTGCCAGGGGCAGACCACGCACATCATTGACGGCAACCAGGTTCTTCTGCGGACCGGCGAGCTTCTCTTCCTGAACCAGAACGCCGTGCAGGAGATCCTTCCGGCCGGGAAGGACGATATCGCGGTCAATTTCATTATTCTGCCCGAGTTTTTCGATACCGCGTTTCAGATGCTGGGGGAGGAGGAAAATAATCTCCGGGATTTTCTGATCAGCTGTCTGCGGCAGGAGAATCTCTTCGGCAACTATCTTCATTTTCAGGTAGCCGATATCCTTCCGGTTCAGAATCTGGTGGAAAATATGGTCTGGACCCTGCTAAACAACCAGCAGGACAAACGCAGCATCAACCAGATCACCATGGGACTTCTGTTCCTGCAGCTGACACACTGCACGGAGCGCCTTCATTCCGCGTCCCAGTCTCTCGATCAGCAGCTGGCGCTGCAGGTCCTGCGCTATATCGACGAAAATTACCGGGAGGGCGAACTGACCGAACTGGCCGCCATCCTGGGCTACGACGTGCCCTGGCTCAGCCGCGCCGTCAAGAGACTTCTCGGCCGCACCTATAAAGAACTGCTGCAGATCAAACGGCTGAACCAGGCCGCATTTCTCCTTCAGAGCACACGCCTGCCGGTGGCTGATATCTGCAATGCGGTAGGTTATGACAATACCAGCTATTTCCACCGGATCTTCCGGGAGTATTACCATCAGACGCCGAAGGACTACCGCCGCTCGCAGACCGGTCCGGCGGGGACATAATCGCTATGCCGTCATAAATACAAACAAGACGTTACTGGCGTTCTGCTCACTTGGAAATACAGGCATGGTGTCACCGGCGTTCTGTTCGTATGGAAATACAGGCACGGCGTCACCGGCTCCTTGCCCGCATGGAAAGAAAGAGCGCCGGTGACGTCATCCGTCACCAGCGCTTTCTGTAGTCCTCTTCTATGGTTCTTCTACGACCCTTCCCGTCCGGGATGCAGTTCTATATCTTCTCGAACCGCTCCACATCCGTCACAAATATGGTCGCTCCGCCGAGCTCGACCGTCATCGGCATCATCATATAGCCCGCCGAGATGGAAGCCACATTGGGAGTGGGCACATTGCATGTGATCTTCTGCCTCTTTCCGCATGTCTCCTGAATCAGATGGATCGCCTCATCCACCTTTTCCTCTTCCGTACCGATCATCAGCGTGGCGTTGCCTTTCTTTAAGAAGCCGCCCGTCGTAGCCAGCCGGGTCACTCCGAAGCCATGCTCGTTCAGCGCATCCGTCACTCTGGTACCGTCGTCCGAACCTACGATTGCAAAAATAATTTTCATCTCTGACACCCCCATTTTCATTTTCCTGCCTTTCCCGTTTCCGGGTTTCTACTTGCTGATCGTTACTATCGTACTTCCCTCATAGGTGATCTGCACGCTGTTGCCTGGCTGAAGATCTGCCGGTATCGACGCAGAACCCCAGGAAAACGTATAGCTGCTGCCATTCGACGCCTGGATCGTCACTCCGGTCGGATCGAACTGGAGTACCGTACCGGAAATGCTTGCGCCTCCCGCGCCCGGCTGCGTATCTGTACCGGGAGCCGGCGTCTGCCCGCCTGCCGACGGTCCCTGTTCATTCCCTCCGGGCGTTGTCTCCGTCCCTCCGGGCGCCGGCGTCGTCCCGCCGGGCGTCGTCGTCGTTCCGGGAGTCGTTCCGCCGGTCTGCGTGGCGGTCGGTCTGTTCTCTGTCGCAGCCGCCGTCGTCGCGGGCGGATCATCCGACAGATAGCTCTTGGATACGAAGCCTGTCAGTCCCTTCCATGTAACGCGCATCCATCCGTTATCCGACTCGCCTGTGATCTGAACGCTCTCTCCTTCCGACAGCGCGCCCAGGATCTCTGTAGATGTGGAATAACCGGCTCTTACGCGAACGGAGGATTTGGCATACATGGTCTTGCTTAGTTCGCGTACCTCATATTCTCTGGCGGCCGTCGTCTCAGGCGCTGCAGTCGTCGTCGGAGCCGTGGTCGCAGGCGCTGCCGTCGTGGATGCTGCAGTCGTAGGAGCGGCAGTCGTGGGAGCTTCTGTCGGCTCCGGCTGGGTCTCTTCCGGTGAGGACTGGGTCTCTTCAGCTACCGTCTCCCCCGTAATGATATTAATCTTCGTCCCCCCTGCCTGGGCCGTCGTCTCTTCATTCTGGGAAGCCGGCGTCTCTGTCGCCGAAGAATCGGTATCACCGGTCTTTTCTTCCTGCGCGCCTGTCGTTCCGTTAATAACCACGCCGGAACCATCTCCGCATGCCGTTAACGCCAGCGCCATCACAACGGCGGCTGCCCATATGTATATTCTCCTTTTCATCGCCAATCCTCCATATCTTGTACTTTCTAAGATAATAGTATACACCATTTTGACAGACATTTCCACTATTTCTTTCTATTCATTCAAGCCCTGCCGCGATCCGCCGCGGCCGGCCGGTTCGCGGAAACGCGCGTCACTTCTTCTGACGGAGCAGAGGCAGAAGGTTCGCCACCTCCCCCTGCGCTTCCGGCTGCAGGAAGGAATCATAGCTGTAGAAACAGTAGCCGGACACATCGCCCGACAGGCGGCCTTCCACCACCTGGCGTCCGATGATATCGCTGCGCCGCAGCCACTCGGATACTTCGTTATAATCGGCCACATTCGTCCCGGCCCGGTAGATCCCCAGCCCCAGGTACAGCTTCACATTGCCCTGTTTCTTAAGGTTACGCCAGGTCGTGAGATTCGCCGTAAACGCGTAAGGCGCGGGCGCGCCCGCGGATGTCTTCGTCTCGAATCCCCAGTAAAGCTGCGGCATGACGTAGTCGATGAAACCATCCTCGCTCATCCACCGGTCAATATCCACAAACAGCTTCTCATCGCTTCGCAGATGCTCCACATATCCCTGAGGACTGATCCCGAACTCCACCTGAGGCTTCTCCTGCTTAATGGCCCGGTAGACGCGGCTCACCAGGTCGCTGACCTGATCGCGGCGCCACTGGGCAACGGGAAGACGGCTGCCGCTGGCTCTGTACTCGGGAAGATCGAACTGCCTTCCTTCCACCGTATCGTCCAGCTCCGGATAGAAATAGTCGTCGAAATGGATTCCGTCCACATCATAACCACGCACCACTTCCATAACGCCGTTCACCACCATCTGCTTCACTTCCTCGGAGGACGGATTGTAGTAATAGGCGCCGTCATGACGCAGGACATTGCGGTCGTTGGAAGCATCGCCGTCGCTCATCCAGCGCTTGGCCGGACTCAGACTGGATACCTCAGACCAGTTCATCAGATAACCGGTGATCCGGTACGGATTAAACCATGCGTGGAACTTAAGCCCCCGGTCATGGGCCGCTTTTACAAAATAGGCCAGCGGATCGTAACCCGGATCTCTTCCCTGAACGCCGGCCCCCTGGGAACCGCTCGCAAACTTGGACCACGGATAGATATCGGACGGATACATGGCGTCCCCGTGGGACCTGACATGAACGAACACCGCGTTCATGCCCCAGGATACGCAGTTATCCAGGATCTCATCGACCCCCTGCCGAAAAGACCGTTCGTCCGCGGGAAGCTTATCCCAGATCAGATAGGACACCCACACTCCCCGAAGTTCCCCTTCCGGAGCCGGTACATCCGTGCGGATCGTCTGCGGAACCATAGTACTGCTCATCGGTCCCTGGATATATCTGACCGGCTGCGGCGATTGGGAAACCGGCCCGCTGACCGCCGCACCCGCGTTCATCACGGCCGCCGCTGACATGCAGGCGGCTGATACCGCCAGCGCACATAATCTCATAAGCTTTCTCCTCATAAACAATCTCCTGTGATGTGATTGTATTTATCATATCATAGCGCAAAGGGGATTGCTATTTAAGATTTTGTGACAAAACAGTAGGTTTTCTTAAGCTGAATTTTATGATTCCAAGGCCGCGAAGAACATCTCGTAAAAATCATCCTCACCGGTCAGTACCGGAGAATTCTCGCCGCCTCCGTTGGTACTGCGCTTGATGGCGGCGTAAAAGGCTTCGCCCGCGTCGATCAGGTCCATTTCGTAGACCGGAAATCCCTGATCGCGGCAGACCGCGCAGAAGGCGGCGACCGGATCCAGCATGGTACGGGTAGCCAGAAGACGGTCGCGAAGGGCCGGATCGCGGCGGGCTTTCTGAAGCAGAATATCAAGATACTCAGAAACGGTCATTTATAAAATCCCCCTGTGTATAAAAATATACTTTAGTATAGCACAGTGGGAAAGCAGATGTAAAGATACGGGCTGACAGATATTTGCAACGTTTTTGTCTATCAGACATTTTTTTACAATCTTTTCATTTCAGACCTTCATATTGTTTATCATCGACCGGCTCCGTTTCGTTCCACACGTCCTTTGCCAGACGGAACACCGCCCACGCCTTCGGCCAGCCGACATAGAAGCCAACGTGAGTCACGATAGCGGCGATCTCCGCTCTCGTTACGCCGTGGGATTTAGCATTTTCCAGATGGTAGATCAAAGACGAATCGGTAATGCCCGAGCTCATCAGCGCCACCACGGTGATGATGCAGCGTGTCTTTAAGTCAATATCCTGATTGTTCCAGTTCTCGCCGAAGAGAACGTCGTCGTTGAAATGAGCGAAGTCCGGCGCAAAGTCGCCAAGCTGATTTCTGCCCGCGGTCTGTGTGATCTTTTCCATTTTGATTTTCCTCCTCATCTTAAACTACACTACATTCCCGGCCTTCTGCTTTCCATTCTGCGCCATTACGCCTACCAGCGCGTGCGGCACATACAGTTCCTCCAGCCAGTCGATCTCATCCTGCGTAAGCTCCAGCTCCACAGCGCGGGCCGCGCCCTCCACATGGGAGAATTTCGTCGCTCCCACCACCGGGGCAGTCACTTTGGTCAGCAGCCACGCCAGGGAGATTTCCGTCATCGAAACTCCTCGCCTGTCGGCCAGTTCCGCCACGCGGGCGATGATTCTGCCGTCCGCCTCAGCCGTAGCGTCATATTTGAATTTCGCGTAGGCGTCCTGCTCCAGCCGCCTGGAGGTCTCGCCGGGGCGCTTCGCGAGCCGTCCGCCGGCCAGGGCGCTGTACGGCGTCATCGCGATATTCTGATCGGCGCAGAAGGGGGCCATCTCCCGTTCTTCTTCGCGGGCGATCAGGTTGTAATGCCCCTGAATCGACACGAATTCCGTCAGGCCGTGTTCGCGGGCGTAGAAATTGGCTTTGGCAAGCTGCCACGCGAAACAGTTGGAGATACCGATGTAACGGGCCTTGCCGGACTTCACGGCGTTATGCAACCCTTCCATGATCTCCTCCATCGGCGTGTGGTAGTCCCACATGTGACAGATGTAGAGGTCAACATAGTCCATACCGAGATTTTGAAGACTCTGGTTCAGGTAGTTTTCAATATGCTTCTGCCCGCTGACGCCGGCGTCGATCTCGTCCTGCGTCCGGGGCGTAAACTTCGTAGCGACCACGACGTCGTCCCGCTTCGCGAAATCCTTAAGCGCCCTACCCACATACTGCTCACTGGTGCCGTTCTGGTAGGCGATGGCGGTGTCGTAGAAATTAATCCCCAGATCAAGGCCGTGTTTGATGATCTCGCGGGACTGCGCCTCATCCACCGTCCAGCTGTGCTGGCCTGTGGCTGCATTGCCGAAGCCCATACAGCCCATGCAGATGCGTGAAACGGTCAGGTCCGATTTGCCTAATTTCGTATATTTCATTTACTGCCTCCTTAAAGGACTGTCTCAACCCACGCTTTAAGGCTCTCCGCCGTCTGCCTGCCGTTGAGCAGCTTTCCTTCGACGACAACCGTATCCGCCGCTACGGATGATCTCAGTCCGTCCACGGTCTTTCCGAACCCGCTGCCGCCGGAAGTAGCGAACAGCACGATCTTCTTTCCGGAGAAGTCATAGCTCTCCAGGAAGCTATTGATGATCGTCGGCGCCACATACCACCAGATGGGAAAGCCCAGCAGAATGGTATCATAAGACGCGATGTCTGCGTCCCGGTCCGCCAGCGCGGGGCGGCTTGATCTGTCGTTCATTTCCACGGAACTGCGGGATTTCTTATCCATCCAGTTCAGATCCGCGTCGGTATAAGGCACCGCGGGCCGGATCTCATAAATGTCCGCGCCTGCTGCCTGCGCCAGTTCCTTTGCCACGCGCGCCGTTGTTCCGCTGGCGCTGAAATACGCTGTTAATGTTTTGCTCATAATAATCCTCTCCTCCTGATTATAAAGTAGTAATGTTTATAGACCCTCTCTGTTTTCACAACTGCAGATCTGGTCTCATTTCTATTCTCCTAAAAGTTTTCTCACGCAGTTATACGTAATCTCATAGATCGTCATAAATACATAGTTGACGCCCGCTTCCTCCATCGCCGTCCGCTGCTTTTCGGTAACGTACGTGTAGGGATAGATGCCGAACATAAACGGGAAGAACGTGTAGATAAAATCCTGTTTCTGTTCGACCGTCATATCCGGGAAATACTGATGGAGAGCCGCCATCACCGTTCGGATGGACTCGCCGTACGCGACCTTGAACGCCGCCAGATGTTCCGGGCGGCTGCCGGTCTCCATGTCATAATGGTTCATGGACATGATCTTCAGAAGCTGCGCCCGTTCTTCCAGAGAATGCGCCAGCATGGACGCAAACTCGTCCTTCGTCATTGCGCTCACCTGCTCCATGGTCTGTTTGAGCGAGCCGATCCACAGTTCATACTCCCGCTTCAGCAGGGCCAGGAAGATCTCTTCCTTCGTCTGAAAGTAGTTGTAAATGGATGTGCGCGTAAAGCTGGTTACATTCCCGATCTCCTTGATTGTGATCTCCTTAAAGCTCATCGTCTGATAGAGTTTTTCACAAGCGTTGATGATCTCTTCTCTGCGGGCCTCCGTCAGTTCCGGTGATCCTTTTGGCATCCTGCGTCCTCCTTATTTTTCCGGTGTTTTTTCTGAAAGACAGGCATTTCCCGATCGCTTCGCCGGTCTTTTGTCGTTGCTCTTTCCTGACCTGTAAATAAATATATTCTGACACGGTGTCAACATGGTTAGTATAACCCAATTATGACACAGTGTCAATATTCTTTCAGGAAAAAAGTTTAGTTTATATAACCTGCATGCTGCGCCATCTCCCGCCCCGATAGCGGGCCAGATCCAGCGCGGCCTTCACCGTCCAGTCAATTCCCATTGCCAGCGCGATACCGACGACACCCATGTGCAGCCACAGCGCCAGCAGAAAGGACAGCGCCGTGCGCAGCACCACCGTACAGAAGATGGCGGAGTACATGGCGAACTTCACGTCTCCCGCGGCCCGCAGTCCCGCCGCCAACGGCATGGAGAAGGGCTGAACGATCCCGGCAAACAGATTGTGGATCACAACGATCAGGAACACCAGCCGCTTCGTTTCGGCTGTGACGTCGTAGAGCGGCAGGATCGCAGGCAGAATGAGTATAACAGCGGCGTTCCATAATACCGCCAGCAGAACCGTAAGCCGGGTGAGCTTGCGCATATAGTAATCCGCCGCATCGGCGTCCCCCGCGCCCATGCACTGTCCCACCACCGTGATATATACCGGGGAGAGGGCCACGCTCACCAAAGCGGCAAAGCTCCAGATTGTCTGACCGATCCCGTTGGCGGCAATCTGCACCGTACCCAGGGTAGCGATCAGAGAACCGAGCGCCACCTTCGCCAGTTGGAACAGACCGTTTTCGATACCGCCCGGCACCGCGATCCTTAAGATGCGCAGCGCCATTGTTTTATGGAAGGACACGGCTTTTTTCAGGCGCAGACATACGTCGTTTTCTTCACGCAGACAGAGCGCCGTCATGGTAAACGCCGCAAAATACCAGGAGATCGTTGTAGGCCACGCGACGCCTGCCGCGCCCGCCCGAAGGACGAACACGCCGACGGCATTTCCGGCCACATTGAGCAGGTTCATGGCAGCGGATACGTACATCGTGGTCCGGGTCTTTCCCATGCTGCGGTAAAGCGCCGCGCCCGCGTTATAGACGGCGTTTGCCGGAAATGAGAGCGTCACAATGCGCAGATAGATCCGGCAGGCGTCCATGACCGCCGGTTCCACGCTGCCATACAGTCCTGAGAGAACCGCATTTCCCATAAGGAGCATCGCAGCCGTGCAGCCCGCTGAAAGAACCGCGTTGATATGGAAGATCTGCGAGGCCGCAAGGTCGGCGTTTTCCCGGTCTGCGCTGCCCAGATACTGGGAGACGACAACTGCGCCTCCGGTAGCCACTGCGGAGAACAGATAGATAAAAATGGTGTAGATCATGGTGTCCAGCGACACGCCGGACACGGTCGCTTCTCCGGCGTAGCTGACCATCAGGGTATCCGCGAGTCCCACCACCACCTGCAGAAGCTGCTCGATCAGCAGCGGGACGATCATGGCCCACAGGGAAGCGTTGCTGAATGGGCGGGTTCCGCTTGAAAACTTCTTTTTCGGTTCGATCGCTTTTTCGAGAAAGGAAATCATCCTGTGCTCCTTTTCTGACTTGCCTCACCAATGCGAGCAGGGCGTCACTGGCGCCCTGCTCGCATAGAAATACATGCAGAACGTCACTGGCGTTCTGCTCGCATGGAAATATACATTAACACCGTGTCGGCATAGTTAATATAACGCTATTCTGACACAGTGTCAATACGTTATTGCTTTATGCGCAGCCGCCTTGACGCTCTTTTTTGTTTTTTACAGAATGATATTGACGATCAGTCCTGTCGCCAGAGAAAATACCATGACGAAGGCAAGATACAGTAAAAACCGCTTCACGCCCAGCACGATTTTCAGCGCGCCGAGGTTTGTGATTTTAGTTGCCGGGCCGGTAATCATGAACGCCGATGCGCTGCCCATGCTCATGCCCATGGCAAGCCATTCACGAATCAGCGGAATTGTCCCGCCGCCGCAGGCATAGAGCGGAACACCGATGGTCGCCGCCATCAGAACGCCAAAGCCCTCGTTTGCCTCCCCGAACAGAGCGGCAAATTTATCCGCTGGGACATACCGCTGAAACAGTGCGGAAAGCAGTACGCCCAACAGAAAGTACAGCCCGGTTGCCTTGATGTTCCTGCCGAGATTAAAGAGAAACCGCAGGAACAGGTTCGGGTGTGTGTCGTGGCTTGCCCTCGGCTCAAAGCCCTCAAAATTGAAAAACGACTTGTCCTTGTAAAAAATATGTACCACGATGCCCGCCACAATGCCGCAGACCGTGCAGGAAACAATGCGGATCACCAGCGCCGTTACGCCCAAAGCGGTGGAGTACATGATAAGCTGCGGGTTCAAAAGTACGCTGGACATCATAAACGCCGCCAGCCAGTCGTGTCGCATCCCATGCCTGGAAAAGGACGCTGCGATGGGAATCGTGCCGTACATACAAAGCGGGGAGGCAACACCTAACAGACTTGCCGGAACGACGCCCCACAGCCCCCACTTCTTATTCCGGATACGGTCAAAGGCTCCGTGAATGGTGTCCTTTGCGAACACCGAAACAAGGGAGCCGACGACCATGCCGCAAGTCCAGTAACCGGCAATCTGCCGGAGCTGAAGCAGGAAGTAATATTGAATGTAGACAAACTCTCTTTGCAGAACTTCTACAACCTCATTCATCTATGTTCACCAAATCGTAGGTGCGGCTGCCTAAACCGATTTCCTCGGCGTGTTCCAGCGTGTGAAGCCCGTTCTGCCGTTCCACGCGTTGCTGTAAGCTCTCGCTGCCTTCGGCGGCGAAGCATAGGTCAATGGATGCCTGATCAATGGCAACCGGATTGGTGGAGGCGAGGATTCCAATGTCGTGGATGTCCGGCTCAGCAGGGTTCCCGTCGCAGTCGCAGTCGATGGAGATGTTATTCAGGACGTTGATATAGATGATTCGTTCTCCGTTTCCAAGGTAATCGGATACGGATTTTCCCGCCTCTGCCATGGATTCAGTAAAAGCAGTCTGATCGCCGCCCCATGGACTGGACAGGCTTTTGCCGCCGCTGTGTATCCAACACTTTCCCTCGCTGGAGCCAAGGCCGATGGAGATATTTTTGATAGCTCCGCCAAAGCCCGCCATAGCGTGACCTTTGAAATGGGAGAGGACGACGTAGGAATCATAATCGGCAAACGCCGCGCCCACATAATTTTCCGTAAGTACGTTGCCACCCTCAACAGGCAAAGTCATGGAGCCATCCTCGTCCAAAATCTGAAAATCCGCAATCCCGGTGAAACCGTGATCCTCCGCCACCTGATAGTGCATGGCTGTCTCGGAGCGTGAGCCGCCGTAGGCGGTATTGCACTCCACGATTGTACCGTCAACAGCATCCACCACATCTTTTATCAGCTCCGGGCGGAGATAATTGCTTGCAGGAGGCTCGCCCGTGGAGAGCTTCACTGCCACGTTGCCAGTGGGTGTCCAACCCAGGGCTTCAAAGACGGCCAGCATCCCCTCCGGGGAAATATCGGATGTGAAGTAGACAATAGAGCCTTCCTTGCCATTTTCGGAAGGTTCCGACGTTTCCGAGGGGCTTTCTGCCGGAGTGGACGTTTCCGATATATCGGATGAGGAAGAAGATTCCTCCTGCTCCTCGGATGATGGTGTATCAGAGGCTCCATAGCTGGGGGACGGATTGGCACCGCAAGCCGTCATAAGAAACAGCAGACATACCGCCAAAATCCACGAAACTGTTTTTTTCATACACAAAACCTCCTTTTCCTCTATCTCAATGCGCTCGCATAGGCCGGATGGCTTCTATGCTGGCACTGTTGCATGGCAAGTTCCCGCATGAGATCCTTTACCGCGATTCTTTCCGGGCAGCAGGCTGTGCAGGCACCGCACTCGATGCAATCCTCCGGCCCGGCAAGCTCGCGCAGCGTTTCTTTTTTCTCATGCCGTCCGTATGTCCCGATGGTTGCGGGAATGTCGATGCCCGCGGGACACGCCGCTTTGCATCTTCCACAGTTTGTGCAGGCTCTTTTTGCTCCCGGGGCAGAATTGATCGTATTCAAAACTTTATTCATCTTGAGAAATTCCTCGTTTCGGTCGGTTCAGCATTTTCAGCCCTTTGGAAAGAGCAGCGCCGATACAGGCAAAAAGGCACATCATGGAGCCGTAGTCCGCCATAAACCGCAGGCGCGACTGTCCAAAATCAAAGAAAACAAACTGATTCTTCAATATGAGATAGGAAGCCATGTCGCGGGTTACAAATGCGTATGCACCATAAACCGACACAACAATGGCAACTGTCCATAATAGGACAGCAATGCCCTTTTTCTTCCCCGCACGATGCGTCCCAGCGTGATTGCCCACATGAACGGACATTAGAATAAATCCCCAATGGGACAAAAGCAGGTGAACTGTCCGGGCAAAGGACATACCACCGATGCCGGAAAAGTGAAATATGTGCTTTGACATCATGATCCCACTGACCGGCTGCAAAACCATAACGATCAAGAGGAGAACATTGACGCCGGTGAGGTAAATTCGCAGCGGCGTATAGCGTCCCTTGAAAAGCGTTTTCAGCCACGCCGGATTCATGATGTGGTGCAGAATGAACAGCAGGAACATGGAAAGGCCCAGCCATTCGTGCGCCGTCTCTCCAATGAGTGAATACGCCATGAGCAGAGGCAGGAGAATGAGCATGGCAGCGTCTATAATAATTTTTATGATCTTTTTGGCTTTCATCTCTTTCTCCTGTCTGCCTGTTGCAGTTTACTCACATAATCCCTTTACGCACTCGATCCACTTTTGGACTTCGCTTTCGGGTGTCTCCATACGGCTTCCGCCGTCCGCGCCAAACTTCACCTGCAATTCACAGGCGGACATTGCGCCCTTGCAGGCTTTTTTCATATCACGGATTACATGACCCGGCCAGCCTGCGTCCGTCATAAACGGAACGACAATTTTCCCGTTCCAATCCTGACTGTTCAGATAGGTTAGGACAGCAGGAGCCATAGTGTACCACCATGTAGGCGTTCCGACGGCGATCACATCATAGTCGGCGGCGGAATACGGCAGGGGTTTGATCTCCGGCTGGAAACCGCTGTCCGCCTCCCGTTTTCCCTGATCCACCACATCCTGATAGCTGCCCTCATAGGGCTTGACCGTTTCGATTTTCGCAAGATCAGCGCCGGTCGCTTTTTGCAGCATCTGTGCAATTTTCTCTGTGTTCCCATTCGACCACGAATAGTAAACGATCAGAATCTTCTTCATCTCATGCGCTCCTTCCCGTCAGTCTGCCGGGGCCCATAGGGAAAAGCTGCGCTCCTGTTCCTCCAAAGTGGCATGATAAAACCGTTTGCCGCAATCAAGAGCTGCGATCTTTTCCATTTCCTCTGCGGTCAGCGCAAAATCGAAGATGTCAAAGTTATCCCGGATATGCTGCGGGTTGGTGGATTTCGGGAAGATCACGTTGCCCGCCTGAATGTGCCAGCGGAGAATGATCTGCACATTGGTCTTGCCGTATTTCTTCGCAAGTTCGGTAAAGACCGGTTCGTTGATCAGCCCCGCGTCGCCGTGACCGATGGGATACCAGGATTCAATCACTGTACCGTAAGGCGCAAGGCGTTTTTTCAGGTCGTTTTGCTGATAGTAGGGATGGCACTCGACCTGCAGCGCGGCGGGTTTGATGGACGCCCCTTCGCAGACTTCCTCCAGCCGCTCGGATTCAAAGTTGGAAAGACCGATGGAGCGCACCTTTCCCTGTGCGACGGCCTTCTCCATGTCGCGCCACGCGCCCATATAATCGCCCACCTGCTGATGCAGAAGGAGCAGGTCGATATAGCCGATATTCAGGCGGGAGAGCATCTTGTCGATACCCGCCATGGTTTTTCCCTCGCCGTACTCGGACGGCCAGAGCTTGGAAGTGACCCAAATTTCCTCGCGGGGGATGCCGCTCTCCCGGACAGCCGCGCCGACGCTGCGCTCGTTGAAGTAAGCCGGTATTTGTTGTATATCTATTTCCGCGGGTAATGCTTCGGAAATAGCTTATAATATAAGGTTTCCGGGCGCAAGAAAAACTTTTTATTTTTTTGAAAAAACCTATTGACGGTACGTCTTTTCAGAGTTATAGTATCATCACCGAAAGGGAAATAAAGAAAAAAATACGGAGGCGCTCAATATGAAAAATGTTTATACGGTCTACTACAAAAGCAACGAAGGCGACAATATGGTAGGTTCCGCTTACGGCGATAACGAAGCCGAAGCCCTTAAGAACTTCGCGGAAAATATGTACATCTGCAACGCTGGCGCCTACGAAGTAAAAGGAATTGAATTTTATAAAAGGATCGCATTTTAAGGGGGTCTCGAAAATGGCTAAAAATTATCTTGAATATCTTAACGAAGAATACGAAAAGGCGGAAGCTGAATTTAACGAAGCGAAGGCGGAAGCGGCCGAAGAAATTAAAAATATGTCGGCGTTCGTGGCCGTGGACTACGGTGCCGGGTATGCTTCCCATGTTGAAAGAATAACAAGGGCGGCGGCCCGTATGAAAGCGGTAGCGGAAGCCCGCAGCGCGTATGAATACTTTGAAAAGGGGGACAAGTAAATGAAGCTCAATAAAGAAAAATTCTTAAAGACCGAACTCGGAAGCGAACTTAAGGCCTGTATAGCCTCCTGGGATCAATCCCTGGAAGCCAGCCGCAAATATGAATATTATAGCGAAGAATACAAACGGGAACGCAAGACCGCGGCCTGGTGCCAGGCTCAATGGGAAGTTTATAAAATGGCGATCCGGCAGTTTTTTGGAATTGAATACAATTTTACAAGAACGGAAGAATATTACGGCCTTGTAACGGAAGACGAGGCGGACTGGCTTTTCAAGGTCTGCCGGGCGTAACTGAATAGGGAAGCGGGGCGGCGTTGCTGCCGCCCCAGGCACTAAACCACCGACGGCCGGTCCGAAGCCCGGCGGGAAGAAGTAAAGCAAGCTCCCCGGCTTGTGGGACGGGTGCCATGTAAATATTATCAGATTTCCCGGTCTGAATGTCGTTTAACAGGTTTCGCTGGCTTTTAATGTGAAAGTCTTAAAGCCGCAAGGGGAAGCGGCGCAACTCGTAAACTCCGTAGGCTCCGCGCCTGGCGCGTGGAAGAAAGGTTATAAGGTGATGTGTAGCCGAGCTCTGCAGGCTCTATCCTTCGGGCCGTACCGAAGGGCGACCGGGAAGTCTGTAATATTATAAAAACCGTTGCGACGTCGCAATACGGAAGGAAGGTTAAAAAGTGAATAAGGATAAAAGGGAATTAAACGTAATCTTTTCAAAGGGCGGCTCCGGCTCCACCAGCTGTAAGCTCTCCCTGCCCATGCCCTGGGTTAAGGCTCTCGGCCTGGATGCGGATCATCGCGTCGTTGTCGCCGCGCTCGAAGGCGACCGGATCGTCATATCGAAGAAATAAAAAAGGGCTCCAACCTGCCGAACGTGGCAAGCGGAGCCCTTCTCTTTTTGCGTGAATTAAGGGCCCCGGTTTCACCCCCGGAGCCCCCTCCCAGCGCACATCTTACTACGATCCGCCGGAACAGTCAAGCGCTTTTTATCAAACTTTTTTAAGGATCGAAGGCGCCGCCCATCCCTGGCGGGCTCCGCCCTTCTTTCCGGCTACGCCGATATAATACCGGTACGCGCTGGCGCTTACCAGCTCCGTAACGTACATTACTTCGCCGTTCTTCTTAAGGCTGCCGCCGGTGCCGTTCCCGTTGCCGTAGATCGTGCCGGTGACCTTTACCTTGTCGCCCGGCGCGAAGCTGGCCGCGCTGCCGGTGTTGGCCGCTGCTCCCGCCTTTTTGACGTATGCTGAATGTACGAAGCCGTATTTACCGGCGGCGTTTTTAATGTAGTACCAGACCGCTCCGTCCGCGGCCTTTACTTCGTCGCAGATGCTGATCCGCTCGCCTTCCTTAAGCGGGGAAAAGCTGCAAAGGCTGTTTTCCGTTCCGGCCCAGCTCCGGACGTTAAGCTCCGTCGTGGTCTGGCCCTCAAACTTTACGGCCTTGCTCAAGGCGCCGCCGGTGCTGCCGCCGGTGCTGCCTCCTGCAGATCCTCCGCTGCTGCCGGTGCTGGTGGCCTTGCTGCCGTCCGTGACGTTGGTGGCCGTGTGGTGGTCGTCGTTCAGAAGAATGTCCCCGGCCAGAAGGTAGTCGGGGCCGGTTAAGTATTTACTCTCCGTAAGTACCGTAAAGCCCGCCGCCTTAAGCGCCGCCCGCAGGTTCCCGGTGTAGCAATAAATACTTACCGCCTGCAGCTTCGCGTTTCCGGTTAAGTACCCTACGGCCTTTACAATGGCCGCGACCCCGCTGCTGCAGTCGGCCTCGCACTTGATCGTAATTTTCGCCGGGTCGTAGTTGCTGGCCTTAAGGTGCTCCCAGAAGGTGTACCGCTGCCCCTGGTCGTAGCCGACCAGGTTGTTCTTCGCTGCCGCCGTGGCCAGTCTGGCGATCTCCTGCCGGATCGCCGCGTCCGGGTGCCGAAGTACGCACTTCCAGGGCCGGTTATACCATGCAATTAAGGCCCATTCTCCGCCGGTCTGGTCTCCGGCTGCTCCGCCCGTATATTTGTTGTTTTCGTCGTGTCCGCAGTTTGAAATCATGTTCTTACCTCCTCCGCTGCTCTCCGCTCCTACCTGGCCGCTCTGGGCCGCCTTGTGTGCCTTCTGGTACTCCAAACCGTAACCGGCCCGCAGCTCCTGTACGGCCGCGCTCTGGTCCGCTGGCTGCTCAAATTTAAGCAGTACCGCGTCGGACGCCGCCCGTATGCTGGCCGCCGTCTTAAGAACGGTAAGCACCGCTTTGTAGCTCTCGGAAAGCTCTTTATACAAATACTCCGCCTGTGTCATGCCGTCGCCGATGCTCTTACCGGCCTTCCGGCAAAATTCAAGAAGCCCCTGCTTCCTGCTCCAAAATGTCCACTGTGCGATCCCGAAGCCCGCACTATCGTGTACGAAATTTGTATAGCTGCCGCTGTCCACAGCCGCCGTGTAGGCCTCGTCCGTAAGGCCCAGCTTTTTGTTGCTGGTGTCCTGCAGGTTCTTCGGGTTCATGGCGCTCTCCCCGTAAAGGTTGCCGAAAAGGCCGTAAATACCCTCGTCGCTCAGTCCTTTACTCTTGAAAAAATTGTAAAGCTGCTTCTCGAAGCTGCCCCACTTAATTGCCATCAGTTTGCCTCCCTTCCTGGCCGTCCTCTTTGCCCTCCTGGGCCTTTTGCGCCTGCAGGTCGTAGTAAATAAGGGCCACAAGCGTCGGGCCAATTCCGGGCCAAACAACGGCCGCAAGGAACGCAAAAACCGCGAAGACCGCAAGCGCGGCGAACGCCTCTTTAATTCCTGGAATGATCCCGACCCCTGGGCGGAAAGCAAAGAAAACAAGAATAATAAACGTACTGCAAAACTCAAAGAAGGCGCCTAACAAGTAGGCGCCCAAAATCAAACGAAACACCGCCGCCCCTCCTCTAATCGACCGGGGCCTCCTCTTTTTCCGGCTCCGGCTCGTCCTCGATCTCGATGTCGGTCTGTACCTCAAGGCCGCCGGTCAGTCTGGCTGTATGCGTAATAACTGCCGCCGCCTGATCCGTTGCATCCGTGGCGTTCATCTCGTCGTAGGCTGCTTCCAACAGGGCCCGCTTCTGCTCCTCCGTCAAATTAAGCCCCGCCTTCTGGCTCAAGGCCTCCAGCTGATCCATTACCCACTGGCGCCGGTCCGCTGCCGTCGTCAAGGTGTCAACCATGTTTTTCGCCGCCCGGCAAAGTTTAAGGGCCCATTTTGCCAGGCCGTCTAAGGTGTCCGGGTCCAGCTGGCCGATGCTCTTAATGGTCGGGAAAACGTAGCTTTTAAGAAGCCAGCCGCCCAACGCGAACGCGAAAAGAAGAAAATAATAAATTACGTTTTTACCCATTGTCTACCTCCTGTATGTGTGTGGTGTCTGTGTCCTCCGGCTCCTGGGCCGGGGCGTCTTTGCGTCTTTGCTGCTCCTCCTCCTGCTGCCAGTCGTGCTCGCGCTTCCGGTCCTTATTTGTCCGTATCCATCCGCAGATCCCGCACTCGCCTATTGTGGCCGCTACAACGGCGCAGGCGTAGGTCTCCGGGATCGTGCCGTAGGTTCTGAAAAGCTGCAGCATCTGGTAATTGAAGAAAAGGAAAAAGCCGAAGACAAGTAACAATACAATATTTAAGGTTCCGGCCTTGTTTATGGCGTTGGCCAGCCCCGCCCGCAGCCTCTTAAAAAGCGGCTCCCTTTTCCGGCGCTGCTCCTGCTCCCGTCTCCGGATGCGCTCGCGGCGCCTTCGCTCGTAATCGTCCATACTCAGCCCGCCTCCCTGTCTCTGTAAATGCTCTGTACGCCCTCGCGCTGGATAAACTCTTTTTGTTCGTGTTTAACCTTCGTCGCGTACTCCAGGGCTTCCTTCATGTCGCCGTTGCAGTGCGCGTCCGGTATGCGCTGAACCGCCCGCGCCGTAGCTTCTCCCAGGGCGAGCGCTGCTGTAACGCACCGTAAGGTCAAATACTCGTTTTCCTGGCGCTTCGCCTCCCGGTCGTCGATCTCCTTCTGGCGCTCCAGGCGTTTAAGCTCGTCGCGCTTCTCGCGCTTCTCCAGGCGCTTCTCAAGCGCCCAAAAAGCGAAGCCTACCGCCGCGCTGGGAACGCAAACCGCAAAGGCTAAAATAAGGCCCACAAGGTTTATACTTATCATCCCGGCCCACCTCCTTCCTTAAAACTTAAAAGGGCCCGCGTGGCCGCGCTGGCGGCTCCACAAGCCCTCTTTTTTGCCTCAAGGTATAAAATAACCTCTATTCAATTTCCCGGCGGATTCTGGCCGCCTCGTTGATCCTCTCAACGCAAGGGAGCCGGTCTACCTCGTCGGCGCTTACGTGCTGCATAAGAAGCAGGAAAAGCTCGTCTATAACGTCGCTCTGTATGCGTATAATGGCGTTCTGCTTCTCTACGATCTCAACCGGGTTAAGCATCGCCGCGCTCCTCCTGCAGATCCGCCTGGTACTCCTCGCCGGTAATGTAGGCGTAGTCCTCCGGGGAGATGCTGCCCTTCTTTACGCGCTCCGCGATCTGCTCCTTTGTCAGCCTGCCGCTCTCGTAAAGCCGCTTAAGGCTGTTTACTAAAATGCTCGCCATATCCTTATAACACCCCTTCCTCTATAAGCTGCATCGTGTAGTCGTCCAGCGCCTTGCTGGTGTCGATCTCCTCAATGCTCTTAAGTGTCTCGTACTCGCTGACCGTGATCTCGCGGCTCTCGCACTCGTAGTCCGTGTAAGCCTCCTCGCCCTCCGTCGTGGGCTGGTGCGTTACTTCGTGAATGTTCCGGCGCTGGATCAAAAGGTCAGGCCCCACAACCTGCAAGGCCTGGGGTTCCTCCGCGCATCGCTCTGTCTGCCACTGTTTCATTTCTTTTTTTCCCTCCTGTCTAATTTTGAAACGATCTTTTTAAGCCTGCCAATCTTTACGAACGGTTTTATATGCTTCTCGTAGCAGCCGTAAGTGTCGCTACAATCAAACCAGCCCATATAGCTCAACATGGCCTTTATGTGTGTCGAAAAGTAGCCGCGACCGGCTTCCTTCGCCCTGTGTAACTGGCTGGCCAGCCGCGTCGCTGCCAGCATAATGCTTTTCCGGATCAAGGTCTTTTCCCGGAAGAATAGGAAGCCCATATAATCAAGCGGGCGCCCTATGCGCTTCCCTTTCTTTGTCGTAAAGTCAAATTTGCAAACTTGAAAATTCCGCTTTAACCTCAACCGGAACCGGCGCCCTAAAAATATCCGGATCGCCTGGACGGCCTGGTGCAATCCCTTCTTTGCCGCTCCGAAGATGCTTATATCGTCCATGTAACGCATCGTTCGCTTAAGGCCCAGGGTCTCTGTTATAAACTTGTCCAAAGGCTCAAGTAAATAATTCGCCAGCCACTGGGAAATGTAGAAGCCCAACGGTACGCCCTTCTTAAAGCCTGCAAGGCAAAGTTGAATAATATATAAAAACCAGTCGTCCTTTATCCGGACGCGAAGCTCCCGCATCAGTACGCGGTGGCTTATGTTGTCGTAGAAGTGCCGTATATCCAGCTTCGCGAAGTACCTTATACCCTCGCCGCTTCTGATCCAGCGCTCAACCTGTTTCTTTCCGTAATGGGCGCCGCGCTTCGGAAAGCTGCCGCAGGAAAACGGGTAAGCCGTGGCGGTTATAATCGGCTCCAAAATAAGGACGATTATATGGTGCAGCCACTGCTCGTGTATCTCCGGCATATATATCTTCCGGCGCTTGCCCTTTTCGGTTATGATCTTCGGCGTTCGCTTCCTGGGTCTGTATGCCAGCTCCGGGTGCTCAACTGGAACGCCTGGCGGCTTCGTGTTCTCAATCATCCGCCGCATGGCGGCTACTTCGTTATCTAAATCGGCGTCAATAGCTTTTATCTCGGCCCGCTTCGTCTTGCCCTTGCGCAGTTTCTTGTATGCCTTCCTTATAACGTCCTCGTCAAGCATACGGCGATACAAATATTTGTACTGCTTACCGTTGGTTTCCGGCGTGGCAGTGTCTATGGCTTGCCGCTGCTGCCACAACTCTTTCCTTCGCATAAGCTCTGTACTCCTATAAGAATATTTTTTCTTCTATCCTCTACGGGCAGCAGGTGCGACCGCTTTACTGCCCGCCCTGTATCAAGTTAATTTCCACTTACCCTTCCAATAATGGCGGTTAAACCGTATTTCAACGGTCAGGGGTGTAGGAATAAAACCGGCTTTTAGTCTATCTTCCGTAAGTAGGATAGAAAAAGGCCGCGCCGATGTTCCAGTTCGCATTCGTGGCCGCGTTGTTCCAATTCCGGGCGCGTGGGCCGCCATTGCTGCCATTGTTGCAATTACCGAACCGAAGGGCGACCGCCCAGGCTGACGCCGGTTTTATCCCCTGTTATATTTTTACTTTTCGCGCTCAAGTCAAAATTACGAAGGCCTCTACTTTTCCGGGGGAATTGCTTCGCACCCCCGGACCCCCTATGCGGCTACGCCGACAGGTGGTAATAGAAGAATGGCCGCGCCGATGCTCCAGGCCGCAGCCGCGGCCGCAGCGTTCCAATACCGGGCGCGTAGGCCGCCACCGCTGCCATCGTAGCAATCACCGAACCGAAGGGCGACCGCCGTAAATACCTGCGTCGGGTCTTTTCTCCAGAGGCCGTCGCACCCGCCGGTGGCGGTGCTCCCGCCCTTCATCTCAAGCGCTGGAATAGCTCCGTACCCCGGCACCGTCCGGTAGTAGGAAGGATAGGCCAGCGCGTTGTGGCTGCCGTCCCATTCCAAATTGTTCGGGACCTGGATGCCGGTATCAAGATAGGAAGCGCCGGTTACGTCGTACTTATAGTTTGTACTTACCTTAACGCGGCCGTTTACTACTACCTCGTAAGGGTCGCGCATCCACTGCTGCCAACTGCCCAGGACTACGCTGTGGAAAATCTTATTAAGGCTCTTTCCGTCGCCGGTCCCGTAAAACTGGCCGCCCTTTACTACGGCGTTCTTTAAGACTCCGTATGTGGGCTCCAGGCTTACGTCGTAGCCGCTCATATTGCCGTTCCCGTAAGCGGCCTGCAGGTCGGTGGTCTTTGCGAAAAGGATAAGCAGGTCAATAATTGTTTCTACAATCGGCCCGCCCAGGAACCGCGCCCGCGCTCCGAAATTGTCAATAGCTGTTTTCTGCGCGGTCGTGTCTTTGCTGTAAGTCGGCTGCAGACCGGAAAGGCTCGCCATCGTCGGGGTGCCCTCCGGGTCTAAGATCGCGCCGTAGAACATCGGAAGCCAGACGCCCTCAAGCTCGTTATTGCTGTCGTCAATGAAGCCGACCGGCTCGAAGCCGTCCCGCTTGCCCATGCTGAAATTTACATAGCGGTCGTCGCCGATCATGTACTCCTGCTTATAAATCTTCTTAAGCCAGGAAAACGCGCCGCCCTTGTACTGGCTGTTTGCAACGTCGGAGGCGGTGCCGTCCTCTTTCTTCGTGTAGTCGTCCGCCTTCAGCCGGTAGTCCGGCGATCCGTCGTTGCGTACCATGTACGGCTTGTTTGCCTCCAGGATCGGGTGGCCTGCCCAGTCGTTAAGGCTCATTACGCCGCTGCTCTTGTCAAGGGAAAGCGGCTTATAATTCTTGTTTACGCCCGTGTACTCGATCCGGGCGGAAGCTCCCAGGGTGGCGTTGTGCTCAATGAAGCCCCACACCTGGTCCGGCGCCAAAATACTATAAATCTTGTCAAGCGTCGGCTTGTCTGCTACGAAAATCTTTTCTCCTGCCATTACTCCGTTACCTCCTGTACGTAGACCAGGCCGTTCTCAATCCCGATCTTATATTTTTTGTGTGTCGCGTCGTCGGTCATGGTGTTCGCGTCCTCAACCAGAAGCGCCGCGCCTGCTGTGTTGATCGTAACGGTGGCAGAATTGTCAACCGTTACAAAAAAGTCCTGGGTAATCTGTGCCGGGTTATACCCGTTGTAAGGCGGCATAAAGTCGCCGTTGTCTCCGGCCGTGACGGCGATGCTGTAAAGCACCTCCTGCCCGTCCCCGGCGCCGGCCGGCTTCGCGTAGAGGCCTACCTCGTTAATGTAGTAGCCGGCGCTTACCAAAGTTTCCCGCGTGACCGGGTCCTGGTTCGTGATCAGCGCCGTTACCTTTACGCTGTGCTCCGAAAAGACGAAGACCCGCGAAAGTTTGTAACTATTCTTAAGGACCTTCAGGGCGGTCCTGGCCTGCAGGGATGCAAGCGTCTTTTCCTGCGCTGAATAGGTCCCGTTGCCGGTGACCATCCGGGTAAACTCGATCTTAATCTCCCCGGCCTGCGCCCGTGTAAGAAGCTGCGCCCCTTTGTTTGTCATAACCGCGTTGTTAAAAGGTTGTGGCATGGTGTTCTTTCCTCCTATTCTGTTTTTATAGTATTGCTGTATTTACTATTTAAGGCTGCGAAGGCCTTAATAGCCTCGGAAATCTCCGCCCCGTCCTGGCGGAAGCCGTCAACGATGGCGGCCTGTTTTATCGTGCTGGCTTGCCCTGTGCCGGTCTTTACGGCCTCGGCCTGTATTTCTACGCCCTGGAAGCTCAAGGCCTCAAATATGGCCGCCTGGCGCGTCTGGTGGGCCTCTCCGGCGCCCTGGAATATGTCGGCGGTAATTTCTCCGCCCGTGGTCTTAAAGCCGTCCACAATGGCCGCAGGCTTGTACTGCGGGGCCGCTACTCCTCCGGCGTAGATCGTCTCGTCGATCTCGCGGCTTACCTGGTAGCCGTCAATAATGGCGGGCGGCCTGCTTACTGCAAAGGCGCAGGCTCCGGCGTAGATCGTCTCGTCTATGGTCCTATGGACCTCTATGGCGCCTATGTGGCTCCGGGTATTTTTTACGCGCCGGATCATCTCCGTGAAGTAGGTTATAGCGTCCTCCGTTAAAAGGGCGTTCGTAACGATCTTAAACCAGTACGGCTCCGCGCCGTACTCGAACCACTCTTTAACTTCGCCTTCTCCGAAAACAACCGCGACCAGCTCCTCAACGGCTGCCGGTGTCCCGGCCGTCATGTACCAAATTAAGGTATTACGGACAAGCGCCCGCTTCGTGTCAAGCGGCAGGCCCTGGTCGTAATACTGCGTTCTAAGCTCCGCGGCCAAAAGGTCAACTACTTTTTCCGGCGCGGTGTCTATACTGCAGTATATATAAACGGTCTGAGCGTACCGGTAAAGCAGCCGGGTGCCTTCGCGTAGGGCAAGGCTCAAGGCCTGGACGGCCGGATCGTCTGTAAGGTTATGCGCCCTCAGAATGTCCGTTAATTGTCCGTCGTAAAAGTTAATCATTCTCCAGCCCCCCGTATACTACGTTTTCGCTCTCAAGGACCGCCACCTCGCTGTCCTGCAAAACCTTAAAGGCGGGCTCCGTGATCTCGATCCGCTTTACTCCGGCGTTCTTCAGAAGCGCCTTAAGCTGGTCCGGGTTAATGTCCCGGCCGATCTTCGTACATTGCCAGTTTTTATAATCGGCTACGGCCTGGGCGGCCTGCTCCTGTATCTGTACGGCCACAGAGGCGTCGCTCGTATTTATAAAATACTTAATGTCGATCTTATACTTTACGGCATCCGGCGCCGCTACTACGACCTTATCGGTAAGCGGCCGCTTGCTCCGCTGCTGCAGGTGCTCCTCCATCCCCTTTATGGTTTTCTGGTCCGGCAGGCTGCCGTCCTCCATAATAAAGCGTATATCTACGACGCCGGGCGTCGGGCTGGTCGGTAAAACGTCGCCGATCCCCTGGTCGTAATTCATGGCCCAGTAAATATAGGCGTCGTCCGGGCCTGCCGTGGAAAAGGCGGAAGGCGCCAGAAAAGTCCGCTCCGCGAGGCTCTCGTCCGTCTCCTCGCCGGTGCCGCCGCTGCTGGTCTCCGTGTTGGCCACGCTGTCGATAAAGCCTACGGGGTCAACTAAAATATTAAGCTCCCCGGCCATGAAGCCGTTACCGTCCTCGCCCTCCGTCGTGCAGGTCATGGTTATAATAAGCTCCGTCTCTCCTGCAGGTATCTCGTGGTACTCGGTCGTTTCAAAGTAAACCTCGTAGGAAGCCGTAACGCGGCTCCCGGCCGGGATCGGCGTCGCTGACTCCCTGGGACCGGCCAACTTCCAACGGACCGGAACCGTCGCCCGCTCCGGCTCTGCAGCCGTTACCTTCTTAAGCGCGGCCAGGTTCTTTAAGTAGTCCCCGTAGGAATACTTAAGAAAATTCATCTTCCCGGCCTTGTCGATCTGCATTAAGCCCTGGTATAAAAGTTGTGCGCAGGAAAGCAATATAAGCCGGTAGGGGTCCGCCCTGGCCAGCGTTATTTTCTTTCCGGTGATCTGCTTATAAAACTCCTGGAAATTGTTTATAAGCAGCGCCTGCGCGTCCTCCAGCCTCATATCGTCTATAAAGCTAATCTCCGGCAGCTTGTCTATGTTCTCTAATGTGTCGGCCAATTAGTCCACCTCCTCCTCTAATTCCTCGTCGGTTTCTTCCTTCGGCTCCTCGTAATACTGATTAGCCCCCAGCCGGACAAGGGCCTTTATATGGCCGTTCATGTCGTGGGTAAAGGTTATGTTTTTAACCGTAAGCCGCGGCTCGTAGGTGTCTATTTTCTCTATGATCTCAAGGGAAAGAAGGTTTTCAACGACCGGGCCCGGCATCCCGACGAACTCCTGGTTAATTCCGTAATGTCGGTCGCCCGGCACCGTTCCTTCCGGCGTCCCTAAAAGGGTTTCTACGTTCTTCCGCAGCTCGTCTATAAGCTCCGCTTGCGTGAAATCGAAGCCTACAAAAACCGGCTCTATTTTCATTTCCGCCGCCTCCCTTCTTTATGCGTACTCCTCAAGCGTAAGCTCTACGGAAGCCCGGACAAGCTCGCCCTTGTTGTAAATCTCGTCCCAGGTCTGGCTGGCGCTCGTTATTACCATCTTCCCGCTGCCGACCCGCTGGCTGGCTATTACCAAATATTCCGGCGTTCCCTTCTTTACGCTCTGCTCGATCCGGTCAAGCGTAGAACGCGGCTTTACGCCATGCCAGGCGTTAAGGGTGACCGTGAATGTTACCGAGTCCGCGTCCGGCCCCAGGAACTGCTTAAGCGGCTTCTTACCGACCCGCTCATGGCTGGCCCAGCGCCCTTTTATTTCCCGCTTGAACCCCTTAAAGCTCAATATGCGCTGATCGCTTGTTTCAAAAGTTACCGTTTTTCCGAAGCTGCCAATAACCGCCACACGCTCCGCCTCCCTTCGTTATAGTCTGCTTATAATCTCGGCCAGCGTTATGGTCCCGGCCTTGCTCTCAAACTGAATACTTCCGGCGTTGATCCGCAAGGTGCCGCCGTCGTACTGCATGAAGGCCTCGCCGTTCTCCTGGCCGAGCTCTTTGCGCCAGGTGGCGCTGGGCGCTGCCGGTGGCCGGGCCTCGTTCCAATACGTCCCCATTACGCACCCGGCCTCGGTGCCGTTGCTCAAGTGAACCACCAGAACGTACTGGCCTACCTTCGGCGGCTTGTATTCCCCGTTAAAGGAAAAAAGCGGCAGCATCTTCGTGACCGCTCCGTCGCGGTCGTTATAAATTACCTTCGCCATGCCCTTCGCCCTGTCAAGGCTGGAGATCTGGCCGATCCTTATCTCTCCCAATTCTGCCGCCCCCTTTACTCAAAGGTTCCCTCGTCCACCCAGCCATATACGTTGCTTCCGCTGTCTGTGTGGATCAGGTGCCACGGGTGCGCCTTGCCGTTCCCGGCGCAATCCGGGCCCATTGTAATCTTCGCTTTACCGGCCCGCGCTGAATATCCTTTAGCGCCCTTCCAGCTGCTGACGTAGTGGGTGCCGCCCTTAAACTGTACTACGTCGCCGACCTTGTATGTCTTTTTCTTCTGGGTGCTCTTTTTCATGCTGCTGCTGGTAGTTTTCTTCTTTATTTTGGTCTGTACCTTGTGGAGCTCCAGGTCCATCGTATACGCGCCCTTCGGCTCGATCTTGTGTTTTACCTTGTCTACAAAATACTTACCGTTAAGCTGGTAGGCGTCCTTTATCTGAATACAAACGCCCGCTACTATTTTAAGATCGGCCGTTATGGTGACACTCATCGTTACGGCCTCCCGGTTTTCCTTGTTTACTCTTGCGCAGGCCTTCAGCTCCGCGTCCGCTTTGCTGTCTACCTTCTCGCTTATGTTCAAAATACGCTTGCCGCTCCCTACGGTTAAGCTCAGCTCTTTGTCGTCGTCGCCCCTGGTGTATTTTATCGTTGCTCCGGTGTAGGTGCCGACCAGGGTCGTATTGTAGCTCCAGTCCTGGAAATCGTTTATAGAAAACGTCCGGACGGCCTTCTTTGCCTCGTAGGCGTCTACGTCGTAAATAATAATTTTCCCGTAATATACTTTTATGTATAGCCCGTAATCGTTACAAACGCCGTTAAGGAAATCGCAGTCAGTCTTTCCTTTTTGCTCCATGCTCTTTATGTTTATCTTTTTGGCGTCGTAGTGAACGGAAAGGCCGTACCGCTTGCCAATCTTCCGGGCCATCTCCTCAATCGTTACCCGCTCCCAGGTGTAGGTGCGCTCCGTAGACCGGAAGGCCTGGCCCTCCGGTACGGAAACGCCGCCGATCTCGCAGGTAAGCTGCGGGCCGGTGTAGGTTACGTCGTCGCAGCAGAATTTTCCGCAAGTAAAGCTCTGATCCGCTCCTGCTGCTGTCCAGCTCTTTGCCTTTATTACTGCTTTTATTTTGTCGCCCTTTTTTGGCAGCCATTTGTTCGCCCACCGCAGGTCCCGGTTATTTACCTTAAGGCTTATCGTGTCAGACTGGCCGGTGGCCGCGTCGGTATACGTGAAGCCCTCGTTATATTCCGCCATCGTTCCGGCGGTCCGGGTGGCCTTGCTTCCCTTCGGGGTGTAGGTTATATTTACGCTCGCCTGTCTCGGTGTCTCGCTCATGGCGCCCCTCCTCTTTACTCGTCGTAGGGATCGTCGTCTCCGTCGGTCCCGTCTGTCCTCCACGGCGGCAGGTCGCCGTCCAATTCCTCCGGCAGCGCCGGGGTCTTAAGGACGGTTCCTGCTGAAAAAACTAAAACGTCTAAATACTCGAAATTGTTTTGCATCAAGTAGTCCGCGTGTCGTTCTTCGCCGTATACTTTAAGGGCTATATTGTCCCAGGTCTCCCCCTGGATGGTGGTGTATGTCTGGGCCATGCTCCTGCCCTCCTCTAAAACTTCGTGCGCTTGTTATCGCGCTCCCATTGCCGCATCATCCGGTCAAATTCCGCCTGGCTGATCCGCTCCGCCTCTACGGCGTCCTCGGTGCTGGCGTTCCCGTAAAGGTTGTAAACCGGCGCGTAGTTGATCGACGGCCCTCCGGCTCCGGCCAGCTGCGGGGTCCCTTCGGTGCCGCCTCCGCCTCCGCCTATGCCCTGCAGGCGCTGGATCAACGTGTCAATAATTCCCTGGCCGCCTCCGCTGCGGTTTATAATGTCCGTAAGTATGCTCCGCATCTGGGCCCACAAGGTGTCAAGCGGCAGCAGGGCCTCCGGTCCCGCCTCGCCTGCTCCCTGCAGCCCCTGGCTGGTATTCATTACCGCCGGGGCGTCGAAAATACCGCCGAGCGCGTTCCAATTCACAGAAAACTGCGGTACGCTTACGCTTCCGCCGTCTCCGTAAGAGACGCTGCTCGTCGAAACGCTTATTACCGGTATTCTCGGCTTCGGGATCGTTATGGTCATATTCTCAAAGGCCGCCTTAACCGCTGCCGCTGCCGCCTGGGCCTTCGCCGTAACGGTGCTCACTATGCTGTCAAGGGCCGCGCTCGCTTTGCTCTGGGCGCTGCTCCAGCCGGTGTCTAAGGCCGTGTTAATGTCCGTCGCCATCGTCGTCGCTGCTGCCGTAACCTCCGGCGCCCCGGTCGTAAGTCCGGTCGAGATCGCCGTCGCGCCCTCGGTGCCTGCCGTGTTAAGGCTGGTCGTAAGTCCGGTCGTGTCAACGGTAAGCGCTGACGTGTCAATGGAAAGCCCGGCCATAGAAGTCGTAAGGCCGGTCGTCAAGGCCTCGCCTCCTGCAGATCCTGCCGCCTCCATGTTCGCCGTAAGGGTGCTCGTATCTATGCCAATGCTGGAAGCGTCGAAGGTATAGCCGCCGATGCTGCTGTTAAGGCTCGTCATAAGGGCCGCGCCGCTCTCTGTGCCTGCCGTGTTAAGGCTGGTCGTAAGCGTGCTCGTATCTAAGCCCATGCCGGACGTGTCAAGCTGGAAGCCGGAAATACCCGTTGTAAGCCCGGTCGTGTAGGCGTTGGCTCCGGCCGTTCCTGCGGCTGTCGCTGCCGTGTAGTCCGTCGCCGCCCAACTTCCGGCGATCATGCTGCCGACCGCGTCGGTGCTCGCCGCCTGGTTCGCCGCCAGGCCGTTCGCGTAGCTGGTGGCCGCATCCGATCCTGCCGCCTCTGCCGCGGCGTCGTCCTCGTCGTCTCCGAAAAGCCAGCCGGTAAAGTCGGACCACAATCCCTTAACGCTGTCTACAAGGGAAGTAAACCCGCTCATAAAGCCGTCCGCGATCCCAGCTATAATGTCGCCGCCTACCGCGATCCAGTCCGTCGTAAAGATCGTCTCTATAATGGCGCCTATAAGCTGCGGTATGGCCGCTATAAGCTGCGGTATGGCTGAAACAAGGCCGGAAATCAGGGCCATTACAATCTGTACGGCCGCCTGTATAATGGCGGGCAAATTCTGAATTATGCCCTGCAGCAGGCTTACGATCAACTGTATTCCGCCCTGTATAATCTGGGGTAGCATCGAAACGAGCCCGTTAATTAAGCTCACTACTACCTGTACGGCGACCTGTAAAATTAGCGGTAAATTCGTTAAAATTCCGTTCGCCAAATTTACAATAAGCTGTATTCCCATCGCCGCCAGCTGTGGTAGCATCTGGGCGATCCCCATTATCAAATTGCCTATAAGCAAAACGGCAGAAGTAAGAAGCTGGGGCGCGTTCGCGCTTATGCTGCTTACCAAAGTTTGAACCAGGGTT
Source organism: uncultured Lachnospiraceae bacterium (assembly GCA_947626395.1). Taxonomy (GTDB): domain Bacteria; phylum Bacillota; class Clostridia; order Lachnospirales; family Lachnospiraceae; genus UBA3402. Next base: position 35,987 of record CANQRU010000002.1, on the reverse strand, counting down.
AATGCTGTCGAAATAATAGCGGGTAGCCGCTGAATAATTCCGTTTACAAAATTCGTTATAGCCTGGGTTCCGTTCGTGATCAGCTGCGGAAGCTGGGACGTTATGCTGCTCGTCAAGCTCAATATAATATCAATCCCGGCGAGTAGTACGTTCGGGACAAGCGTGAAAAGTCCGTTAAGGAAGGTCGTTATAACCTGGCCGCCCGCGTCGCCGATCTTCCCGGCGTTCTGGGCGATCCCTCCTACGAAATTCTCTATTAAGCTAATCCCCATCGAAACAACGGAAGGCGCGTAAGAGGCTATTACGTCTACGACCTCGCTCAAACACCCGCCAACTGCTCCAACCATGCCGGAAAGCCCGCCCTCCTGGTATGCGGCGCTCAACTCTCCGACCATCTCGGTCCCCAGCTGTGTAATGCTCCGTAACGGTCCGTTCAGATCCTGGTAAATGCTGATCCCTAAATCTGAAAGCCCGGACTTCAAAATATCAATGTCGCCGTTAAGGTTGTCCAGTTGGATCGCGTACATATCTTCGCAGGCTCCGGCGCTGTTCTCAACGGCTGCGGTCAATTCGTCCCAGCGCTCCGTCGTCGTACCGAGCAGGGCGTTGGCCGCCTTAAGGTCTGTCTTATTAAAGATCGTGGATAAATAGCTGGCCTGCTGCTCCGTGGTCATTCCGGCCATCGCCGTGTTAAGGTCGCCAAAAATGCCCTGCAGGTCTCTCATGTTGCCCTGGGCGTCGAAAACGCTTACGCCTAACTCGCTCAAGGCGTCCTTTGCGTTGTCGGTCGGGGCCGTTAAGCTCATAATCATGTTCCGGAGCTTCGTGCCGCCCTCGCTGCCCTTTATGCCGTTATCGGCCAAAAGGCCCAGCGCCGTGTTAAGCTCCGTCGTACCTCCGGACAGGTACTTCGCCGTACCGCCTACCGTAAGTATGGCCTCGCCCAACTGGGAAACGCTGGTATTTGATTTACTGGCCGTCTGGGCCAGCTGGTCCGCGAAGGTTGTAAGGTTCTGCTCCGTCGCCTCAAGCCCCAGGGCGCTCATAGCGTCCGTTACCATGTCGCTCGCGCTGGCCAGGTCCATCGCTCCGGCTCCGGCCAGCTTTAATACCGTAGGCAGCGCCGTTGCTGCCTTGTCGGCGTCGTACCCTGCGAGGGCCAGGTAGTTTAGGGCCTCCGCCGCTTCCGTGGCGGAAAAGGCCGTTTCTCGGCCGCACTCCCTGGCGGCCTCCTCAAGCGTTGCCATCGCGGCCGCGCCTTCCTCGGTGCCGGTGTCAAGCAGCATCGTGGCCTGGACCTGGCTCATGGCGCCCTCAAATTCCCGGCCTACGTTTACGGCCGCGACCGCAATCGCGCCCACCGCCGCTCCGGCTGCAGCCGTGGCGGTCGCTATGGTTTTCGTAAGGGTTTTTATTCCGCTTCCGGCTTTGCCCAGGGCGCTGGTAAAGGAAGACTCTACTTTACCGGCGATCTTTATAGCAAGCTCAAGCTCTTTAGAACTACTTGCCATACGCTTCCGCCACCTCCTCCGCAATTTCTAAAAGCTCAAAAATAGACAGGCTCTCGATCTCGCCGAGGCCTGTCTTTAATAAAATTGAAAGTCTTATAGTAAGTTTCCGAAGCTGCTTACCGTCCGAGGGTTTTATTCCTCGCCGTAGAAAAAATTTGTAACGCGGTTTTTAACCTTTACGGCTTCCTTCGGCGGCAGCGCCTGGAAGAACTCGACCGGCATCTTCGCGGCTTTGCTGGCGAAAATGCAGGCGTATTCAAGGCTCATTTCCGGCAATACGTTAATACTGCCGGACTTCTCCATTATGCGCTGCGCCTGGATCATGTCGCGGGCGCTCAAGTCCTCCATGCCGCTAAGGTCCACGCCCTCGTAGGTCTCGTCCTCCCAAATAAACGGCTTGCGGAACTTCACGTAATACTTGTTTTCTTCCTCCGCCTCTGCTGCTTCCAGGTCGGCGGTCGTTATTACGGCCGCCTCCTGGTCCTTTTTCTGCTGCTGCTGATCCTGCTCGAAAATCTTATCTTTATCCATGTTTTACACCTGCTTTCTTACCTTCGCTAAAAGGTCTACGTCGTTTACTTTGTATACGAAATTCAGCTTATCAAGCTCGAACTTCTTTTTGCCGTTATACTCGATCAAAATATAAATGATCTCTACCTTAACGCTGGAGCCGGTTCCTTCTCCCTGCTTAACCTTGCCGCCGGTAAAGCCCTTGCTCTTGCCGCGAACGACCACCCGGCTGGGTAAAAAGTCCGTCGCAAGCGTGGACTCTACGATTGCCTGGGTGCTCATGCGCAGGGTAAGGTCTACGGCGTTCCCCGCGGCTAAAAGGTCGAACATTTCTTCGTTAAGGGTCCTAAAGGGGATCTCCATCTCCGAAGCTCCGAAGTGGCCGAGCAGCGGCTCGTCAATCTCCCCCAGGAAGCCGGGGCCGCTGATCGTCTCCGTCAATGCCTCGAAGTCCGGCAGCGTTACCTCGTCGGAGACGCCCGCCTGCTTCTTGCCCTTATTGTATACGTTGTAAGCGTTAATCTTTGTCGCCTTCATCTTTATTCACCTCCCGTAAAAGCTGCTTCCAACAGATCCGGATCGAACTCGAACACGTCGTAAATATCCTCCGCCGGGGTGTACGGCGCCAGGTGGTGGTAGAACTGCATTTTACCGTTCATAACGTCCGTGATCGGGTTGTCCTGGGCGCGGTATTCAATATAGGCGCCCGCGCACTTGCCCTGGGCCGTGTAGGAATTGCCGCGGATGTTCTCGCTGTCTACAATGGCCTCAACCAGCCGCGGGTCGTTCGGGTCGTCCACCCTCTGGTGGTAGGTCAAAATAAAGCTGTTCTCCCACCAGCTAAAGAAGCGCCTGCAACAAAACCAGCGATCCTTCGGGTCGGTGCTGGTCGGGTAAATGGCCGTATTGTTGCCCCAGGTCGCCCAGCCCATGAAGTTGTTAAAAGTACAAACTCCGTAACTGTTTACCAGGTTCGCCTGCTGCTCGTCCAGAATAACCTCCGTTCCGTCCTCAAGGCAAAGGCCGGTAATGCTAAGCAGCTTATTGGAAGGGCTCAAGCTCGGCACGTCGTCGTTCGCCGCGTCCGTGTACGCCGTAAGGGCTGCTTTGATCGCGCTGGCGTGGTAAATCTTCTCGCCAACCTTAACGCAGGGCCACTCAACGGAAAGGCGCGGGCTTACGAAGCCGGAAGCCTGCTTTACCTTGAGAACGTCCGTATACTTCCGGGCGCCGCCCTCCTCCAGGGTGCTCAAGTCTACGATAGCCTCGCAGCTGAATACTCCGTTAATTCCGGTACATTTTGCGGCAATCGCCGCGCCGACGTTCGGCTGCTTACTCCAACCGGGGCAAACAAGCAGGCCGGGCGTAAGCTGCAGAAGCGGGAACACCTGGCGGATAACCTCCAGGCCCTTCTCCTCTCCGGTGCTTACGTTGTACCCGCCTATAATGTCCTCGTAGGTGATCTTTGTCGGGTCGATAACCTCGCCGGAAACTGTAAGCTGCTGCTGCTCCAGGCCGGTCGCGTCTACCAGTGTAATGATCGCGTATCCGTCGTCGTCGAAGGTAACGACGTAGTCGGTGTCCTTCGTCATGCTCCGCTCGCCGCATTTTACGGTCAACTTATCCGCAAGGACCCCGAAGGTATCAATAAGGGCCTGGCCGTCCGTGATGTCGTAGGTCTTTTCCGCCAGCTCCTTCTTGTGGGTTTTCGGGTCCAATACGTTAATAAGTACAATCGGGGCGACGTTCAAAACGCGGAAAGAAGCGTCTATACTCTCGCAGATGTTGTAATCTTTGAAATTATCGCAATACCCGACCGCCGCGCTCGCTTCCGCGAAGCTGTACGCAAGCATGGGCCTGTTTGTGGCGTGGTAAGGGTCCGCGGCCAAATTTACCGGCGCCACTCCGATAATAACCTGCAGCCCGGCGGTTCCCTCAATGGGTGCCATTAAGCTGGTCGGGTTTTCGGCCACTCTTACTCCGTGATTATAAGCCATCTCTTTCTATCCTCCTCTTTTAGTCCTCAAGCTGGGCCAGCTTGTCCTGTACGGCTTCGTACAGGGTGTTAAGCGCGGTTCCCTTCGTGGCAATCGCCACGCCGGTCTCCGCCAGCTTGGAAATGGGAACCAGAAGCCCCTTTATGGCCGGGACTTGGTCGATCTTTTTCTGAAGCTCAACCGGCAGCCCGCCGATGTAGGTGGTTCCGTTAATCGCTACTTTTTTAATGTCGGGGCCAACGTAGGCCACCGGCGTCGCGGCCGTCGCGGCTGCTGCCGTTTTGACCGCTTCTTTCTTTGTCGTGCTCATGCGTATGGGTCCTCCCTTCTGATCGGATGTGTAATAAAGTTAAGCTCCATTCCGCCTATGAAATACGGGAAGCTGGGCTCGTCCTGCAAAGTCCAATCTATCGGCATTACGCACTCGTACTTCGCGGCCAGAATGGCGTTTTTTGAGAAGCGCTCGTATACCCTTTGTATAAGGTTAAGCACTCCCTTGTGGCCCTGGTTCTCTAATCTCCGGTCAATTACTCCGAATATTATTAAGACCCGGACCTGCTGGTCGCCGTCGATCTTCGTTATTTCTCCGTCGCTTACCCGTACTATGGCGTAGGGGTAGGGGTCCTCCTGGTTTACCAGGTCGGAGAGGCCTTCGTCGGCCTCTATTAGCTCCGGATCGTAATCGCCCTCCGGCGGTGTCGCCGGTGCCGGGATCGGCAGCTCCTGCTTAAAAATGTTTATAGGGCTCGGCTCGCCCTGTGGGTTTTTCATCCGGACGTCCTTAAAAACCTTCTCAAGCTCTGCGGCCAGGTCGTCCTGTAAAAATGTAGCCACCATCGTTTACGCCTCCAAAATCTTTCTTACCTGTTTATCAATATTTTCCTGCAGGTTCTTGTTTATGTTCGGCTTTACTACCTTAAACACCCGCTTCTCGTTGCCCAGCATCTTCGGTATGCTGTTAGAATAAAGCGTTTTTATAGGCAACCTCGGCGGCCCCTGCCGCTGGGCGACGTCTACGTGGCCGCTCTTGAACCGTACCACGAACGCCTTTATATCTCCCTTCTGCAGGGCCTTCATGCCGCTGGCCTTTAAGACCTTCGCCTTTACAACGTCCGGCCTCGCGGCGCCGGTCCTGGCGCTGGCCGGGCTGACCTTAAAGCTCTTAAGGGGAAGGGGTGCGCCCCTCGCCTTTATAACCGCCTCAAGCGATCCGGCGGTCGCGTTCTTTATGGTCATGGCCTTGTTAAAACCTCCGCTTTTTACAACGTAGGTTTTTTGTGCCTCCTGGGCCAGCTCCTTCCGGGCCTGCTTTGCCGTTGCGTTTATGGCGTTCTTCAGCGCCTTCGGCGCCTCCGATTTAAGGCTGCCTAATTTCTTCTCAACCTTTGCCAGCGTGTCGCCGTCGTACTCGAAGCGTATCAACTTCTATTCGCCTCCAGGTGGATGCTGTATAAGCCGTCCTCGTTCATGGCGTCCGTGATCCGGTAGGTCCGGCCGTCAAGTGTCAAGCTGGAACCGACCGCCGGAAGCTGGCCGAAGTCTTTAGCCTTAACGTAGATCAGCGTTGTTTTGGTGTAAATTCCGTCCATGTTGGACTTCGCCTTTTTCGCCCGCTCTATAAGCTCGTTATTGTCTACCGTTACCGGCATCCGCTTCCCGTTTACCGTGTGGAAGCCTGCGAACTCGTCCGTATTCATAAACACGTTATCAAGATCGGCGCGTATAATGTCTTTGAAGCCCGGCATATCAAGCCTTTGACTTCGGGGCCCGCTTCGCCCGTTCCTTTACTACGCCGCGGGCCTTCGGTGCCGGAACCTTGCCGACCAGATCCTCCTCCGCGCCGGTGGCTGGCTGCGCGATGCCGGTGGCTCCTGCAGGTGCTGCGGCCGGTCTGGCCTTCGGCGCCTGCTTTTTCGGTGTGGGCTCCTCGGCGTCGTCTTTCCACTCCGCTGATCCGGCCTCAAGCCAGGCGGCAACGTAGCCGGGGTCCGCCGTTGGTAAGGCGTCGCCCGGTCCGTACTGCTGGTTTCCGTAAAGGATCGCCGTCGTGGCTGTAAGTATCTTCGCCATTATGCTCCTCCCTTCTCGGCAAACGCCGCGCCCTTAAAACTAAGCGTAAGGACCGGCGTGTCGTTCGCCGTGATCTCGAAGGTCGTTTCGTTGTTCGGTATGCGGAGCACCCACTGGGTGTCGGTTTCCTTTTTCGGCGCCTCCTGGTCGTTCCGCTTTACGCCGATCTTCTGGCCGTCGTACTGCTCGCCCAGGTCAAGGGCTAAGTAGTGGCCCTCCTGCTCGTCGGTGTTACTGGAATACTCTTTATATTCCGTAACATACGGGAATGTTCCGACCGTCGATCCGTCCTCAAGGATAACAACGTCTTTACCCATAAGCTCGCCCACGGTCTTACCTAAACGGCTCTGATCTGCCGCGGGGATCGTCAAAATATCAGAGCCTATTCTTTTTTTGCTGTGCTGCCGGTGTTAATCTTAACCAGCGCCACCGCGTCCTCCGCTGCCGCCTTCGCAACGGCAACCCCGGCCAGGGTCTCGCCGTCTGCGAACTTCTCCACGGCTCCGTCCTTAAAGCAAACGGCCGCGCCCGCCTCGATCTCCTCGGACGCCTTTTTCGGCATCTCAAAAACTCCCTCAATGTGAAGGGTGCCGGTTTCTCCGTCCGCGATGTCCGTACCGGCTACGCCAATAAGGGCGCCGACCGTTACGATCTGGTTCGCCTCGATCTTCTCGCCGGTGTCGTTCGTAAAGTCGATCGCTTCGCCCCTCTGCCAATATGCTGCTTTACTCATGGTCTTTTTACCTCCTTATATTTTTTCCTTCCGTTCTCAGTCTGCCGTCTCGATCTTAACGCCCGGATTCTTCGCAATCCCGCGCCAATCTCTAACGGAAATACCCCAGTCAAGGTAAATGTCCCAAACGAAGCCCAACGTACCCGGCACCTCCATCCTGCGGACGGTCGGGGTTTTCTGGCCGTTAAGGTAATCTACCTGAATACCGCGAGCGCTGGCCGCGTCCGCAAACATGAACCACGGGCAGGCTCCGGTGCCTGCAAGGGCGTTAAGGACGGGGCTCTGTACGATCTGCAGCGGGTAGTTGTACAGCGGGTTAATGTCGTTGTTGTTGCTGCCGGTGACCTGGGTGCTGTGAAGAATAACAGCCAGGTCGAACTCGTAGCCAACCGGCACAACGATAGTACGCGGCGTAATGTAGATCGGCTCTCCGAACTGGTCAAGCTGCTGCTGCATCTTAAGGATAATCGCCTGGATGCTGGCCTGGGTCGGCTTCGCTGCCGTTTTCATCAGGTTCTTGTGCTTGTCGTCGAAAAGTGCTACGCCGTCGAAAATCTTTTTATTGTCAAACAGAATTTTATAGACCTGCTTGTCAATAGTCTGCTTCGCCTTCGTAGCGTACAGGCCGGGAACCTCGGTTAAAAATCCGATGTCATCGTTTATGAACGCCTGGCGGGTCATGGAGAACTGCTTCCCGTAGGTGTCCAGCTTGCGCTGCGGCATAAGCTCGGTCTGCGGAAGGTCCGGCTTGATCTCGCCGTTCTCCGGCACCAGAAGGAAGTCGCCAACGCCGCCGATAACGTATTCATGGTCCGCGGTCTGCTTAAAGTCCTTAAGGCTGCCGGAAGTCGTGAACGCCTCGAAGGTCGTAGGTACGTGCTCGTAAAGCACTACAATGCTCTTACGGATCGTACTGTCAAGGATCGCCGGGAAGGCTGCCGTAGGGTTGTAAAACTGGCGGCTTAACTCCCCGTAAAGGTCGTCGCTGCTCATGCGCAGCAGGGTGTTTACGTTCTGGCCCTCGCGGCTTAAGCACTCAATGGCCAGATCTCTCAAGCTCATGCTGCGGAACTCGTTAGCCCCCTCGGCCGGTGCCTGTACCTGTACGCCTGCACGAAGCAGAAGCGCGTCGGTGGCTCTCTGGCGGAAGGTGTCGCCCTCGTCCCTGGTCACCTGTACGTGTACCGGGCTTCCGGTCGCTCTCAAGCCGTCAAGGATCGCGGCTCTTACCTGGTCTACGGTGTGGCCCTGCTGGATATGCTCCGCGGCGTCCACGCCAAACTCGCGGCACAGGTTAGAAATATCCTGTACGCGCTGGCGCTCCTCGGTGACTGCCCTCTGGGCGGCCCTGTTGGCCTCGTCGCCGGTGTCCGCGCCGGTTCCTACAGCTCTGGTCTGGGTGGTGCCGGTCTGGCCCTCCTGGCCGGTCTGGGCGCCTGCCTGGCGCTCCTCGTTTGCGATCTCAACGTTCAGCGCCTCGATCTCCCTCTGCAGGGTGTCAAACTGTGCCTGCTCCTCCGGGGTTAAATCACGCCCGGCGGTCTTTGCGCCGTTTACGAGTGCCTGCTGTGCGGCAATCTTCGCGGCTCTCTGCTGTCTCTTGTTCATGGTCTCTCTTACCTCCTGTTAAAAAAGTTTGTTAAGGTTTATTTGAAGCTGCCGCTCGCGTAAGCTCGGCGCGTGCTTCCTGGTTTCTTCCGGGTCGTATTCCCGGCCCACTCCGACCGTAGGGTCGGCGGGGATGCTTACTATGGAAATCTCGAAGGGCTCCCATTTTCTTGCGACGTCGCAAGGGCCAATAAAACGGCCGTCTGTGCTGGTCTTGCCCGGCATGACCTCCTCAATGGCTCCGATCCGGTAGCCTACGGAAACGCCTTTAAGGGTGCCGCTCTTGACCTTCTGGTAAATCGTCTCGGCGTCGGCGTCGGTGTCAAATTCCACCTCGGCGTAGCCTCTGGCGCCGTCGATCCATGCCCGGTTAATCTTACCGAGTACCTCGTCGCGCTTATGGTTAAAAAGCAGGACGCCTATATCGTTAAGGCGGGTAAGGTCAACGCAGCCGGGGCTGTGGTCCAAAATCTCAACGCACCAGCCGCGGTCGTAGGGCTCCTCGCTGGAAAAGCTCAATAAAAACTTACGCTCGTTTCCTTCGCCCTCCATCGCCCGGATGCTGGCGCCGGTAAACGCCCGCGTATAGCTCTTATTGCTTCCCTGCGGTGTCGCCCTGGCCTGCTGCCCCTGCTGGCTCTCCTGCGGCTCCTGGCGCCCCTGTGGCTGTCCCTGTGGCCGTTCCTGGGGCTCCGGCGGTGTTTGTTCCGCCTGCGGGGTCTGCGGGGCTTCCTGGGGCTCCTGGGCCGCCCTCTGGCGGTACTCCTGGCACCTCCTGGCCGTCGCCGTCGCCTTCGTCCTCCTCGTCGGAAGGTTTAAGCTCGCTCGCTTGCCTGTCATAAATTACACCTCCTAACTCTAAGCCGTGTTCGCGGCCGTACTCTAAAACCTCCGCCATGTCGTCTACTACGTCCTTCCAGTCGCGGCCGTTCTCCGCCGCTGCTTCCTGGAAAGTCTTTTGACCGGTCTGGATCGCGATCTTCATGGCTTGTACTTCCTTTAACGGGTCGATCCACCGCTTCGGTGCCGCCACCCATTTATGGGCCAGGTACTTTTCTTTTTTGTCCGGGTCCCAGAAGTCCTTAATATCGAACAGGCCGGAAAGAACGCCGCTTATAACGAAGGTCTCGTATACCTCGTCGCGGAACTCGTCGAAGAGCTCTTTGTCCTCGATGTAGGTCTGCTCGTCCTCAATAATGCCCTGGCGGGCGCTGCTGTAATTGCTCTGACTCATGTCGCGGCTCGTCGCCTCGTAGCTCAAGCCCTGCCCGGCTCCGATCATCCGCTGCAAAAGTTTTATAAAGCTGGCCGCGTCGGTGGCCTGGCCGGTCGGGTTTACGACCTGTATCTCGTCTCCGGCGTTAAGCTCTTTAATCATGCCAGGCGCTATGGTTTTCCCCTCGTAGCTGCGCTCCGGCCCGGCTGGCGCCGCGTTCTGTAAGCTGCGGCCGAACCCGGCCGTACTTGGTACGATCTTTTTAATGAAAACGGAAAGGCAGGCCGCGATCCGTTCCTTAACGCTTACGGCAGTCATAAACTCGTTAGCGTCTCTTACCCTGGTAATGGTCGGGGCCATGTCGCTGATCTCGCGTATCTGGGACGGCCGGTGCTTCGTGAAAATAAATATAATGTCCTTCGCCGGAACGTAAACCGGCTGCAAGTTGGAGAAGCCGTCTACGCTATACTGCTTTATCCAGTACCCCATCGGCTTGTTATAGGCGTTGTACTCAATCCCGCCGACCACCCGGTTCCCTTTGCTGTGCGGAACCGAGGCGCCGGTGTCGAGCTCGTCAACCTCTAAGGCCTGCAGGCGGAAGGGAACTACGCCGCCCTTAAGGTAGCATTTTCTAAAAAGGATTCCTCCGTCTACCTTTTTCCGCTTGATCGCCATCCGGGTCATTTGTGAAAAACTCTGTGTTTCCGTTACGTCGCAGTTTTGCTTCCGGCACCATTTCTTCCAGGCCGTCTCGATCTGGTCGTTAAGGCGCTCGCTCGGCGTGTTGGCCTGCAAGGTAACGCCCAGGCCCATAACATTCCGTTTGTATGCGCCTATTACGCTATTACCTATGTCACTATTACGCTCCAGATCCCGCGCCCTGGCCCTTACGGTGTCCCGGCTGTAACGGTCCGTTTGCTCCGCGCTCTGGTTATAGGCGATCCACCCGGCGTTAAGGCGGTCGAAGCGCCCGGCGTCGTAGTTGCGCATCTGGTCCAAATTCTGGCGCCAGGCTTCACGCCGCGCTCCGGCCTCCGGGGATATCCAGCCTATAATGCTATCTAAAATGTTACCCACCGGCTTTACCTCCCTTCAAATACGGCGACGTAGCAATCGTCCAAAAGGCCCGGCGTACCGGCTGCCGCCTGGGCCTGCAGGTCTGTCCGCATTTTATAAAGCTCTGCAAGGTCGGCCCGGTTAAGCTGCCGGGAACCGATCTTATAAGACTGCCCGCCTATAAGGATCGTATTTATGGCGGCCTCTACCTGCTGCAGCATCTCTGCCGCGGTCGTTCTTTGTGCCATCGTTATCCCTCCTACTACTCAAGCCAGCCCTCGTTTTGTCTGATCCAGTTTTCTTCCGGCGTCGGTGCTGGCGGTGGTTTCTGTACCGGCGGCGGCTGCTGCTGCTCCTGCAGGTGTAGCATCCGGACGCCTAAAGTGTCGGCCGCGGCCATCGCGTAGACCTCGGCGTCTAAATAATGGTTGTCGGCGTGGCTGGTTTTCTGGACCCATTCCTGCCGTACCTTGTTTCCGCTCTTTACGTTTACTTTGTGCTCGGCCGTTACCTGCTCCGCGTATTCCTGGTCGCAGCCCTGGTATACCATCCAACTGCCGCGGCCGTTCTTCCGGCGCATCCTTCCGGCGATCATGTCCTTATACTTGCCGCCGTCAACTATTATTAAATTCATCCCGTAAGCCTTCGACGTGTCTTTGTTTACGGTGCTCAACTTAAAATGTGTTTGCATGGGGTTGCTGGAACCCTTAACCGGCAGCGCCCAGTCTGAATTATTCGCGCAGAAGTCGTAGCAAGCGTCGGCGTTATAGCCGGAGTCTATTAAGCAAAGGTTTACAACCCGCGGGGCGCCGGAAGGCGTCTTATATTCAAGGTTCATCACCTGCTCAATGTCCGCGAAGCTGTAAGCCTGGCCGTGTGCTATGTTCTGGCTGGTTATATAATCGCCCCAGGCTCTTATGGTCCAGTAAAGGCTGCTTTCCTGTATGTCTACGCCGCCCGTAAGTAGCTTCGCCCACTCCGGTACGGTGAACGCCTGCAGCTCCGTCTGCCGGTCCATAACAAGGTCCGCGCTCGTCCTTAACTTCGTATCTTCCCAGGCCTCGGCCAGCCAGCTGTTTACGAAGTTTTGGAACTTCTCCGGATCGTTTTTGGTCTCCATGAACTTCGCGGCAATCTCCGCGAAGCGTACAAAAGGGCTGTAAAGTGTGTTGATCCAAAAGCAAACCTTTTTTACAAACTGGGTACGCTGGGCCACCGTCTCCCAGTGTCCGCGCTTTACGGCCTGCTGCTTCTGCTGGTCCGTGATCGCGCAGCCGCACTCCTGGCAAATATAAAAAGCGAACTCGGCGCGATCCGCGTCGCTCAAGCCTTCGCCGTCGTCCTCGGCGGCCAACTTCTCCAAACTCTCCCGGATATTCTCGGCGCCGTAGGCGTCTATCATATCCCGGTCTTTTCCCGGCCAGCGAAGCTGCGAAAACTTAAGCTCTATAAACTCGCCGCAGTGCGGGCAAGGGATTAAAAAGTGCTTCTCCGCGTCGGCGGATTCCTTCGCCCTCCAAATATGGCCGGTGCGGATCGTCGGCGTGGAAGTCTTAAATATCTTCCGGCCTCTGAAAGTCTTTGTACGTTCTTCCGCAAGGCTTACCGGGTCGGCCTCTTTTTTAGAAGCCCCTGGGAACTTGTCTATTTCATCTATGAAAAGGTATTTCATAGCGAAGGAAGCAACGCCGACCGGGCTGTTACTTCCTACAATCTTTACGAACATATCCGAAAAGTTAAGCTCCAGCTTCGGGCTGCTCGGATCGTATTTCTTTTTAAGCGGCTCCGTGTTCTCAATCATCGGCTGCAAACGCTGGCCGCTTATGCTCTCCGCCAGGGTCTCCGTCGGGTAGACCACCTCTGTCGGGCTGGGGTCCTGGGATATAACGTAGCCCAACATATTAAGCAGGGCCTCTGTGCCTCCGACCTGTGTCGGCTTTACAAAAATAATTTCCTCGGTCTCGTAGTTTGTGAACTCGTCCATAATGCCCTTAAGGTAGGGCGTCCGGTCGTTGTTCCAGGGTCCCGGTTCTGCGGATGTCTTGCTGTCTAATATGCGGTACTTCTCGGCCCACTCTGAAACGGTCATACTTTCCGGAGGCTTAAGGTGTTCCAGGGCCTCTTTTATGTACGGCTTACAAGTATATTTTCTGATCCGCAGCTGCTTCGGTTTAACCACCGGCCGTGGTTTCCTTTGCGTTTTCTGCCTCCGGTGCTCCGGCTACGACGAAGGCCTTAAGCATCCGCCGGACCTCGCCGTTCATCTCCCGCTCAATCTTGCGGGCCTCTAAGGGCTCTACCCTGTCGCTTATCATGCTTACAAGGCGGGCCGGTATGCTCAACGCGAAGCGCTTAAAAACTACAAAAAATTTCTGGTAGTCCAGCGCCACCTCGTCTATGTCTATATACTTCCCGGCGGCAATCTCGCGCCGCATCCGGTGCAGCTCGCCCTGGGATTCTTTAAGCGCGATCTCCGCCTGCAGCTTCTGCTCTTTAAGCTCCGTCTCTTTTTCGCTGCGGTTTTTGCCGTAGGCCTTGTCGCTCAAATACTGAATATATGTCTTAATAGTCGGCACCAGCTCGTAGCGCCTGCCCTGGCCGGGGACCTCCGTCGTGCTTATGATCCCCTCCTGGGTCAACTGCTGCACCCGGCGGACGGAAACGCTGAAAAGCTGGGCTACTACCTCAACCTTTACAAAACGGCTGTCACTACTCTCTGCCATCCTTGCCGCCTCCTCTTACCCGTACCGCCTTTTTCCCGGTGTACTCCTCCCAACGGTTAATAATTACGTCGCAGAAGACCGGGTTTATCTCCGCAAGGAACGCGACCCGGTGCAGCTGCTCCGCTGCGATCAGCGTCGTGCCGCTTCCGGCGAACGGGTCTAAAACGGCGTCGCCCCTGCGGCTGCTGTTAAGCATAAGGCGGCCAACCAGGGCGACCGGCTTCATGGTCGGGTGCATATCGCTCCGCGCCGGTTTCTTCTCAAACTGGACGGAAGTCCTGGCGGAAAGCTCCGCCCGTATGCGGTCAATGTAGGCGACCAGGTCGGCCTTGCTCATTTTTTTGTAGTCTACGTCGTCCTCGATCCAGACCGTGTCCTGGCCGCGGTCGTCTATGAAGTAATGGGCCGCGCCCTCTTTCCATCCGTATAAGATCGGCTCGTGGCGCCAGTGGTAGTCCTGGCGGCCTATTACAAACTGGTTCTTTTCCCAGATCAAGACCTGGCTCAACTTGAACCCCGTAGCATCGAAGGCTTGACGAAACGTCAAGCCTTCGATGTCTGCGTGGAACACGTAGACAGCGGCTCCTTCTCGCGCCGCGTCGTAACAATTCCCGAAGGCCTTATATAAGAACTCGTAAAAGGCGTCCTCGTTCATCCGGTCGTTTTTGATCTCGTTATTCTGCCGGGTGGTATTTCTCTTATAGCTCCGCTCCAGGGCCTTGTCCTTTGCCTCGTAGTCTACGTTATAGGGCGGGTCCGTTAAAACGAGATCCGCAAGCTCGCCGCCCATAAGTATGCCAATGTCGGAAAAGTCTAAGGCGTCGCCGCAGATCAGCCGGTGGTCTCCCAGCTGCCAAACGTCGCCGGGCTGTGTAATCGGCGGGGCCTGCTCCGCCTTCTCGATGGCCTTCTCTACGTCGTAGCCGTCGTCGTTCGCCTCCTGGCCTAAGTCTACGCCCTTAAAAAGCTCCGACAGGTCGCTGGAATTGAACCCGGCCGCCATCGTGTCGTAGCCGCTGCCCTCAAGCTGAATTAAAAGGCCGATCAGCTTCTCGTTGTCCCAGGCTCCGTCGATCTGGTTTAAGGCTATGTTTGCCGCGATCTCGTCGTCTTTGTCTGGAATGTCAACTATAACGACCTCGGCCTCCTCGTAGCCTAAGTCCAGCATAACCGTCCGGCGCTGGTGGCCGCCTATGATCGTCCCGTCCTCGTTAATTACAATCGGGTCAATATAGCCATGCTTCTCAATGCTGACCGCCAGCTTCTCGTATTCCGGGTCGCCGGGCTTTAATGGCTTCCGCGGGTTGTACGCGGCCGGGTTTAAGTCTTTAAGTTTTCTTTTTTCCATCCGCATAAAACGCCGCCTCCTACAATAAAAAAGCCGCCTCGCGTAACGAAACGGCAAAATTTTTTCCGATTTTATGGGGTAAAATACCGGGCCTTCCTCGCCCCGCATAGCTTTTTAAGTCCAGGAAGTACCTTAAGGGCTTCGCGGCCGGGTGCCGCCTCTTTTTGTGAGGCCTGGCTGCCTGGTGGGCCTGCTGCCTTGCCTCTCTGTTGCGACGTCGCAACGCGCAAGGGCCGCGCCTCGCTGCTCTTATGTTGTGTAAAAGCCTTGTATCTCAAGGCCTCAAGGCCTGCCCCGTACTGTGTGCGCTGTACTGTGTGCGCTGGCTGCTGCCTGTGCCCTGGCCTATGGCCTGTACTGTATGCCCTGCCCTGTGTGTGGTATATAAATATACTCCTGGGCCTGTGTGGTATGGCCTGCCCCTGTGTCCTTAATCAATAAAGGCCTGCTCTATATCTCTATAAAGCAAGCCTTTATTTACGGGAAAGGAGCCTATATGGCAGTAGGGGGTGTCTGTTTTTAACCCCTTTTCCTACGGTACTATAATAGCACATTCAAAAGTACAATAGGGTACAAACTTTATAAAAGCGCCTCGGCCCTTGTAAAATAAGGGCTCCGCCTGCCCTGCACCCCTGTATATATGGCCCTCTTTGTACGCTCTGTAAATATTTAAGCTGTAAAATTTTCGGCGTAGTATAGGGGTCTATATAGGGGGTGCTATTTTTTTTCGGGCCTTTTTCCGGGGCCTATATAGGGGGTGTCTGTTTTTAGCCCTTTTCCCGGTCGTCCCTGTACTTGTATATAATGCGCTTAACCCGCTTGAAAGTGAGTAATTTTTCAAGGCCTTTTTTTGCGTAGTTTAACGCGGTGTTCCGGTGGGTGTGCATCTCAAGGGCTACGCGCTCCCACTTTAGGTTGTCTATGTAGTACAATTCCAGGGCGTTGCGCTCGTCGCTGTTTTTGTCTAAGTAGTCGAAAATATCCATAATCTTCAGAAGGTCCTTCGCGATCTCGTCGCGCTGCTCCTCGATCCGGGTCTCCTGCTCCGATTTTCGTATAACGAAGCTCGCGGCGCCTTCGCTGATCTGGTTTTTCGGCCTGTTAATGGGCGAGTAGCCTTGCCCGCCAACCGGCGCGGCCATCTCGTCACAAATGGCTTTAAGACGGCGCTCAAGCTGAACCCTCCGGCGCCTTGCTCTTGTGTACTGGCTCAAGTAGTCCTTAAGCAGCTCTATATCCTCGTTATGTTTTATTTCTTCCTGGCTCAGCTTGTGTCCCTGGTTCATGGTTGCATACCTCCCTTATCAATCTTCTTTTTCCGGCTCCGCCTCCGGTGCGGCCGCAAGAAAATATATTTTCCCTCGCCGCATCTGCAGCCGGTAAAGCGCCCGCTCCGGATCGTCCCAGTCGTATACCGGAACGCTCCGCGCTTCCAGCTGGCTCAATAAATTATTGATCCCGGAAACAATCGCCGGAAGCGGTAAATTGTCTACTACCTCCTGGGCGCGGGCCGCGTTCATGGTCGTGCTGGTCTGCTTCGGTTTCTGCTGCGGCTTTTTTCTTAAAAGGCTCCTCCGCTGCTGTCGGTTCATGCTCCGGCGCCTCCCTTCTGGCCGATCTCGCGCTCATGGCGTTCAATAATTGCCTGGTAGTGCTGCCGCTCCGCCTCTGTAAGCTCCGGCGCAATCCAGCGGACCATCGCCTTCTCAACTCCCAAAAGTGCCCGGCATAACGCCGTTATGGAAAATACCGCTATTCTATAAAACATCCTTCTTTTCGCTCCTCTCTTTTGGTTTCTTCTTTTTCTGCCCCTGCTTCTCCCGGCGCCGTATGTTGGCCAGGGCCTTGCCTGCCGTCGGGTCCGGGTAGCCCTCTTTATTTTTCACCGCTCCGCGCCTCCTCGACCTCAACGATCCGGAGCCGCCCGTGTCTTATGCCGAAGGAAAGCGCCTTAAGCAGCCCTATGTCGTTAAGCAGCTTCCCGTCTCCCTGCTCGATCTTAAGCTGCAGCTCGTCCAGGCCGTGGCCGCTCTCCGGGTCTGCCGCTAAAGAAAAGTCGCTCTCTATGGCGTCAAGTGCTCCGGCGTAAATGTCCGTTTTGTTGGTTATGATCAGCATCTCTCGATCTCCTCCCTTAAAATCTCCGTTACCTCCTCCGGGTAGGTTACAACGTGGGCCCGGCCGCCCTGGGCGTTGATCCGCTTTATGGTCTGGGCCTGCAGCGGGCTTATTACTCCGACAAACGGGCGCTTAACCTCGAAGGCGTAAAAGTGGCCGTTTACTATGGCGCAAATATCCGGTATACCTCCGCGGCTGTACGGTCCGGCCGCGGCCTTCCAAACGAAGGCGGAAGGAATAAGCGCCCTTATGTGCTTTATGATCTTCTCCTGGTAGTATGCTTCTTTCGGAAGGTTCGCCCGCAGGTACTTTTTCGCCTGGGCGGCGTTTATGCCCTTCGTCGCCTGTATGTACTCCAGGGCGTCCGCCTCGGTCTTAAATCGCTCCCAATTCAACGGAAAAACACCCCCTTATTCTTCCCGCCCTGCTCCTGGGCGGTGTATTTGTCGTAGATCGGCTCGATCTCCTCAAGCATCCGCACCGTGGCGTTCGCTATTACCATCTGATCCTGTACCTCCAGCCGGTTTTTGTTTACCCGCTGGCACCAGGCGTTAATGGCCTTCATCTTCTCCTGTGTCATGGTTTCCTTTACCTCCTGTCCCAGTATAGTGTGAAGCCTCCGGCGCCCGGCGGCGGCTCCTGCTTATTCCCGCGGAAGAGTGCCGTAAATAAGGACTCCGTAAGTTTAAGCGCCTCCTCTGAATTTCCCGTAAGCTGCAGCAGGCGGGTGTATGCCGTGAAATACTGGGCCGCCGTGGTTTTCATGGCCTCTATTGCCGCCTTGTCGCTGTCGCTCATTTCTTCGTCCCTTCTGCCGCGTAAAGCGCCTCTATGTTCCGGGTGATCTCCTCCAGCTTTTTCGGGCCGATCCCCTTCGTGTTGGCTATTGCCTCGTATACCGCCTTAAGGTCAACGCCTGGAACGCTGGCGCGGCCGTCCTCGAAGCCGAAGCCGTAAAGGTCTTTACAGAAGGCCTGGAAGTCCTGGCGGTCGAACTTCTTAACGCTCTTATATATTTCCCTGGTAACTTCCGGCATCTCGCCGGGCTTATTCCTTTTCATGGCTGATCCTCCTCCTGTAATGTTAATAAAACCGGCTCCCAGGTCCATAGTCCCTGTCTACCGGATGCCGGTATAGGGTGCTTTAATTTCTTTATGTTCTCCAACTTCCAGGCGTACCGGCCGGGCGTGTAATCTCCGAGCGCCAGCTCGTCCTGGCTCAATGTGGCCGCGAACTCCGGCGTAATCTTAATGCAATCCGTAAGCATGGCCGTGGCTACTACGCAGGCGGAAGGGAAGACCGCGGGGCCGTTGAATATCTCCGGTAAATTAAACCTCCGGCAGATCGCCTCCTGTGCCCGGCTGTCTATGTAGGCGGCCCAGGTGTGCTGTATGGGCTTCGCCGCCGCGTGGATCGCAATCGGGCCGCGGTAGTTTGTCGCCCAGCTCCTGGTCTCGTACTGCTTAATTCTCTCTGCGATGGAACCGGCCCAGGGCTGCCAAATTGTTAAAGCCTTCATTCTCCCGTCCTCCAATGGTTAATAAAATAGTTTGCGATGGCCGTCTCGGCGTCCTGCCGGTCGCTCCTGGCGATCCGGAGCTCCTCTTTTAACTTCCGGTTCTCCCGCTGCAGCTGCTCCAATTCTTCCGCGAACTTTGAAAGCTGCAGCTTCTGGTTCTCTATAATGTCCTCGGCCGGAAGTGGCCCGTATTCCATCTCCCAGGCTTCCCTGGCCTTAAACTCCGGCTCCTCCTGTACCGGGGGCCGCTGACCCTGCGGCAGGCTGCTGCCCTGTGGCCACCTCTTTTTTCTCCGCTGCTTCCTGTTTTTGCTCATGCTCCTGTCCTCCTTTTTCTTTGTCGCCCTTTATGAATATCAGCAGGGCGTCCTTTTTCTCGCCCGGCTGTGGGTCTCTCCACTGCTTTGTCGTCTCGTCGTAGAACTTGTCCACAAGATCGTTGTATATTTTGGGGATAACTGGGTTTTCCGGGTTCCAATTCTCGGCGGTGGTATAAAGGCAGACCGCCTCGTCGAAAATCTTATTTACGGCCGCCTGCAGGCTCCGGTTAATCTCCTCGGCCAACTGCCGGACCTCGTCGGCGCTGTATCTCTTATAAAGCGCCTGCCCGATCCGGTGCGCGTAATCGCCCTCGGCGTATATCCGGTTAAACTCCTCGCCGATCCGCTCGGCGTATTCTTCCTTAACCTGTCGGCCGCTGATCCAGCCCGGCAGCCTGGTGGCAATCGGAAGCGCGTAGGCCTTCGCCTCTGTCTTAATGTCCTCTACGAGCTTCTCGTAGGCTGCTTTATACTTTGTCTTAAGAACTGGAAGCGGGACCTTTTCCTTATTTCTCCGCAATTTATCAAGTAATTCTCTTAATTTTTCCGCTTGCTCCAAACCGAAACACCCCCTAACGCCTAAATTTTGCCTAACACCTGCCGCCGCTTTTAGGTGTAATGTTAAAAAGCCGCGTTTTTACTATGCTTTTCCGCCGTTTCTAACACCTAACACCTACTCTGCGGAAATATACCCTGTATAAGATGCAGGCGCGGGAAAATTCCCGCAAAATGAAAATACAATTACGTTTTATAAAAACGTGTAATAGGTGTAAGGTTATATAAGTAAGCTCCGCTTTTCCGCTTAAATGCTGAATTTTTCGCCTAACAACTAACCTAACACCTAACCTAACACCTAATTTACAAGGTGTTAGGAAAACGGCAGCTTAAAAGGGGAGCTCCTCTTGTACGCCGTCAAACGGTGTTTCTACTCCCTCCGGCATTGCCATAAAGCCGTTCTCGTCTGTTTCCGGTGCGGTCTGCATTGCCGCGGCCGCGTCGTCCTCGTCCAGCGCGTCGGTCTTTTTTGCGAAGCGGCCTATATCAAACTCGACGAAACGGCAGGTACGGTTATCAAACCATTTTGTAATGCTGTAAACTTTGCCGCCTCCGGTTTTCGGTGCGGCCGTTATGATCCCCTGGTCCGCCAGGTACTTTTGCGTTTTCCGCGGGCTGTACCCGGCCTTTGTTAATGCCTGGTTAAGAAGCGAAGGGAATATATAGGCCTTCCGGCCGTCCGCGCTCAAGGTGCCGAGGCAGGTGCCTATGGCCTTCTCTCCGAACTGGCTTTTATTGCTCAATATCCAATCAACTATAAATTGTGTCGCGTGTTCGTTGACGTCGCCGGTGCCGCTGGCAAGCTGTTCCTTTATGATCGCCTCGGCCATCTGCAGCGCCCTTGTCCTGGCTGCCGGTGTGATCGTAAGCTGCAGCTTTTCTCCTGCGGGCTCTACGGCCTCCGGGTCCGGGTTAAAAAGCCAGTCCTCGATCATGGCGTCCGCAAGCGTGACGGCCGTGATCCCGGCTATGTGTGCGCCGCTGGTGCCGTTCGCGATCTTGTATACTTCCTCGCTTAAGCTGGCGTACTCGTCCCGGATGCTCTGCTCGTCGGTCTGCAAAACTCGGCGTATGAACTCCGGCCCGGCCCAGCCGCAATTTTGCGGGGCCTGCTGGTGCATAAGGCTGGCGCTCTTTTCGTCGTCAAAAGGTCCGCCGTATATCTCAAGGACACGGGTGCTTACGCCGGTCTGTGTGGTCTCTGTGCTTAATGGCTCCTCGCCGGTGGCCAGCGCTATGGTCCGCCATGTGTTCAATGCCTGCAGGCCGCCGCCCTTGCTGCCCCTGGCGCGTCCTGTGCCGCTTGCTATCATGTATACGATCTTCTCCAGGTTCTCCTGCTTCTGGCCTGCAAGCTGCCGCTCGTCTATGCCCATCGGAAGGTCGTTATAAAAACCGGCCATACGCTCAAGCGCGACCTGTGTGGCGTTGAAATTTACCATAAGCCGGTCCGGGTCTCCCCAGGCGCTCAATGCCGCCTTAAGGGCTGCGGTCTTTCCGCCCTTTGATCCGCCCCAGTTATAAACAAAAAATATACGCTGCTGTAATATCCTAAGAAGCGGGGCCGCGAAGCTGGCCGCCATAATAAAGCGGAACTTGTCGCGCTCGCGGTGCGGCTTCATGGTGGCCTTCCATTCATCGAAGGTGCCGTTATAGTGGTAGGCCGCCGCCCATCCCCGCAGCGATGGCTCAATGTCTAATATAATGTCGTCGCCGTGTCCCGGAAGGAACCGGCCTTTACTTTGCCAGCCCAGGGTGCCGGTGCTGTCGGCCTTGTCTATAACGTCTATGTTCTCGGCCTCCAATGCCTCAAGGAAGCGGACCACCTGCTTCGCGTTCTCGCTGGTGATCGTGCAGCCTAAGTCGGAAAGTACCGTTATACTCCGCGCCGTAAATATGGTCGATCTGGGAAAGATCGCCTTGTGCCAGGCGTCGTCCCTCTTAAATGCAATCTCTATTTTCTCCTCGCCGGTCTCCATGCTCCGGAGCCGTTGTGTTAATATAATCGGCGTCCGGCAAACGAGCGCCGGTATGCTGGTTTTTTCGTCGATCCTGCGGATGCCGCCCTCGCCGTATATCCACCCGGCGGGCTGCCGAAGGTTTACCGGCGCCCCCTTTACGGCCTCCGGGATCGTGTCGGCCAGCTTATCAAGGTCTATTTTCTTCGCTGCTTTAAGTGCTCCGTTTATAAGCTCCTGGACCTGCTTGTCCCCGTCGTCAACGCCTCCGCGCTCCAGGAAAAGCTGGGAAGGGTCCTTTACGCCCATCCCCTGGCAGCTCCAGGTGTAAACCTCGCCTATAAACTCCGCCTCTTTTAATGTCTGTGTTACCTTCTGCAGGAATGTCTCGCCGCCCTTGTCCGGCTCAACGTGAATATAAAGCCGCAGATCCTGCAACTTCGGGACCATCTTCGCCTTAAAGTTTGCCGCTCCGGGAACGCCCAACGCCGGGAACTTCAACCACCACAGGGTCTGGGTGTCGCTCTCGCCCTCTACCAAAATAGCCCAGCCCGCCTTGCGTATCTCCGGCAGCCGCCAGTCTCCGTAAAGGATCAACTTCCCGGAACTGCCCCAGCTCCATCTAAATTCTTTATGCGCGTACCGCTTGCGGAAAATGAAGTCTGTTTTTTCCTCGTTAAAGTACGGCATCTTTACGAAGCTCTTTTTATCCCGGTCTTTTCCCGTCGTGATCCCGCAGGTGTCCTTAAGGAAGTCAACCGGAAGCCGCTTATTAAAGGCGTACTCCTCCAGGGTGTAGGACTCCGGGCCCGGTGCCTTCTCGGCCTTCCTGCGGCTCTCTGGCGGCTCCAGGGCGCCGTATTTCTCCAGTATCTGCTTATAGGCTTCCTTTGTGTCTATGCCGTTTATTTCCGCGTAGAATGTTATAAAATTCCCGCTCCGGTCCTCGGCGAAGCAGTGCCACTGTCCGTTCTTAAGGTTCGCTGTGAAGCTCTCTTTTTTGTCGTCGTGGAAAGGGCAAACGCCGACCAGCTGGTCTCCGGTGATCTTATGCTTTTTTATGTAGCTTGAATACTCCGCCGTATAATCGACGATCTGGTCTATATTGACCTCCTGCTGCTGTGTCATAACCCCACCGCCCTTAACCGTTTTTCCGCTTCCTTGTGCGTGAGGCTTATCAAGTGCCCCCGCTGCGGGCCGTGGCCCCTGGAAAGCTCAGTAAGCTCTCCGGCCATGCCCTCGCTGATCTGGCCGTCTATAATAACAATTAAAAAGCTGTCGGCCTGCTGCAGATCCTCAAGGCCGAAGCGCAAGCCCCGGCGCCGGTCCTCTGGATCGTTATCGTCTATAAACTGGGTATAGAATAAATGCGGGGCCACCGGCTGGGCTCCGGCCTCTACAATCCGGCGGCAGAAATACCGCGCCACCCGTTCGTTAAATCTTCTCTCCCGCGCTGTGCTCGCTCGGTAGCGGGAAATAATATATACTCGTTTCATACCGCCGCACCTCCGTCCTTATTGCTTAACGGTGGGAAGGGCCGGAGCCCCTCCCCCGCTGTACTGCTGTTTAATTAAAGGGCAGCTCCTCGTCCGATCCTTCCGGTACGTTCATAAAGCCGTCCGGGCCCGCCTTCGGTGCTGCCGGATCGGCGGCCGGGCCTGCCTGGTAGTCGTCGGCGATGTCGATCTGCCGGGAAGTCGCCTTTACTACCTCGCGCATGGCCGCCGCCATCTGGGCCTGCTCCGGGCTCAACTTGTCAAGGAACGCGAAGACGGCCCGGCTGTAAGTGATGCCGTCGCGGCTCTTTTCCTTCTTAAGCGTAATCTTCGTTAAGACCTGCCAGCACCGGAACCCTTTAAGAAGTACCCGCTTCCCGATGTAGTCCCGCATATATTTAAGGCTGGTCGGCGGAAGGCTCAAAACAAGCGGCACCGGGTTATTCTCCCGCAAAATATAAACGCGGTGGACGTTCTTGCAGGCCTTCCCGGCTCCGTCGCTTCCGAACCGGTTATAAGGGCAAGTTTCGCAGCTTCTGATCTCGCCGGTCGCTCTTACGACGCCCTGCTTCCCGTCGTAGCTGCTGCAGTCCGGCTGCTCGTTCCCGCCGCTGAACTTCTCCGCCCAGTAGGCGTTTACGGGGTTATGGTCCAAAATAACGCCGATCAGCTCCGTGGCGCTCTCCGTGTCCTCCTCGGTGTCGCCCGGAAGCTCAAAGGCAAGGCCGCCGCCGGAAGGTATCTTTACGCGGTCGAAGGGAATAGAGCCGAGGCCGTCCATCTCCTCCGCTACGGCTTCCGCAAGGTCGCCGGTCAAGGTAACAAGGTTAAATTTCTCCGCCGTTACTGTTAATTCGTTCTTTGCCATTATGGTGTCCTCCTCTTTACTCTGCTTCTGTCGCCGGTGCCAGCGTGTCCTGGTCGGCGTGATCCGCTGCGGCCTTCGCCGCTTCCTTCAGTGCCTGTTCCGTGGCGTCTACCTCGAAGCTCTTAACCTTAAAGCAGGTCACAATGCTCTGCAGCCGGTATCTTACCGGCGTTTTCCCTCCGCTGCTGATCAGCGGGAAAGTTTCAAAATAGCTGTTATTATCCAACTTTGAAAACCTGCAGACAATGTCCTGCCCCTTAATGCTCAACGCCAAAATATCTCCGCTGTTTATCGTCTGGCCGTCCGTCGTGGTAACGGTTACGATCTTCTTTTCCTGCACTCCTACTCCTGCCATTTACTCCTGGTCCTCCTCTCCGTCGTAGTCCTCGGCCTCGGCGTCCTGGAACTCCTCCAGCGGCGTCCTCGGCGTCGTGTAATAAAGGTCCTTTAATATCCGCTCGGCCTCTGCCGCCATAAGCGTTGACTCCGTGGAAAGCTCCAGGCAGGCGTTGTAAATCTGCCCGGCGATGCTGGCGGCGTCGTCTCCGGCGTCCAAAAGTTTCAGAAAGTCGTCCATCTGGCCCTTTAATATCTTGTGTTTACCGGTGACCTTTACGAAGGCCTGGGCCGCGATCCCGTAGCCCTCTTGTGTGCTCTCTACCCGGCGAAGCGGGCGCCCGTTCTCCTCCAGGTCGTGCTTCCGCTGCTCCCCGGCGAAGTGTATAACCTGGGTTAAGTTGGTCTTTAAGTCGCGCTCGTAGTCTAAGCGCAGATCCAGCTCGTACTGTCCTTCCATGCTTTTAAGCTCCCTTCTTTGCGTTCTTCGCTGCTTTGTTGGTTTCCCGGCGCTTCTGTACGTCGTAATACTGGTAGACGTTTATATAGTCCTCGTACTCCTCCGGCAGCTCCCCGTCGTTCTCCTCGGCTGCTGCGGCCATCGCGCCCTGCAGCGTCTGGGCGTTGACCGTCCGCTTAATAATGTCGCCGAGCCCGTTCTCCTCAAGGGTGGCAAAAAAGGCCTCCTCGTCGCACCCGCCGATCTTGCTGTACCGGGTCTTATCCTGCAAGCTGTAAAGAAAACCGTTACGGCTTACCTTCGGGCTCTCCGCGTCGATCATGGCCTGGGCCAGCTCTTTCCGGGCGTCCTCAAGGGCTTTATTGTTTTCCGTCGTGGCGTCCTTAAGCCGGTCCTTCTCGTCCAGCAGCTCTTTGTAGTTGTCAATCAATGTAAAAATATCGCTCACTTTTAGTCCTCCTTTTTTCTCTGGCTGAAATAATTACAGCCGTACTGTTCGCCCCGTATGCCTTCCCGCTTTGCTCTGCAGGTGAAGCCGTCGAGGCCGCCGTAGCCGTCCGCGTACTCGCAATTTTTACAATGGTTTTTTGACGGGTGGTCCTCCGGCGTAAGCGGGCACCGCTTCGGTGCTGTCTTTGTCGGGATCGTGTCGCTCCTGCTCCGGGTGATGATCCGCTGCGGCAGGCACTCGGTTTTCGCTTCCGGGTGGCTGCAATAAAAAATGTTCCTGCCGTTCCTGTGGTTCTCCGGCTCCATGTAGCGGCAATCCCTACAAACTGGCCTTTGCTCGGTCTGCTTCATGGCCTTTACCTCCTTCCTGGCTTTTTCTATGTGATCGCCTATTCCCCGGCGCTGGGGTCTATCTCTGGATCGTCCGTAAAGGCTGCTATAATAAGCATCGCTTTTCTGCCGCCAACCTTTACAAGCCCAACCTCGACCGGCTCGTCCGGCATCCACCCGGCCGCCTCCCGCAGATCCTTCGGAAGAATAAGCCGCCCTTTTCCGTCCAGGTTCCTGTTTACTTTTGCGTATGCGCTCTCTATGTTCACCTGTCTTTTCCCTCCTCGGCCTCATGGCTCAAAATAAATATGCGGGCTATAATTGTTATCCTGTCTCTGCTCCGAACCGTTAAGCCCAGGCCGGTTTGTCCGTTAAGCTCATAAAGGGGCGATATGGTTCCATCTTCGCCGTCGTCCTCTATAAGCTCGCAGGCGTAGTCGTAGGCAATACCGACGGCCTTGTGGTAATCGGTCGTAATTCCTACGCAATTTACAAAATCTTCGCTGTAATGAATAATTGCAAAAGTTTTCAAAAATACTGCCTCCAATCGTCAACGACCGTTTTCGCCAGGTCCTCTTTCCGGGCCAGCGCCTTTAAGACCGTCTCGTCTATGCTTTTCTCAACTACTAAATGAATGTAGGTGCAGGCGTTCCGCTGGCCGATCCTGTGAATACGGGCCAGGCTCTGGCTGTATGCCGCGTAGTTAAAATTTACGCTGTAATAAACGCAGGTATCTGCTGCCGTTAAGGTTATACCCAGCCCGGCCGTGTCGATCTGGGCCAGGAATACCTTCGTTTCCGGGTTGCTCTGGAAGTCCGCTACAATCGGCCCGCGATCCTCGATCTTAATGTCTCCGAAGATGGCCGCGTACTTGATCCGGCGCTTTTTAAGGGCCTCGCCTATAAGGTCTATTTCCGGCCGGAACCGGCAGAAAATAACCAGCTTTTTCCCGGCGTCTATGACGTAATCGTCCAATATATCCCCCAGGGCGTCGATCTTGCCCTTAAAGACAAGCTCCGGCCGGGTGCCTTCGTCGGCCTGTATAAAACCTCCTGTAAACTGTTGCAGGCGTAATAGCTTTGTAAGAACGGTCGGCGCCGTGATCTGGCCGCCGTTCTCCAGCTCCGCGAAGCTGTCCCGCTTTATACGGTCGTAAAGGTTTTTAGCCGCGCCCTCAAGTGGGATATACCGGTTTAGAAAAGTCTGCTCCGGTAGGTCCAGGGCCTCGTCCTTTGTTACCCGGTACGCGATGGAGTGCTCTTTCTGGATCAGCTTGTCAAGGTCTTTGTAGCCTACGATCTGGCGCCGGTCAAAGCCGCCCATAATGGCGTACCGGCTGCGGAAAGCGTAAAAATTCGTTCCGAAGACCGTAGGGTCTAAAAATCTGTACTGTGAAAATAAATCAATAGCGTTATTCTGGATCGGCGTCCCGGAAAGAATAAGTTTATACTTCGCAATATCGCCGAGCCGGTGCAGCGCCTTGCTCTGCTTCGCGCTGGGCTCTTTGATCCGCTGGCTCTCGTCCGCTATAACCATATCCGGAGCCCACTCCTGCAGGGCCTCGTATAAGCCTTCGCGCCAGGTGCTCTCGTAGTTTATAACGGCTACGCGAAGGGCCTTAAAAGGGAAGGCGTCAAGGCTGCGAAGCGTCGCCAGCCGCTTCTGCTTCTCGCCCAAAAGGACCGCTACGTTATATTTAAAGTCTGCGTACTCGTCGAACTCTTTAGGCCAAACGCTGCAGACCGAAGTCGGCGCTACAATCAATACTTTTTTTATGGCTCCCATCTGGTAGGCTGCGCCCATTACTGCTATTGTTGTTAATGTCTTGCCACAACCCATTACTATTCAAACAAAAAGCCGAAGCCTTTTTTTACTGAAATCTCGCTTTTTGTCATTTTAGACCACCCCCTTTTCCTTTGCGATCCGCCAATGCAGCCGCATGTGTTCCGTGTGTGAAAGTATCTGTAAATTTTCCGGCCGGTTATCGTCATGTATTCCGTT
Organism: uncultured Lachnospiraceae bacterium; assembly: GCA_947626395.1. Classification (GTDB taxonomy): domain Bacteria; phylum Bacillota; class Clostridia; order Lachnospirales; family Lachnospiraceae; genus UBA3402. Next base: position 8,804 of record CANQRU010000002.1, on the reverse strand, counting down.
TATGTGGTGGACGTCCTCGTCCGGCCTTAACCTCCGGCCTATAATGGCCTCCATTCGTCTCCGGTGTTCCTTCGCCTTATACGTCCCGCGCTTTACCGCATCCGGCTCAAGCGCGAGCTTCGGGTTGCGTTCCCGGTTAAGCTCCGTAAGGTGCGGGGCCTTGTGCCCGGCGCTGTGTCCTTTTACGTTTAGATGCTCCGTTGCGTAAGTGCTCAACCATGCCAACCGGCAGGCGTTACTGCAAAAGTTTCTTTCCTTTACCAACGAAGGGGAAATTTTAACCGGATTCCCGCAGTAGTCGCAGGGCTTTACAACTCCCTTAAACTGGGCCGCGTCGTAACAGCTCTTACTGCAATACTTCTTTCCCTTCTTTACGGCCGACGGCTTCGCCTGGAACTCCGCGCCGCAATACTGGCATATTATTTTCAAGTGTTCCGGCCTCCCTTCGCCAATACTCCGGCCGCCTTGCGGATCGCCTTCTGGCCGCGCTTGCTTACTTCCTGTTCCTTAAGGCCACCAGCCAGTCCGCCGCTCGCCTCGCTCTCAAGGCCCAGCTTTTTAATCTGCTGGCATATCGCCTTCGCGAAGGTTTTAGCGAAGGTTGCGGACTCCTCCGGGTGATCCTGTATTGCTTTTTCAAGTACGGAAACGGAGGCCACTCCGAAGTTTCTTACAAATTCCTTATTAAGTGGGCCAATGGCGGCCAGCCTGGCTTCTGTTAAATTCTCGTTTCTTTTCGTGAAGGCTACGGCCACTACAACGTCGCCCTGCAGCTCGTTTCGCTCTACTCGAAAACCTGTATTTGTTTCTAAAGTTACCCTTGTTTTCATGTGCTCCTCCTGGAAATGTTTTATATTATGGCTCTGCTTCTATGCTGCTCTCCGTAGTACCCCCCCGCAGAAAATGGGTATAATATCCGCGGCCGCTGTCTGTATGGCCCGCCGGTCTGCGTGGTACTCCGGTATAGGCACCCGCTGCTCGTGCATGATCTCCCTGGGCTTGTACCCGTCAAGGGCTTTTATAAGGTGGTCGCGCTGCCGGTCGGTAAGCGCTGGCATAAGCTCCGCCAGAAGCTCCTGCAGGCTCTCTTGGGCCTCAAGCTCGCGGAAGCTGTCAACGCTGGCCGCTATAAACTCGCCGTACTCCGTCCCCTGCTCCGTCGTGTCGTTAAGGCTGAACGCGATCAGCGCGTCCCGGATGCGGTCGGCCTTCTTTTTTCGGTGGCAATCTGCGAACATGGCCCGCCAGGCTATGGTGGTAAAACTGTACTTCTGCAGCTGCTTCTCGCGGCTGTACCTTTTAACGGCTCTCAAATATCCGAAGACCGCTACGTCGTAGAAATCGTCCACCGGCAGCTTATTTGTCCGAAGAAAACTATAAATTGTATTGTGATAGCACTCCGCAAAGGCCCGCTCCTCCTCTGTTAATTTATCCATTCTCGGCGCTCCCTTCCGGCTTCGGTTCCGGCGGATCAATCAATCCGAAAACCATAAGCGCCATATTTGCCCCGCGGGTCTGGTGCTTGTAAAGCGGTATCTTTACCGGGTATTTGTAAAGCGGCTTCGGGTCCTCGCGCATCCGCTCCGCGTCTACGGCCTGGGCGATCCTGTTAAGCTGCCGCCGGTGCTGCTCAATCGGTGCCGGAAGTCTTACAAGCCCGGCCAGCTTATTAAGCAGCTCCGCGTCTGCCGGTCCGTAAAGCATCTGCTGCCCCTTGTCCCAGCGCATCTTGCTCCAACTCTTAATTATTAAAAACTGATTGTTATCGGCCTCTTTTATAAGGACCTGGCCGTCCTTTAATGCCATCTTCAATTTGTCCCCACCTCCTTTTCCGTGTAAAAAGTGTGGTTCCCGTGGTCGAAAAGTTTTACAAGGTTCCGGCTGTGCCAGGTGTCCTCTGCGGTGCTCCGCTCGAAGTACAGGGCGCCCTGGCTCTCGTCCCAGTGCTCAACCTGTACTTTGTAAAGGGCGTTATAGCAGTCCTCGTTCGGCTCTACGCGGTCCCACCGGCCGTCCCAGTACGAAGTGAACGCGCCCGGCTGGGTTATAACCGCCTCAATGGTGCCGGGGAACTGCGGCGCCCATACGCGGTTAAGTACCGTAAGAATAACCAGCGCTTTGCCTTCGGTGTCCTCGCCCTCGGCCTCGGCCATCGCGATCTTTGCCAATAAGTAGGCATCCTCCGCGCCCCAGTCCATGCTGGCTATGCGCGAGGCCTGCCGGGTCTCCGGCTCCGTCTGGGCCTCTGTGGGTGCTTCTGTCTCTGGTAGCTCCGGCGCCTGTGTGCCGGTTCTCGTAATGTCTGCGGGCGCCAGATCCGGCGCTCCTGCCGTCTCCGGCTGCGGGTCCGGTGCGCTGGATCGCGTAAGGGCGAAGGCTGCAAACGGAACCGTAACAAATACAAGGGCAAGGCCGGAAAGCACCAGGCGCTTAATACGCCGCCGTCTCTGCCGTCTCAGCTCCTCTATACGCCTCCAGGCGCTGCTTCGTCTCCTGCTGCTCAACTGCTCCACCCCCTCTCAAAAGCTCCGCCAGAAGGCGGTAGGCTGTCTCTGTCGTGCCGTTGTATGGCAGGGTATATCCTTTTAAGGTTTCAAGCTGGCGGCCGTCCGCCAGTATGTGTTTAATCTTCATCCGCGGCCGCCTCCTCCTGTAATTTCTCGTAAAGAAGCCGCAGGGCGTCCCTTATGATCCTCTGCTTCCGGGTGACCTGGATCGGGGCCTCTGCTTCCCGGTGCGCCTGCAGGTTCTGCTCGTAGTAGTCCAGCCGATCCTTAACGTCGCGGATCGTGTAGGCCTCCGGGTCCGGGTCCGGTTCCTGCTCCTGGGCCTCTACGATCTCGGCCTCTACGGCCTCCTCGTAACCCATGCAGCCGGTGTCGCTGGTCTTACGCCCGGCGCACTCGCCTTCGTGTGCGCAAGTCCCGCAAAGGTCCGCGGCCGCTTCGGCCTGCTCCTGGGCCGCCTGCTCCTGCAGATCCTCCGGCTCGTCCGTAACCTCGCGGAAATCGGCGTCTATAATATCCGGGCGGGCCTTTTCTTCCGCCTGGCGGCGTCGCTCCTGGCACTCCGTAAGCCGCTTCGCGAGCTTGCTATATGTAAGCTCCCTCTTGTAATTGATCCGGACGCCGCGGGCGCTGCCCTGGTAGTCTTTAAGGCGGGAACCTCCGCCGCCGCCCGCGTGGGCCATCTTCTTTTTAAGTCCGTCGGCCGTGATCGCGTCGTTGGTCTTAAAGTCGTACCAGTCGTAAAGTGCCTCGATGTCCTCGTCGCTCGGCTCCGGCTTTGCGGCCTCTGCTTCGCGCTGCCTCTGGCGCTCTGCTGCTTCCGCTTCCCGCTGCCTCTGGCGCTCTGCCTCCTCGCGCTCTCTCTGCTCCTGCTCGTCCCTTTTCTTTGCGACGTCGCAACGAAGGGAACAGGTTTTTATATCGCAATTAAGGCAGCAGGGGCTCGGTTCTTTGTCCTCGGCCCGTACCGGCGCCAGCTCCGGGTGGAATATCTGGCACCGGTCCTTATGCGTCAAGCATTGTATATTTACTTTGAAATATTTTCCCATCTGGCTGCAAGGGAAGGGGTTCCCCATCGGCGCGGTTACGCAGTAGCGCTCCTCCTGTCTTATGGCGCAATCCCGGCAGCAGGCGAAACAATCGTATTTCCCCTCGCCGCATCCGGGCGTCGTCAAAAGAGATCCGGCCGAGCGCTTCGTGGCCGGGAAGCCGTAGAAGGAAAGCGGCTTTGTAGCCTGGGCCTTCAGTGCGCGTATCTCGCGGACCGTGGTTTCCTTCGTTACCTTCTCCAGCTCCTCGTCGGGAAGGCTCAACATCTCCTGCAGCTTGCTTACTCCCATCCCTATGTACTTCTCGGCCATGTGCTCGCCGCCGTCAATGGAAAAGCGGGCGTTTATGGCCATAAACCGGCTCGCGCTGGAAGTGCTCAAGCCGTACTCGCCTTTTGCGAAGTCCCAAATATTTTTATAGCCGTCCTCCGTGAAGAGGGCGTTTTCGCTGATCTGGCGAAGGAAGTAACCTACCATAAAGAAGTCCTCCGCCGCCGCGTTTAGGTGGCTGCTTATGCCAGCCTTAAGGTCCTTATATTCCATCGTTCTCCTCTCTGGGCGTTTGCTCGGAACGTCCTATAATGTGGCAGCCTGCCGGGCCGCCTGCCGTTGTGCTATTCCCCCGCGTTGCCGCCGCGGGGGAAAGTGGAAGCCGGGCCTATGCCCTCCGGGGCTGCTCCGGCTTCTCGTCCTCTGCGATCCGGGCGCCTGCCGCTACGCCGTCAATATAGGCGGTAGCGATGGCCGTTACTACGGGGCGCCTCTTTTCCGGTACGCCCATAAGAATGTCTATAAGTTTACGGGCGCTTCCGATCTGCTCGTTGCTGTAAGTCTTTACTGCTTCCATTCTGTTATCTCCTCTCTGCGTTTCCGCGTGTTTTTTTTGTTCCTATGGAACAATCATACGTTCTTTATTCGCGTTTGTCAAGGCTTATTTTGTTCTTTTTTCACTTTTTGTTCTCTTTTCGCTTGACGGCGGCCCTTTTTTGCTGTATAGTTTCTTTGAAAGGTGGTGAACGTTACGAAACAGCGGATACGAAAACTTAGAAGGGAATTAGACCTTACTCAACAGGAATTTGCGGAAAAAATAGGGGTAAGCCGGGCCAATATAGGAAAGTACGAAACGGGCATAAGCGACCCCAGCGCGGCGGTCCTGTCCTTAATCTGCCGGGAATTTAATGTAAATGAAGAATGGTTAAAAACCGGCGCCGGGGAAATGTTTAAGGCCGCGCCCAGCTCCGCGCTGGATGCTCTGGCGGAAGAATACAAACTTTCCGCGGCTTCCTATGTTATGGTTGAAAAGTTTGTAAATCTCAAACCGGAAGCACAGGAAGCGATCTTTAATTATCTCCGGGAAGTAGTGGCCGCCTTCCAGTCCGGCGAAGTAGAGCCGGAAGCTCCGGCCGTTCCTGCTGCCGATCTGCGCGGCTTAAGCATCGACGAAAAGGTGGCGCTTTACCGCTCCGAACTGGAACGCGAAGAAAAAGCGGGGGAAAGCTCCGAAGCCTCGCGGCATGGCGCATAGAAAAGGGCCTATTATAGAAAGGGGGTTATTGTATGGCTCGTCCTGGAAGTGGTAAGAGAAAAATGCAAGCCGTTATTACGAAGCGCAATAAGAAAACAGACGCTTTTGCAAGGCAATTATATAAATTTCTGGCCGCTGTATGCACTGGCGTGGCCTTAATGTTTAAGTATATGTTTATTGCTATGTGGTGGGTAATAAAGCAAATGTTTATTTGTATGTATAAAATAATGCTTTATATCTACCGCGGCGCCGTAACGCTGGTAAAGAAGATCGCGGAGAAAATCCGCGGAAAAAGAACGGAAGAATAAAGGAAAGGCCGCCGCTACTGTTGGCGCAATAGCGGCGGCCCTGGCCAGGTGCCATGTATAAAACATTCCGAGCTCTTATATTATACACCGCCCTGGCGAAAAACACAAGTATTTACGCAAGGGCTATTTTTGCGCCCTTTTGGAGGTGTGTGTATGGTTAAGAAGTCCGCGGCGGCTCCGGTCGTCGCTCCTCTGTCCGTGGAAGCTCTGGCGAACGCGGCCGATCTGTATGTCCGGGTATCTACTACGGAACAGGCGGAAGAAGGTTATAGCGTCGGGGAACAGGAAGAACGGGGCCGCGCCTGGTGCGCTGCTTACGGGATCGCTATAAATGCCGTTCATGTGGATGCTGGTTACTCCGGCGCAACGCTGGACCGGCCGGGTGTCAAAAACTTAATAAGGGACGTCCGGCGCGGGAACTGTAAAAAGGTTGTCGTATGGAAGCTCGACCGGCTCTCAAGGTCCCAGAAGGATACGCTTGTTTTGCTCGAAGACGTGTTCCTGGCGAACGGCTGCGATTTTGTTTCAATTATGGAAAGTTTCGATACGTCTACACCCTTCGGCCGCTGCATCGTCGGCATCCTGGCCGCCTTCGCTCAAATGGAACGCGAAAATATAACGGCCCGGATGATGATGGGGAAGCAGGCCGGGCTTAAGGAAGGAAACTACTATACCGGGCGGCATATCCCTATCGGGTATACCGCGGAAGCTCGGCCGGAAGGCGGCCGGGACCTGGCCGTCGATCCGGTCAAGGGTCAAGTTGTCCGGGATATGTACCGGCTTTATGCTACAGGGCGAAGCCTGGGCGAAGTGGCGGCGTATGTCGCGGAAACTTACGGTATTTACGCGGATCGGGACCGCCGGTCTGCTGCGGATCGCTGCAGTAAAATACTACGTAACCCGGTTTACGCCGGGCGCGTCCGTATGGGCGATAAGGAATACCCAGGAAAGCATGAAGCCCTCGTTTCCCCGGAACTGTGGCGCCAGGTCAATGATCGCCTTGCCGGGAACCAGAAGGCGTATAAGCGGGCGTATACCGGATCGGACGGCCTGCTCTCCGGCCTGCTTTTCTGCGGGGACTGCGGGGCGCGTATGTCGATCCGCGGCTGGGGCTGGAAGGACGGGAAAAGGCCCGCAAGTAAAAAATATATTTGTTATTCTGTAAGCCGCTGCTCCGCCAGGATGATCCGGTCGGATAACTGCTCGAACCGGAAAAACCATTTTGACGTCTCCGAACTGGACGCCCTGGTGCTGGAAGAAATAAAAAAGCTGTCCGTTGATCCGGCCGCCCTGGATGCCTTAATCGCGGAAGGCCGGGAAAGCTCCGGGCCCGATCTGGGCGCGGTCCAGGAACGCCTGGCGGAAACGGAAAAACAAATAAACCGGCTTCTTACCCTGTACCAGTCCGGGATCGTCGAACTGGAAGAAATACAGGGCCGCCTGGCCGATCTGAAAGAAACGCGGGCGGCCGCGCAGGCCTGCCTGGAAGAAGTCGAAAAGGAAGAAGCGGGGAAAATGTCGAAGGCCGCCGCAGTTGCCTCCCTGGGCTCCCTGGCGGCCGTAATTGAAAGCGGGGACCCGGATGCGCTCTTTGCCCTGGTCCATTCGCTTATAGAAAAGGTTGTTGTGCTCAATGGGGAAGTTACTATACACTGGGCGTTCTGCTGATCCTTGGCCGGTATTTGCTATATACAACAAATACCGGCGTACTCTTTTCCGTAGGACGCCGCCGTGTCGATCAGCCGGTAACCCACGCTGATCGCGTCCAGAACCGCCTGCTCACATTCTGACTGATCACGCACCTGAAAAACGCCGAAACCTTCCATGGGCATTTTCACACCGTTATTCAAAATCGTGTATTCCATGATTAACTCCCTCCTGTCAGTTCTCAGACCCGATCAAAGGTCAGGCCGCAGTTCCATTGCCGCGTAAGCCGCCAACATTTCCGGCGTCGCCGTGTAATACCGCTTATTCTTATTGACCTTTGTGATTTCCGCCATATCTTCATCGGTAAGCGCGAAATCAAAAATGTCGAAGTTATCGCGGATATGATCGGGATTCTTGGAGCCGGGGATCACTACATTGCCGCTCTGAATATGCCAGCGCAGGATGATCTGGGCATTGGTCTTGCCGTATTTTTTCGCAAGTTCCGTAAATACCGGTTCCTGAATCAGCGACTTGTCGCCGTGGCCCAGCGGATACCATGCCATAAGCCCCATACCTGTCTCGGCAAGAATCTTTTTAAGCTCCTCCTGCGGATAGTATGGGTGCGCCTCCACCTGAACTACCTGGGGTTTCAGCTCCATGGTGTCGATGGCTTCCCGAAGGAGTTCATCAGGGAAGTTGGAAAGACCGATGGCTTTCACCTTGCCGGCCTTAACTGCCTTTTCGATATTCTTGTAACCTTCGCGCCAGTTGGCGGTGGGCTGGTGCAGGAACAGCAGATCGATGTAATCCGTGCCGAGCCGGGCGAGGGTTTCGTCTACCGCTGTTTCCTTTTCATAGACTGTCGGCCACAGCTTGGTGACAAGGAAAATGTCCTCTCTGGCCACGCCGCTCTTTTTGATTCCGCGGCCGGTTCCGCTCTCGTTCATATAGCCGTTCGCCGTATCGATCAGACGGACGCCGCTTTTCAGTGCGCTTTCCACCGACGCCTCTGCCTCGGCGGGCGACATCATAAACACGCCGATCCCGGCCATAGGCATTTTAACTCCGTTATTCAATGTGATGTATTCCATACTCTGTACCTCCTGTGGGATTTATTTGTTGATTTTATTCTAACCCGTTCTGCCGGAGAACAGAAGTCTCAGTTGGTTCAGCAGTTATAACCTCTGGTTCGAACTCAATACAAAAAGTCTGCCGCTACGCAAGGTGCGCCTTCAGTGCGGCAGACTTTCTGTATACTATGATAAAATACCCGCCCGCAAATCAGAAGTGCGGACGGGGTAGCCACATTGTATTTACCTGTATCAACTACAGCAATCCAGCATATACTGCCTATGGGCATAAGTGGGCTGGATGAGGCAGGTAAGCAGGACTTTTCAAATCCTGTTGACTTTCCCGCTGTCCTCTGCTACACTATGCCTCGTGATCGTGTTGCGGAAACTTGTGAAGCCCGCGACCGGGGGAGAACCTGCGGGTCTCTCCCTCTTTCATTTTAAGGAGAAATGTAATGATTACGCAAAAAACTTTTTCTGCTTTTGAACAGCAGATCGATTGGAAATGAAGGTGCCTACAGCTTCAAATTCACCTTCTGCTTATTGAGTAGCAGAGGCTATTCCCAAACATCAAGTTCTCTGTCTTTATAATAAAACTCCCTGTCCTTTTCCCCGATCTCGCGAATAACCCGGCAGGGAACGCCAAAGGCAACTACATTTGCGGGAATATCATGGGTTACAACACTCCCTGCTCCGAT
>CANQRU010000001.1 GCA_947626395.1 uncultured Lachnospiraceae bacterium | reverse complement strand
AATCCATCTCGTCCATGGTGAGTTCAACTTCGATATGCTGCTTGACATTGAGTTTGGACAATAAGCATACCGTCTCCGCGTGATTACCGTTTGCGAAGTTTCCACACGCTCCTGTAAGAACACTGCTCTCGAAGTTTTCACGCACTTCCGGCACCCTGCCAAGTACCAGTCCGCCGTCCGCAGACGGCCGCCAGGCATTTCCCGGCACTGATGAGACGCAGCATCCGCCGTCCCGTTCCTGCCAGATAACGGCAATATCACCGGTATCCGCATTGCAGCTGCACTGCACCTTCTCCACATAATCCGTTCCCAGTTTCAGAAGCCCCAGCTCCTCATAACATAGCAGATCATCGGACCGGAAACAGAGCACGCATCCTCTGCTCTCCTCATCATCCTCTCCGTCTCCGCCTGTGCGGATGGCGGCGACTCCGAATCCGCCGTTCGGCAGCCGGAAAAGCCACGGATTCTTCATACTCTTCGGATTTAAAGAACCGTCCGCGTTCTCCGTCGCCTTTGCGAACAGCACGCCGCTGTTATGGTTCAGCGCCCTGTATTGACTTCCGTCCTCGCTGAGCGCCAGATGCATGCTGAAAGCCAGCTTCGGATCATACAGCACCTCATTGACCGGCGCTCGCGTATAATTCAATAAATATGCCATCCCTGAAATTCCTTCCATATCATTCTTTATAATCGTTCTTCCATACCATCAATGGAATCACTCTCACCATTCTGACACCCTATCGATGCGGTATATTCTCTGACGAAATAAGGCCACGCTATACGATAACTTTCATATGCACCCGATTAAGCGCCGGATCCAGGTCCCGGTCGGCGGACAGGTCGAATCTCGGCCTTCCCTCCGCGTCAAAATGCACCCGCCGGATCCCCACGCACCGCAAATGGCCGTCGATACTGGTTTCGCCATGGTAAGCGATCATCAGATTCCCGTCCTCATCGGTGTAGAAGGAGTTATGCCCGGGCCCGTATACCCCTTCCACGGAGTAATACGAAAGCACCGGATAACCGCTCTTTGTCCAGTTGGCCATATCTAAAAGGTCGTCGTCCGCGTTCGCGGTCAGAAGCCCCAGCACATAAGTATAGGCGTTCGCGGAACCGCCGGAATAGGTCAGATAGACTTTTCCGTCCGCCTGGAACGCGTAGGGGCCTTCGTTATTGATGGTGCCGTCCACATTTTCCCAGCCGTAAAGGGGTCTGGTAAGAAGCACCGGCTCGCTGGTCAGCTGCCACGGCGTCCTCTCATCGGTTTCCGCGATGTAAAGCATGGAACCGGTGTCCATCGGACTGCCGATATGCCGCCTGTAGGACCAGACCAGATAAGAACGCCCGCCCGCTTTCAGATAAGTCATATCCAGCGTAATGCCGTCCTCCGAAAGCCGGCTTCCGTCCTTTCTCCGCACCCGAACCGGATCCGTCCAGCTGTCGGGATCCGTGATTCTTCCGCCTTTTTTCAGCCGCATCATGTGACACTGAGGTCCCCATACGCGGCCGCTGACCGCGAACAGAATGTAAAGCTCGCCGCCGATCAAATGAAACTCCGGGGCCCAGAAGGTCTGGTGCAGATTGCGCTTCTCATCCTCTCCGAGGATCAGATGCTCCGTGATCCCCTCCGCGAACAGACCATCCACGGTCGGCGCCTCTCTTACATACAGGCCGATGTCGTTCTTATTGTCGTTGGTCGCGATATAATACTTTCTGCCTTCCCAGGACAGGATCACCGGATCGCCGTAGCCCTCCGCCAGAGGAAATGGGTAGCGGATCTCCTGTACTGTACCCGATATCTCATAGATTCCGCTCCGTCCGAAATTGACGGTGGAAATGTCCCACGCCACCCGCCGCAGCGTCCGGGAGCCGTCGGAATAGGTCAGGGTCGCTTTCACGTCCGCAAGCGCCTCCGGCGAATCTGTCTCCACCGTTTCCGGCACAGATACGCTGCAGTTGTAAACCCGGCTCCAGTATTGTTCCATGCGATCGTACAACTGCTCATCAATACTCACGACACTGCCGGTAACGGTCTCGCCGGATTCCAGAGTAAAACAGGACACAACAGCCTGTGGCGCAAAACTGACGGATTCACAAACTTCTCCGGATTTCAATTTCAATATAGCGCCGGAGATTTCCTGTCCTGCCTCAGCCGCAATTTTCCCCGCATCCAGCGACTCTTCTTCCCGGAAACGAATAAAATCCTCCGTCGTCCAGTAGAACATTTTCCCGGCCATCTCTTCATCCGGACTACCGTCCTCATTGACGGAAACACCCGTGATCCCATACCGTCCTTCCCCGATAGAAAACACCCGCGGCTCCTTCACGCCCTTCGGATGGATCGTATCATCTGCCCGGATCGTCCCCTGCGCAAACACGACGCCGTAATTCTGGTTCAGCGGCCGGAAATGAACGCCGTCCCCGCTTACGGCCAGATGAACGCTCTGCGCCAGGCCCGCGGGATATTCTCCCGGAACCGGCGTACGCGTATAGACCATGACCGAAAATCCGGTATTCTCCCGACTCATGCTTTATGCCTCTCCTTTCATGCGTTTCCCGGTCATATCGATGAGAAATTTCATAAACAGACTCTCCGGCTCCGTCACCGGCGCCGCGCCGTCGTGACTGAACACCATATCGCAGGGCGTTTCCTCCGTATAGGGCAGCCACTCCGGCATCGGGGTGCCGTCCGCGTCCGGGCCATTGGGATCGCCGGTCTTGATGAAGTTGGCCCAGTAATTGCACATCTGCCTGGCCAGGTCGTAATGCTTCCCCACGAAGGGCCGCCAGCATTTGGCCAGCGTCTCGAAGAAGAACCACAGGTCCACCGAATGGAAGGTTCCCGGATGGTCCCAGCCCGGGATCTCCCCGTCGAACCGGTAATAGTAATAGTCATTGGCGCTTCCGAGCCGTTTCTTCTCCAGGAACAGGCTCTTGGCCGTACACTCGATACCCGCCGCCTTCGCGTAGAGTCCCGGCTGCTCTGCCCTGCGAGCCTCTTCAAACGCGAGGAATTCCTGCGCCCGCTTCCCGAAGGCTGCCTCCGCCTTCTGCTTCAGTTCTTCCTCCGAACCAGCCTGAAGGAAATTGGGGAACTCGTCGCCGGTGTTTCCGGCCATAATCGGCACGTCCACACATTTTCCCGCAAGGATCAGCGCGAGCGGCTCGCCGACGCAGAACCGACCGTCCTCCACCGTGAACATCCGTCGGTGGCTTTGAGCGTACTCGCTATATTTATGTAAGATTTCAAAGGCGTCCAGCTTCCGGGCCTCCGCAAGCGACGAAACGCCGAGGAACGCAAAGAAATCCTCTCCGTTCTTCTCCGCCGACGCAAGCGGCTCCGGCGTCCCGATCCCGCCTCCGCCGTAGGGGCTGCGGATCATACCGCTCATGACCACCGCCTTCTGGAACAGCCCCTTATTAGCTGGACACGCGATCTGGCTTAGGACGCTGCCGCCTCCCGCCGACTGGCCAGCGATCGTGATATTGCCCGGATCGCCGCCGAAAGCCGCAATGTTGCGGACCACCCACTTAAGACCCGCCTGCTGATCCAGATTGCCGAAATTCGCCGGCGCGTCCGGCTGCTCAGCAGTGATCTGGGGATGAGCCAGGAAGCCAAATACATTGATCCGGTAATTCACCGTCACCACAACCACGCCGCGCCTTGCCAGGCGCTCGCCGTCAAATTCCATCTCCGCAGGATACCCCCACTGCAGGCCTCCGCCGAAGAACCATACCAGAACCGGCTGCTTCTCGTCTGCGCTCTTCGCGCCTGTCCAGATATTTAAGTACAAACAGTCCTCGCCCATGGCGATATCCGGATCCACATGCCACTCGCGGCAGTAGATATCGGTTCCCACTCCGGGCCTGTCCTGCACGGAAATGGGCGCGAAGCGGTAAGCGTCGCGGATGCCCTCCCAGTCGGCGCAGGGCTGAGGCGCGCGCCAGCGGTTTTCTCCGACAGGCGGCGCGGCAAACGGCACGCCCTTAAACGCCGTGATCCGCGGGTCCGCGGCCTCGATTCCCCTCACCAGTCCGTTTTCCGTTCTCGCGATTCTGATCATGCCTTCCTACCTCCATACACTTTTTATCTTAAATAACATTTCTGCTATCTCACCAGATTCTGTACCTTCCGCTCAGCGCCAGGAACGCGAAAAAATACAGGCAGTTATCGTAATACCGCCGTTTTCCCTTCCGCATCGGCAGTTCCCAGAAATGTTCCACCCACATGCGGGCGATCCGGGCGCGTTCGGAAAGACCAGCTCCGCCTCTTCCATCCAGTCTCTCCGGCACCGCCAGCGCTCCCTGGGCGGCCGTGGACGTGATCGCGATCGGATGCAGGGCCGCGTTCGGGATCGGCGTTCCGTCCACCTCGTAGATGCAAAACGGTTCCGCCGCCCGCTCGACTCCGAGATAATGCTGCAGCCGCTCCGCCGCGGCCCATTGCCCCTCATCGACGCCCCACCATTCACAGTCCAGCCCGATATTGGCGACGGTCCGATAGGAATCGCTGAAGAACCAGTCGTGCCGGTCCTTCGTCCAGGGAATGCGTTTCACCGGGCTTCCGTCAAACTCCGCGTACTCCGCCGACATCCCGGTCACCGGATGGCAGGCGATCGACAGATATTTCCGGCTGGCCTGCGCAGCCTCCTTCCAGAAAGGCCGGTCCTCCTCATACGCCCAAAGGGCAAATAACTCATAAAAATGCGGCAGATGATAGGACGGATCCGTAAACGGACAGCCCGGTACGAACAGGATCAGATGGTTGTCCCGATTCCACATCGCGTGTCCCGGCCTGCCGTTCTCCCCTTTGTGCAGGCACGCCCGCAGGATCTCCTTTGCCTCCCTCTCGTAATTGAAAATACCCTCGCCGTTCCCCCAGCGGTGGGCTGCGAAGAAGAGCGCCATCGCGAAAAACTCCTCGCCGTCCGGCGCCGGGCCATAGGCGTTCTTCTTCCCGTCCGGCGCGCAGGACCAGGCAAAATACCCTTCATTCGTCCCTTCGTCCATCCACATATAAGTCTTGGCCCATTTCCAGATGCGGTCGAACTCTTCCTTCATGTCCAGCTGGACGCTCATCATCATTCCGTAGGACATGCCCTCGGTCCGGGCGTCCACATTTCCGGTATCCTCGATATAAGCCATATCGTCCCCCACCGGGAAATAGACCCTGTCTTCTTTGTCATAGAAAAATGTATGTACGATCTCTTTCAGTCTTTTCTCGATCTCTGCCTCGCTCTTGCCAATCTCGGCAAATACGTTGCGGTACTCTTTCTTTAATTCCATAATTACTCCTTCTCCGGCGCGGACAGCACCACCTCGCCGTCCCGAATCTGAACGCGCACCTTGGAATCACTCAGTTTCAGCTCGTCCAGCATTTCCCGCGGGATCTGCACCCGCCCGGCCTTATCCAGGATCGCGTATTCCTCCTGGGTGTCCTCCCCTCGCCAGTCGATATCGCTTTCTTTTAAGCGCTCCGCGTAACTCTCCCGCAGGATGCGCTCACTGCTGATCTTGCCGTCGCGGATCGCGACCACCCGCTTCACCTTCTTGGACAGCGCCACATCGTGGGTCACGATGAGCACCGTCTGTCCCTGGCTGTTCAGTTCCCGGAAAATATCGAAAATGTAATCCGCCGTCCGCGCGTCCACGCTTCCCGTCGGTTCATCCGCCAGCAGCAGCTTCGGCGAATTCGCCAGGGCGATCGCGATCGCCACCCGCTGCTGCTCGCCGCCGGATAAGGTGTTCATGCGGCTGCGCTTCTTGTCCGGCAGGCCCACCAGTTCCAGCAGTTCCAATGCCCGTGCCTTCCGCTTCCCGGCGTGGGCGAACTGCATGGGCAGCATGATATTTTCCAGTACGGACAGATACGGCACCAGGTTCCGGCCGTTGTTCTGCCACACGAAACCTACGGTGTCACGCTTGTAGCGGGTCAGTTCCTTCGTGGTCATTGTAAACAGATTCTTGCCGTCCACCGCAAGTTTCCCGGCGCTGGGCCGGTCCAGCCCGCCAATCATGTTCAGGAATGTGGATTTGCCGCTGCCGCTGTTGCCGATAATGGCCGTCAGTTCCCCGGTCTCCACCGTGAGATCCAGCCCCTGCAGGGCGAGAACCTCGGTCTCCCTGGTCTTGTATATCTTCACGAGGCCATCCGCCTGTACCATTGCCTCAGACATGGGATGCACCTCCCTCCGGCGGCTCTGAACGCCCCGCTGTTCCGTCTGCCGCGGTTTTATCTGCCTGCGGTTTTCCGTTCTCCTCCGCCCCATTCTCCGCGGCCTGGGCTTCCCCTGCGGTTTCCTTCATCGTCACCCCGACCTGCCGTCCGTTCTCCAGTTCAATGATCATATCCCCGGCGTCCATCAGGCCCGTATCGTGGGTTGTCATGAGAATGGTAATGCCTTCCTTTCTGGTCAGTTCCTGCAGAAGCTGCGTGATATGCGCCGCCATCGCGCTGTCCAGCTCCGCCGTCGGCTCATCCGCCAGAAGGATCCGCGGCCGGTGGGCGATGGCCCTGGCGATGGCCACTCTCTGCTGCTCGCCGCCGGACATTTCCGCCGGCATATGCTTCGCGCGGTTCGCAAGCCCCACAAGGCTTAAGCATTCCTCCACCCGCTCTTTGCGCCCCTTTCGGACGCCGGCCAGGCGCAGGGAAAACTCCACATTCTGATAGGCCGTCAGCGATGGGATCAGTGATACCGCCTGGAACACGAAGCCCATCTGTACGCGGCGCAGATCGTCCCGCTCCCGCTCGCTTAAGGCTCCCAGGTCCTGGCCGCCGATCAGCACGCTGCCGGAGGTCGGCGCATCCAGCGCTCCGATGATGTTCAGAAGCGTGGTCTTGCCCGAGCCGGAACGCCCTTTGAGGATCGTAAATTTGCCTTCCGGTATGACCGCGTTCACATCCTTCAAGGCTTCGAAAAAGCCTCCCGCGGCCGGAAATTTCCTGCCTACGCGGCAGATCTCGATATCGGAACCCATTTTCTTCTCGCCCGGTCTCCTTTCCTTATATTGTCGCGCTCCTGCAAAACCAGACTTTCCAATTCAGACTTTCCAATGTCTGCCCGACCCCTATGCCATAAACACCGTCAGTCAACATTCTGCAGCAATTTTACTGTCTCAGCACCTATTCATTTTCTCAATCCGATGCACTATCTTCTATCATTCTTCCCCTAGCTTCAAGGCCTTCGCCACATCCAGCTTCCGCACCAGCACCACCAGCACGATCAGGCAGACGAGAAGCATCACGCCGATCACGCCGTAGAGCCGCACCATATCCTGCCGCTGGGTGATCAGCCTTAGCGGCAGCACCTGGTTGGACGCCGCGTAGGCGGTCTGCAGGATCGGCACGAACATTTTCGAAGAAAGCAGGCCCGTAAATGTCCCGGCCAGCACCGCGAATCCGCCGCAGAAGATCTGCTCATTGATCAGAATGTGGAAGATCTCGCCCCGGTGCATGCCGTTCGCCCTGAGAATTCCGAAGACCAGCTCCCGCGAGCGGATCGACAGGATCCAGTAGATCAGATAGCCCGCCGCGCAGAGGATCATCGTCATCAGAAATCCCATGGTCAGAATCCCGTTGGTGCCCTGCAGAAGCGGATCCTCGGCCGCAGCCTCGATGTCGTCCCGGCGGTTCACATATTTGGCCAGACGCACCTTCTCCGTATCCATCCATTCGGAAAAGGTAACGGCTGCGCCAGCGTCCCCAAGCGCACCGCTCACAGCATTGTCTCCATTGCTGACTGCCGCTGCAGCATTTCCGGAAGAACCTTCTCTTCCTTCCGCCGCATCCGTCACCCACACCTCATACGGCACGACACCCCACTCTTTATTCATACTGTCAATATTTGCGATAAGCAAATACTGCGCCGTGACCGCCACCGTACCGTCCGGGTTCTGCGTCATAACGGACGGCGCATAGCCCGGCCAGTAATCCACGAAATCCAGCACCGTGCATTCCATCCGCATCCGGTCCCCGTTCGAGAAGGAAACCTTATCTCCAACCTGATATCCGAGAAGATCCCGGAAATTCGCCGACAGAAGCGCTCCCTTCGGATCCGCCGCCAGCTCGTTCAGATACTCGTAGTAATGCCTCTCCATAAGCCCCTGAGGCATGACTGTATTCTCGCCGAACTCCTTCGTATGGATCCCGCAGATCGTCAGCTTCTGCCCGTTATGTTCCCCGCCGGATAGCGCACCGTTCTCTTCATAAATCACCTTCGTCCAGGACGCCGCCCCCGGCAGCCGGGCGTATTTTTCATAATCCGGCTCAAAGTACTGCAGCTGGGTCACTTCTCCGTCAAAGTTCATGCCGGAATTGTCCCGCCAGATCTCCTTCACAATCTGGTCCGCGCCGTCAAGGTACGCCGTATTCTCCCGCGCATTCTGCAGGATCGTCCGGGCCGTCACCGAGTGGAAGATCCCCAGGGAAATAGAAATGATCAAAAACAGCATGATGAACTGCTGCTTCCGCCCGTTCTTCGCATTTTCCATGAAGGAAATATAGGACGCCGGTCCCCAGAACCGCTTTCCGATCCGGTAAATAATTCCCACCAGAAGCGGCTGCAGCCGGATCAGCAGAAGTCCCAGCCCGACGATGAACAGCGGCGAGCTGATATATAGCAGCGGCTCCATCGGCTCTCCCAGGAACGCATTCGCCTCGATCTCCGGCATTTTTCCGGAGAAAATACAGTATTCATACAGGGAAATTCCCAGCAGGATCAGATCCAGGCAGCACATCTCCCACCAGGACCGCCTTCGGGTAACCTTCTGCTGCTTGAGGCCGACAATGGTCAGGCGGCTGTGCTTTAACGCCGGTATCGTGATCACCAGCACACACCCGGCCATCGCGGCCAGGCCGTATACAAACGCCTCTCTCGTATAGGACACGGAAAGCATCCGCCCCGAACGAAATTCCAGGAAACTCCCCGCCGCACCCAGCGCTTTCGCGAAAAGCCTCCCCAGAGGCAGTCCGGCCGCCGCGCCCAGAATCACCAGAAATACGCTCTGGTAGAGATAAAGCAGGAAGATCTGCAGCCCGGAGCTTCCGCGGCTCTTCATGACCGAGATCTCGTTCCGCTCCAGATCGTACATCTGGGACGAGATCATGAACAGGAACGCCGCCAGCAGGATCCAGACCGGAGTCTGCAGAAGAAACAGCGCCGCGTCGATCCGCAGCTGCTTTCTCTGGAAACTTTCCAGAACCGGCAGATACGGCGGATCGGAAAATGTATTCCGATAAGGGCTTTCCTCGATATAGTAACGGGTCTCGCGGATCACCCGGTCCACATCCCCGGCCTTCAATTCCCGATAATCCCACAAAGGATAATAAATGCACTGCAGCGTCACCCGCGCGGCCTGTTCGCCGGTGAAATACTCCCGGAACAGGTCCTCGCGGATCATGCAGTTATTATGCAGGCTTTCCGGACTGAACTGCCAGTAATCCCGGCCAAGAGCGTCAGTGCAGCTGCCGGCTGCATCCTCAGCCGCCTCAAACACGCCCACGATCCGCAGACGGACAGGCTCGCCCGCCGGATCCTTCAGATAGACGAAGTCCACCGTCTCTCCCAGCAGCAGCCCGGTCTCCACCATACAGGCCTCGCTGATGACCGCCTCCAGACAGCCGTCTTCCGAAATCCCGGAATCCGAATACATTTCCCCGGATTTCAGACGAATATGCCGGTCCAGCTCCGTCATATAGGAAATACGGAGCTGGAAGCTGTCCACGTCGTCCCGGTTCATCTCCGACACGGCTTCCTGTTCGCCCACGGAGTAATACTGGATCACCGCCCGCTCCGTCACGCCCAGGCGCTCATGGATCTCCTCCATCAGCCCTTCCATACGGCCAATGCTGGTGCCTCCCCGCTCCTTCTTGGACGTCAGGGAAAGGCGGTTCCTGGCCGGCCAGCTGCCGTTCTCCGCCAGATACTGATCAAATTCATCCTGAAGCATACGGTCATAGGCCGCTCCCCGGTACATTGGAAAGCTTACCGTCGTCGCGATCAGAAGCGCGATGCCGACGAAAAGCGCCAGACCCATCCAATGCTTGTGCCGCAGCTTCTGAAGCATTACTTTAAGCATAGCACCATCCCTTCCGTCAGGCCTTCCGCCACCCAGTAATACCGGGAATCGCTGCCGCCCGCTACGAAGCTGACTGCCTTTTTCTGTCCGTTTTCATCGATCACCGTCACATAGTTCTGTCCACGCTGGCTCGTGACCGCAGACTTGGGAACAAGAAGCACATCTTCCATCTGCCTGGCGGATCCCTCCACCGTGAACCGCATCTGGATATTCCACTCCGAATCGTTTTCGGCGGCGGCCGCCATCTCGCTGACCGCCTCCTCCGGCACGCGCAGAAGCGCGTAGTCCGAGGCAAGCGCGCCGCTTAATGCAGAAGCGGACACATTTGCCACAACGCCCTCGGCGCTTAACTCCCCGCCATTGCGGCTTTCATAGGTGACCGTCAGTTTATTGCCATAGTTCAGAAGCTGGCCCTTATTCTCCACGATCACATAGCAGTTGTCCTGTCGGGCAATGACCGCCATCAGTTCGTCGGCCCGCAGCAGATCTTCCTTCTGATGCTCCGCCAACTCCGTCACGATCCCGTCGTGGGTCGCCACGATCGCTTCCGTATCAAAATCCTCATTCATCGAGGCGATCTCATCCTTCACACCGGCGATCTCCTCCCGCCGGGCCGCGAGAATATCCTCATCCTTCTCTCCGCTGCGGATCAGGTCGTCTAAGCGCTCTTCCAGGCGCTTCAGCTTCGTCTCGCTGCGCTTTAAGGCCACCTCATCCTTCTCGACCCGCACCGTGGCGATCACGTCGCCTTTCTTTACCGGCTGATACTTAGTCACCTCGTAGCTCTGGAAATAGACCGTCCCGTGGCTGACCGGATCCGTCACGCGGTAGGTACACGGATAATAAAATACTCCGCTGCCGGTGAAATCCGCGGCGAAATCCCCCCGCATTACCGTCGTCTGCTCGTTGCCGGACGTGATAAGGCCCGCATTCTTTACGAGTACCTGATCCCCTTCCGCAAGCCCCGAACGGATCTCCGTATAGACGTCGTCGCTCATGCCGATGGTCACAGGGGTTTTCACCGAGTTCTCCCCGTCCTTCACATAGACATACTGCTGCAGCCCGCTGCGGCTGACCGCATTTGCCGGAACCGCAAGGACCTCGCGGCGGCAGTCTTCGATGACTACGACGACCGCGAAATCGCCCACGGCCACATCGCCGTCGTCCTCGATCTCAAACGTGGAGTAAACCGTCTCGCCCAGATTGGTCAGGCGTGTGTACTCCCCCGCGCCCAGCGGGATATTGCGGATCTCACGGCGTTTGCCGCGGATCACCGCGTAGACCTCATCCGCCCCATTCAGGACGGTCTGGGAAATGTATTCGCACTTCAGATATTTCCGGGACAAGTCGCCTACGGCAATGACATTGCGCTCCGCGCCGATCCAGTCACCGCCTGTCATCATTCCGTATGCAACCACGTCTCCGGCCATGGAAGACTTAAGCACATACTGTTCCTGCTGGTCTTTTCGTTTCTCCAGCTGATCCAGCTCATAGGCGTGATCCAGCTCATAGAGCTGCGTCCGCTGGGTAAGCTGGCGGCGAAGAGTGTCGTTCTGCTGGGCGAGGATCCGGTAGTCGCCTTCGGCAGTTTCTTGAAGTCTCACGGCTTCCGCGTCCGCCTCCGCGATCTTCTCCAGCATATCTTCCCGATAGTCCGCGAATTCCTCTTCCATCGTCCGGATCTTCTCTTCCAGATCCTCGACGGACTGGTCGATCTGCTCCCGGTTCAGTTCCGCAAGCAGGCTGCCCTCCTCCACCGTATCTCCCGGATAAGCGCCGAACTCTTCCAGCGTACCGCTAACCGGAAATGCGTATTCCATCACCTCCGGAACCACGGCCGCCGCAAAGATCTGCGAATCGTAGAGGTTCCGATATGCTGCCGCCTCCCAGGTCTGCGTCAGCTGTACCGGCTCGATCAGTTCGATTCCCGCCTGATCCTCCGTCTTCTGCCCGGAGTACAGATCGGAATGTCCGAAAGCTTCCGCGCTGTCAGGCGACGCCGCGCCGCAGCCCGAAAGTTCCAGAACCGCGCACAGAAATACGCACAGCGCCAGCATCGCCGGTGCCGG
Source organism: uncultured Lachnospiraceae bacterium (assembly GCA_947626395.1). Taxonomy (GTDB): domain Bacteria; phylum Bacillota; class Clostridia; order Lachnospirales; family Lachnospiraceae; genus UBA3402. The sequence continues at coordinate 153,671 of CANQRU010000001.1, read as the reverse complement.
GCGGCGCAGATATTTCCCTGTGAACTTTTCCTTTCCGTTCCGTCTCTCCGTCATCGATCTATGACCTTTCTTACCCCAAAACTCTTTTCGGTCCTGTTATCGCAAAATAACTGTCTCCCCCTCCGCAAGCCCGGATATGATCTCAGTACTGTCGTCGCCGTGCAGACCTGTCTCCACCCAGCGGATCTCCCGCATTCCGTCCTCACCAAGACAATACACGAAAGACTTTCCGTCTGCCGTATGCACCGCCCGCGGCGGCACATGCAGCACGTCCTCCCGTTTATCTGTAACTACGGTAATGGTTCCCGACGTGTCCATTTCTACCGTAACCCCGTATTCTTCGGCAAAGGTGAACAGAAGCCTCCCTTCGCTCTCCCAGGTGTCCATCTGCCACGGCAGGAGCTTGTAATCGCCTCTGGCCGGGCCGACGCTGATCCGCAGATCCACCGGTTCGCCTTCATGGAAAATGCCCGCCTGCTCTATATCCGACACCGTGAACAGGCATTCGGAACCGTCCACAATCCGCATAACCGGCGTATCTTTCACGGAAGTCGAGCCTTCCAGATTCGAGGCGATCCACGACACCGTGCCGTCGATTCCGGCGCAAATATGGCTGTCCGCCATCTTTTTCTCCAGACTCTCCAGTTCCAGACTGTCCAGCGAGATCGCGTCCGCCAGATCCTCCTGCTCATACTCGTACCTCTGCTGAACAGCTTCCATCGACGCGGTCGCCGCCTGCGCTTCCGCCTCCGTGCGACCGGAGCGGTACTCGTACTGCAGCCGGATCGCTTCGATCTCACCCTGCTCATTTTCACGGCTGTGAGCAAGAAGCAGACGGTTTCTGGCGATCTGATATTCCAACTCTTCGATCCGATCGCTGGCGCCGTTATCACCCAGCCGGGCCAGAACCTGGCCCTTCTCGACCACATCGTCGAGGGATACGCAGACCTCCGAGACCCGTTTTCCGCTGACCGCGAAGCTGACATCCTGCTCCTCAAGCTGCTTATAGGAACAGGAGACGTCGCGGGTCTTGATCACATCTCCACGCTCCGCAATTGCCAGCGTATAGACGCTTTCCGCCTCCGTCTGGTCTACCACGATCAGTTCTTCCGGCTCCTGTTCCGGCGCGCAGCCGGACAGAAGCGCCGCCTGGACGGTCAATACGGCCAGAAATGAAGCAGCCAGGAAGGCGGATGTGTGCCGCTGAAGCACTCGCAGAGCCGTCTTATGACGACTCTCCGCAAAACCTCTTTTGCTTTTCAGCAGCTTTATCACGTCCACTCTTGCCTGACTCCTTATCTTCGTCTCTTGCACAGACTCGATCCGCAAGCTCTATTTCTATTCACATCCACCAGCCGGTTTTCTTCTGTCCACAGCTATCCGCTGCTTTCTCCTGCCTACGCCTGGCTATCAGTTTTTCTTCCATATCATAACTATCATTCGGGCTGCCGTTTTCGGCCTAACACAGCTATCTCTTCTTCCCGCCCTTCGGCATATGCCCCGATAGCGGTCTTCCTCCCAGCGGTCCGCCCGCCGGTCTTCCGCCGACCGGTCTGCCCATAGGAACAGCGCCTCCCGGAACTCCTCCGGCAGCCGTTCCCCGCAGATCCGCCAGGGTCCTTTCTATCTTCCCGCGGATAAAATCCCGCTCCTTATCCTTCACCAGATAATACAGATAGGATTCCTTCACCAGTTCTTCCGGCAACCCCCGGCCCACCAGCTTGAAATTCACAAATCCTCTCTCCGCGTAGGATTCGATCTCATCCTTCCCGATAAATCCGGCCCGCTTCCGGCATTCCGCAAATGACCGGTTCTCCTGGATGCGGTTCGGGCACCGGAAGGCCGACTCCTTATCAAATTCCAGCTGCATCCGGGATTCCTCCCGGTAATGTTCCGCCCGCATCTTACAGCCCGGCTGGCAGATCTCATCCACCAAAATCTCCACCTTGCCGGCGTAAGGCTCGATCATATTCAGTACTTCCTCATTGTGGTTCAGATCATAGTCCAGCACCACCAGAAAATAGTCCTTCGAAAGTTCATTTTTCAGCGTCTCCGGATCCAGCATCCGCTTGGTGGTGGAAGAAATGATCTTAAATCCGGGATACTCCCGGCGGATATATTCCTCCAGAACCTGGGTGTTAGCCAGCACCTGGTTCATTCCGTTGTCCGCCAGCTGCATGATCAGATTGCAGTAGGTATCGTTCACATGCTTCTCCGTCAGCAGGGAATTGGTCCAGGTGAAGCGCACCGGGACGCCCCTGCTGTTATAGATCTGCAGGATTTTCTTTATATCGGTCTTCGTGGCCGTGCCGAACACAGCCCGGCCGCCGTTCCAGATGGCACCCGGAAACGTACCGTAGACGGAACCGATCTTATAGCCGTCCCGGAACCGCTCCGGATAGTCCTTCATCAGATTCAAAAGCACCTGATTCAGCAGCCGGAAATAGCAGAATCCCGGCAGGTGCCAGTATGTTTCTCTCGTCATCATCCGTTCCACATCGCCTTTCTGGGCCTCCCCACCGTGATCACCTTGCTGCTCTGCAGATTGCTGATCAGTTCCAGCCGCCCCTCGTCCCGCCGTTCCGGCTTCATCAGATAGAGACAGTAGGTGTCAATAAGCTGGAACAGGTTGGCCGTCCTTCCCTCGATCTTAAACTCATGGAAGCCCATGGGAATGTATTTCTCCCAGATGGCCTCCGGAGAGATGAATGTACTGTATTTCTGAATCGTATAGATATTATTTTTCTCCCCGTATTCGCAGTTCCAGCCGGGAACCGGCATCTGCCTGTCCGGGGGATTCTTTCGGTTTAAGAGGGTAATGCGGTTCTCCCGGCCGATCGTGCTGTAATGCATCCCCCGCCTGGGACAGTTGGGGATACAGCAGGAATTCACCAGAAGCTCGCATTTGTCCTTGCGGGTGATCTTTTCAAGAAGTTCAAAATGGTTGTTCAAATTGTAGTCCAGGACTACCAGATAGTAATCCTTTGAAAGTTCTTCATTCAGGGCGTCAATGTCCCTTATCTCCTTACAGGTAGAACTGTTGATCTTAAAGCCCGGATATCTCTTCCGGATGTAGTCCTCCAGGAGCGGGGATACTACCAGCACCTGGTTTTTGTCATTGTCGGCCACCCGCATGCAGAAATTGCAGTACGGATCCGACATATCCCGCTCCGTCAGCGACGGATTGGTAAAGGTATAGCGGATCGGGATCCCGCGGGAATTAATGGTTTTCACCACGCTGCGGATGAAATTCCCGTCGCACTGGTCGTCATAGCAGAAGCGCCCGCCTCCCCACAAAGACGTGGGGAATTCCCCGAAAAAGGACGCGATCTCCACGCCTTCCCGGAAATACTCCGGGAACTTCTTCATCATATCCAGGGTCATCATATTCAGCGGAAAATTATATCGAAGCCCCGGAAGATGAAATCTGGCTGTATTTTCCATAAACTGCCTCCTCCTGTCACGCCTTCCGCGCGGTCCGCGCCGCCGGCAATCTCGCTGTCCTTCTTCATCATACCAGTTTTTCCAGCGCCTGTCTATGTATCTTTGCACCGACAGGCACGGCTGCATACCCGGAAAGACGCGGCCGCGCTTCACGGCACCGGGATTCTGGATTTTGCGGTAACTGCAGAGGAAGGGCGGTCACATACGCGCCGCCCTTTCTCCGCTATAAGCTTATTCTGTCATGCCAGACTGCTTATCCTGTTCATACGGTCAGCTTCAGAAAATACGGTTTCCTGCAGCTGAGTCTTAATTTGCCGCTTGGTCTTCCGAAACCTGAGCTTCTGAAACTCAGCCTGCCGAAAACTTGGCTTCCGAAGCTTGATCTTCCGAAACCCAGCCTTCCGAAGCTTGATTTCCCGAAACTCAGCCCTCCGAAGCTTCGCCCTCTGCGGCTTCGCCTTCCGCGGCGGTCTCTTCCGCCTCAGCAGCGAGCATCGCATCCAGCTCTTCCTGGCTGATATCGCCGTTGGCCTTCGCAATGTAAGCGTTCCAGGTATTGCGGATCGCCTCAGCCTGCTGTGCCGGCGTATTGTTGTCGTTGATGGACCACAGGAACTGGCTGCCCAGATCCAGGCCGCCGATCAGGCTGTGATAGGTCACGCGGCCGTTCTTTACCAGACGGGCAATGGTCAGATCCACGGATTCCATATCGCGGAAGTTGCTGTAATAGCTGTTGACCATGCTGGACTCATCCTCGAATCCGGGCGTAGGCTCCGTATACAGATCGTAAACGAAAGCGATCTTCCAGGCTCTGTCTGCGTCATAGCATCCGGGAATCGAGTAGATGTTGTCCTCGTAAATGTTGGTGTAGTCGGTTGCGTTCGGTCCCATCGGGAAGCAGACGAAGCCGAAGTCGTCTTCCATAGCGCAGAACTTATGGCTGCTGTTCTCCGGATCGTAAGCGCCGGCGTTGTAAGCCTGGTCTGCCAGGAACACCGCCTCGCCGTTGATGAAGCCTGTATAGCTGTAATCCCAGGCAGCATCCGCCGGATCGGGCTTGCGGTATTTCTTGAGGATTCTCTCCGCCCAGTTCTGAGCGTCCAGAGTCGCCTGGCTCTCCAGCTCGTTCACATACTTGCCGTCCTTCATGCCCACATAGTTGGCGTTGTTGGACCAGGTCGCTTCGTTCTTAAACTGGGTGTTATCCGTGATGATCGGCCAGCGGTCGATCTCGCCGTCGTTATCGGTATCAGCATAAATCTGCTCGCAGATCTCTTCAAATTTATCCCAGGTCCACTCCATGCTCTCCTGCAGGTTATAGATCTCTTCCGGATCGATGCCGGCCTCCTTCAGCAGTCTCTTGTTAAAGAACATTCCGCCGCGGGGCTCAGGCTCCTCGCCTCTCATGCCGTAGATCTTTCCGTTCTTGGTATACAACTCATGAACCTTGCTCCCCCACTTGGGTTCGGAGAAGTCCAGGCAGTCCAGGGTGGACAGATCATACATCAGATCTGCGTCCATAGCCGCCACAAACTCGGCGCCCGCGCGAAGCACGAAGATATAGTTGGTGTCGTCGCCGGCCGTCGCATAGTTTACGAAATCCGTGGGAACGTCAGCCCAGGTGCTGATCGCCTGTCTCTTCACGGTAAAGTTATAGGTCTCCTGGATCCAGTCCAGATATTCCTCTCTCGCCTCGTCCATCGCGTTCTGCGGCTCGGAATCCGTCCAGTACCAGTCGCGGATGATAACCTCCATGCCGTCCAGATCATAGACATTGCCGTTCTCGTCGGTCCGCACCGTGTAGGAACCCAGATCCTCCGGTTCCGCCTCTGTGGTCTCAGCCGCCGTTGTGGTCTCCTCGGAGCCGCCTGCAGCCGCTGTGGTCTCGGGAGCTGCCGTGGTGCCGGGCGCCGCCGTAGTCTCCGCCGCGCCTCCGCCGTTACCGCCGCATCCGGCCATGCTGACTACCATACCTGCAGCCAGGGCAGACGCCATTACCTGGGTCAATTTTCTTCTTCTCATCTTGTTCCTCCTTTTTTAATGAGTATTTTTTTATTTTCGCGGCGCCTTTACAACAGGCATGACAGTGTCGGCGCCGGGAAGATACATTACATTTTTATTCCCGAACTGCTCAGGCTCTCTACGAAGCCCTTCTGGACGAAGAGGTAGAGGATGAGCAGGGGGGCGATCACCATCAGGGTGCCGGTGGCGACGATGCAGTTGGTGTAGCCGATGCTGGCGCCGCCCTGGATCTTAAGCACATTCTGGAAATACTGTCCCAACCGGTCCGCGATCCTCGTCAGCTGGATGGAGAGCAGTTCCACATTTCCCAAAAACATCGAGGAATAGAAGCCGTCAGTCCACTGCCATACGAAGGCGAACAGGAAGCAGGATGTCAGGATCGGCTTCGCGTCCGGGAGCATGATGCTGAAAAATGTCCGGAGCGTTCCGCAGCCGTCCACATAAGCCGCCTCCTCCAGTTCAAACGGAATATTGCGGAAGAACTGGCGGATCAGGAAGATATACAGCCCGTTCTTCAGTCCCATGCAGCCCGCGCTCATCATGTAGTACGGAAGCACCGAACCGCGCAGGTTCAGCGTGGATCCCGTCGTCGCCTTGAAGATTCCCAGGATATCGAAGAACCGGAAATGCAGATGCAGCGAGGTGGCGACGGTCTGCGGCGGGATCACGATCATGAGCAGCACGCAGGCAAACCAGAAATTCTTAAGCGGGAACTTAAAGCGCGCAAAGCCGTAGCCCACCAGCGTGCAGACCGCGATCTGAAGAAACGCGATCGACAGCGAGATGAACAGGGTGTTCATAAACGCCTTCCCGTATCCCATGAAATCCGCGGCCAGCTGGTAATTCGCCGCGGTCACATGCAGCGGCACGTTCACGACCAGCGGGTTATACAGATCGCTCTCCTTCATCAGGCTGATGGACAGCTTGTTCAGGATCGGCTGCAGGATCAGGAAGCACATTCCGAACAGCAGGAAGGCCCGAATGATCCGCACGCAGATGCCCATGACCGTCTTCTTAAGCAGATAGCCTTCGGACATGCGGTTGCGCTCCCAGAAATTGTTGTTCTTCTTAATCTTACCTGCCGCTTTACTCATAGTAATACACCACCTTCGACAAGAATAACGCGCATAGGCCGATCGCCGCGCCGACGATCACAAAATAGATCCAGGCCATTGCGGAGGAGAAACCGTAGTCCAGATACAAAGTCATCTGTTCCGTGATCATCTCCATGACCTCACTGTCGGTCCGCATACAGAAGTCGACGATCGTATAAACCACATTGACTAAAAGCATGGAGCTGATCATCGGGAAGGTGATCTTCCAGAGGCTCTCCCATGCGGTACAGCCCTCAATATCCGCCGCCTCATACATACTCTCGGAGATCGTCTGCAGGGCCGAGAGGAAGATCAGGATCTGGATGCCGGAGGAGATGGCCACGTCGTAAATGCCGTCCACGACCTCGAATACGGTCTCGAAGACCCTGCTTCCCACGCCGCTGGTCACCAGGATGTTCTCGATCGCGGCGGTAATGCTGGTGTCGCTGTTGGCGCTCTGCTGGATCGTCTCCTGCAGGCCGGCCAGCAGCGTATTGTCATATTCCACGCCCAGGATGACGCCGGAGGAAATGATCACCGGCAGGAAGAACACGGCTCGTACAAATGCCCTCCCCCTGAACTTCTGGTTCAGGATCAGCGCCACGAAGAAGCTGAATACCAGAACCGCTATGGTATTGACCACCATCTTCCCCAGCTCCTCCGTCAGGAGCCGGTTGAAATCCGGATCGATCAGAAACGCCTTTTTGTAGTTCTCGATCCCGTTAAAGACCGGCTGAAAGCCGCTTGTGCTGACATTGACCGTACTGAGGCTCATATACAGCGACTGGAACAGAGGTTTCACCATAAAGAGCAGAAAGCCTACAATAAACGGGCTTATGAACAGATAACCGGATATGGCTTTCCGTTTCTGAAGACCTGCCGGTTTTTTCTTCTTCTTCATATTCTTCACCGTTCCTTTCTCCATCCGTTTATTGTCTCACCGCTACGTAATCCCTGGCCGGAACGTTCGTGCCGTCCTCCGCCCGGTAATCTTCATAGCTGTAGTTCACATAGACCTTCGTGCCGTCCTCGTAGGAGGTGCAGGTCACCATATCCGTCAGGTACTTATGATCCGTCATCCTCTGGTTAAAGGTGTGGCCGAGTTCGCTGTTATAGCGGTTATAGATCTCCGCTGCCTTATCTTTCCAGGAATCGTAACCGGCGCCGAAATACTTCGTGTAGTTCGTCGACTGGATCGCGAAGGCGGTCTCCTTCATGAAGGTAAATGCCAGCCCCGCGCCGTATTCCGCCGATTTCAGCAGTTCGTTCTCGTAATCCTGCACCAGGTTCAGAGGCTCGCCGGTGTAATTGGCGAAGCCGTGGACCGCCAGCTGGTAGAACGGCACCATCCGGTCAAGGATCGTGTACTCTGAGCCGCCCAGGTCCATGTTCGTGATCATGTCGGCGTAAGGCATCGCGTAGTCATTTCCCTCGTTGATCATGATGCCCTCTCCCGCCTGCTTCGCCTTCTCGAACTTGCTGACCTGCACGGCCACCTGCTTCTGCCTGGTCTGCAGGTCCGTCTCATCGAAATCGGAGGAGACCTCGCTTCCCATATTCCGGAAGGATACGCCGGCGCCGTTTGCCGCCGCGTAGCCGATCAGGTTATCCGCCATCTTGTCAATGTTCTCATGGCTCAGCAGGTAGTAAGGATCTTCGTAATCCATCTGTCCGAAGGTGATCTTCGAATAATCGTAAAGCTCCACCCTCTCCTGGCTCGCCAGACGCGCCGCGTCCGTAAATACGATGAAGCCGTTCAGGATATTGCTGTTATAGGCGTAGTCGGTGACGCCGTCCAGATAAAGCTCCACGCCGTTATCTTTCGCGTAGCTGATCAGCGACTTCAGCGCTTTCGTGCCGCCCAGCGCGGAGACCGGTTTGATCTTCGTAAACAGCTTCTGCTTTATGCCGCCGTTGGCCCAGCCGGAAAGCTTGACGTACAGATTCCCGAAGCCGGCGTTCTGCAGATTGGAAAGGATCTCCTGCGCCTCCGTAAAGCTGGTGAGTTTGATCGGCTTATCGACCGGGACGCCAAGAACCTGCTCCACCTTATCCACCGCGCCCAACAGTTCGATCGCGGCCGGCGCGCTGCCGTCCGCCAGAGGCGTAAACTGCTCCGGATGCTTCGCGGCCAGATAATCGTGGTAGACATCCGCCAGTTCCACATAGCTGCCGGTATCCGCGAAGCGGTAGCGCTGCACCAGACTTTCATCCGGAAGCTCCTCCTCGTAGACGAACATCATGCCGTTATAGCGGTCGCCCACGTCGTACTGCTCGCGGTGGCTCATGCTGTAGACCGCGTTCACGTAATTATAGCTGTTCGTCTTGCCGCTCACGTCCGCCTGAATGGATGCGTAGGCTGCGCCGTCCTCCAGCATGCAGAGGAAGGAATTGTCTCCCTTGCTGACGCCGAACACGCCGTAATACGCCATCGTGTCATGTACCAGCGCCTTGCGGTTGGTCGCCATATCCCAGCCGTAGAGGTTCGCGTAGTAGTTGCTCTGCGCGATCTTGCCGTTGTTGAAATTGATCAGCGCGCCGCCGCCTTCCGGCACCAGCAGATAGCCCTGCTCATCGACGCCGCCCGCCCCGAAATACGGCAGGATCGTCATCGTGTAGATCGGATAGTCGCTTAAGAACTCGATATCGCCCATGGGGACCTCGACCACCAGGTCGTCGCCCTCCAGCCGGTAGATCATGCTGATATTGAAAACTGCCTGCTTGCGCGTGCTGCCGGCGCTGCCCAGTTCCCTGTCCTCCAGATACTCCTCGTAGGTATAGCCGACCGATTCAAAGATCTGCTGCATCTTATTGCGGATATTCTCCGTCGCGTTCTCGCGGATCACATAGCAGACCTGCGTTTCCAAGATCGGATAGCTGGCCAGAAGTTCATCCTTCTTCTCCTGATCGCGCTTGCTTAAATTGTTGATGTCATATTCCTTATAGTACTGGTTCACCATGACTGCGTCGGATTTGCTCATCAGCGCCTGATAGGCTTCCATCCGCTCCTTCGGGATCACCGGCGGGATAACGAATTCCTTCTCCAGCTTGCCGATGGTGTAGTTGACGCGGATGGAGTCGGCCGACGGCTCAATCTCGTAGATCTGGTTCTCCATACTGTAATCATAGTTGTTAAAGATCGTATCGACGCCGTTCGTTGTACTGTAGACCATCATCAGCGTGGACTGCAGGTTTCCCTTCTCCAGCGTCAGCGCCTTCGGGTCGTCGGCCGCGTCCGGCGGATTCGAATACCAGACCATGCCCGTATCCTTCACCGTCAGCGAAAACTGGGTCGTCGCCGAATCCATCACGAACTTCAGCCGGTCATTCTCCAGTACGATCTCCTGTTCTTCGCCCTCATAGGCGTTGGCCCGGATGATCTCTTCCTCCTCCGGCGTCTCCTGGTAGAGCATGATATACGCGAAGAGGCCACCAATGACTAAGAGGATCAGGAAGGGACCGATCAGGCTTTTCAGCCGGCTTACAACGGCTTCCTTCAGCTCTGCATTCTTGACTGCTTTGTCTTTCTTCATGGTTCTCCCCTCCCCGTCACATTCGGAACAAGATTTCCCGTCCGATGGAAATGAAATACACGACGCCGGAACTGATCATGCTGAAGAACAAAAGCAGGATGAACACCATCACCAGCATGGCGACGATCGTAGCGAACGAAAACCCGATGGTCTTCGCCAATGTGTACTCATGGATCTCCATCATCGCGCATATGAACAAAGCCACCGCCCATACCAGGGAAAGCGTACTTAACACCGTGTAGAACTCCGCCTCTTCCACCGTGACCATATTGCTGAAAACGATCAGCGGAAACTGGACCAGCGGGTAAGGCGTCATCGCGTAGCAGGACGCCATATAGATCTGCGACAGCCGCCCTTTTCCGTCGAACAGCGTCGTCAGGCCCCAGTTTCCTACGCACCACAGGGCCAGCGGGAACAGGATGCTGGCGATGTAGAGGAAAATATTGATGCGGTCCCAGTTCACCCGCACAAAGATGAAGCTGGTAAACTGAAGCTGCATGATCCGCGCCAGCACCGTCAGAAACAGGATCGTGTTGGCCGCCGCGATCGACCCGCGCTTCTCATGGGTCAGGTCCCAGAACCCGTCCAGAGGATGGGTACAGCAGTACAATGCGAAGCGCAGCGTTGACAGATAATGATTCGAATGGATTTTCTCTTTCAGCGTCGCTATCATGACTGCCTCCCTTTCTTTAACTCGAAGTAATCCGAAGTGTCGATCTCGTGCTTAATCTTCCGGATCCGTCCGACCAGAAGCGGTACGCACAGAACCGCGAACAACAACAGGAAGATGATCAGGATATGTTCCTCCACCCACTGCTTGCGGTACTGCTTGAACGCCTTGGAATAGTTGTCTTCGTCGTATTTTAACTTGAAGTAGTCCATGGCTTCCTTATACCGTCCCTGCCGCAGAAGCGAGCGGCCGATGCCGATGTAGGCCAGGTCGCAGTTGCCGTTTAAGTCCATGACCTTCTGCCAGGACTCGCCGGACTCCGTATAGTATCCGTCCTGGAACTGCTCGATGGCCTGATAGATCAGGCTGCCGTACTCCGTGGGCGTGAACAGGGTCAGGCTGGCGTCGATGGAATCCAGTACCAGCAGATCGTGTCCCATATGTTCGAGTGCCGCCGGCTGGCGGAAATAGCCGTCCATATTGCCGGCGCCGCCGAAGGCGTAGAGCATCCGGCCCTGATCGTCGTAGGCGAAAAGCCGGCCCCTGGTCTTATCCAGACCCACATAGACCTTGTTATCCATGGCCGTGATATCCACGAAGAGCGACGGACCGTTATAGCCGCCCGCGTCGTCCCACTCGATATCGCCGATCACGTACCAGTCGCCGTTCTCGATCAGGATGTCGTTGCCCAGCATGTTCAGACGCCGGATGGGGTCGGCCGCGCCGGAATCCAGATCGTCCTCATTCACGTTCATCGTACAGACGAAGACGAAGCCTTCCGGATCGATATAGACATTGTCATACTCCGTGGGCACGAAGGATTCCATCTGCGCCCTCTGTTCCTGGGTCGCCAGCTTCTTCCAGATGTAGTCCGTCCAGTCGTAGATGACCTTGGTGGCTCCCACGAACCCGGAGAACTGGCCGTCATTTTCAAACTTGATCAGGCCCTGGTTCACATTGGTGGCGATGCAGTAGACTCTTCCCGCCGTATCCACGGAAAGCTTGGTCGGCGTAAAGACGTCCTTGTTGCTGAAGTTGGAATCATCCGGTTTCGTGAATTCCATGATGTAGTTCAGATCCATATCCAGCTTCAGGATCCTCTGGTTGCCGCCGTCGCAGATGAACATGTAGCCGTCGTCCGTCACATCCACATCCGTGGGGCCGGAAAATGTATTCGGCTCCGCCCCGCTGAAGCTGTCGATGACGCGGGACAGCTCGATGGTATCCTGGTTCACGCGCTTCAGTTCCAGGATCCGGTTGTTGCCGGTATCGCAGATGTAGATCATATCGCCGATCACGTTCAGGCCCTGGGGGCTCTGAAGCCTTCCCTCAAGTCCCATATCCACGGCGGTATACACTTTTTCAACCGTATAAGCGTCGGGAGAATACTGTACATCCCCCCAGTAATCGTAATTGTAGGTATAGCCCTCGTCCGCAAGCGCCGTCATGGCGGAGGCCAGGGTGAGAAGCATACCGATCAGTAACGCGCCAAATCGTCTTGTCTTCTTCATCTTCCACCTCCGTCATTCCTTCAGTCCGGAGCTGGCCATGGTCTCCAGGGTCTGGCTCTCGGAAAGAATGAAGGTTATGATCGGTACGATCATAACGACCACAGTGACAGCCGCCGCCTGCCCGGTACGGGCGATACCGCCGCTCTGGATCTGCTGCAGCGCGTAGACCAGGGTCTTCTTCTCCTCGGAGTAGATGAAGGTCGCCGCCCGGTTGTTCCACAGGCTCTGCACGGAGAAGATGATCAGGGTCAGCCACGCGGGCTTGACATTCGGCATAACGATCGTAATGAAGATCTTCCACAGGCTGGCGCCGTCGATCTGCGCCGCCTCTATGAGCGACATCGGAAGTCCCTCCATGAACTGCTTCATCAGGAAGAGTCCGATGGGCGCCGCGAAGGCCGGAACGATGATTGCCCAGTAGGTATCCACCCAGCCCAGGGCGTTGATGATCAGGTAGTTGGGGATCGCCGTTACATAGCCGTTGAACATCAGGGCCACGACGACCACATTGAAAAATGTCTTACCGCCCGGGAAATCGTACTTGGCCAGCACGAAGGCTCCCATGGAGCAGATGATCAGGTGCCCGGCCGTACCGACTACCGTGATAAATACGGTGTTGAACGCGTACCTGGAGAAGGTCACCCAGGACTTGCCCATCGTCACGAACAGATCCGAGAAGTTGTCGAGCGTCGGGTTCTGCGCGAACAGCTTCGGCGGGAACATGAACAGCTCGTCAAGCGGCTTTAATGCGCTGTTGACCGCGAACACCAGCGGGAACACCATGGCCAGCGCGACCAGCACCAGGAACAGGTAGACAAAGAAGTCTCCCCAGATCGAACGGTTCGGTTTCCTGCGCTTTATGATCTTTTTATGTACTTGCTGCTGCTTTGTCTCTTTCTTGTTCTTCGCCATGTCACGTTCCCACCCTTCTTAACAGTCCCTGTACAGCCTTCTTGCAAAGGATCATTACCAGGAATAACAATGTCGCGATGGCTGAAGCGTAGCCCATCTCGAACCGGGAGTAACCGTAGTCAAACAGGTGGGTCACGACGGTACGGGCCGCATAGTCCGTGCTGGGGTAGCCGCACAGCGCCATGGTCACGTCGCAGACGCCGAAGGCCTGGGTGATGGCCATGACCGCGCCGAACAGAAGCATGGGCTTCATGTTGGGCAGGGTGATGTACCAAAGCTCCTGCCAGCGGTTCTTCACGCCGTCCATGTAGCCCGCCTCGAACTGGGAGGAATCCACGCCCTGAAGGCCGGCCACGAAGGAAAGGAACCCGGTACCGAGGCTCATCCAGAGGATGACGATCATACAGATCGGAAGCATATATTTGGGATCCACCAGCCACAGGATCGGAGCGTCGATGATGCCCGCGTTCATCAGGAAGGCGTTGACGTATCCGTAGGCGTCTCCACGGAAGAAAATGGAGAAGATCATGAACACGTTGCCCGCGATGGACGGCGCGTAGAACACGACGACCGCGATGGCCCGCAGGTAGCGGGGCAGCTCATTGATCAGCCAGGCGAACAGGAAGGACAGGATGTACCCCAACGGCCCGGTGATCACGGCGATCATGAAGGTGTTCTTCACGCCCGTCAGGAAGATGTCGTCCTGAAGGATCAGGCTGATGTAGTTCTGAAGGCCCACGAAGCGGGGCGGCTCCAGGATATTGTAGTAGGTAAAGCTGAAGAAGATGGAGGTCCCTACCGGCAGGATATAAAACATAAAGAACAGGATCGCGTAAGGGGCCAGGAAGAAATAGCACATCTTACTCTTCTTCGCTTTTTTCAGCGCCACCTGCAGATTATGGCGGCGAAGCTCGAAATATTTTCTGATATACTCTGTCATGTTTCCTCTCCTTCCCTTCCTATTCTAACGGCAGACCGAACTCGTTCCGCTTCTTGACGATCTCTTCATCAATGGTGATGGCGTAATCCAGGATCGTCTCCCTGGGATCCTCCTTCTCATTGATGACCTTGCGGATGGCGTTGGTGATGTGGCGTCCCGTATAGTATCCGCCGGGCACCTCCCGGATGCCCTTTGTCTGCGCCCACTGCTCCGTCAGGACCTGGATGTCATCCGCGCTCCAGGACAGCTGGTTGAACGCGTCGTAATTGGCGGTGGCGTACCGGGCGGAGGATCCGAGCAATGCCTCCAGCTCCCGCCCGAAACGGACCTGGGTGTCGGCGTCTGCCCACCATTTCATAAACTCCCAGGAATTATTGCGAAGCGCGTCGTTATCCGTCTTGATCATCATCGTCGCACTGCCGGTGATGAAATCCGACCGATCGATGTAGGCGCTTCCGTCGGCGGCCGTCTTCTCCGTCCCCGGTATCAGCGTGAAGTCCCAAAGTCCCCGGATCTCCGGAGCGGAAACCGTCAGCGTGTTGTAGATCGTATAGTTGGTGATGCCGATGGGCATCTCGCCGGAACGGAACCGGCTGACAAAATCGTAGATCGTAGGAATGCCGTAATCCGTGAAATACTTGGTGTATTCCGCGAAAGCTTCCACCGCTCTGTCGTCATTCACCGTAGTCTTCGTTCCTGCTTCATTATAAAGATCTCCGCCGTTCTGGAACAGAAGGCTGAAATACATAGTCAGATCCGGCGTATTGGACGCGACGCTGGTACTGGCGCTGGCGGAACCGCTGCTGCCCGCCGCCGTGGGGATGCCCACGCTTAAGTTATTGCCCTGGATGGTCGGGAGCATCTCGATCAGCTCCTGCCAGGTCTGAGGCGGCGTAAGTCCCAGTTCCTGAAGCACGTCCTCGCGGTAGAACATGACGTTGAACTGCTGGGTCTCCGGGATCGCGTAAATATGATCGTCCAGACGGTACTGCTCATAGGAGCTCTCCGTATAGGAAGAAAGCACGTCTTTCAGATCGGAGAACTGGCTCAGATCCTCCACCGCCCCGCGCAGCGCGTAATTGACAGGCTGGTCGGCGCCTACGGAAAGTACCACGTTGGGACCTCTGCCGGCCACGACGGCGCTTAAGAGCGCGTCCGCCGCCACGATCTCTACGTTGACCTTAATACCGGTCTCGGGAGTGAAGGTATCGTCCACCATGGTCTTAAGGATGGTGCCCTGGTCGCGTCCGGTCAGCACCCACACCTTGACCACTTCGTCGCCGTCCGCGTACACATCGCCGACCGCATCGTAATCCACGATGAAGGAAGCGCCGAAGGACTTGATCTCATGCAGAGCCTGCATCAGGAAATTGGCCTTATCCTCCTCCACCTTTCCTTCCGTGCCGCTGACCACCAGATAATCGATATCCAGCTTGGTCTCGCTCATGGAAAGGAGCGCGGTGCCGAGGGCAGTGATATTGTCCTTAAATGTGGTAAATTCCACCGTGATCTTGTTGGGCTGCTCCACAAACCGCTCCAGCTGCTGGGCCAGAGTCTGGGCCGTGGCGATCCGGTCCGCCTTCTGTCCGGAATAGGCCACCATGTCGTCCACGATCTTATAAAGACGCTTGGACTCCAATGACATGGCGTCGATGATCTCCGGGTAGACCTGATGGATGTTATAGTCGCGGTACTGGTCCGGATTGGCGCCCGTATAGATCAGGATCCGGCGGTAGATCTGGTTCAGACGGAAGGTGGAATCCTCCAGCGCCTCCAGGATGCTGCCCATGCTGCCCAGGGTCGCCTCCAGGCGGATCGTGTGCTCTCCCGCGTCCAGATAGATATCGTAGGGTACGCCCGCATCGTCCGCCAGGGTCAGGCAGTCCCAGTCGTTCGCGTACTCGAAGGAGACCTCTTTCAGTTCCTCAAAGGGAACCTCTCCGTCTATGTACACCATGCGGCTGGACACGCTGCCGCGCGCGTAATTCTGACGGCCCTTGATCGTGATATTGTAATATCCGTTCTCCGGGACCGTGAATTTCCACTCGATCCACTGTCCGGCGCTGCTCCAGGCCTCGCCGCCCACATAGTTGAGCACGGTCCGCATCACGGTGTTCGGCTCCGTCGTGGGGGAAGAACGGTCGTATTTGGCATAAAGGGAAGATTCAGAACGGAAGGTAGACGTCTCGCCCTGGACTTTCTCCACATAGCTGAGGCCTTCTCCGGAAGCTGCCTTGCCGGCGTTGGCCGCCTTGTACTGCTCATAAGTGACGGGCTGCTCCACGGCCGCCAGCGTCAGCCTGCGCAGTACCACGGGCTCGTTCTCGGCTTTCAGGGTCAGGGTGTTGTCTCCCTTCTCAAAATAGAACCGGTAGGGCTCAGTCACATAGCCCATATCGTCGCGGCAGTAAGCGCTCTGCCACTCATACTCTTCCACCTGGGTGGGGCGGATCTCATTGCCCTGATTATCCACCTTCACCGGGCCGCCGTCCTTCCAGATCCGCAGGAAGCTGATGTTGGCGGCCTTCTCAAAGGGAAGCTCATCATTGATATACACGGAACGCTCGATCGGAACGCCTCTGGACTCCACGGTCATGTATTCCAGATAGAGATTGTAGAAGCCGGCTTCCGGCACGTTCACATTCCAGGTCACCGTGGAGGCGGGGCCCGTATACAGGACCTGGGCTTCTCCCGCGTAGTCCGTCTGCACTTCCACATCCTCGCCGGATACATAGCCCGCCAGATCCACGTCCACGCTCTGGGACGGGACCGCCGCGTCCGGATGCGCCTGCAGATAGAGGGTATAGGTTCCCTCCCTTACGGCTCCTTCCACGTCGGTGGTCAGATCGTATCCCTCATATTTCTCATGGAAATCCACTTCCCGGAAAAGGCCTGGAATCAGGATAAATCCAAGGACCACGACTATGACGCCAGCTGCAATAAGCAGCTTTTTAACAGAATCTTTCATAATCACCTCCATGGTTTATTGACCCAATTGAACGGTTTGAACAACCTGCAGCGCATGCAGGTTCCTTCAATTGTAGAATATGTTTTATTTTATCATTCCGCTTTCCGTCAAACTACTCGATTATTGCTAAACTTTCCCCACATCTTGCTCATTTTCGCAAAAAAACGCATATTCATGCAGCTTTGAAGGCGATTACGCAGGGAAAAAATAATATAAATTAAAAAAGCACAGACCGTGTGATCTGTGCCTTCCTGTGTCATTTTTTCTATCTGTCTTATTTGCGCCTGCGGAGATTACGGATTATAAACGCTCCGAACAATACGTAAATAAGAAGCGAGAGTATCGTCCCCGCGAGCTGGCCGACCCGCGCGGCTTCCTCTTCCGTGTCAACGATATTATCCGCTTCCGGCGCTTCGGACGCAGCCGGGGGTTCTGCCGTCTCGCCCGCCGCCGTCAAGGTCTCTGTCCCGGCTTCCGTCTCAGCCTCTGTCTCTGCCTCTGTTTCTTCCTCAGCCACGGTCTCTGCCTCGGTTTCTGCCTCCGCCTCAACCTCCTTCAGCTTCCCTTCCGACGTCAGCCGCGACGCGTCCGCGAAGACCCAGAACGAAGGCTTGGGCTCGTAGTTATCGTCGAACAGAAGCGGGCACTGGGGCTTGACCTTGCTGCTTCCGCCGCCCACGGTGGATCGTCCCTGCAGCCATGAATATTTATCCACTACGCCCCAGAACGTAATGCCGCCCACGGTGACGCCGGGCTTGTCCGCCGCCTTCTTAAGCAGGCTGTAGAGCAGGCGGTAGCGGGCCGCGTGGCGGGCGTATTCGTCTTCTCTCGTGGCGTCCGTGCCGTCATAGCTGTCGCTGGACTGCAGATCAAACTCCGTGATCTGCACCTTGCCCACGACTTCGCAGTAGGTCTCAATCGCCAGAGAGAACGCGTCGAACGCGGGATCCGTGAGGCTGTAATGTCCCTGCATTCCCATGGCGTTGATCCGGGTGCCTTCTCCCGGCGCGCCTTCCTCCGCCTTTACCGCCTTCAGAAGCTCCTTGATCCCCACCCGCTTGATGTCATTGCACTCGCCGTAATCGTTATAGTACAGTTCCACCGAAGCCGGCGCATACTGGTTGGCGTAGCGGAACGCGTTAATAATATATTCGTTGCTCTGGTACACATGCCACCAGCTGGAATTGCTGCCGTGGGTATCCTGGGATAGATCCTCGTTCGGATCCTCTGCGTCGGTCCGGTAGGTATTGCCGCTGACCGCCTCATTCACCACGTCCCATCCGTAGAACATCCCCGCGTAAGGGCTGTCTTCTCCTGTGAAATGTGTCAGCACCGTCCTGATATACCATTTCTGGCGCTTATCCATGGTCTCCTTGTCCACATAGGGCTTCGTCTTGTCATAATCCTCGTGGAAGAACCACTCCGGCGTCTGGCTGTGCCACACCAGCACATGGCCCCGCACCATGATCGTCCGGTCCGGGTGTTCCTCGTTCCATGCCTTCACCTTATTAAGCATCCGCTCCGCCCGGCTGAAATCCATCACCGGCACCGTGATCATTTCTCCGTCCAGTTCCTCCTCCTTCGTGCCGGGACATCTGCCGTTGCTGTAGCCGAACAGCGCGTCCGGCTTCAGCTCGTTGCCGAAGGTAACGGTGCTGAAATGAGTGGTCACCAGATCCCACAGCTTCGGATCGTTCATCTCCCCTTCCGTGATCCCCGCTCCGAAGATCGGGCAAAGCTCCTCTCCTACCACGTCCCGCAGGATCGGGAGCGTTCCGCCGTCATTCTGGCTCATCTCCGCCGCCTCCGCTTTCTTTATAAATGGATTGCCTGCCATGACGCCGCAGGCGGTCACGACCGCCAGCGCGCCGGCGCATATTCTGTAACTCCGTTTTGCGTTTTTTCTGCGCATGTCCCCTCATCCTCCTCTTCATTTATAAAACTCCGACATTCCTGCCGGCAACCGCTCCAACCACAGATACTGCCCTACTCCAGCCAAAACGACCGCAGATGCAGATTCCCGCCGCCCCGGTATGTCAGGTAAATGGCCTGCACGCCGTCCGGCACCTTCACAGGGACGCCGTATTCCTCCCATACATTGGAGTTCACCACCGGGATCTCCGCCAGAACCTGGCCGTCCCAGGCGGTCCGCACCTCGAATGTGCCGTCCCCATAGCCTCTGACCGCGATCCCGATCTCCTTCACGCCCCGGCAGTCGAAATATTTGAATCCCATCGTCGCCGAGTTCTGGATATTGCCGATATAGCCCGGCTCCTCGTCCCCGTCCCGGCCGTCCTGCATCACCTTCGGGAAGCGGTCGCCGCCTACATAGGCGGACGGCGTGTCCGTAAACAGGTTGCAGACGATATAGGCCGGATATTCTCCCTTTCCTTCAAGAGGGCCTCCGTTCAGTCCGCAGGAGGTGACCTCCGCCTGCGGGATGCTTCCGTCCGGAAGGATCGTCAGCTTCTCCGCGCAGCCCTGCCGGCTGTACCAGGTGCCGTTGGTGTGGCGGTGATAGAAAATATACCACTCGCCGCCGATCTCCACCATGCTTCCATGGTTATTGGCCCCGTAAGCCGCCGGCATGTCAGCCGGTTTGTAGCTGTCAATATACAGGTCGCAGTTGCTGACCAGCACGCCGCCGTAGGTGAAGCCGCGGGTCGGTTCTTTGCTGACCGCATAGCACAGCTCGTGCATCACGACCGAAGAATAGATGAAATAATAGGTATCTCCCCGCTTCCGGATCGACGGCGCCTCGAAGAATTCATGGCCCTCAAACCCGGTGCCCGCGCCGTACTCGCATCCGGGCGCCACAAATACCGGCGCTTCCGCGACCGTCACCATGTCCGGCTTCAGCACCGTGACCATGGCGCCAGTCCTGGACTTGTCTCCCCGCCCGCAGAAGCCGGTATACAGATAGGTCTTCTCCCCTTCCGTCAGCACGCCGGGATCGAACTGAGGCTCGTCGCCTTCCCGCTCACCGAGGCGCGTTCCATCCTCATAATGGACGTACCCGCAGAACTCATACCGGCCCGCCGGCGTGTCGCAGACCGCCACGGAAACGACCGATACCTTGTCCAGCACATAGTACAGATAATACCTGCCGTCAGGCCCAATCGTCACATCCGGCGCGTACAGGCACATTTTCCCGTCCTTATTCAGCGGGTCCTCATTGCGCGGATAGATCACGCCCTCATATCTCCAGTCTGAAAGGTCGTTCACCGGCGCGGACCAGCAGACGTAATCTCCCATGCAGAACACATATCCGTTGTAGAAATCGTGGGAGCCGTACACATAGACCCGGTCTCCGAAGACATAAGGCTCTCCGTCCGGTATATATTCCCAGGACGGAAGATACGGGTTAAATGCCTGTTTCTTCTTCATTGCCATTCTCTCCTTTTTTCTTCCCGCCACGCGGGGCGGAACAGATCATTTACATTTTTCTGTTTTTTCCCGCAACACGAGACGGGACAGATTGTTTTCATTTTCTCTATTATTTGCTGCTCTGTGAGGCAGGACAGATTGCTTTCATTTTCTCTATTTTTCCTCCGCATGAGGCAGAACAGATCATTCTCATTTTCTCTATTCTTCTTCCGCTCCGCGTGGCAGGACAGACCGCTTTCATTTCTCTATTTTATAAATGGTGCATAATTTTTTCGTTGCTTATCTGTGCAATTTGAGTTATAATGAATAAAAGGCAGTTACACGAATGGAGGGTTCCGTAATGGGCGATAATGTTCTGGATTATTATACCGTCAATGACGACTGGACAGGCAGCAGAGACGTCAAAAACGCCTATGAAGCCGTGGAGTATCATACCGGCTCTTCCATCCGTATCTGGTGCAATGAGCAGGACATCAACTACGATTATCACTGGCACACTGCGCTGGAGATCATCATGCCCGCGGAGAACGATTACGATGTCATTGTCGGGGAGACCTCCTACCATCTGTTTCCCGGCGACATTCTCTTCATTATGCCCGGTGAGATGCACCGACTTGTCGCCCCCCCGTCTGGCAGGAGGTTCATTTTCCTGTTCGACGCGTCCCTGTTTGCCAATATTAAGGGCTGGCCCGCAATCATGACCATGATATCCCGTGATCCCCTTATCACCAGGGAATCCTATCCGATGATCTGCGAGGATGTCTGCGAGACTCTTATGCGGATCCGGAGCGAATATTTCAGCATGCGCGAATATACGGAATTCACCGCATGCGCCCTCATGCTCAATCTGTTTGCGAAATTCGGCTACAATCATATTTACGATAAGAACCTGTTTCGCAACCTGGAGCTCTCCCAGCAGAAGGAACACATCAAGAAGATCAACGACCTGCTCAACTACATCGACGCCCATTACGCGGAAAGCCTTAATCTGGACAATATGGCCGCCCATATCGGCTTCAGCAAGTTCCATTTCTCCCGGCTGTTCAAGCAGTACACCGGGTTTACGTTCAATGATTATTTGAACAACCGGAGGCTGAGAGCGGCGGAAGCGCTTCTGGCGGACCGCAGCATCTCCATCACCGAGGTGGCTCTGCGCGCCGGTTTCTCCAGCATTTCCTCCTTCAACCGTCTCTTCAAGGAGGCCAAGCACTGCACGCCTAAGGAATTCCGGGTGCTGAATACGAAGCCGTTCTGAGGGCGGGAGAATATACGAAATCCATGAACTCTGCCCTGCCTCCCGTCTCCTGCGTAGAATACAGGAACAGCCCGAACCGGCATCCGGTGAAATGATCCAGCCCGAAACGCAGTTTATGGGTAACCCCGATCTTCTTCCACCCGTTTCCGTCATGGTAAAAATAATCAGATTCATCCCGCATATCGCGGAAATTCACTTCGATCTTCAATCGGACGATATCGCCGTCAAATTCCGCCGACTCCCACTCTGCGGTCTGCGGGCCTTCTTTTCTGTCTGGATCCATACTCTTCATCACAATCCAGTTACGTCCGCCGCGCCTTGTCGCCGCCACCATTCCATATCGGCCCTGAAGCGCGCAGAGCCCGGCGTAGTCGCCTTCCTTTATATGGCTGATATCGACGCTCACCTCGCCCGCACAGCCCGGGAAAAGCATTCTCTGCGTCAGCACGTTCTTCGCCTGGGTCAGATCCCCGCACAGCTTATCCGTGCTGACCCGGAATACTCCCCGCGCCCGGTCGAGCCGGACCAGAGACAGATCCGGTTCGTGATTGAACTGCCAGCAGCTTTTAAGGCCGAAGCAGCCGTAACGCCGTTTTCGCTCCGCGGGACTTATGTCGTCCCCCGCGGCAGGGCCTTTGAAATCATCGCTCTGCATGAGCGGCTCGTAAATGTATTCGGGTCTTGTGGAAACGGTTTCCACAGTGTGAGGTGCCTGCCCGAACACCGGCCAGTCTCCTTCCCAAGTGAGGGGAATCAGCACTGGTATCCGTCCCACGGCGCCCTGGTCCTGGAAGAGAACGGCATACCATTTTCCATCCGGCGTATCCACGATGCCGCCCTGGGCCACGCCCTGCCCGCAGTATCCCATATCATCTACAAGGACGTCGCCGCCCGTAAACTCTCCCTCCAGTGAATCCGCCATGAAACAGGCCTCCGCCCGCATCCAGCGGTCCCTGAGGGAATGAATGAAGAAAAGATAATATTTCCCATTCAGCTTATAAAAATGAGAACCCTCATAACCAAGGAACCGGTTGCCCCTGTCGCTGACCACCAGCCGATTAAGGCCGCCTTCCAACGGCCCGCTGAGGTCCGGTTTCAGCTGTGTGAGACAGACGTCGCGGTTGCCGTAAACGATATATATCTTGTCATCGTCGTCAAACAGGATCGAGCAGTCATGGTAAAAGCCCTCGACCGTATGCTTCTCCCACGGTCCCTCGATCGCGGCGGAGGTATAAAGGTAGGTCTTCCCCGTATCGTTGCAGACGAAACAGATATAGAAGCGCCCTTTATGACAGCGCAGACTGGCGGCCCACATGCCTTTTCCGTATATATTTTCGCTGCCCTCCAGCCTCTGTCCTTCTGTGCTGTCCAGGCGGTCGTAAACAAACGCCGCGTGCTCCCAATGGATCAGGTCATAGGAACGCAGGATCTCACAGCCGGGCATGAAGTACATGGTCGTAGATACCATGTAATAAATGTTGCCCACCCGGATCACATCGGGATCCGGATAGTCCAGTTTTATGATCGGATTATCTGCTTGTATCGGCATGTTCTTATGCCTCCATTGCAATCATTTTCCGCCCGGTTCTTCGCCGGTATTCTTCCGCTGCCGCGTTATTCTAAGTCATACATTCCATCGGCTGTCAATCAGAAATCACATCACCCGCCCGGCAGCTCTCCCCCGGTCCCAGGTAAGCTTCCTTCACGGGAATATCTTTCCTCCGAATCCGGATCTGCTCCAGCACGACGCCCGCTTCCTGCGCCCCGACCGTAAGCTCCTGCACGCCCGCTTCCAGCCGGAAACTCAGTGAAGTCTTCCGTTCCTGGTCAAGCGCCGCCTGCGCCCAGCGGCCGTCTCCCGGCTCTCCCGACCGGAAATCCGCGGGAATAAGTTCCGCCCGCACCGGTTCCTGCCCACCGCAGGAAACCATCAGGCTGACGCTCTGCCGGTATACCAGCGGGTTGGACGGGGCCGTCAGAAGTTCCACCAGATACTCCCCGGCGGTTTCCGCAAGGAAACGGTAAGTCAGTTCCGGTCTATCCTCTTCCGCCGTAAACGCCGCGGTGCTCGGGAATACCTTCACGCCGCAGCCGTATTTACCATATTCCGGGATGATTCGGAAACTGCCTTTTTCTGTATCCTTCTTATGGCAGAAATGATCCGCGCCGATCACGATCGTCCCGTTCTGCCCTGTGAAGATCATATCCGGGATGTCTTTTGCGGAAACGCCATTGCTTTCTGACGATCCATCTGTCGTCTGCCCTGCAGCGCGCATCGATGCTCTGCCCGAAATCTCCACGGCGACCTGCGCGTCCCCGCCCTGCACAACCAGGCGCACGGTCTGCGTCTGTTCCGGCAAAAGCCGCCTGTCGCAGCGCAGAGTCACCTTCTCCAGTTCCTCCACATCTCCGCTCATCGGAGACACCGAAAGCCACCGGGGGAGCGCAGGAGTTTTCGTCGCCGACACGCTCCGGACTGTGTCCTCTGAACCGGCAGATTCTTTCCGAAGTATCCCGGCCGTCTTCGCCTCGCCCGGGAGGCCGCACCCGGCACTTTCTGCGGCGGACTGCACATTCTCCACCATGATCTCAAAATGAAAACTCCCCAGTCCTCCATTCGCGATCTCCAAAACCACTTTCTCACACCCGGCATACATAAAATCCGGTACCCGCACCACCATCAGCGGGCCATAGCATTTCGTCGCAGTCCGCTCCTCGTCCGCCCGCGATACGCTCATCCTGGGCTTGCCGACCGGCTCGATCTCCATTGTCACCGGCATACGGCTGTCGTCCTCGTTCCAGCGGGTGAACCCGATATGAGGCGCCAGTTCCATGCCGCTCCATTTTCCGCCCCGGAAGGCTGCCCATTCCGCGGACAGTTCCCGGTCTCTGGCGATACACTCCTTCACCAGTTTCCGATATGTATTCGCAGCAACTCTGCCCTGGGCCGCATAATGATGGTTCTTCCCGGCGTACAGGTGCATTTTCAGCAAATTCATACTGGCCATGGCCGGAAAATGGATCATGCTGTAGTACGCGTCCTTCTCTTCCGGCGCCAGTTCCTCCATCACATGCTGGGACGTAGCTTCCACCGCCTCCACCGCGGAAAGCATCCGGTCCGTCTCCCCGTAATGGCAGGGATGATAAACCCCGGCGTGAAGCGCCTCCGGCCTGCGCAGACTGTTGAGCCGGATATATTCCGTAAGGACAGTCCCGATCTGATCCTGCAGCGCGCGGGACGCACCCGGAAATGTCCCGGCCGCCCACTCGGACGTGTACTGTCGGTAACTGTCCGGATTCCCGTAGCCCCATTTCTCATAATCGTAAGCCAGCGACAGGAAACAGGCCAGGGACACCTCATGGAACTTCAGATCGCCCACATTGACGATCCAGACGTCCCGGATCCCGTACTCGTACGCCTCGCTCATCTGCTCCCAGATCCTGGAAAACGGGGTCGAATCCACCCACTCATAAGACACCGGCCCGCCGTGATAATCCAGATGATAATACATGCCGAAGCCTCCTCTGTGACCGCGGATCTCCTCCGTCGGCAGCGTCCGCATGTATCCGTAATTATCCTCACAGAGCATACAGGTCACGCTGTCCAGTCCGTCCCAGTCCTTCAGGCCAGGCGTCTTCCCATCCCCGTAGAAATACGGCTCCACCTCTTTATAGAGCGCCAGCAGCATGGGGACTTCTCCATTTTCCCGCTTCACATACCGGCTGATCAGTTCTCTCTGCTTCGTGATGATCCGCTTTAACAGGTTCACATTCTCCGTGACCGTGGCGTCCGGCCCCAGCATGGAAGTGTCCCTCTCGCCGCGCATTCCGATAGTAATGATGTTCTCATAGCCGCCGCTGCGCCTTAAGGCGTCCTCCCAGTAGTTCAGAAGGCCCTGCTCATTGGTGTAGAAATTCCATTCATTGCCGTACCGGGTACCCTCGCCGCGGACCTTGTCCCACTCCTCGCTGGCCCGCAGGCACGGCTCATGGTGGGAATAACCCATGACGATGCCGTAGATATCCGCCAGTTCTTCATTGGCACTGCCCGGCCCGTCCAGCGGGAAACTGGCCGACCACATAGCCGGCCACAGGTAGTTTCCTTTCAGACGCAGCAGAAGCTCAAACACGTATTCATAGGCCGCCGCGTTGAAGCCGCCGAAATGGCTCACGACCCAGTTGCCGAAACAGGGCCACTCGTCGTTGATGAAAAAGCCCCTGTATTTCACGCTGGGTTCCTTCGACAGCGTCTCGATATCCTCACCGATGGTCAGGCTCTGCCTTCGGATGGGCTCTACGTCGCCCCAATAGCACATCGGAGACACGCCGATGTACTCCGACAGAGAGAACATTCCGTAAATGGTGCCGCGCTTGTCGCTGCCGCAGATCAGAAGGATCTGATCCACTCCTTTAAGCAGATCGGCAGTCTCGTCGGAAAGCTTCGCTTTGAAAGGCGCCGCACTGGAAATAGGCTCGCTGAAATACTCTGCCCTGGAAATAGTACAGTCAGAACCCGATGCCTCTAAAAACGACAGCATCTGTATCCGGTAGACCTCCCACTTTTTCCCGCCGTCTGCCCTTCTAAGACACGCAGTCTCAAAAAGCCCCGCCTCCGCCAGTGCGTCCAGCATTGGGCTTTTGCCCAGCGTGGCGCAGAGGATGATCTGCGCGGAAGATATCTCCCGCTCCGTCACGACCTCAGGCCGGAAACCGGCGACCTTGCAGACGTCTTCCGCCACCTTTCCGGCGATCCGCCTGACGCCTTCATATCCGCCGCTTTCTACGACGATCTGTGGTATATGTTCTTTATCAAAATTTATTTTCATAATCCTGCTCTCACTTTCACGCCGTTTCCAGGCCTGATCATATATCCGGATGTCAGGACACATACCCGAATCCGAGAATCGTGAACTCTTTCTCTTCATCGCCGGGAGCCATCCGCACTTCTACATGGCGGCGCTTCCGCTCCCTGCCCCGGAAACAGATCAGCGGATTGCAGTGGGTCCAGCCATTCAGATGCGGATCCGCCGTAAGCACTTTCTCGCCGTCCGCCCAGACCTCCGCCTTTCCGACAGCCAGACTTCCGGAATCTTTATAGATCAGCAGCAGAGCGCTGCAGGTGATATCGATACTGAAAGGCTGCTGCCAACTGCCCGTATCCTCTGTTGTTCCGCAGTCTCCTGTCGCCTTACCATGGTTCACTGTTCCTCCGCCGTCCGCCCTGTGCATCCAGTTATTCGGAAATTCCTTCGTGGGCGCCAGATTCATATCCATTTCCACCGCCTGAAGCTCTTCATCCGTATGGCAGAAGCTTCCGCAGTCCACACGGATGTCCGTGGACGTCATGCTCCTGTCAAACAGTTTCACATCCTCGAATTCTCCGCCAAGGGGCGGCACGATACTGCTTACCGGCACCGGTGGCTCATCCGCCATTGCCGGTGCTTCATCCACATTCTTAAACAGATATCCGATACAGTCCGCCATCACCGTATGCCCCAGATTCGTGGGATGATAGCAGTCATAGAAGAACTGGCTCTTGCTGAATACTTTCCCCTCTCCCGGTTTCTTATAAAACTGCGGAACCACCGCGTCCCGCACGCTCACCATCGGCAGATCATACGCCCTGCCTACCGGGGCCAGACGCTCCTGCAGGTTCCAGTCATTGGCAAATACCGCAAACAGCAGAATAACTGCAGGGTGATTCCCAGATTTTAGAATCTTCCTCACCAGCGAATCGAAGCACTCGCCGCCGGTCTCATCCCCCGCGTCATTGACCGCGAACTCAACGACCACGATATCCGGCTGCACGCTTCCGTCCCGCAGCACGTCACGCTCATAGCGGAGCATGCCAAGTTCCGACGGGGTACCGCCCACGCCGGCCTTGATGTAATGGATATTCTCATCGGTTCCTTTCCCTGCAAGGGCGCAAAACCGTTCAAATGTCTTATAGGCATAGCAGCCCGTATTGATCGGTACCGCTCCCGCCCCCTGAGTGATGGATCCGCCGATGAAGGCGATCGTAACGTCCTCTCCCCGCCTGGCCTTCCCGATCGCCCGCCTGATCCCGGAAATATTTCCGGCCTGCATAAGCGATCGTTCCAGCATCTCCGCATAGAAGGGCGAACTTAAATCGGCATCCTCCTCCGGCTCTTCCTCCGGCGCCTCAAAGCCGTCCCGCAGGTAAAGCTTCACGGACACCGACGCGGTCACGCCGGCAGTCGGAAATTCAAACCGGATCTGGCCGACCACATTGTCGTCCCCGGACCATTCGCAGTCGTCCAGGCGAATGATCTGCTCCATTCCGTCCGCGGTCAACGGTATCCGGATCTGCGTGCCGGATACCAGCGGATCCGTCTTTCCATACATCTGCAGGACAAACTGCAGGACAGGCGCGGCACCCCCTGTGATCTCTGCGCTGACCCCGATCGAATGCACGAGCGTCCGGAAACCTTCCGTAGTCTTCAGCATATCGATGAGCTTCTCATCCGTAACATTTCCCACGATGCGGGCGCAGGTGATCAGCCGCTCCCCGTCCATATACAAAAACTGGATCCCTCTGCCGTCAGGCTGGGGCGCGGCCGCGATCTCTTTCTTCCGCATGATATAAAATCCGCTCCGCTTCTTCTCCGGATCTCTCGGAGCCGTTACAAATGATTCCATCTCAGGCCTCCGTCAGCATTGCGAATACGTCCTTAAGCGCCGGATATATTTTCCTGAACTTCTGATACTGCTTCTCGTACTTCGCGGCCAGTTCCGGATCCGGCTCCACCGTATCGATCACCTTCACCAACTTCTCCGCGGCCGCTTCCACGCTCTCATACTCGCCGCAGCCCACTGCCGCCAGGATCGCGCCGCCGTAGCCGGGCCCTTCCTCGCTCTCGATCACGTCTACCTTCAGATTCATCACATTGGCAATGATCGTCTTCCAGAGCGGGCTCTTAGCGCCGCCGCCGCAGATCTTGGTCCGGTCGATCCGGATACCCAGCGACCTGGCCACTTCCAGCGAATCCCGCAGACCGAACGCCACGCCTTCCAGAACCGCCTGGGTCATATCCTCCCTCGTCGTGTCCATGGTCATTCCGGTAAATGTAGCCCTCGCCCGGGGATCGTTGTGAGGCGAGCGCTCGCCCATCAGATACGGAAGATAGAACACCGGATTCTCGCCCAGCTTCTTAATCTTCTCCTGCTCCCGCGCGTAATCCGTGGTCATTAGGATCTCGTCCATCCACCACTTATTACAGGACGCCGCGCTGAGCATACAGCCCATCAGATGGTAATTGCCGTCCGCATGGGCAAAGGAATGCAGCGCGTTATTGTCGTCGACGCGGAAAGACTTGCTGGAAATGAAAATGGTCCCCGACGTTCCCAGCGAAATATTGCATTTGCCGTCTCCGACGGTTCCGGTTCCCACAGCCGCCGCCGCATTGTCGCCGGCGCCGGCAATGATCTTCACCGTCTCCGGAAGTCCCAGCTGCGCGGCCACTTCCGGCTTTATGCCGCCCACCACCTCATAGCTCTCAAACAGCTTCGGAAGCTGGGATTCATGGATTCCGCAGATATCAAGCATTTCCTGGGACCAGCATCTGTGCTCCACATCCAGAAGAAGCATTCCGGACGCATCCGAATAATCGGTACAGAAAGTTCCGCTCAGGCGGTACGCCAGATAGTCCTTTGGAAGCATGATCTTGGAGATCTTCGTAAAATTCTCCGGCTCATTGGTCTTAAGCCACAGGATCTTGGGTGCGGTAAATCCGGCAAACGCGATATTGGCCGTATACCGGGACAGTTCTTTCTTACCGACCACCTCATTCAGATAATCCGTCTCCTTCTCCGTCCTCCCGTCGTTCCAGAGGATCGCCGGCCGGATCACCTGATCCTTCTCGTCCAGCACTACCAGGCCGTGCATCTGGCCGCCGAAGCTGATGCCCGCAATGGCGGATTTGTCGCAGTCCGCCGTCAGTTCCCGGATCCCCTCGACCGTACGGTCATACCAGTCGTACGGATTCTGCTCCGACCAGCCCGGATGGGGGAAGTAAAGCGGATACTCCTTTGACACAATATTGCAGATCCTGCCTGCCTGATCCATTAAAAGCAGCTTGACAGCCGATGTTCCCAGATCGATACCGATATACAGCATAATATCCTCCTTATTATCGCGTTGTGATCGTTTGCGCGTATTTATAATTAGTTCCATTTAAACATATTTTCGCGTCCCTGTCCATCCAAATCTTGTGAACTATTTCCCATAAATTGCTAAAATGAAAAATGCGGGAAGCGTGTACTGCCTCAATGCGCTCCCGCATTTCTCCGAAAAATGTCATAATAATCACCGATAATCAATACCGCGAAACCGCGCCATGTGCAGATGTGATTTCCTTCTCCAAAACTCTCTTTCTTTCCTTCCAATCCGGCATCTGTACAGTGAGAAAATCATAAAAAGCCTTTGAGTGATTCGGATAAAGGAAATGACAATATTCATGCATGATTACATACTCAATGCAATTTCCGGGCACTTCAAGCAGACGCTTATTAAGCGTAATAATCCCCTTTTTGCTTAAGCAGGAGCCCCAGCGCGTATCCATATCCCGAATTCGCAAAGTAGGATACGCTACGCCGTATTTTCTAAATATCGGATACATCCTTGCAATTATCCCGCCAAAGGCATCTTCGCACTGCTGATCGAGAAACCGATTCATCATCCGCCGCTTCCTATCCATATTTCCAGGGTCTTTTACAGTAAGAGTAATGTATACGCCGTCCGACATAACTGACTCTTTCTCAGCCTGCAGAACCTTAAGACGCACTCCCCTCCCCTGTATATAGAACGTTTCACCGCTGACATATTGTTTCGCCTGCGGCTGATACTGAACCAGTTCCTCAAACTTTCTGATTGATTTCCGGATATAGATTGATTTTTTGCGTACAAAGGCGTCGATTTCACCATCCGGAACGTCCGTGCCTGCAGACACCATAACGCTTCCGTCCCTGCGTATTCTCAAGTTTAGATTCTTTACCGGTTTCCGCTCAAAACAGTATACGATTGTGTCCCCGTCAGAAACGACTGTTCTTACCGCAGTATCTCCCATATACTCAGAACCTCCGGAAAGCAACTGTCTTAACATTATCTATGACTTTATCGATCAGGTCAAACGACAATTCCAAGCCAAGTTTTTTCTTATACGCATAGAAAAGATCATCGATATCCTGAGCAATCCTGTCGTGTATCGCAGTATTATTCGTCCAATCCACCTGACTGTGAGACGCGACGATTTTCGTAATCTCCTCCGCCACTTCTGCCAGAAAATCAGGCGTAAGGATCTCGTTGTCTTCTCCGTCGAACACCGCAGTCAAAACACCGTAAAAAGCCTGCGCATGAGCATTTCCCTTGATTCTGTCAGGATAACTTACCGTACTTCTTCCCGCACGGTAATCTTCCATGATCGATCTCATCTTCGCAAGATATTCCGCTTCTGAAATCACCTTCTCCTTATAGAGTTCCAGAGCTTCTTTAATACGCTTCGAGAAACTGTCGTAATACGCCGGATTCTCGTCGCGCTTCGCGCTGATGCTTTTCGTCATTCGGCTCGTTATGGCATCCGCCTTCGCCCGAAGCGAACCAAGTTCATCCAGTTCCTTTTCAAAATCCTCTTTGTTCAGAATATCGATAGGTCCGGCAATCTGTTTCAACCCGGCGACGGACAAATGCGTATCCAGCAGATTCTGCATCTGCGGTTCATACTCTTTATTATCAATCGCATCACAATACCGAATCTTCACGCTCCGGCGGACCTTTTCGAAATAAATAAATGTATTCTGATACTTATCTCTCTCATCCCGGGGAATTGCGTTATACGCCTGTTCCGCGTTCATCACAAGACTTAACGCACGCCCATAAGCACAAAGTCTGTTATAAAAATCTTCCCGCGTTTTATCATCCGCCAGCAGAACCTCAACCGCTTCCGAATCTTCTGTATCCTCTACCGGCTCAAACACTTCCGTCAACTGAGTATAGGAACTTCGAAGATCCCCCACAGCCGTCATTACATCCACAACAACTCCCTTAAGATCACTGCTGTCGAATTTCTCCAGCCCGGCGCCGCTATACATATCCATGGCAATATCCAGATTCTGAATCAATCCGCGGTAGTCTACGATCAGACCGTAATCCTTCCCCTCGCACAACCGGTTCGTACGCGCGATCGCCTGAAGAAGGCCGTGCTCCTTCAATTCCTTATCGATATACAGAACCTGGCAAAGCGGAGCGTCAAATCCGGTCAAAAGCTTGCTGCACACAATCAGAATATCGATCTCACCATCGCAGAATTTGTTCTTCATGGCTTCTTCATAGCGATCGGCAGAGCCGTACTGTCTCATCATTCTGTTCCAGTAGGCAACGACCATATCGTCAACGCCTTCGTCCATATCATCCACGCCCTCTCGCACGTCAGGCGCTGATATAACGACCGCGCAGGTCAAATCCCCAAACTGCTCGAAACAATCCAGATACCGTACGGCATCTCGCTTGTAGTTCGTCGCAAGCATCGCCTTAAATCCCGTGTTTTTATACCCATCAACAAAATGCTCGTTGATATCGAGCGCAATTCGTTTAATACGGGCATCGGTCGATGTCAGTCGGCGAATGCTGCTCCATTTTCTCCGAAGATCTTCCTTCTGCGCATCCGTCAGGCGTCTGGTCGTCTGACGGAACCACAGATCGATATTCTCTTCGTCCACTTTCTGTTCCACAAAGCGTCCCTCATAGATCAGCGGAACGATCGCGCCGTCTTCCACTCCGTCCAGAATCGTATACTTATGGATCAGCTTACCGAACCTGGCCATGGTATTCTTCTCCTGCTTCATCAGAGGTGTACCGGTAAAACCGATATAGCAGGCGTTCGGAAATACGCTGCGCATCTTAACTGACATAAGGCCATTATTGGAACGATGTCCTTCATCCACCAGCACAAATATATTTCGGGAGTAATTCTTTGTGTCCCGGTTTTCCGCGGCGCTGAATTTATTGATAATGCTGGTGATCACATCTGCTTTTTCGCTGTTTAACAGTTCTACAAGATGACGTCCGCTGGTTGCCCGGGCCGGCCTCAGCCGCGTATGGGCAAATGTGGCTGCAATCTGCACGTCCAGTTCCTTCCGGTCCGTGACGATCACAACCCTGGGATGGCAGGAAGACAGTTCCATCAGAATATATTTGGCCAGCATAACCATCGTCAGGCTTTTTCCGCTTCCCTGCGTATGCCAGACTACGCCGCTCTGACGGTTGCCTTTATCATCTGTCTCCGAAACGGTTTTTATAATTTCCTTCACCGCGAAATACTGCTGATAACGGCAGATCTTTTTCACATTCGCATCAAACAGAATAAAATACCGGATCAGTTCGTAGACTCGCTCCGGGCTTAACAGGGAAATCATATCTCTGTCCTGCTCGGAAGGCATGCGATCCGTAACCAATAAAGCCAGCTTGCCCTGCAGCCAGCCGTTATCCTGCTCTTTCCAGATGCTCCAATATTTTTTTCGCGTTCCGGCCGTCGCATACCTGACCGAGTTCTTATTCGCAGCCAGAACGATCTGGGCAAACTTAAAAAGCTGCGGAATATATTCCATCTGCTGGTTGCGGATCATCTGCTCAATCGCCTGGTCGACAGGAATCTGCGGCGCCTTGCATTCGATCACCGCAAACGGAATCCCATTGATAAACAGCACCAGGTCCGGCCGTGCATTATGCAGCTTATCCCGGCTGTCCACCGCAAATTCTTCCGTCACATGAAACAGATTATTCTCCGGATGTTCCCAGTCAATATATTTTAAATTAAAACTGAGCATCTTTCCGTCGCCGACGGCTTCCGGATAGCTTTTGCCCAACAGGAGCGCGTCATAAATCTTCTCGCTGGCGCGCACAAGGCCATCCGTCAGTGGCTCATCCAGGTCTTCCATCGCCCTCTCAATATTGGCGAGAGAGAACTCATTTTCAGCACCGGCATAAATATATCGGTTCAGCCGCCGAAGCTGCCCCCGCAGAATATCCTTCAATAACACATGATACCGGCTCCCGCGCTGTTTCTCACAATCCTCCGGCGATATATAGATATAGCCCATCGCCTGCAAAAGCTTAATGGCCGGTTCCTGACTGGCATTACGTTCCAGATACATATCTTTATTCATAACTTTTCTCCTCCGTACTTATCCTCCGTTATTTTTCTTTCAGGTTTGTTATAAAATGTTCTTATGTATTCCTGTAGATTGTTTATTCGCCTACTCTCACGATTCCGGTCAGCAAAAGCTGCATCAGGCCCTTTTTCAGTTTTTTCATCTCGTCCAGTTTGCGTTGGTGAAGGGTGATAAGGGTGTCGAGGCTCTTGAAATATGCACCAATTAAATTCTGCTCATCTACATTTTGTGGTATAGATATTTCTGCACACGAAATCACATCAGAATTTATTGATTCAAAAGTCGAACCGGCAGCAAGTCTTTTCCAATAGCCGTCTCCGTCCATTTTCACGAGCGTTTGATATATAAATTCGTTGCCCTTAATTCCTGCTACGCCTCTACCTAACACTACATTATAGGCGGTTTTCCCCATAGCACCGGCTGGCGCACGAACGCTCATAATAAGGTCTCCTGCGTCTGCTGTTTTTGTCTTTTGAGTAGTCCAAACACGAGGAAAAACCCACCCGTCTTTCAAATCTGCATTTCCTTGAACAAGAATGTAATCGGACGGCGTGTCACTATATGTTGCGCCATCGGGAGATTGCCCCATTGTTATTTGAGTAATTTTTCCCAGCTTACGCTGTTCCCAAGGATCAGTAAAACCAGCAAAACGAATCTCTGGTACATTACTCCCGGCTTTGGGAAACAATTTATCTAAATATGCTTCCTTCAACTTCTTAATTTGATCTATTCTTTGCCGTTGAAGCAATAATAATCTATCCTGAGCGGCAAGTACCTTGGCAATATAATTCTGCTCAGCATAAGACGGAGTCGGAACTGATATTCTTTTCATATCGCTGGCCAGAATATGCTGAATTGTATTTCCTGTTATGATTCCTGCAAGAAGATGCCGCCGTAACGGAGAATTAAGAACCGCAGCAAACCAAAATGAATTTACATATTCTTTCGGCGTCATGATTATCAAAGCATGACAATTCCCCTGTTCAAAATCCTTGCCGATAACTGCGCATTCTCCAACCGCACCAGACTGCACCACAACTACATCGCCATACTTAAGCTGTGAATTTGGATGCGCTCTATGAAATTCTTCTGTAACATAAAACATCTTCTCCTTAACAATATTGCCATCTTTGATGTTCATTCCCTGAAGATAAGGAATTCCGATGTCCGTATAAAAAGGTGTAACTGTTCCTACAAAACCATTTCGAATGAACGAAAATAAATCACTTCCAGACATCAGTTCCCATTCATTTGGAATAATCCAATTTAGCCTTTTCCTATACCCTTCCGGTACCTCGCCGCGCCGGATCTTCTCGATTCTCTCTCTGATTTTATCGTTCATAATTCTATCCCTTCAGCCGCTTAACTTCTTCTGTCAATCCATCCAGATCTGCCGTTTCCACACTGCGGCGGTGCGCGTCGTATTTCTCATATTCCGCTATAGCCAGGGCCTCCGCTACTTCCCTCTTTACCGTTCCGAAATTCTGCAGAACTTCCCGGCCATTAAACTTCAGGAACTGGTTTAGCTTGTCCTCCCAGTCAGACATATGCATAACATGGTGCTGTTTAGCCTGCAGTTCCGCATAATCCAGATACATATTAACGATCAAATTCAGGGTACTGATTTCTTCCTTTGTCATATAGTTCTTCGCAATCGTCACATCATCTTTTCGGACTTTCGCGCCTTTAAATGAAGTGAGACCCATATTGTCCACAGAAGCATCCGCGCGGGCTGCGATGATCTCCGGGGCCGTATGACCGGTCGCCGCATATTCCAGCTTATTCTGTACCGACTTGAAAAACATCTGCGCAGCATTACTCTGACTGTCATAATCGACAGACAGCGCAAATATTTCCTTTACCTTCCGGTAAACCCTTTTCTCACTGGCGCGGATATCACGGATTCGCTCCAACAATTCGTCAAAATAGTCCGCGCCAAATTCCTTCGGATTCTTCAGACGTTCATCATTAAGCACAAATCCCTTTTTCATGTACTCCGTCAGAACATTCGTCGCCCACCGGCGAAAATGAATGCCTACATTGCTGCGAACGCGATAACCGACAGCGAGAATCATGTCTAAATTATAGTGCCGAATCTCCCGGCTCACCTGACGTTTCCCTTCCGCTTGAACTATCCGGAAATTCCGGATAGTTCGATTTTCCTCCAGTTCTCCTTCTTCATAAATATTAATGATATGCTCGTTGATCGTCCGGACATCGACCTGATACAGTTCTGCCATAACTCGCTGAGGCATCCAGACCGTCTCACCATCAAAAAAAACATCTATCTTGGTATCGCCTTTTTCATTCTGATAAATCAGTATTTTCCCGGTTTTAGCCAGATCATTGCTCATAAGCCCAGTTCCTCCAGATATTTATCTATCCGTGCCTGCACCTGCGCCAGTTCCGCCTCTATAGCAGCGATATTCTGCCTCACTTCGTCGATATCCACCGGTTCTTCTTCCTCGAACGTGTCCACATACCGCGGAATGTTCAGATTATAGTCATTCCTGCTGATCTCCTCACGGGAAGCACGGTAACTGTATTTGTCAACCTTTGCCTCTCTCTCTTCATAAGTACTGACAATCCGCATAATATCGCTGGCGCGCAGAATATTCTGATTCTTGCCTTTTTCATAATTACCTTCTCCTGACGCATCGATAAAAAGGACGTCATCCCTTGTTCGGTTCTTCTTGAATAAAAGAATGCAGGCCGGAATCCCCGTACCATAGAAGAGATTCGAGGGCAAGCCGATCACGGCATCCAGAAGATTCATCTCGATCAATTTTCTTCGTATCTTCCCTTCACTGGCACCGCGGAACAATACGCCGTGCGGGAGTACTACCGCCATCCGGCCATTCTCGGCGTCCAGGCTATGGAGCATATGCAGCACAAACGCATAGTCTCCTTTGGAAGACGGCGGAACACCCCATTCAAATCGCTTCCATCTGTCCAGGGTCGCTTCCATCTTTTCCTGCTTTTTCTCCTTGTTATCGAGATTCGCCTCCGATAGAAAACCGCTGTCCCATTTATCAAGGCTAAACGGCGGATTCGCAACCACCACCTGGAATTTCATCAGCTTATCATCCTCGATATTCTGCGGGTTGGAAAGGGTATCCCCCTGCCATATACGCGCGTCGTCTACGCCGTGAAGAAACATATTCATGGTACAAAGCGCCCAGGTCTGAGCGTTCAGCTCCTGTCCGTAGACAGCCGCCTTCCCGCCCGGCACTTTCTTATACGCCTTCAGGAGCAGGCCGCCGCTCCCGCATGTAGGATCATAAATACGATCATTCTCTCTGGGTTTCACCAAAGCCGCGATCAATTCAGATACCGGACTCGGAGTGAAGAACTCTCCGCCTTTCTTGCCGGCATCCGAAGCAAAATTGGCGATCATATACTCGTAAGCGTCCCCAATAATATCAGCCGAATCCAGCTGGCTGGGCCGCAGATCCAGATCATGAAAATCCTCAAGCAGATTGCGCAGCGTCGTATTCTTCTCTTTCACATCTCCAAAATCCACCTGTGAATTAAAATCGATCGCCCGGAAAACATTACGGAGTTTCCCGCTGTTGTGCTCCTCAATATGAGATAATGCCACATTGATTTTCTGGCCGATCTCGGTATCATTCCTCTGCTCATACAGGAAATCAAAACTTGATGTCTCGTCAATCGCGAAGCGTTCTCTGCCCATGGCTCGCTCCACACGCTGCGCATCGCCCTCGTACTGCTCCCAGTAATGAGCCCGCTTTTCCTTCGTAATATCGCTTAAGTATTTCACAAATAACATCGACAAGATGTAGTCTTTGTATCGGGAACTGTCAATCTTCCCCCGGAAACTGTCACAGGCTTTCCACAGTGTACGCTGAATATCATTTCTCGTAGTCATCCTCTATTTACCTCACTTTTCTTTCTGTATATATCCTGAACCAGAAGTTCATAATAACGTTCCTTCTTATCTGCCAGCTGCCGGAGCAATGCCGCTTCTCTCTTCGCCAGAAGATTCATGCCGGCAATCTGTCTTTGATCGGCAATCGACAGCGGAATCATCTCAAATTCAGTAAAATACTTTGCTTTGATCGCCCCGAGCATATTGCTGCCGGTATTCTCATAAATCTCTTTCTTCACTTCAGGCCTGTTAAGCAGCCAGAAAAGATATTCCGGCAGAATCTCTCTGCTATCGCATCTTATAATAACAAAATTCGAAGATACAACAGCCCCCGCGGTATCGCTGTCAATCAGAACCGCCGTATACGGCGAACTCAGCCGGACAATAACATCTCCAATCTGGGCCAGATACTCCGGCGAAAGACGTTCGGCCGCATCGTAAAAATCCAGCTGTTCCAGGTCAATATGCCCATCGGGCTGAATAGAACGCAAATTTAGCAATGGATAGCGTATTCCGGACGGTTCTCTCGCCAGCTTGCGCGAAAGCACCAATCCGCTTCGTACTGAAGCCGAATCTCCTAATTTCATCTGGACACCTCGTCTGTTACATATAAATGGTGTTGATTTGCCAGGTACGTTATATGGCTTGTATATATCATATAACTTATGTATGAGTTTGTCAATAATTTTGTCATGTATAAAAAATAACATTTTGAATTAATAAAACCGTGAAAATGTTTCGGTTTTCCGCGATGTACTCACAGGACGCGAGGCGGCTGATCAGTTCCCTGTTAAGCTTCCTCCCTGAGTGGTAATCTATAGCCGCAATACTGGCCCCGGGCTGCTCAAACTCCGCCCGCCGGATCAGCCGTTTGAGGCGGTTGTTTTTCCGGCTGGTATATTCAACATCGACCAGCATGCCTAAGCGGTCTTCAAAGGGAACCTTTTTTTACTTTGAAAAGTTGCAATAATGTGTTAGAATAATAATGAAGAGTTATATTCTGGCAAAACGACGGGGCGGGTGTATGGGTTCGCAGCTATGCATCCTCCGACGCCTGTTTTGTGTTCCCGCCTTTTCCGGTTGCCGCCGGCTGGCCTGGGTTATTGCAACTTGTTGTTATGTGCTTTTATAATAATCCCTGTTTAGGGATATGTCAATACCTATTCGGGGATTTTTGGAGATTTTTTATGACTGTCAACGAGCGGATTGTTGAAGCATTGAAAACCGGAAAAGGGACTACACAGAAAGGGCTCGCCGCTTCTATAGGTGTTTCAACCTCTACTGTCAACAACTGGTTGAAATTAGGGCGGTCAATACCCGCCGAATACATAATCCCCATTTCCGAATTTCTTAATATGAGTTCATACTATTTGCTTACTGGGAGAGCAAATCCCTCTCTCGACATCCCGAAAGAGGATGCTGAGTGGCTTTCACTCATCCACCAGCTCCCGCCGGAAGCCCAGATTGAGTTCCGCGGAGAACTGAAGGGTTATTTGAAGCGTTATCAGGAGGAGTCCGTTGCAGCGGACGCATCCCTGAAGCAGGCAAAATAATATCCCTCGCGTGGTACCGGGGGACGAGATAAAGCAAAATATTGCAGGAGGAAGAAAATCATGAAATGGACTGCGGCATGGACAGATTTTTTGATCTGCTTCCTATTTGGATGGGCAGGAATTCATAAGTTCAGGGAAAAGAAAACTGGCATGGGGATTCTATACCTATGCACAATGGGATTATTCTTCATAGGATGGATCATCGATACGATTCGATATCTGATAGCTGCGATCAAGGGTGAGCGAATCTGGGGAAACAGACCCAGGGAGCTGGACGACTCAGAGGAGCTTCCTGTAATCGTATCCTCGAATCTCATGCTCAGCAACGGCGAGATCTGTCATTATTGCGGACCTGCCACTTTCGTAAAGACCAAAAATGTGGTAGTTGGTTACGCCGGCGGAAGTCGTGGAACCAGCATAAGGATTGCAAAAGGGATGTCCGTAAGGGTAGGGGCGCAGAAAGCAGCGCCGATCAGGGGAGATGTGCAGGAAAGGACCCCGGGGATCCTCTCCGTCACCAATAAAAGAGTGGTATTTTCAGGGAATAAGGGAGCATTTGATAAGAAGCTCTCGGCTTTATCGGCTGTTACCCCATATCAAAATGGCATTGCATTTCAGTTTGGAGAACAGCAGTATCCGTTAGAAACTAAGGAGCCGGAATACATTTACGAGATACTTGCTCGTATTATCAATTCATCAGAGGATATTTGACATGCCAGCATACAAATACACCTTAAAGGACGGGAAAACCATCCGATGGCGAGCAAAATTCTATATAACAGATTGGACCGGAACCAAACGGCAGATATGTAAAAGAGGATTTGAGACAAAGCGCGCCGCCAAGGACTATGAGGATATTTATCTCGATCTGCAGAAAAACGGCTGCGACATTCTGTTCTCAAACCTGGTGGAGAACTACATGAAAGATATGGAGAACCGGCTGAAGCCGACGACCATGGAGACCAAGAAGCATATTATCGACACAAAGGTCCTTCCGTACTTCTCCAAACTCCGTACTTGCGATATTGATACCATAAAGATCCGCAAATGGCAAAACGAGATCATATCGTATCGTGATGAGAATGGAAAGCCATATTCACAGACGTATATTAAAACGGTCAACAATCAGTTATCGGCCATCTTAAACTATGCGGTGCTTCACTACTCTCTTCCAGTCAATCCCTGCCGGGTGGCCGGCAGCATGGGAAGAAGCCACGCCGACAAGATGAAGATCTGGACGAGGGAAGAATATGAGCGTTTCTCCGGCCAGATCCGGAAGTCAGCGCTACGGCTCGCTTTCGACATCCTATTTTATACCGGCATCCGCGAAGGGGAGCTCCTGGCCCTCACGCCGGCCGATCTGCTTGCGAGCAAAAAGCTGTCCATAACCAAAAACTTTGCAAAAGTGAAGGGAGTGGAGCTGATCCTGGAGCCGAAGACACCGCGGAGCATACGGACGCTGTCCATCCCGGATTTCCTGTATGATGAGATCCACGAATATATATCCAAGATATACGGCATCCAGCCAGGGGACAGGATCTTCTATTTTACAAAGTCAAGCCTTGATAAGGAGCTGAAGGCCGGCGCCGAACGTGCGGGCCTGGATCCGATCAGGGTGCATGACCTCCGGCATAGCCACGCAAGCCTGCTGATCGAGATGGGATTCAACATCGTACAGATATCGGAACGGCTCGGCCACGAGTCGGTAAAGACCACTCTTGATACCTATGCCCATCTGTACCCCGACAAGGATGCGGCGCTCGCTGTGGCGTTGAACGAGCTGAGGCGCCCCAGCGCAGGAAGGGAAACGCCGGAAGAAACAGCAGCCATGCAGTCGCTGGAACGCAAACCTGATTCTGTGGAAAATGAGGCTTGAAACAGCCAGGGATATGTGATATAGTAAAGATAGAAAAGGTGCCACCGATAGACGGCTGGCCCAAGAAAATTAGTAACTGAAATAGCCGCTCAACTTTCCGGGTCGGGGCGGCTATTTCTGCGTCTTCTCATTATCTTTGCGTCCGATGGCGTATCCGACGCTAAAGCAGGCCAGTCCGAAGCTGAGCACTGCCAAAAGGCCTTCAATCGTCAACATAGCTTCAGCCCTCCCTTCCTTCGATTCCCTTGCGGGTTTCTATGTAAACGGAGGGTCACAGTCCCTCCGAAGAGGGCCAGCCGTCCACCATCTCGGTGACACCCATAGGTATTCTATCACAGCTTTGCGCTGATTGCAAGGGTAGGTAATGAGAGTAGCGACTTGATTTCTTAGTGTCATATTAGTGTCACGGGGTCATACGGAAAGGCCGGAAATCCGCTTAAATACTGGATTCCCGGCCAAAAATTCTACTATTCGAACTCAATCGTCCCCGTCGGCTTCGGCGTAAAGTCGTAAAGTACCCGGTTCACGCCCGGCACCTCGTGGGTGATCCGCTCCACCAGGCGGCACATCAGGTCGAACGGGATGTTCTCCACCGTCGCCGTCATCGCATCCGTCGTGTTGACCGCGCGGATGATGACCGCCCACTCAAACGCCCGCTTGCCGTCCTTGATGCCGGTGGATTTGAACTCCGGCACGACGGTGAAATACTGCCACACCTTGCCTTCCAGGCCGTGCTTTGCGAATTCTTCCCGCAGGATCGCGTCGGACTCGCGGACCGCTTCCAGACGGTCGCGGGTGATCGCACCGGGGCAGCGCACGCCCAGGCCGGGGCCGGGGAACGGCTGACGGAAGACCATGTTGTCCGGCAGGCCCAACTGCTTTCCGACCACGCGGACCTCGTCCTTGAACAGGATCTTCACCGGCTCCACCAGTTCAAACTGCATATCCTCCGGCAGACCGCCGGCGTTGTGGTGGGCCTTGATGCCTTTCTCGCTCTCCAGAATGTCCGGCCAGATGGTTCCCTGCGCCAGGAATTCGATCCCGTCCAGCTTCCTGGCTTCCTCGGCGAACACCTCGATGAACTCGCCGCCGATGATCTTGCGCTTCTGCTCCGGCTCGGAGATGCCGGCCAGCTTGTCCAAGAAACGGTCAGTGGCGTCCACATAGATCAGGTTCGCGTTCATTTGGTTGCGGAACACTTCGATCACCTGCTCCGGCTCGCCCTTGCGCAGAAGGCCGTGGTTCACATGCACGCAAACCAGCTGCCGGCCGACGGCGCGGATCAGGAGCGCCGCCACTACCGAGGAGTCCACGCCGCCGGAAAGGGCCAGAAGAACCTTCTTATCGCCGATCTGCTCCTGAAGGGCCTTCACCTGCTTGCTGATAAATGCTTCCGCAAGCTCCGGGGTGGTGATTCTTGTCATGTCGTCGGGTCGTCTGTCGTTTGCCATTTTCGTACCTCCATGATTTTTGTTTGTTGTAATGTCGCTGCTTTTGTCTTTTGGTTTCACTATCTGACACCAGCCGATAGACCAGTGAAATTTCATAAATTACATCTTATACTCCATCGTATTAAATGGTAATCCCTATCATACACAAAGGACTTCTCTAACTAAACTGCTATTCTGCGGACTCTCTTCATTTCCACGTTCATCCGGCTTGCTTACTCTTCCGCCACCTGCCCCGGCAGGATCGGCAGTTCATAGAAGCGCTTCCCGGTGGCCTGATAGACCGCGTCCGCGATGGACGGCAGCGGCGTGTTGATCACGATCTCGCCGATGGATTTGGCGCCGAACGGGCCGCCGTCCTCGTAGCTGTTCTCGAACGCCACGTGGATATGCCCGAAATCAGTTCTGGCCGGAATCTTATACTGCATCAGCGAATTCTCATGGACACGTCCATCAGCACTATAGGAAATGTCCTCGGACAGCGCCATGCCGATGCCCTGGACGATGCCGCCCTCCGCCTGGACGCGGGCCAGGTTCGGATTGATCGGCGTGCCGCAGTCCACGGCGGCGTAGAAATCTACCACTTCCACATGGCCGGTCTGCGGATCCACTTCGATCTCGGCCGCGCCTACCATGTAGGGAGGCGGCGAGACCATGGAACTGTGGGTATAAGTGGTCTCCAGCGCAATGTCGTTGCCGCACATAGAGGCGATGACGATATCCTGCAGGGAAACGGAACGCAACTGATTCTCAACGGCTCGCCTTTCATCCTGAACTTTTGACACTTCCGCTGCGCCGTCTTCTAAACATTCTTCTTTTTTCTCTTGTTCAGATGCACCGCACACAACTGCCACATCTGCGTCATACGCTGCTCCCGCATCATTCACAGACATTGCAGCGCACACATTTTTCGTCCCGGCAGCATTTGCCGCCCCCTCTTCCTCAAGCACATACACCTTCCCCCCGTCAAACTCCACCTGCTCCTTCTCACATCCCAGCAGCTTCGCCCCCAGCTTGCAGATCCGCTCCCGCAGATCCTGGGCGCATTTCTCCACCGCTTTGCCGGTGACAAATGTGGTGCTGGACGCATAGGAGCCGGAATCGTAGGGCGAAGCGTCCGTGTCCGCACCGAACACCGTGATGGCGTCCACCGGGCACTCCAGCACCTGGGCCGCGATCTGGGCCAGGATCGTGTCGCACCCGGTCCCCATGTCGGCGGCGCCGATGGTCAGCGTGTAGTAGCCCTCTTCATTGACCTTCAATGTGGCGCTTCCCACATCCATACCGGAAATGCAGGAGCCCTGCATGGCCATGCCCATGCCCATGGCGCGGATCTTGCCGTCTGGCAGGCGCCGGACCGGGAATTTCTCCGCCCAGCCGCTCATTTTTTTCACACGGGCCAGACATTTGTCCAGGGCGCAGCTGGTGTTGGGCTCGCCGTAATAGGCCGGCATCACGTCGCCTTCCCTGACAATGTTCATCTCCCGCAGCGCGAACGGATCCATATGAAGCTCCGCCGCCAGCTCATTGACCGCCGACTCCACCGCGAAAAGCCCTTGGGTCGCGCCGTAGCCGCGGTACGCGCCGGCCGCCATGATATTGGTGTAGACCACATCGCTGACGAACCGGAATGCCTCCGCCTTTCCGTAAAGCGGAATGGATTTGTGGCCGGACAGGCCCACGGTCGTCGGGCCGTGATCGCCGTAAGCGCCGGTATTGGAAATGGTATACAGATCGATGCCGCGGATGCGGCCGTCCTTCATCGCGCCCAGGCGCACGTGCATTTCCATCTCGTGGCGGGGCGTGGAGGCGGTCATGCACTCCTCGCGGGTGTAGATCATTTTGCTGGGCTTCTTCGTCTTCCATGTGACGAAGGCCGGAAATATTTCCGCGACCACGGTCTGTTTGGCGCCGAACCCGCCGCCGATCCTGGGCTTAGTCACCCGGACCTTCGACTGGGGAATTCCCAACGCGGCGGCCACGATGCGGCGGCAATGGAACACGATCTGGGTCGAACTGGTCACATGGAGCCGCCCGTAGGCGTCGATCGTACAGAAAGCCCGGAACGTCTCCATCATGGTCTGCTGGGCCGCCTTCGTGTGATAGGTCCGGTCCAGA
Source organism: uncultured Lachnospiraceae bacterium (assembly GCA_947626395.1). Classification (GTDB taxonomy): domain Bacteria; phylum Bacillota; class Clostridia; order Lachnospirales; family Lachnospiraceae; genus UBA3402. The sequence goes on along the minus strand of CANQRU010000001.1, from coordinate 108,865 downwards.
ACAATGTCACACTCGGACAGCACTTTATCAATGTCGCCGCCACGGCTCTCGTCGTGGGCGCACAGATTTCTCCGGTTATCCGCCCCCACCGGGCACAGGCTCTCCCAGTTGTCCTCCGGATGCACCAGCACCGGATTGTCGAGGGCGGTATGGTAATCAAGAACCGGCGTAAGCACCTGATACGTCACTTTGATCAGGGCCAGCGCCCGGTCCACAGCTTTCTCTGTCTCACCGGCCACGATGGCCACCGGATCGCCCACATAACGCACATGGCGGTCCAGCAGCAGCCGGTCGTGGGGACTGGCTTCCGGGTAGGTCTGACCGGCGCAGGTGAAGCGTTTCGCGTCCGCCGGAATGTCCTCCCATGTGTAAATGACCTCCACCCCCGGCACCTTCATGGCGTTAGCCGTGTCGATGCGCCCGATCAGCGCGTTGGCGTGGGGCGAACGCAGAACCTTGACGATCAGGCAGTCCTCCGGCGCCAGGTCGTCGGTGTAGACCGGCTGGCCGGTGAGAAGCTGCATAGCGTCCTTTTTGCGGACGGTTTTATTGACCGTGCGCAGGGGCTGGGCGGTCTCCTTCTCGTGATGGGTCTGAGGGGGCGTGTCGACTGCCGCGTCACCTTCCGGTTCCGCTTTCCCGCGCGCTTTCCGCCACTCCAGGAAATTCATCATCCCCCGCAGCTGTCCCTCGTAGCCGGAGCAGCGGCAGAGATTTCCCGCCAAGTACTCCCGGATCTCCTGCTCGGACGGGTCTTCATTGTCCCGGAAAAGCGCCAGCGCGTTCATCATAAATCCCGGATTGCAGAAGCCGCACTGCTCCGCCCCCTGATCCGCGATAAACGCGCCGAACTCAGCGGCTTCCTCCTGCAGGCCCTCCAGCGTCGTGACTTCATGGCCGTCCGCTCTCGCCGCAAGGACCGAGCACGACAACGCCGGCTGGCCGTCCAGCCAGACGGTACAGAGGCCGCAGTTGGACGTCTCGCAGCCACGTTTCACGCTGTAACAGCCCAGGGAGCGTACCAGATCGATGAGAAGCAGGTCCGGACGGATCTCCTGCTCGTATTTTTTGCCGTTTAATGTAAACTGTATTTTCATAGTGCCTCCGTCAGAAAATGCTCTGCCGCCCGCGACGCCAACGTCCTCACCAGGTGGCTTCGGTACGCGGCGCTGCCGCGCATGTTCGAGCCGGTGGGAATGTTCTCCGCCGCGTAAACGCCGATCGCCTCGATGCGTTTCATAGCGGCGTCTTCCAGTCCGGCGCTGGTAAGGCTCTCCGATCCGGCTTCGACGGTGCCGCTCCCCGTGCGCCCGGCAGAATTCTCTCCCGCGCACAGCCCATCCAGCATACCGTCCCGGTTCAAAAGCACCATCGCCTTCTGCGGCCGCGCCCCGAAGCAAAGCCGCAGGCTGCCGTCGGCCTCAAGCGCCGCCCCGCAGGTCAGCGCCGGGAAATCGGTATCCGTATTTCGGATCGACTGGTAATAGTATTTCTCCGGCTTTTTCTTTACGATCACGCGCACCAGCACATCCCGGTCGTAGGACATTTCCGCGAAAACAGAAACCGGGATCACGCCGCCTTTATAGAGTTCCACTTCCGCATCCAGCGTCATGAACAGGGTCAGCACGTCCGAGAATCCGTACCGCCCGAACAGACTCCCGCCCACGGTAGCTCCATTCCGGAACTGGATGCCCACGATATGCCGAAGCGCCTCCTTCACGGCCCCGTCCGTATACGCATCCAGGCCCGGGTGCGTCTCCAGCTGCCGCAGCGTGACCATACTGCCGATAACGAAGGCGTCGTCCCGCTCTTCGATGGTATCCAGTCCCAGCCCTGACAGATCGATAGCCGTCTGCACCCGGCCGCGGCTCATTTTCAGCCACATCATACCGCCGATGATCCGGTTGGTCCTCTTCTGATTCAGCTCCCAGGCTTCCTCCAGACTCTCTGCTTTTCTATATTCCTTAATTGAAATCATCCACGTCTCCTTTTGATCCTGCCCGCATACACTCCTGTTGTACACCACCCATTATTGTCCATATTTTTTCTATCTATCATACATCGATGCTGCATCCATGCGTTGCCTGCAATACAGGCAAGACGTCACTGGTGCCTTGCTTGCATGAAAATACGAACAAGGCGTCACTGGCGCTTCGTTCGCATGGAAATACACTGCAACGCGCACTTCGCGCACCACTGTCTGCGCCTGACACTTCCACTACTCTGCCGCCGATTCACTCTTCGATATCCGGCACGCCCCGCACTATTCTACCGCCCCCGCTGCCGCTCCAGCAGCATCCGCTTCAGATATTCGTACCGCATTTTTTTATCCGGATCCGCGAAATGCACCTCGCGGAACTGCTCCGGGTTATTCTCATAGGACAGATCCGCATCCCCGAACTGCTCGCTTGTCAGGTCGAACACGCGGCCCCCGGCCTCATTATAGCAATGGAACCGTCCGTTCGGCAGCGGAACGCCGTAGACCTTCCCGCCAAAGATATCCTGCGCGAGAAAGGCCGTGATCGAGCACTGCCCCAGCGTCCGGTTCGCCTAGCTCCAGTTATCGCGCATCCGCGGCGAGCATGTCTCCGCGCACCAGACGTCCGTAAGCGCGTCATAAAGATCCCTCGGAGTCGCGATCCCTGGATAGGTATTCGTGACCGCCGGAGCGTCCGCCGTTGCCCAGCCGAAGAAATAATATTCTTTCATCTGTCTGTCCCGCCTTTCTGTTCTTATCCTATCATAAATGAAGAGGCACATAAAAACAACCCCTTTTTATTTATACTGTACCGTCGCACGCTGCACGCTCATAACCAGAAGCCGCATTTCAGAACATATCTCCGCCTCGAAAGAGTCTCTGCATTCCATCTGCCATTTCCTTACAGATTGGGGCAGATAAATTCTTCCAAATAAAGCTGCATGTTCTATTCTTATTGACAGATCACCGTCTGACTGCTAGAATATCGTTGTTGTTCTGAAACTATAACGATTAGGAGATTTACTTATGAGACGAACACTTGCAATTGTACTGTCAGCAGCCATGATCCTTCTGGCCGGCTGCGGCGATGCGGGGAACCAGACTTCCACTTCCGCTGCAACAACGGCTGCGGAGACTGCTGCTGCGGAGACAACTGCCGCGGAAACTACGGGAGCCGAAACTTCCGCAGCGGAAATCACCAAAGCAGAAACTGCCGAAGCGGATTCTGCGTCTGAATCATCGGACAAAGCAGAAGAAAAGGAAGCCGAAACCACCGCTCCGGCCAACGCGGCGGCGGAAAACTCTGCCGGAAATCTTTCTGACGAAGCCCCGGCAGCCGCGGTAACCTATCCCGTAACCGTCATAGATCAGATAGGCCGTGAGGTTGTCATCGCGGAAGAACCGGAAACTCTGGTCAGCGGCTACTACATTTCCACCAGTCTGCTGATCGCGCTGGGACTTAAGGACAAGCTGGTCGGCATCGAGGCCAAGGCGAAAAGCCGCAGCATTTATCATCTAAGCGCCCCCGAGGTCATCGATCTGCCCAGCGTCGGCACCGCCAAAGAATTCGATCTGGAAGGCTGCGCCGCTCTCGAACCGGATCTGATCGTGCTTCCGGCCAAGCTGAAGGACGTCATTCCTTCGCTGGAGGAGCTGGACATGACCGTCATCGCCGTGAACCCGGAGGACAAGGCTCTTCTGGAAGAGGCTGTGACTATTCTGGGAACCGCCACGAATACGACTGACCGCGCCAATGAGCTTCTGGCTTTCCATGATAAGAAGCTGGATCCTTTAACAGAAGCATTGTCCGGCATCGACGCGGCGTCCGCTCCTACGGTGTACCTTGCCAGCAACAGTTCCCTTCTGGCTGTGGCCGGTCCGGCCATGTACCAGAACAGCCTGATCGAGCAGGCCGCCGGCGCGAACGCGGCCGCAGAAATCACCGACGATTACTGGGCGGACATTTCCTATGAGCAGCTTCTGGCGTGGGATCCGGACTACATCATCCTAGCCGCCGACGCGGAGTACACTGTGGACTCGGTCCTGGAAGACGAGAATCTGAAAGGCCTGAAAGCCGTCGCAAGCGGAAATGTATACCAGTTCCCCAATGCCATCGAATCCTGGGACAGCCCTGTCCCCAGCAGTATCCTGGGAAGCATGTGGCTGGCCAGCGTCATTCACCCGGATAACTATCCGGCAGATAACTGGAAACAAGCCGCGACAGAGTATTATGAAACGTTCTATGGATTCACGCCGGATATGGAGAATCTGTACAGCGCGGCGGAATAACCGCCGCTTACGGCAAAATTCGAAAATGAACTGCTTTCGAAATACAGCTTCAGGCAGATTATCCTGAAATTCTTGAAGCAGCGATAATAAAGAGAAGATTCAAAACATCAAAAATCAGAGAAACCAGAGGATCCGATATGCGTACAAAACAGAGGCAAAACGCCAAACAGAATACGCACCCCGCAGCACAGAATCAGGACAGTCTTCCGCATTCGCAGATAGACCGGCCTGATTCTGCCGCATTGCATGCTCCGGTATCCGGCGGCTCTGATTCAGCGTCCTGTGAATCTGCGCAACACAGCCTGGGATACACGATACGGCGTAGCTATGATCATCTCAGCCTCGCTACGTATCTCTCTGCTCTTCTGCTTCTCACCGCCTGCGTCATCTCCCTGCTGGCCGGAAAATATCCGCTCTCTCTGGGGAAAATCCTCGCAGGTGACGCCATGCAGCTTCAGGTTCTCTTAACGCTTCGGATCCCCCGGACACTTATGGCCGTCCTTGGCGGTTTTGCCCTGGGCGCGGCCGGCTTCGTGTTCCAGACCGTGTTCCGCAATCCTCTGGCCGCGCCGGATATGATCGGCGTTTCCTCCGGCGCCAGCGCCGGTGCCGCTTTCGCGATCCTGTTTCTTCCGGCGTCGGCCGCTGCGGTCACGCTCTCCGCCTTCGCGGGCGGCCTGCTGGCTGTAGGAATTGCCCTTGGGCTGGCTTCTGCCGCCGGCAGCGGCAGCATCGTCCTGGCCGGCATCGCGGTCCATTCTCTGGCCCAGACCGTTCTCATGGTTCTGAAATTAACCGCCGACCCGGAGCGCCAGCTGGCCTCCATCGAATACTGGATCATGGGCAGCTTAAACGCGATCACGCTGAGCCGGATCCCATTTTACTGCGCCGTATGCGTCATCGGCTTGATCGGTCTCTTCCTGCTCCACCGCCAGATCATTCTTCTGTCGGTAGATGAAGCGGAAGCCCGGATGCTTGGCGTGCCCGTCGGGCGGATGCGCCTGCTGGTCCTGCTGCTGGCCACCCTGGTAGTCGCCTCCGTGATCAGCGTCACTGGCGTCATCAGCTTCATCGGCCTGCTGGCCCCGCACATCGCCCGGCTTCTGACGCGCGATAACCGGCTGCACACATTAACTTTAAGCGGCCTTCTTGGTGGCATTCTGCTGACCGTGGCCGACATTCTGGCCCGTACTGTTGCCGCGTCTGAGCTGCCGGTGAGCATTTTCACATCGCTTCTGGGCGCGCCGTTTTTACTGTACCTGATCATGAGCGGAAATGGAGGCGGCAGACATGTCGAATAACATACACAGGAATTCCTCAATAAACACCGTATTCCGGCAGACATCGTCTTCACAACGCCGGACGGATCTTCGTTCAATACAGGGCTCCGTTTCCAGCCATAACACCTTGGCAGCTGAAATAGCTGAATCAACCGAACCCGCTGAATCTCCCATCTGCCTCCGGGTATCCTCCCTAAGCGCCGGCTACGGCCGCTCTACGATCCTGAAGGACGTCTCCTTCTGTGCGAAACAGGGCGAGATCACCGGCCTTCTGGGACCCAACGGCTGCGGCAAAACGACGCTTCTGCGAGCGCTCTGCCGCCAGCTGCCATTTACCGGCTCCTGCCTCTTAAATGGCCAGCCGCTGGAGCAGATGACTTCCCGCCAGCTGGCGAGACAGATCAGCTACATTCCCCAGCGCAGCGGCATCGGAATCTCCATGCCGGTGACCGACGTGGTTCTGATGGGCTTTAATCCGGTACTCGGCCTGCTGGAGCAGCCGTCCCGCGCACAAAAAGAAAAAGCCCGCGGGGCGCTTCGCGCCGTGGGCATGGAATCTTACGCCGAACAGGACTACCAGACGCTCAGCGAGGGCCAGAAGCAGCTCTGCATCCTGGCCCGCACGATCGTGGAGGACGCTTCCCTGCTTCTTCTGGACGAACCGGAAAGCTCCCTGGATTTCCCGCACCGGCACCGGATCATGGAGCTGCTGACGGAGATCATACGCGGACAGGATATGTCCTGCTCTGATGGCAGCACCTTGTCCGAAGACAGCCCTGATAGACGAACTGCGTTCTCCGGCAAAGCCGCCCTTGTCACACTTCACGACCCGCAGCTTGCTCTGGAATACTGCAGCCGCCTGGTACTTCTGAAGGACGGCGTCTGCACCACCATTCTGCATCCCGACACGGACAGTCTCCCCGATATGGAAGCTGCCCTTTCAGAAGTCTACGGTCTCATCCGACTCCGTGCCATCGAAGAGAACGGCCGACGCAGCCTCATCCTGCTGCCGCGCGGCTGAATTCTGCCGCGGTTTTCTCATTTCCGGAAGCTGTATATCGCAGATCAGAAATTCCCTTCAGCTTCCTCGAACTTATCCCGCAGCGTCTTCTCCAATACAAGAAACGCAGGTATAAAGCTGTCGCGAATAAGCAGGATCATTTCGTCCGCATTATTTTCGTCGTAAATATGAGCCAAACTATTGCGCTGTTTCAGCATGGCAAGCCATACGGCGGAGTCATCCAGAAAACCCAGTTTATAGCCAAGCTGCAGGATCTCTCTGGGAGAACCGGTCTCTGCCCCCACTGCGCCGTGCATTCTCAGAACTGCCTGCAATGCTTTCCAGGCAAGTTCAAAGGTCAGGTTAAACTGTCCGATCACGCCGGTTCTGTAGATTTCATCATTGTCCGCAGCGGCGAAATCTGCATGCTGCAGCACGCTCAGACATCTGGAAAAATTATCAAGCTTCTTCATAAAGCGTTACACCATCCCTTTCAATTTCCCTTTTCAGTTCATCAGAAATGCCCGAATTAAGATCGACCACGTCAAACGTCAGGAGCGAATGAACCTGTTCCTTTATATCCCAATAGAACGTCTTAAAGTCGCCGCCGCTCACCGCAATGTCAATATCGCTTCTCTCCGTATGCGTCCCCCTCGCACGGGAACCAAACAAAATGACTTTGCGGATTCCATTTTTTCGCGAATAGAAGGAAATATCTTCCCAAACCCTGCCGGGAATATTATATGTTTTATTTGGCTTCTTTTCCATCGACTCCATATCATATCCCTCTCCATACTGACAGAAATTTCATTTCTATTATATCCTTTCCCTGCACTGTAATCAAGCGTTTCTGTTGAAAACAGACAGGACCAAAACAGGCTGCGCCAAAACGAACCATGGGCTATTTTCTACTCTTCTGATCAGAATCTGACGAATGTCCGGTCTCCGGCAATCTGTTTAAAATACCAAAAAATTCCCGCCGAGAATTGACAGAACCGTTTCAAAAAAGTATAGTTGTGTGAGACAGAGGTGATTCTTATGAAAACAGACGACAAGAAAGAACTTTTTGAAACAATGCCGGTGCCAAAGGCCATCGCGGCCATGGCCATACCGACGATCATCAGCCAGCTGATCAATCTGATCTACAATATGGTTGATACATTTTTCATCGGCCGCACCGGCAATTCCTACATGGTGGCGGCGGTGACGGTGGCATTCACGCTGTTCATGATGACCATCGCCTTCTCCAATCTGTTCGGCATCGGAGGCGGAAGTCAGGTAGCCAGGATGATCGGGAGCGGCAGGGACGCGGACGCGAAGAAGGTCAGCGCGTTCAGCTTCTACGCCACGATCGCCATTGCAGCGGCATATTCCCTGCTGATTGGGCTGTTCATGACGCCTATCCTGAAGCTTCTGGGCGCATCGGAATCCACCATGGGTTACGCGAAACAGTACGTGTGGCTGGTAGTGGTGGCCGGCAGTCTCCCCACGATCCTTTCCATGATGGGCGCCCATCTTCTGAGAAATGTGGGATATTCCAGACAGGCCAGCATCGGTCTGTCCGGCGGCGGGATCCTGAATATGGTGCTGGATCCGCTGTTCATGTTCGTACTGCTTCCCGACGGCTTGAAGGTACTCGGCGCCGCGCTGGCGACGCTGATCTCCAATATCGCTTCCTGCATCTACATGCTGTATATGCTGAATAAAGTGTCGAAGACGTCTGCCTTAAGTATCCGCTTTGCCGACATCCGGGGCGTGAAACAGGCGGATGTGAAGGGAGTCTTTACGGTCGGCGTGCCGTCGGCGATCCTGACGGGCCTGTTCGACGTGGCCAACATTTTCCTGAACGCCCTGATGGCGGTTCACGGGGATCTGGCCCTGGCGGCGGTGGGGATCGTCATGAAGGTAGAGCGCCTGCCCAACGCCATCAACATCGGCATCTGCCAGGGAATGCTTCCGATCGTGGCCTACAACTTCTCCTCCGGCAACCGGGAGCGGATGAAAAGCACGATCAATACGGCCCGGATCTATGGTCTGGGAATCTCCCTGCTGAGCCTGGCGCTGTTTCAGGCGTTTGCGGCTCCACTGGTGCGGATCTTCTTAAGCACTTCCGCCGGGGACGTGGAAGCGGCGCTTGTCACAATCGGCTTCGCCGTTATCTTTATCCGGATCCGCTGCGTGGCGTCTCCGTTCCAGTTCCTCAACTATCATACGTCCTACTGCATGCAGGCCATGGGCGACGGCTTCGGAACCCTGCTGCACGCCGTGGTCAGGGAGCTGGTCTTCTACATCCCGTTTATGTTCCTTCTGGACCGTATTGCGGGGGAAAATGGCCTGGCCAGCGCCCTGCCGGTTGGAGAAGCCTGCGGCGCGGCCTTTGCGCTTCTCCTGCTAAGAGTCAGGATGGGACGAAAGTCGAACTAAAAGTGTGGTGTGCATCAAGATCCTATCATCACACTCCCGGCATGACGGTTTTCCATGGAATTTGATGACGCCGCCTCATTTCAGAATCTTCGTCAGCGTCTCCGCCAGCTCGCTTTTCAGGATAAACGCATCGATGAATTCATTTTTCAGATACCACTCAAAGCGTTTATCCTCCATTCCGCTGATCAGGATCAGACGGATGGACGGATTCAGCTTGCGGACGATCTCTGCCAGCTCCAGGCCGTTCATCGTGGGCATGGCATAGTCGGTGATCAGCACGTCGCAGTAATCTTTCTGGCTCTGCAGTTTGGACAGGACGGCGGCCGGGTGGCTATAGCATTCGGTTTTGCAGCGGAGACCCTTAAGCAGCGCTCCGACAGCTTTCAGAACTTCCGGATCGTCATCAACGACCACAATGCGGTCAGAGGGGCGGACAAGCGGGCGGGCCGCCTTGTCTTCCGGTTCTGTCTCCGGAAAATACAGATAGAAGGTCGTGCCGCATCCTTCCGTACTCTCCACACGGATATGGCCGCCGAGAGCGGTCACCGTATTCTGAACGACGGAGAGGCCGAGCCCGGTTCCTTTGCCGCTGCGCTTCGTCGTGTAAAAGGGCTCGAAAATCTTGTCCATCGCGTCCCGGCTGATACCGCATCCGGTGTCGGCAACGGAAAGAAGAGCCCAGTCGCCCTCCGGAATGCCGGCGGACCCGTGCGCCTCCTCAAGCCGAACCGTCAGCGTTCCGCCATTTTCCATAGCGTGAAACGCATTATTGCACAGATTCATCAGCAGATGCTCCGCCATCTGGGCACGTCCGCGGATGTAAAGAGGCTTGTCTGCGATCTCTGATGTAAATGTGATCGTTTCCGGCACAAGTCTCCGAATAACCTCCAGCGCCGACCGGACTTCTTCTGTCAGGCACTGGGTACCGAGTGTGCTACCGGAGTCCTGACGGCTGAAATCCAGCAGTCTCCGCGACAGACCGGCAGCCTGTCCGGCAGAATTCAAAATTCCTTTCACCAGTTCGTGATCCTCTTCGCTCAGCGTCTCGTCTTCGGACAGAAGTTCACCGTATACCATAACCGGCGTCAGATAATTGTTGAATTCGTGGGCGATGTGGCTGCTCATCTGACCGATACTCTGCACCCGCTGATAGTGCTGCAGTTCTTCCTCCTTGCGCCGCACCAGTTCCATGCCTTCGTTGATCTCTTTCAGGTAGGCGATCTCTTTCTTCTGGTTCTCGGCCCGCAGCCGGATCAGAGTCGTAATATACACGAATATACCCAGAAGCAGAAGAAACAGACTGCTCATGACGAGCAGACGCACGATCATGCTGTTCAGCGGCTGGTTCAATTCCTCGAACGGCAGCGTGGAATTGACGATCCAGTCTTCGCCGGGCAGATGGATCGTGGTATAGGCGACAATGCGCCGCTGGAAAGCCGGAGTCGGATTCGGATCGTCCCAGACGTAGGAATTGATGATGTCGTAGCCTTCTTCCTGCGTCCGCTGCAGTTCGATCCAGCGGGTCAGATCTGTCAGATCCAGCTGAGGATAACGTTCTTCCCGGTCGTAAATGGCGTCCATGCCGATCTGATTAGCGGCATGGTGCATAATGATGGCGAGATCCCGGTCCTTGACAACCGAGTAGCCGCCCTCGCCGATGCGCACCGGCTGTACGGTGTAGGAGTAAAGAGTGTCCAGGTTCATGGCGTAAATAAATGTGCAGGCGGAGCCGCGTAAACGGCAGGTGCGGGCCAGAAACATTTCATACCAGCCGCCGTCGCAGAACTGCTTGCCGCAGATAACGGTATGATCGGCTGCGTCTGAACCTAAGACCTGCGCATCGTCAAAATGGATCTCGCCTTTTTGATAAAGCCGGCTCCCGTCTTCCGCATAACAGACCACTGCGTCGTAAAGCCCGTTTTTTTGTTCCAGATATGCCTCGGCAGCCTGCCAGATAAATCCCCGGTCATTCTCCATGTCCATCTCCAGCGCTGCAAAATACAGATCCAGACTGTTTAGCTCCTGCTCCACATAGTTGACAAGACTCTTCCCTACGGTCTCAGCCATAGTCAGAAGTTCTTCCTGTTCCGAGCGGATCAGCTCCCGGCGGTAATTGGCGTAAGTCGCGAAGCTCAGATAAATGATGAACAGCGACGCAAGAAGAAATCCAGCGCCGCTGATGATCTGAATGCGGCGCTCGCGCAGCATTTCCTTAAATGATGACAGTTTACTGTTTTTGACCATAGAATAAATACCCGATTCCTCTGATGGTAGTGATATATCTGGGATTTTTGGGATCGTCTTCGATCTTTTCACGCAGCCGTTTCATGTAGACCATGATGGTATTATCGTCGACCAGGTTCTCATTCCAGACCTGCTGATACAGCTGCTCCTTAGTAAATACCTGCCCCGGATGCTCCAAAAGGAACCGAAACAGCGCCAGTTCCCGGGCCGTAAAGTTTAAGAGCCGGTCATCTTTATAGCATTCCAGCCGCATGGTATCAAAGCGGAAGGGGCCGACGGCAATCACATTCTGCCGCGACTGGTTGTAGATGGAACTGCGCCGGATCAGAGCCTTTACCTTCTGGATCAGCACAGATAAATGGAACGGCTTTGTCAGGTAATCGTCGGCGCCCAGTCCTAGGCCAAGCACCTGATCCATCTCCTCCTGCCTGCCGCTGAGCATCAGGACTGGCGTCAGAATGCCGTCTGATCGCAGGGACTGCAGGATTGTGTAGCCGTCGATATCCTGCATCATGATATCCAGAACGATCAGATCAAAGCTCTGCGAATGCAAAAGCCGAAGAGCGTCTCTGCCGCAGCCGGCCTCGACCACCTGCATTCCTTCCCGGACAAAGGCGGTCTTAAGCGCCATGCGGATCGGCAGTTCATCGTCAACAACCAGAATTTTCTCATTCGCCATAGGAATTTGCCTCTTTCTGAGAACGGTACTATAGTATTTTACCATCTCGACTTACGTCTCGATGGCGATACTCGTCAAACGCCGATTGACGCAAGCGTCATCGGCGCTTTCCTCGTTATTTTACCATATTTTAACCTGCCGGACAAGGCGGGAGCATACAAATGGAGCGGTACGGAAAGGAGTCTCTTAACGACTCCCTCCCGCACCTATAGGTATAGCAGCAGATATTATGCAAAATGTCCGCCTCAGATCGGAACAATTCCGATGACAATTCCGATGATGACCATGCAAATGCTGATGGCCCAGTAAATCGGGATACTGAATTTCATATGATCTTTCAGTTCGATATTGGCAAGGCCGGTAGCCAGGAACGTCGCCGGTACCAGCGGGCTGACCATCAGGGCCAAGTTCTTGCCGATTACCATCGTGATGCCGGTGCTTAAGGCGGCTACTCCGTAGGTTTCTCCTACCTCCATGACCAGAGGCATAACGCCGTAGAAATAAGCGTCGGTTCCTACGCACAGGCCCAGCGGCAGCGCCAGGATACCGAAGATGACATGAATGAATTTCCCAAGGAATGCGGGAATAATCCCCATGATCGCGTTGGCCATCGCGGTCAGCATGCCCGTCCCGTCCAGAATACCGACCATAGCGCCGGCAGCGAAGAGGGTTCCGGAAATGATCAAAGCCGCGGGGGCATGCTTCTTGATCAGCTTATCCTGAAGCTTCTGATCCGGATAGTTGACAGCCAGCGCCACGCCCAGAGCCAGCAGGAACACCACATAGCTGGTAATATAGTCGGTGGACAGAGCGGCGATCAGCGCGATCGTCAGGATCAGGTTGAAGATCAGCAGCTTCGGACGGCGCAGCGCGTTTTCTTCTTCCTGCGCTTTCGCGTCAACTTCAACAGTCACGCCCTTGCCTGCGCCGGCGCCCTGTTTAATTGCCAGCATGCCCAGGAGAACGGCAACGACGATGTTGAAGACAAGGCCGACGATCTGAATCGGGATCAGGATGTGCCACAGCTCATTGGCGTCCATCTGCAGAACCGTAGCCGCGCGGGCCACGGGGCCGCCCCAGGGAAGCAGGTTCATAACGCCCATGCAGGCGCCGGTCAGACACAAAAGGATCCTTCCGTCGATCTTCATGGATTTGTAGACCGGGTACAGCGCCGGGATGGTGATCAGGACAGTGGTAGCTGTCGTTCCGTCCAAATGGGCGATCGTTGCGATGATCGCCGTAGCCACGGTAACCGCGATAACGTTGTTGCCGGCCAGCTTGACCAGGAAATTCACGATCACGTCAAACATACCGGTGTCGGACATCACGCCGAAATAGATCACCGAGAAAATGAACAGGATACCGTTGCTTGTGGTGGTTCCGATGCCGTCTTTAATGAACCCTCCGATTTCCTGCGGTCCGAAGCCGAGAAGCAGCGCCGCGACGGTGGGAACGACTGCCAGCACCACGATGGGGGACATTTTGCCTTTCAGCAGCAGGACCACGATCAGGATGATCATAGCGAAACCAATAAATGCAGCCATTTTCCTTCCTCCTCTTAATGGAAAATATTTGTGATACTATTGATTCTAGCAGGGAAGAATGAATGGTCTCTGACTGGATTCTGACAATCTGTTAAGAATAACGAAAACCGGCCTTCTCTTCTTGCCGGTTCCTTCCAAATCTGTTATGATAATGAAATGAAACTATCATTCAGACACATACAGTACAAAGGAGTCTGCCATGTACCCGACAACCCGCGTTTTTCTGAAAGACGATAACGGAGACAAATTCTTCGGCGAAGGCCCATGCCGTCTGCTGGAAGGCATCGAGCGCACCGGCTCGCTGCGCGCCGCCGCCCAGGAAATGCAGATGGCCTACACCAAGGCCCTGCATCTGTTAAGACACGCGGAGGAAACGCTGGGATTTCCGCTGACCGAGCGGACCATCGGCGGAAAAGGAGGCGGCGGAAGCCGGCTCACTGCCGGGGCGCAGGATTTTGTTGAAAAATATAAGACCTACCGGGACGCCTGCTATCAGGCGAATCTGGAAATCTATCGTAAAGTATTTTGTGAAGAGACGCAGGAGGCAGACCGCCGACTCCTCTCACCACAGACTGATGCGGAAGCTGACAGCCAGTGTTCTGACCTTCCATCAGATGCGCCAGAGCCCGCGCAGCCTCAGCTCGCCTGCGTTCTCATGGCCTCCGGCCTGGGGCAGCGCTTTGGCGGTAACAAGCTTCTGGCTCCATTTCATGGAGAACCGTTGATCTGCCGGATTCTGAAAGCCACCGACTCGCCTCTGTTCTCCCGCCGCGTCGTCGTGACCAGGCACCCGGAGATCGCTAAGCTGTGCGAAGAAATGGGGATCCAGACGGTTCTGCATTCACTCCCGTACCGGAGCGATACCGTCCGTCTGGGGGTGGAAGCAGTCTGCGGCAGCCAACGTACGGATGTTGATTTTCATGCTGTCAACGGCTCTTCCATCAACTGCATACTGCCCGGCGACGCCCCCGACATTCCTGGCGATTGCCTTACCGCCAGCTGCATATCGCCCGGCGACGCCTCCGACATTTCTGACGGTCGTCTCCCCGACGGCTGTATGTTCTGCGCCTGCGACCAGCCCCTGCTGTCTCGTGAAACCATCGAGCGGATGGCCCGCGCTTTTCTGGCGAAACCGCAGTTCATTTACCGCCTCGCGCACGAAGGCACGCCGGGCAATCCGATCATTTTCCCGAAAGAACATTTCCCGGCGCTTAAAGATCTTCCGCAGGACAAAGGCGGCGCCTGTGTGGCAAAATCCTTCCCGCAGCAGGTTCGACTGATCGAGGCCGCCTCTGCGATGGAACTGAAAGACATCGATACGCCGGAGGATCTGACCCTTCTGGAAGAAATGTGGAAATAAAAGGCGTGCCCGCCCGGAATCCCCGGTGCCGCAGCACGCCTTCATTTTCTTTGTATTTATCTTACTTTTTCTGTACTCCTAAACGAACACTCGCCGCTCGCGCCGCGCTCTCTCCGCGCCTCTTTACGCCTCTTCCTGCTCCAGATCTTCCTTTGTCTTCGGAAGAAGGATGTTCAGAACGATCGCCACCATGGCCGCCGGCACGATGCCGGAGCCGCCGAAGATCAGCTGGACGTACTGGGGCGTATGGGCCAGGATGCCCGTATTGGCGCCCATGCCGTAGCCGACGCCCAGCGCCACCGCCACGATGGACAGGCTTCTGGCCGTCAGGGGCTTCCTCGTGATCAGCTGGATACCGCTGAGTACGATGGAGGAGAACATCATCACGGCCGCGCCGCCCAGCACCGACTGGGGCATGATGGAAATGATCGCGCCCAGCTTCGGAACGAGGCCGCACAGAACCAGGAAAATGGCGCCGCAGGCCAGAGCGCCGCGGTTGACTACCTTGGTCATGGCTACCAGACCCACGTTCTGGCTGAAGGAGGTATTCGGCAGTACGCCGAACAGGGCCGCGATGGAGGAACCGATACCGTCGCAGATCACGCCGCCGGCCAGCTCGTCGTCCGTCGCCTCACGGTCCATACCGCCGACGATCACGCCGGAGATATCGCCGACCGTCTCCACCGCCGTCACGATGAACATGATCATAACAGGGAGAATCGCCCGCAGGTCGAAGACCAGCTTCACCGGCATAAGCTTCGGGATCTCGATCCAGGCCGAGGTGCCTACCTGGCTCCAGTTCAGGACCCAGGACTTGGTGTACTCAACGCCTTCCGCGTCGATCGCGGTGTGCGGAAGAACCAGGCCCATGATCACCGCAGCAATATAACCGGCCACGATGCCTACCAGGATCGCCGAGGAGCTTAAGAAGCCTTTCGTGCAGTGCTTCACGACCAGGATCACCACCAGCACGAAGGTCGCCAGCAGGAGGTTCTCCATGGAGCCGAAGTCCTTGGCCGTATTGCCGCCGCCGAAGGAATTGATTCCGACGGAGATCAGCGAAAGTCCGATGGACAGCACCACGGTGCCTGTGACGACCGGCGGGAAGAACTTGCGCAGAGGCTTTAAGAAGAAGCCCAGCACGCCTTCAAAGAGACCGCCCAGCAGGGACGCGCCCATCATCGCGCCGTAGGTCAGGATGCCGCTGCCCATGGTAGCCGCCACGCCGCTGAACACTCCGATGAACCCGGAGCTGGTACCCATGATGATCGGCACCTTGCCGCCGATGGGCCCGATCGAGAACAGCTGGATCAGGGTCACGATACCGGCCACCAGCATGGCGTTCTGCAGAAGCGCCACCCGCAGATCCGCGAATTCCGCGTTGCCCGCCAGTCCGCAGGCGCCGGTGATCACCAGAAGGGGCGTCAGGTTTCCCACAAACATGGCCAGCACGTGCTGCAGGCCCAGCGGGATCGCCTGGGACAGAGGCATCCTGCCCTCAAACTGAAATGCCTCCTCAGAAAGTCCGTTTTTGTTTTCCATTGTTCGATTCTCCTTGTCTTTTTATTGGGGGTTAAAAAGAAACAAGGCATATTATAGTGGACTTCCCGGAATTAATCAATCCCCCATTTACATTTTCTGACAGAAATCGCGTCAGATCTGCTGCGGCGCAGGCGGCTCATCTTTTTTTGCCTTCAGAATCGTCAAAATATCCTCTGAATTTACGCCTTAACGAACTTCTGATTTGGACTTTTCGGTTTGTTCGGTATTGTCATCTTGAGTTTTCCGTTTTCTACAAGCGGGTTGACTATTTGCGACATCACATAATTCTTTGACTTGCCGACAAACGAGACAATCTCACTTCTTGTCCGGGGAGTAGAGCAGAATTCTACAAGAGAATCGGGAACAGGCATCGTTTCAGCGAACAGGCCATTTTTCATTACGACCCTGAATTCGCCGTGGACGGCCGAAAACGTCGGCGCAGGGAGTCCAGCGTTTGCAAATTCTCTTAGCATAGTAGGTATACCCGAATACCTATTTTCGGTTACCTTTAAAAGCTCGAGCATATTTGCAAGAGCGGCATTTCTTGTTTCGGGACGCACTTTGCCGAGCGCGTCAACAGAAATTTGACCGTACAAACCTCCGCTATTGATAATTTCCATACGGTCACGGTACATCTCAATGCGAATCGGCACATTTTCGGTATGAACGCTATAATCGCGGTGTACCAAAGCGTTTAATATCGCTTCACGCACAGCTTTAATCGGATACTCCGGCTTGTCCGCACGGTACCCGTTATCATCGATAATCGTTTTTGTCCGGCTGTTTTTACGGACAAATTCAACCGCCTCTTCAAGCATATCCGGGATTGCGCCGGTGATACGTTTATTATCTATAAATCGCTCTCCGTCATTGCCTACAGTTCCCTGTTCCGTTCCGGGAAGAGAAACGGCGGTAATACAAAGCTGCGGAAAGTATGCCTGCGGATATTTTGAAAAAGTCATTAAGCCCCCAAGCGTAGGAACTCCGTCATTGGTGATTCCCATAAGCTCCAAAATTTCATTCTCCGTGACATTATCGGCAAGATTCCTTCTCTCGTTTTTTACAGCCGACATATAATCTGCCATACGTTTTTCATTTATCATTGTGAATTTAGCGTTATCAACTGTACGAATATCGTCACGGATCCTCTTGCGAAACGCTTCGTAGCTGTAAATCTCATATTCGCTCATCGGCTCATCAGATTCGCCGACGCGAACATAAGACCCTTTGATTCTCCCGACACCTTTGTAGAATACTGGTCGTTCAGAAATATCAGCACCGGGGATTTCTGCCGAAACTACCGTCTTCCCATCAATATCACAAACTGTAAACAGAGCGCGGACAGAAGGTTCCATTTGTTTGCATTGCTCTGTTATCTTCTTTTGAAGATCATGTGCATCATACACGCCTTTAATTGCATATTTGTCTGTCTCGTCAACGCCAAAAATAATAATACCGCCTTCATCTTGATTGGAAAAAGAAGAAAGCGTATCGAACAGTCTTGTAGGGCAGCCCTGTGCCGCGGCTTTCAGTTCAACTGTTTGCGTTTCAGTTTGCAATTCATTTATATCTAATACTAATTTTTTAAGAGCTTCCGTTTGCATAAACAATACCTCCTCGAATACACCGAGAATAATTTATCACATCTCGGCAAGAAAGTCAAGAATTAACTGTAATTCTATAAGAATTAACTGTAAAATGCAAGAATTAACGATTGTGTTAATCTAAATCGTTAATTCTCATCCCATAATCTAACATTTTATATATCTATTAACACCTGCTCGTACAGAAATAAGAAAGCGGCGCAGTCCCTGTTTTCGGAACCATGCCGCTTTCTGCATTTTGTACTGCCTTATACGCACTCAGCAATTTATTTCTACAATTTTATGACGACCTCCGTGCCGTCTGATACGCTGACGCGGACGAGCTCAAGGCCCCGGTAGCGGCGCCAGTGCATTTTGCGCACCGCTTTCGAGAGCGCAAGCAGGAGCGCTTTCTGACTGCCGCTCATCTCTTCGCCTCCGAAGCGGACGGCGGCGCGCAGTCCGATCGGCAGAAGAAAGCGCGGAATTATGAGCAGCAGACGCACGCCCTCCGCGCGGATCCTGACCGTCATTCCACCCAGATCTCCACTTTCGTATTTTCTTCGTCCACTTCGATCTCAACCAGCTTCCCCATGACGCCGGCGTTCGCGAGCGCGATCACACGGTCGAGATCGATGTTTTCGAGCGCGCTTTTCGCGCCCTTAAGCGACTCGTCTTCGACAAGATCGATAGCTTCGATGGCTCCGCTTGCCAGAAGGAGCTTTACGATCTCAAGCGGCAGATTTAAGTTCACCCTGGCTTCATCCGTAACAACGCGTATCTTGAGTACCGCGCGCGACGGATCAAACTCGTTTTGCGCGACCGCGACGGTCTCGGGCTTCCGCGCGCCCAGAAGCTCGTCGCAGCTGACGCCGAAAACTTCCGACAGCCGCGGCAGGAGCGAGATGTCCGGCGACGTTATTGCATTTTCCCATTTTGAAACTGCCTGCGGCGTGACGGAACATTTCTCCGCCAGTTCCTCCTGCGTAAGTCCGCATTTTTTGCGGTAGAATGCGATGCGTTCATCAAGTGTGTCGAGCATGTGAAATCCTCCTTTGCTATGTTCTTTTGTTGTATCTCAATCTTAAGCCGAAACGTATCATTTGAACACAAACCAAACGGGGAATACTGTAACCGGAAGGTTGATTTCGTATAACCCGACAGTTGAATCCCGACAAAATCCCGTCAAAAAGCTCAGAACGGCACAAACCTGGAGTTACGGTTTCATTTCCATTCTGCAAACTCATACGCCTGCCTAATCCAGTCAAATAATTCCTGATCAAGATCGGATACGGCAGAAATAACGATGTGCGTCGTCCATCGCCCGGGATACGGCTCCGTCTTTACGGCCACCCGCTCCGATCCCAGCGGATAGGATAATCCCAGAGTAAGTACAAAATAGGACGCGGGAAGTTCGGATTTCTTTTTGGGGCGCATAAAAGAGACACAGGCAAAAACATGCCGGTTTGAAAAGGTGATCTGCGTCTTCTGGACTTTCATTTTCGTCTGCGGATAACGGTGAAGAAGCCTGTTTTCAAACGCTTCGTAGATTGGGAAAACTTCCCGATGCCCGTCAAAGAACATCATCGTATCCTGCTTTATCTGAGTAAGATTTTCTTCCATATAGACGACCTCCTTGAAGATGACGGGTTTCATATCGATTATACAGAGAAACGGCCGCCTGCGCAGGTTCCCATGAATCCGATTCGGGCAGCCGATCTGTTCTTCTTCTCGGCCTGCTGTTTACCGCTCTGTTCTTCTCTCCTTTTCAATCAGCAATAACTAATACATTTCACGATCAGCCAATATCTGTTCTTTCATGCCGTATCTCTGCTTCCCGCCCTCATAATCATGAACGATCTCCGCGCTAAGCTCTCTGCTTCCGTCATTCCAGCGAAGCCTGGTCAGGCGGTATTCGCCGTTTTCATATCTATAGCCGTCGCCGTCGTCCTCATAGAGGCAGAACTTTCCATCCGCGCCGGGATATATTGTCACACGGATCTCTCCGCTCTGCTCCTCCGTGGACAGCGCAAAATCTGCTTCCGGAATCACCGCGCCGGCCTTTACGAATACCGGGATCCGGTCGATCGGCGCGGACGCAGTGATCCACCGGCCGCCCTCCAGACGCTCCCCGGTCTCATAATCATACCATCCGCCCGGCGTCTCAGGCAGATAGACCCGGCGGGACCGCTCCTTTGCGATCCGCTGCGACCGCGGCAGATAATACATCGGCTCATGCACCGGGCAGACCATGAGCGACGGCCCGAACATGTACTGATCCTTTACTTCCAGCGCGACCGGATCCTTGCTCCATCCAAAGGCCAGCGGCTCCATCATCAGTCCGCCATTCAGCCAGCAGTTTCCCGCGACGGAATAAATATACGGCATAAGCCGGTAGCGCGTCCGGTTGGCCTTAAGGATCGCGTCATAGAAGTTCACGTCCTCCGTATTCTCATACAGCCAGAGTTCCCTGCGGCAGTCGGTTCCGTGGCCGCGGAAGACCGGCAGGAACGCGCCCCACTGGTACCATCGCGTAAACAGCTCCCGGTAGCCGTAATCACTGACCGTATTCTCGAAATCGCCGCGCCAGTACCAGTTGAGTCCGCATTTGACAAAGAACGCGCCGATATCGGTGGTCCAGTACGGAAAGCCGGAAGCGCAGAAATTCAGGCCCGCCGCGATCTGCCGCGTCAGCGTGTCCCACGTCGCGGCAATATCCCCCGACCAGAGGATCGTGCCGTATCTCTGGGAACCGGTGTAGGCGCTGCGTGTCAGGTTGCAGACACGCTTCCGGTCAGTGGTTTTCCGCTGACCTTCATAGACCCCCTGCGCGTGGTAAAGCCCGAACGCGTTCATCTGCTCTGCAGGAAGATGATCCGAGACGGTTCTTACGTACTCGTCATAGGCCCTCGGCACCGCCGGACGCTCCACATGGTTCCACTCCGGCGTGACTGGCTCGCTGTTGTCGCACCACCACGCGTCGATCCCATACCGAAACAGTCCCTCGTTCATCTGCTTCCAGTACATTTCCCGGCCGGCCGCGGACAGGGCGTTGTAAATGTTCTGCCCCGGCAGGAACAGTCCTGCCGCCTTGAATTCCTCGTGATTGCCGCAGCCCGGATCGCTGTTGGCCCAGACGGAGATCATAAAATGCGTATGCTGCCCGTGAAGCCGCTCCACCATGCCGGCCGGATCCGGGAAACGCTTCGCGTCGAAGGTCTTCTGGCCCCATTTTCCATCCTCCCAGGAACACCAGTCGAGAACGATGCAGTCCAGCCCGATTTTTCTTTTCCGATACTCGGCGGCCACACGCTCGATCTCCTCCTGAGTCTCGTACCGCTCCTGGGACTGAATGTAGCCGAACGCCCATTTCGGCAGCATCGCCGCGCCGCCGGTGAGGTATCGGTAACCCCGAACGACGCCTTCCATGGTGCCGCCGTTTATAAAATAGAAATCCAGCTCCGGCACTACCTCGGAGTAGATGTATGCCGGGAATGCAGCGGTCTCGTCGGCAGAAAGAAGCATAGAAGCTCCATCGGGATCGTTTTCTGTATTTTGACGCAATACAGGCTTTCCATCCCCGGCTGTATCCTCCGCACACGGATAGGATCCGCCTCCGGCAGCCTTCCATTCATGCGAATAGGATCCGCCGTCGCTGAAAATCAGCGGGCTGTATGTATCCATCAGGATCCCATAGCCAAGACTCGAAACCATCATCGGAACGACGATCTTCCGGTTCGCCTGATGGAGATAAAGCGTCCTGCCCCGAAGATTCCCGCAGCCTTCCTCATGCTGTCCGAAGCCGTATATCGCTTCACCATCCTGAAAACGGATATTCAGGGTCGCATGGTAGCTGAAACCATCCTCGACCCGTTCTGCCTCCCGGATGATCTCCTTCTCACCGTCGGAAGTTTTCACGCGCCCGGTTCGGGCCGCGACCATCCGGTAAACCGGGAATTTTTCAAGAACCTTGCTGTCCTTCTCCGCCTCAGCAAGAAGCAGACGGCCGGTTTCATCGTACCACGAGAAGGAAGCGTTTTCTCGTGAGATCCGCAGAACCGTCCTGCCGGTCGTCAGGATGACCTCGTCCGGAGTCTCCTCGTATATCCAGTCCGCAGACGACAGGGACTCTGCCTGCTCAGCCTCCGATGCGCTGCCACGATGCCGGACGCCATCTCCCTGCTCCTCCATCCGCATGTCGCCGTCATACGCGGGCATCGGAAGTATCCCCGGCCGCGGCGCATCCGAAAGCTCCTTCTCCCGTGTGACCGTCACCCGGACGATTCCCGGCGTCTTCGGCTCCAGAACCGTCAGAAAAAGCTCCGACTCCAGGATCAGCCTGCCGCCCTCACGCCGGATACGCGTGATCCTGGGCGACGGCGGTTTCACAGCGTATAACATATTAGACTGCCTTCCTTTCCAAACCAGACACTGCCTGCTCGTTTTGATTTCCTTGCAGGCAGAACGCCACCGACACTCTGTTTGCATTTCCGTGCGGGCAAAGGCGTCAGTGACTCCTTACCCATATTTGTCATCCTGTATTTTCAACCGCCTCCCGCTGCTGCGCTCAGCCGCTCAGGAATAATAAACCTCCATCAGACACAATCCCCTGGCGGGCATTAAATACCCGGCCTCCGCCCGATTCTTCGCCTCCAGAAGCTTCGTCATACTCTCCGGTGTGCGCATCCCATAACCAACCTCCAATAACGTCCCGGTAAGGATACGCACCATATGGTTCAGAAATCCGTCGCCCTGATATGTGAAATAGAAATACGGCCCGTTCCGCGCAATCTCGATGGACGTAACGGTGCGCACGGTAGATTTCTTCATCTTCGGATTCCCGCAGAAGCTGGCGAAATCATGCTCCCCCGTCAGATAAGCCGCCGCCCTCTTCATCTTCTCCATATCCGGCTCCTGCTCCAGCACACACACATATTTGCGGTCAAATACCGGTTTCACCGGGCCGCAGTAACAGGTGTAACGATAAGTCTTCCCGGCGGCGTTATAGCGGGCGTGGAAGCGCTCCGAGGCCTTCTTCACTTCCAGCACACTGATGTCCTCCGGCAGATACCGGTTCAGATAGCCGCGGATCTCCTCCTCGCTCATCTCCACGTCCAGAAACATATTCGCCGCCATGCCTCTGGCGTGGACGCCGGCGTCCGTCCGCCCCGCGCCGGTCAGCTTCACCGGATGGCCGGCCATCCGCTCAAGCACGGTCTCCATTTTCCCTTCAACCGTCATCTCCGCATCCGGCTTGGCCTCCCAGCCGTGATACCGGGTCCCGTCATAGGAAATGAGCAGTTTATAATTCTGATTCATCGTTTCCTTCTCCTGCTTCTATACGGCAGAGTCTCTCCGCCCAAGAAAATACTTCCGCACGTTTCACATTATTTTGACTTAATCGCCTCTCCGTTCACAATGCAGCCTGCAGGCATACGGTCTGAATTCCGTTTGCAGTCTGCAGCTTCCATACTCGACCGCCGGCCGCCGCCAAACCTGCGATCATCCTTCCTTCTTCACTGAACATGACACCGTCACGACAGCGACGTCAGAATGATATTCCGCAGTTTCCTTGTCAATGTAAATGTCCCCGCGTCCCGCTTCTGCATTCCCATCAGGATCGTCAGCCTCTCCTCCGGGAAATTGGCGAAATATGCGCCCAGCCAGCCGTCCCAGCCGTACTCGCCCTGCCCGGCCGGATACGCTGCCTTCGACGGATTCTTACAGACGCGCATCAGACTGCCATAGCTGAAGCCTTCCAGATTCTGCCAGCGGTCGAAGCCCTGCTGCTGGATGTCCGTCAGCTGGCCGGTGGTCATGTAGCGAACCGTCGCGGGGCGAAGGATCCTGGCGCCTGCAGCTGCCGGACCATCCGGCGCCGCGCTGTCCTGCCGTATAGAAGCCGCGCTGTCCTGCTGCAGCCTCCCCGGAACCTTCCCACCTGGCGCCGCCCCAGCGCTTCCCGCGCCGCGCACCGCGCCTCCGTTCATCAGCATCCGCGCGAATTTCATATAATCGTCCAGCGTGGAAGCCAGCCCCGCGCCGCCCGACGCGAACGCCGGTTCCTCCTTCATATCGTTCCGGATCGCCAGATGATTCCCCGTATAAAGCCGCAGACTGTGCGATCCGTCCGCCCCCGTCACCGTCTCGTAGACCGACGCCAGCCTGTCCTGCTTATCGGCAGGCACCCAGAACGCCGTGTCCGTCATTCCGAGCGGTTCGAACAGCTCCTTCTTAAGAAATGCGGCAAAGGACATGCCGGAAGCCGCCTCCACTACCGCTCCCAGGACATCCGCCGAGGTGCCGTACTGCCAGGAACTGCCCGGATCAAAGGCCAGCCCGCAACCGGCCAGCGCGTCCGCCACCTCCCGCGTGGTCATCGCACGGTCCGTGAAGAGCCGCCGGTCCATTTCCAGAAAGACCGCCATCGAATGCCGCCCGGCATCTGTCTGCATATCCGGATACAGCAGGCCCGAAGTCATTTTCAGAAGATCGAATATACGCAGCGGCGTCTGCGCCGGCCGCAGGCTTCCGTTCTCCCACACCTTCAGCTGCCCGTACGCCGGCAGGAAATCAGATACCGGCTGGCAGAGATCAATGATCCCTCTCTCCATCAGGATCATTACCGCAGCCGCCGTGATGGGTTTCGTCTGAGAATAGAGCCGCAGGATCGTGTTCCGGCGCATGGGCCTCTGCCTTTCCACATCGGCCATCCCGGCCTCACAGTAACAGATCTCTTCGCCGTCCTTCTCTACCAGAAGATTCACGCCGGCGGCCTCGCAGTTCTCCACAGACTGCCGCATGACGGATTCCAACTGCGTTTTCAGGTTCATTGATCTCTCCCTCCCCTGCAATTTCTTCTCCACATTTTCTCTCATAATTAATATACGGTCACTTCGCGTCGAACCAAGTCTCTCCCGCGTGGGCTTCCACCTCCAGCGAGACTCTGAGCTGCGCCGCGCCCTTCATCTTCGTCTCCAGGATCTCCGTTACTGCATCGGCCTCATCCCTGGCCGCCTCCACTAACAGTTCGTCGTGGACCTGCAGCACGATCCGGGACTTCATGCCGCGGGCCCGCAGTTCCTTATCCACCGCGATCATCGCGATCTTCATCACGTCCGCCGCTGTGCCCTGGATCGGCGAATTCATAGCCACACGCTCGCCGAACTGCCGCCGCATGAAATTGGCGTCCTTCAGCTCCGGGATCGGACGCCGCCGGCCGTAGAGCGTCGTCACATAGCCGTGCTCCTTTCCGTCGGCCACCTGCTTATCCAGAAATGCCTTTACGCCCGGATAGGTCTCGAAATAGTTTTCGATATAGACCTTCGCTTCCTTCTGGCTGATACTTAAGCCTTCGCTTAAGCCGAAGGCGCTGATCCCGTAGACGATCCCGAAATTCACCGCCTTGGCGTTGCGGCGCTGAAGCGGCGTCACCTCGTCAAGAGGAACATGGAACACCTGAGACGCGGTGATCGCGTGGATATCCTGGGCCTCGCCGTAGGCGGCGATCAGCCTCTCATCCCCCGACATATGGGCCAGGATACGCAGTTCGATCTGGGAATAGTCCGCGTCCACGAACACACAGCCGTCCTCCGGCACAAATACCTTGCGGATCTGCCTCCCCAGTTCCATCCGCACCGGGATGTTCTGCAGGTTCGGTTCCGTGCTGCTGATGCGCCCGGTGGCCGTGATCGTCTGGTTGAATTTGCCGTGTATGCGCCCGTCCTCCCGGATAAATGCCGCCAAGCCTTCCGCGTAAGTGGAATTCAACTTGGTCAGCTGCCGGTAATCCAGGATCATCTGCACCACCGGATAGTCCTCCGCCAGCTTCTCCAGCACATCCGCTGCCGTGGAATAGCCGGTCTTCGTCTTCTTGCCGTGGGGCAGTTTCATTTTCTCAAATAAGATCTCGCCCAGCTGCTTCGGCGAATTGATGTTGAAGCGCTCGCCGGCCTTGTCGTAGATTTCATTCTCCAGCTTGTCGATCTGCACCTTCAGGTCGTCGCCGTATTTTTTAAGGGCTTCCTTCTCCACCCGCACGCCGGCCTGCTCCATATGATGGAGGCTGTAGATCAGAGGCATCTCAATGTCTGTAAATAAGTTCCACATGCCGGTTTCTTCCAGCTTCTGACGGAGTACCGGCGCGGATTTCCAGGCGATGTAGGCCATGTAGCAGGCGCAGGTCTCGGCTTTGCCGCAGGACGCGGCATCCAAAGCTTCCGCCAGCGCCGCAGCCACAGACTGTTTTCCCAGCAGATCTGCCCTGGACGGCACGGTCATGCCGAGATAGTCCCTGGCAAGATCGTCATATTCATAAGTGTCCTTAAGCGGATTCAGAAGGTATCCGGCGACGCCGGCATCCATGGCCGGGCTGTCGTAATCGATGCCCGTCAGATACGGAAGCTGACTCTTCAGATCGATAGTCGCCGCGCACTCCGAATTCAGAATTAATTCTGCCGCCTTACCTGCCAGATATTCGCCGGTCAGAAAGCCTTCCGCCACGATCACATAACTATCTTCCTCGCCGAAGCAGAGTGCCAGACCGGTCACCTGGTCGCCATCGATCAGGAGCTGGATGCCCAGACGAGGGCGGTCTGCGCCACCTGCCGTATCCGCATCCTCTGCATCCGGCACATCCGCCCTTCCGCTTGCCGCCATACTCTTCCCGCACGCAGCTTCCGCCCTCGCCAGCACCTTCTCCGCCTCCGCGAAATCCCGCACCGCCGCGAATTTCTCCTCCGCCTTCGCCCCCGGCGTCTGCATTTTGGCAGCGTCGAACCGGGCCAGGATCGACTTGAATTCCAGGCGTTTCATATACTGGTACGCTTCCTGCGTATACAGATCGCCGATCTCCATATCCTCATAGGAATACGCGATCGGACAGTCGGTGCAGATCGTCGCCAGCTCCTTGCTGAGCACCGCCTGATCGTAATTCTCCCGAAGCGCCTTCTGCGCCCTCGGCGGCTTGATCTCATCCACATGGGCGAACGCATTTTCAATACTTCCGTACTGGGCAATGATCGCCGTGGCCGTCTTCTCCCCGATGGACGGAACGCCGGGGATATTGTCCGACTGATCCCCCATCAGCGCCTTCACATCGATGAATTCCGTGGGCGACACCAGATATTTCTCCTTCACGTCCGCCGGGTAATAGTCGTGGATCTCCGTGCCGCCGCGGCTCGTCCGGGGAATCCGGATCTTGATATGCTCGTCCGCCAGCTGTAGCAGATCCCGGTCGCCGGATACGATAGACACCTCCACGCCGGCCGCCGCGTTCTTCTTCGCCAGCGTTCCCAGAATGTCGTCTGCCTCGTAACCGGCAAGCGTCATCACCGGAATGCCCATTGCGTGAAGGATCTCCTTCATCAGGGGCACCTGCTCGTGGAACTCCTCCGGCGCCGCGCTGCGGGTTCCCTTGTAGGCGGTAAACATCTTATGCCTGAACGTCGGTTCCGCCAGGTCGAATGCCACCGCCAGGTGATCCGCCCTCTCCTCTTCTAAGATCTTAAACATAATATTGAGGAACCCGTACACCGCGTTGGTGTGAAGTCCCTCAGAATTAGTCAGTGTCGGAATTCCGTAAAATGCCCGGAACAGTAGGCTGTGTCCGTCGATCAGTACCAGTTTTCCCGCCATATTTATATCTCCTTCTTTTTTCTCCGACCGGCACTGCTCCGCCTTCGTGCCGGCTCTTCTTTCCTGCCGGTCTGCTCTGCGCCGGCCGCGCTTTCAGCCGTTGACAGCCGCCCTTCTCAGAATATCCCGCCCTGCCACCACAGCCGCAGCTGCAGGATCAGCATGGCCGCCACCCCAAGCACCGCCAGCGTATCCGCCGCGTACCGGATCCCATTGAAAATACGGATGCTGTACAGCCGCTGCCGGCTCTCCCTCAGATCCGCTTCCATCTCGCCTTTGATATTGCTGGTGCCGATCTCGTCGTCCAGCTGCCGGATGCCTTCTTCCACCGTATAATAGATCTCCAGCTCCTCCCGGCAGTCGGCGCAGCCGTCGATATGCTCCAGAAACTCTTCCGCCGTTTCATCGTCCAGTTCATAATGAATGAACGGAATAACAAGGGACTCCGCCTCCCTGCACGTCATCAGGCCCACTCCTTTCCGCACGGTTTTGCTTTACTGCTGTTATAAAATCATCTCTCGTCTTTTATCTATCATACACCAGAAACAGCTATTTTTCAACGGAAAATGGCACCGGCCCCTTTCGGATGTTCCATTTGCTTTTCCTCTATTCCATTTCCGGTATTTCTGTAGTAAAATAGATTCAGAAATCCACACGGGAGGTACCGGCATGAGCCATCCGAAGCTGCAGGAACTGCAAATGAATATCCGCCGCCATATCATCGGCAAGGACGATGTCATCGATCATCTGATCACCGCCCTGCTGGCCGGCGGCCACGTTCTTCTGGAAGATGTCCCGGGCGTGGGCAAGACCACGCTTGCCAAAGCCCTGGCCGATTCTCTGGATCTCAGCTTCGCCCGGATCCAGTTCACGCCGGATACACTGCCGTCGGACGTGACCGGAATGAATCTATACCATCCGAACACGGGAACCTTCGAACTGATGCCCGGAGCCGTCGTTCATCAGATCGTCCTGGCCGACGAGATCAACCGCACCTCTCCCAAGACCCAGGCCAGCCTTCTGGAGGCCATGGAAGAGCACTCCGTGACCATCGACGGCACGACGATTCCGCTTGAGGAACCGTTTATGGTCATCGCTACGGAGAATCCGATGGACGCCGTCGGAACCTATCCGCTGCCGGAGGCCCAGCTGGACCGTTTCATGATGAAGCTGTCCGTAGGCTATCCGTCCGAACAGGATACCCTGGAGATGACCGGACGCTTTCTGGACGGTTCCCTGTCCGAACCGCTCTCTCCCGTTCTTACCGCGGCGGAGATTCTGGAAATGAAAGCCGGCGTCTGCCGGGTGGCTGTTCACGACGAACTGCGCCGCTACATTGCGGAGCTGATCCGCCAGACCCGCGTTCAGGCGGAGACCCGCTATGGAGCGAGTCCCAGAGCCGTGCTGGTGCTGATCCGGGCCGCCCAGGCACGCGCGTATCTGCAGGGGCGCGATTTCGTGATCCCGGAGGACGTCATCGCGATGGCGAAGGTCGTTCTGCCCCACCGTCTCGTGCTGACCGCCGAAGCGCGCATGGCAAGAGTCACCGGCGCACAGGTGACTGACCGCGCCATTGCCGCGGTGAAAGTGCCGGGGCTTTCCTGATGGCCGCACTCCCGAGGTGCCTTCGCGGTTCCACAGTTTTCCTGCGTTCCTCGCGCCTTACCGCTGAAACGGGAAAGGAGACACCACATGCTTCTGTATCTAATATTGCTTATACTGTCCCTGGTCTGGGTCAGTTTTCAGGGCGGTCTGCTTCCCTATCTTACCTTTTACACGCTCCTGCTGATCCCAGCCGGCTCCGCCGCCTACTTATTCTACGTCTGCAAGGCCCTGCGCTTTTACCAGGGCTCTTCCGCACACCTGGTCACGCGGAGCGAAGGATTTTCATTTCCCATCGTACTGGAAAATACGGGGCCGCTGCCCATCGTAAGTCTCCGGCTCATCATGGAGAAAGACCTCTGCTCTTTCATAAACTTCGACGACAGCCGGGTCTGGTCCCTGAATCCCGGCGCACGCCTGGAATTTGCCCCGGAAATGGTCTGCCTCTTCGCAGGCGCTTACCTGGCCGGCGCAAAACAGTTCGTGATCCGGGACTGTTTCGGCCTGTTTTCCTACACTGGACGGATCCCCATGCCCTGGCGGGCGGTGGTTCGGCCCCAGATCACCGACCGGGCCGACGCGCTTCTCGATATGGAACAGATCCGAAGCGCCATGGAGATCCACAGTGTTTCCCCGGAATCCACGCTCGGATCCGACCTCCGCGAATACCAGAAAGGCGACAGCCTGCGCCATATCCACTGGAAGAATTCCGCCCGTGCGGGGACGCTTCTCGTCCGACGTCCGGAGCCGCGGCAGATGGAGCAGATCCGTGTTCTGCTGCTGCCGGAAACCATGGATCAGGGATCCGGCTCTGACGTCTCCGCGTCAAGCGCCGGTTCCGATGCGCTGTCCCACATCCGCCGCCGTGACCAGTTTCTGGAACTGACCGTTTCCATCGCCGACTATTTCTGCAGGCAGAACCAGTCCGTGGTCTTCTGGTACCCGCAGGGAGAGATGCGGGAGATGGCCGTCGATTCCTACGAAAGCTTCCGGAAATTCTATGAACAGATCCCGGATCTTCTCTCCGGCTCCGACGGTTTCTCCAAATCAGCCGTTTTCTCCGGTTCCGACGGATTTTCCGGCCCCGACGGTTCCGGCAGCACCGCGCCGGACTGGAAAACGTGGCTGTCCGCCCATGGAGCCGGCGAAGACGGAACCATTCTTATACTAAACGAAAAATATATGGACGAAAATCCATTGACTGTATGGCATATGTGAAATATAGCTGCCGACCGACAGAAATTGCAGAATAACACCAGCGACAGTACTCAATAAGGGAGAATCATGAAACGCGCAGGAACTGAAACCCGCGACAATTTCATAACCGCCATTCTGACGTTCATCGCGTCGTTTTGTATGGCATTTGCAGTCATCGGACTTGCCGCGGCGCTGCTGCCCCAGTGGAACCCGCAGGTCTGCCTGCTCTTCTGCCTTCTGTGCGGCATCCTCCACACCATCTCTGTCTGCGCGGGTCAGCCCAGACTATCCCTGATCCTGATACCGGGCGTTCTCCTGCTGGCCGTTCTCTATTTCCACAGCTGGCAGATCAGCGCGGAGATCGCGGCAGGCTGCCTTCTCTATGCTCTCTGCCTCTGGCTCCAGAGTCACGACCGGCCGCGGCAGGCGGCCGTCGCGGGGATGATCCTCGGTCTGGCCGCATGTCATCTGACCGGAACGGAGATCTCCGGCTATCTGGCCGGGGCATGCCTCCTGTGCATTCTGACCGAGCTGGCCGGTACGCCTGTCCGCCCTCGTCATGACCACGGTCTCCGGCTGATCCCATTTCTCATTCTTCTGGAAGCCGCCGTCCTGCTGCTGCCGGCGGGCGACGCCCCCTTCGACTGGAGCTTCGTCATCCGCATCGGGAACCGCCTATCCGATCTGGCCCAGAATGTGATCGTGGAAATGGAATACCGCTTTTCTTCCGGCAGTATTTCCGACCGCTGGAATGCCGGCTACGGCGATTCGAACCTGTTCGGCGGACGGTTTTCCGACGATAACCGCGTCGAACTGTCCGTATCCGACCAAAGCACGCGCCATGTACTGTATCTCTCCGGCGAAGAATACGCCGGTTACGACGGCGGCCGCTGGATCGAAAACCCTGCGGACGGCAATCCTTTCGTCAGCTGGTACCTGACCTTTCTTGCCGCGCTCGACCGGCACCAGATCACTCCGGAGAAGGCCGCATGTTTCGCCGAAACGGAATCGACAATGATCACATACCAGTATCTGCGCACCTCGGACGTGATCCGCCCCGGCGCGCTTCTCCGCATCGACGACTCCGCGCTCAAGAACATGACCGGCAATGACGGAAGTTTCGCTTTTCAGCGGAGCCAGGGGCGCGGTCTCAGATATCATCTTACATTTATGGATCTGGACTATGCCAATCCCTATCTGGTGGAAATTCTGCGGGCTGAGGACGCAGGCGGCAGCGCCCCCATCCCCGCCTATGAGCATCTGGAAGAGGTCTCCTACCGCCTCTTCGGCATCGCGCTGTCTTCTCTCATTTCCAAGAACGACTACGAAGCGCGGGCCGCGGCCATTTTCCAGCCGGATCTGACCGCCTGGCTCGATACGGGCGATACGCCGGAGCGGGTCGCACAGCTTGCAGAGCAGATCACGCAGGACTGCGCAAACGCCTATGACAAATGCAAAGCCATCGAACGCTATCTCCGTCAGTACCCTTATACAAAGGATGTCGACTACCGGGACTACGTCAATTTCATCGACGCCTTTCTCTTCGAGAAACAGGCGGGCTACTGTATCCACTACGCTTCGGCCATGGTCATGATGCTGCGAAGTATCGGCATCCCCGCCCGGCTGGTGGAAGGCTACCGCTATGATTACGGAGTCCCTTCCGAAAATGGCTACGACATTCCCGGACGGTATGCCCACACCTGGCCCGAGGCTTATTTGGACGGCTTCGGATGGGTACGATTTGAACCGACCGCCGCCGTTGCAACGGCGGACGAATACAGCTGGAACCTGCTGGTCGCGGAAGAACTGCCGGAAATCGATGCCGCCACAGACAGCGACGCGGACCGCTTCATCGGCGCCGCGTCTCCGTCCAACGGTTCCGATTCCACCCCTCCGCCTGCGATAGCCGAGCCATCTGAATCCGAGGAAAAACCGAGCCATCTGACTGCATGGCTTTTCTTCGGGATTGGTATACCGGCTGTTTATCTGCTGCTTCTGCTGATCATCCAGCCTCTCTTCCGGCGCTACCGGTACCGCCGAATGAATGAAGCAGGCAGGCTGGGTATGGAACTTGCAGACGTACTGTGGCTGATCCGGCGTCTCTGTCCGGATACCGGCAGCAACCGCCCGCTCCTTGACTACGTGCCGCTTCTGAAAGATCCGGCCGACGCGGCAGACATGACGCGGCTCTGCCTCGCCTATTACCGTTTCCGCTACGGCGGCGGAAACGCAAAAGCAGACACAAAGAGCAATACGGAAACCGGGAAAGAACCGAACTCAACAATTAACGCCGAACCTACCGCGATACCAAGTTCTGCAGATAGGACAGAACCCAATACAGGCAGAACGTCACCGGCGTTCTGTTCGCATGAAAACATGAGCCCAAGTTCGACGCTCAGCGCGAACTCAGGCTCAAATCCGTCACTGCAGCAGACCTCAATCCGCCTGCGGCAGTCACTATACTTCCAATATATCAATTCATCCAAACACGGCCGGCTGCTGCGCAGGCTTTCCGCCTACACCAACCTTAATCGTCCGCCAAAATAAGGTGGCGGCTGCACAGATACAGCTTTGGATTTCACAGAGCCGGCCCCACCTTCTTCTGGGCGCCGCTCCTCTGATCGACAGCCTCTCTCCTGGCCTCCGGATGGACACCGTTGGTTCTCTCCCTGCCCGCCTGGGCCTCCTCAGCCTGCAGCTCCTGCATAAAACTGCTTCTCACCCGCCTCGGATTCTTCGCCTTTTCGCACAGGAGAGGCTCCCTGCCCTGGGCAAATCCATACGTATTGCGGAAGTCTTTCTCAGTCTCTTTTCCGTCCATCGGACAGGGACCTTCGCCCCTCAGATAGGCGGTACAAACTCTGCGGGTCTCTTCCGGATGCTGGATCGAGGCGTCAAACAGTTTCTGCGTCACAAAATTCTGGAACTGCTGGAGAACGATGAGATCCTTCTGATCCATCATCTGCTCCACTTCCTCTATCGTACGCCCGCTGAACATGCTTCCGTAAGTCTCCAGAAAGAGCTTCTGGCCCACCGCCGACGCACGTTCCGAGAGACTCATATCTGCCGGATCCTTGACCTGGCCGCTTACATAGGTCTGAACGGCTCTGGCGTAAACAGTACCGGCCTGCAGGCCCTTCTCCCGCTCCATGGGATTCTCGGGCATGCCCGCTTCCAGAAATGCCGCCATAAAAGCCGGTTCCTTACGCAGATGCTCCTGATTCTGAGAAAGGTCGATGCCCCAGTTGGAAAACGCCGCCAGCTTTCCGTAATTTTCCCGAAGCGCAGCCTCGTCTGCTCCATTTATCACGGGGAACTCGTATTGCTTCATCTGCAGCGTAGCCCTGGTGAACATATTTCCAAGGTTACGGAGCCTTACGTTTCTTTCCTCCAAAGACAAATCATTCCCCAACGCGTTGGCTTCCATAAAACGGGCGTACCTCTCCCCCGCTTCCCGCTTCTCCTGCGCGGGCATGCCTATGAACGTATCCGGGTTCAGACCCTCGGACAGCATGAATAGTTTAATATCGCTCGTGACGCTGACCTTCCGGTTGGCAGCGCCGATCCGGGCTTTCTCCGTGGCACGGTAGATATCCTCTCTGGTCGGATACGTATTGGAGGTGTAATCGTCCAGATTCTCTCCAAAGGCCGCGTCTTCCCGCTCAACGTACGTCTTTAACTCATCCCTGACCAGCTGCTGCGCCAGCATGGAAGCCACTTTATCGCCGAACCGGCTGCGGATGACTCCCTGGCGCTGCGCTTTGATCTGCTCCGTGTCTCCGGCGCGAAGCTTCTGGGCCATAGCCGAAGGCTTGCCCCGGAAGAAACCGGCCTGCCTGTCCAGGATACTCAGATCCAGATTCACCTCGCTGACGCCGATCTGCAGACCACCGTCCTCTCCCATCTGCACCCTGACCATTTCCACATGGTGTCTGCCGCTGACGGCCGCAGCCACGATCTCTGCTTTCAGGGCTCTGTCCAAATCCTGGCCCTTCAGATCCGGATATTTGTTCCCGACATATTCCTGGATCGGTTTCCCGTCCACAAAGAACAGTTCCAGGGGGGACTTGATCTTCAGCTTTTCATAGACCGGATTGGCGTTGGCAAAGTTTCCGCTTCCCAGCGCGGGATCCGCTCCGGTAAACCGCGCGAACATGCGGTCAAATGTGTCGGAGCCCGCCTCGATCAGTTCCGGCTTCGCCGCGCTGTTTCCCAGCCGGTGAAGCGCATAGAGCTGCCTCTCCCAGGGAACCGTGGACGCCAGTTCTTCCAGAGACGCGTCCATCTGAGGCGGCGCGGCGATTTTCAGACTCTGCAGGGAAGCGTCGTCCCCGTAGATCCTTCTGTCCCTTTCCGTGCGCTCCCAGCCGGTAGTTCCCTCCAGTCCTCTCTCCACAGCAGTCCGGTCGACCGTCGTCTGAACTTCGCCCTCCCTGCGCTGCGTCACGGTTCGCGCCAGGCCTTCCGTGAATAATGTCAGATACCCCAGTTCCCTCTCCACGGCCGCGCTCTGCACAGGACTTGGGCCGTCTCCGTTCAGATAGTTCTGCAGATTCTGTTTCCCCGCCTCGTTTCCATCCGCGAGCGTACTGCGGATCATACCGGCGGCAGTGTCCATGAACCGCTCCAGATCAGCCACCTCCCGGCTGCCGATCCCGGTCATGATCTCTCCGGCATTCCTGCCCGCAAAGAGGTTCCCGTAAGTTTCCACAAAAAGCTTGCCGGCCGCCTGACGGACCAGGAGTTCATCGCCGGAAATATTGCGGTACTCCGGCATGAGTTTCGGATCGACCGCCTGCGCCGAAGCCGCCGCGAACTGCCGCATCACGCTTAAGCCCGCCCGGAAACTGTCCATGCTGAAATCCTTCTCATTTGCCCCGAACCCTTCCAGGAAACCGGGAAGGGCGCCCACCTGGTTCTTTCCGTCCAGGGCCGCCTCTATATCGCGCAGCGAAGCGCTTAAGGCGTACATCTTCTCCGCGTGGGCGTAACTGTAGAGGGCGTCGCGCGCGTCACCTGCCGGAAGCCGGTACGCCCGGATCCGCTCCGCCGCCGTCCGGTATACATTTCCGTAAAGCTCTCCGGTAACGGAGCGTTCTTCTCCTTCCCGGACAACCCGTGCGCTGGCAAAATCATCCACCAGGGCCCGGAAGGAGTCCCCGGCCGCTTTCCGTTCCGCCGGAGACGTTTGCTGAAGCATCTCTTCAAAGGACATATCCTGCAGCATCATAAACTGGATATTGCTCACGCTGTTCTCCGGCTCGATGGGATCGCCGACGTCCTCCGTTCCCAGATACGGCCGCCGGTCCTCCCGCATCTCCACGTCGTCCCAGATTGCCTGATTCATAGCGCCTTTCAGCACATCGTCATTGAGCGACCGGGCAGCCGCCGCCTGGAAACACTCGCGCAGGACGGTATCGTCAATCCCTGCCGCGGCGCGCGCCGCCAGCTGCCGCGGCGTAAGCGGCTCGCGGTTCCTTTCCGGGGACGCGAACAGATAGCTTCCCACCTCTTCCGGCGGCACGGCGCTGTCCTCCGGACGCATAGCCAGCCGGTTCTCCTGCTTCTTCAGATTCTCAGCCATCAGCATCATGATGGAATTGAGCTGCGTCGTCCACACGTTATTCCCCGCGTCGGCAAACGGCAGGTCCGCAGCCGCTCCGCCCTGCGCGATCTGGCGCATCGTATAAGCCTGCAGATATTCCCTGGCGATCAGCTGATACCTTTCGATATCACTTAGTTCCTTCGTGCCTGCCTCCTGATCCCTGAGCGCGCTGTCCGCCTGGTTCCGCACGTCCAGGGCCCGCATATTCTGCATGGCCCTGCGGAAATCGTCGATCTCCCGGCCGCTGGATATGGCCGCCAGAGAACGGTACAGTTCGGCATGGGCGCTGTACTCCTCCGGATTCGTCCCTTCCGGATATGCAGACTGCGGATTCTGATACGCCTCCGGTACGCTTCCGTTCCGGAAAGTCTGGAACCCGCCCCGTGCCGGCTTAAAATTCTGACTCATCTGATAGGCCTTGATCCCGCCGAAATAGCTTAAGCTCGCTAAAACCTCGTTGATCCGGTCATGGCTGGAAGGCGCCAGCAGGATCCGCTCCGCGTCTCCGGCCGGGACGCGCTCCGCATTCTCCTGCGCCGGATTCCTCTCAGAGCCGGCCGCATACAGTAACTCTTCTTTCAGATCCATCCTGCCCACACAGCTTATGAGGTTATGGAGCACCTCCGCCATGTGCTCCGTCCTGGCTTCCGGTTCGCAGTACTCCCGCAGAGCTTCCACTACCGAATGGAACGCGCCGCGCAGCTGTTCCGCGAGAACCGCCCTCTGCTGCATTTCGGAAGTATCGGAAGCCTCCGCCCCGGGGGCGTTCGGCGCCTCCTGCGGATTATCCTGGGAAACTCCGCTCTCCGGTACGTCCGCAGAACTCAGATCCATCAGATCCGCGTAATGTACCTGCGGATTTGCGGCCAGTACCTGGGCCCAGGCCAGCATTTCCACTCCTCCGTACCGATGGTCCCGGTTCAGTTCCGTACCGGTTATCCTGTGCGCGTTGTAAGAGAATCTGCCAGCCTCTCCGAGACTCTCCAGGATCTGGAAATCTTCATCAGACATAAATCCCGGCTTTTTGTTCTGTTCCTGTGGCATATGCTTTCCCTCCGTTTGATGAAGCTGGCAGCGTCATTCACAGCCAGACTGCTATTTTATTCATTATATTACTTTTTTCGGACTTTCTCGATAGCCTGAGACTGACGTTTAGGAAATGAATCTGACTTTTGCGAAATGTATGTCCACAGCATACAAAAACTGCCCTGTGCGGAAGAAACGTCGCACAGGACAGCCATCCATTTCCATGCAGGAAGGGCGCTGGTGACGCCCTGCTTGTATTTCCATGCAGACAGAACGCCAGTGACGCCCTGCCTGTATTATGCTCAATGGGTCATTTCGTACCGAAGATCCTGTCGCCCGCATCGCCCAGACCTGGACAGATATACGCGGCATCGTTCAGACAGCGGTCCAGATGACCTACATAGATCTGAATATCCGGATGGGCGGCGTGGAGCCGTTTCAGTCCGTCCGGCGCAGCGATGATGCACATGAACTTAATGTTCCTTCCGCCGTGCTGCTTGATGAAATCCACGGCCGCCACGGCGGAACCGCCGGTAGCCAGCATCGGGTCGGTAACGACGATGGTGCGCAGCTCGATGGGACTGGGCAGCTTGCAGAAATACTCGTGAGGTTCATGGGTCACTTCGTCGCGGTAGAGGCCGATATGGCCTACTTTGGCGGAGGGCACCAGGGAAAGGATGCCGCTTACCATGCCAAGGCCGGCCCGCAGGATCGGGACGACTGCCAGCTTCTTACCGGCCAGCATGGGTGTCATGCATTTCTCAATCGGAGTTTCCACTTCCACATCCTCCACGGGAAGATCGCGCAGGGCTTCATAGCCCATCAGCATGGCGATCTCCTCGGTCAGGGAGCGGAACTCATTCGTTCCGGTGTTCTTGTCGCGAAGCATGGAGATCTTGTGCTGGATCAGCGGGTGGTCAAGAATGATTACATTTTCCATAGAGGTCCTCCTTTGCGGGTGTATGGTTATATTCGTTCTCATTCTACCAGATCGTACGGTGAATTTCAATCATTCCTGCACGAAAACTACTTGCCAAAGCATGCAAGATGTGATAAACTGAATTCGCTTTGGGATGTATAAACTGGCCGCGGCAGTTCGCGGCATATCTCACAGAGCCGGCTTGTCGGAATGGCAGACGAGGCAGACTCAAAATCTGTTGTAGGCAACTACGTGCGGGTTCAAGTCCCGCAGCCGGCACTCCTTGGCAGGGGCATCGCGGTTCTCCATTGATTTGGAGGCCGCGATTTTCATTTCCATGCGAGCAGGGCGCCAGTGACGCTCTGCTCGTATTACATCCTGTCGTCCTTCTCTACGATCACGCCGTCTCTCTTATAAATGGAATTCGCGTCCACGCCGCCCCGCACGCTGGAGAGCGGGTAAATGTTGGAATGGCGGCCGATCACCGTACCCGGATTCAACACGGAACCGCAGCCCACTTCCACATAGTCGCCGATCATCGCGCCGAACTTCTTAAGCCCGGTCTCGATATCGCCGTCGGATGCGTGAACCTTCACCAGCTTCTTATCCGACTTCACATTCGAGGTCAGGGATGCGGCGCCCATATGGGACTTATAGCCCAGAATGGAATCGCCCACATAGTTATAATGCGGCACCTGAACGTTGTCAAAAAGGATCACGTTCTTAAGTTCTGTCGAATTGCCGACCACGGCGTTCTCGCCCACCAGCACATTGCCCCGGACAAACGCCCCCGGCCGGATCTCCGTTCCGGCGCCGAATATGGCCGGTCCGTTAATCGTGGCGGTCGCGGCGACCCGGACCGTCTTATGGATCCAGACGTTCTCCTGAGGATGGTCGTACTCCTCCTCAGAAAGTCCGGCGCCGATAGCGAGCACGATCTCGCCGATATGCGGCAGTACCTCCCACGGATGGACATACTTCTCAAGATACGGCCCCGCCATGGTCTTCGTCGTATCGTACAGATTCTGAATAGTCATCTGGTCTCGATTCATCTGTTCCGACCTCCGGTCAACGTCTTACAGCGACGCCTGATAAGCGCGGATCGCGTCCACAGTCTGGGCATAGTCCGCCTTCACCTGCTCATACAGCGGGGCCGCCGCCTCAATGTCTTTGCTGCGGAGCGCTTCCGTCAGCAGATGGCTGGACTCATAGAGCTTGTTAAAGCTCAGATTCTGTCCCACGCCCTTGATCGTGTGGGCCGCCCGGAACGCCTCGTCA
The DNA here is from genome assembly GCA_947626395.1 of uncultured Lachnospiraceae bacterium. Taxonomy (GTDB): domain Bacteria; phylum Bacillota; class Clostridia; order Lachnospirales; family Lachnospiraceae; genus UBA3402. Next base: position 69,679 of record CANQRU010000001.1, on the reverse strand, counting down.
TAATCTCCGGACTCCATGGAACGGGTCAGCAGATCATAGCTTCCGTCGTCAAGAAACTTCAGTACAAACTTCTGAACAAGTCTCTCGGTGCGAAGACGCCCCATCACGCCCTCGTAATCTCCCTCCAGCGCAGCATAGCATTCCTGTAATGTCATGATCTTCTATCTCCTCTCACTCAGATTATTCATCAGAAAGTTATCTGTCCGCCTTCCCGGTATCTCCGTCGATCGGCGAGATCAGGGACAGAGTATCGGTGCTGTCCCCGTCATAGAAGCGGAACTGGCCGCGGCCGCCTCTCTTGGCCGCGTACAGCGCCTGATCCGCCGCATGGAACAGCGTATCGTAATCTGTTCCCAGCATCTGCGTCTTCGCCACTCCCATGCTGACAGATATCGGGAAGGACTCATAGTTGCCGATCAGGGAGTTAAAGATACGGTTAATAGCCAGATCCACATGCTCCCGATACTCGAAGAACAGCAGGAACTCGTCGCCGCCGACGCGGGCTGACACGGTTCCTTCACGCATATTGCGCTTCAATGTCTTGGCCATATGGATCAGCACCTGATCGCCGAACATATGCCCATAGGTGTCGTTGGCCTGCTTGAAATGATCCACATCGAAGATTCCCAGGGCGAAATTGCTCTCCGGCTTTCTCGCCATCATGTCCTGGATCCGGATCTTCGCGAACTTGTGGTTATAAAGACCGGTCATCGTGTCATGGGCCGCCATCTCCTCCAGCGCGGCCATCTTCAGCCGGGTCTCATGGATATCGGTGGCCTTGCCGATAGCCCCTGTATAGACCGGCGGTTCATCCTTGGACCAGGTGGCACGGGCAATGATCTTCATCCACCGCTCGACTCCACCGATCCGGATCACGCAGTCAAAATCCACGATTGGCTTCTCCGGCGTACTGCGGCCCAGAAGACCCGCCAGCTTCTGCATGCTCTCCTCTCCCATGGTCGCAAGGACCTTCTCATTATGGCGGGGATCCCGGATGATCTCCTCCAGTCCCAGGTGCCTCGCTCCCCACTCCGAAATCGTCACGGAAGGCGGGGATACCGTATATTCAAACTGTACTTCCTGGGACATATCCGCAAAGAACTGGTACTTCATGCGCTCATGCTCCAGAAGCTGCAGCGTCCGGTCAGACGCCGACATATCCACCTGCTGCATCAGTTCTTCTGTCAGGTTGCGGAGCAGGCTGGGATCATCCCAGTCACGGATCTCATTATTCGCCATAGCCGTCTGGATATTGTCTCCCAGCTCCCTCAGGCAGTCCATCAGAAGCGGATTAAACTGGCCGCACTCGCCGTTTAAGATCATCTGCACCGCTTTCTCATGAGAAAACGCCTTCTTATACACACGTTCGCTGGTGAGGGCGTCATAGACATCCGCCAGCGCCACCACCTGAGCGGCGATCGGGATCTCGTCTCCCTTCAGGCCGTCCGGATATCCGCGGCCGTCGTATCTCTCGTGATGCCACCGGCAGATCTCATAGGCCCGGCGCACCAGCGGCTCGTTCTGATGAACCGGCAGCGCCTCCAGCATGGACGCGCCCACCTGGGAATGCGTCTTCATGATCGCGAATTCCTCATCCGTCAGCCTGCCCGGCTTATTCAGGATCTCTCCGGGTATGGAGATCTTGCCCACATCGTGGATCGCCGCGGCCGTGCTGATCAGCGCGATATCCGACTTGCTGAAATTGTATTTGTCCGTCATCTGGTTGATATGATTAAGCAACAGTTCCGTCAGGGTACGGATATGCAGCACATGCTGGCCGCTCTCTCCGTTGCGGAACTCCACGATATGGCTCAGGATGTCGATCATCAGGGCGCTCTGCTTCTCCTTCTCCTTCACCTGATCCGTCACCATACCCATCAGCCTCTTCTGCTTCGTGTACAGAAGCAACGTATTCACAACGCGGTGATGAACGACGACCGCGTCAAAAGGCCGGCTGATAAAATCCGTGATTCCCAGTTCGTACGCCTGCTGCACCCTGGCCGGGGCGCTCTCCGCGGAAATCATGATAACCGGAGTACTCTCGATCCACCGTAAATCATTCATCATCTTCAGAACGCCGAAGCCGTCCATCTCCGGCATCACGATATCCAGAAGGACCAGATCGATCTGTGCCGCCTGCTTCTGAAGGATCGCAACCGCTTCCCTGCCGTTCTCCGCCTCAATGATCTCATAGTCGTCCCCCAGCATATCCGCCAGGATCGAACGGTTCATCTCCGAATCGTCGGCGATCAGTATCTTTTGTTTGCGTTTATCTGCCATACCTGTGATTCTCTCCCTTTCCCGCGTCTGCGTCATTCTGCCAAAGACGCGCGGATAACTGGTATCAGTATATCACATCGGCACAACTCGGGCAAGATGATTTAGAGGTAATTTCAGTTCCGCCTCCCGTACGGATACTCATATGACAGGATCAGCGCCGCGTCCCGCCTCCGCTACGCACGGCGATCCTGAAACTCCGTCATATGCGGACGGAACCGCAGGGGAAGATGGCTCATCTGACACCGGGGATTCGTTCTCTCCCTGATCGCGATATGCTTGTGATAAGTTTTCCACAGATTCTCGAACTCCTCCTGGTCGCTGGAATCCATAAGCCTCTGCCGAAAGCTGTCGTCCGGCAGGTCCGCCTCGATCCATTCCCCCATCGCCTGATGGATCACCGCCCTGCGCCGTCTCTCGTCGTAAATGATCCAGTTCTCCGCGTTCATCCTGTCGGCGAAATGCGGCGCCATCAGCGCGACCACATCATTGCGCGGTTCCACCGCGCCGAAGAGGATCCCTCCGTCCGTCCTGGAAAAACGTATAAACTCGATCATATGAAGCGCCTCATTCGCCACGAAACGGTTCATCCGGAACAGTTCATAGACCGCAGGAATCTGAAGCATATTCACGATCTCCGGCCCGATATGCAGAGCATAGACCAGAAACCGGTAGATCCGGTCCGCCTTCTGTTCCTCACAGCTCAGAGACGCCCGGTACACGCGCTCATAGACCTCCTGCCCCGCCTTCTTCCGGATCGCCCCGATCACTTTCGCAGCCTTCTTCGGATCTTCTTCCACCTGCCGGTACTCGGCAAAAAGACGCAGATTCCCCGTATCGGCCAGTTCCAGGCATACGTTCTCATGTCCCAGCCTGCTCATCCAGGCATCGTAGACGCCGCACAGAATACCTTCAAATGTATCCGCACAGGTAAATATCGTCACAGCGTTCCGCCTCCTCCCGATCGCCCGCATCATTTCCTGCCGCCCGTCTCATCTGTCACATCTGTCCCAGCACCGCGGCGCTTAAGTCCTCCGCCGTCGGCGCCGGGTTCAGAAATCCATCGTCAAACATGGACATCTGCCGGTAAGAATCCTTCTGTCCGATATCCCAGGCACGCCGCTTCTCCTCTCCCAGAAGCTGGGCCGTGATGTGATCCCGGTCCAGCCGCACCGGATACATCATCTTCCCCCCGCACGTCAGGAAATAAAACGCCCGCTTCAGCACCACGCCCATCTTCTTCAGGTCCGTAAAATCCAGTCTCCCGCTCCGCCTTGCCGCCGTGATCCGCTTCGCCGACCGGACGCCGATCCCCGGCACCCGCAGAAGCGTATAATAATCCGCAGTCATTACCTCTACCGGGAAAAGCTCCAGATGCCGCAGGGCCCAGTCGCACTTGGGATCCAGAAACACGTTAAAATTCGGCTGGGATTCCGAAAGAAGCTCCCCGGACGTAAATCCGTAAAACCGCAGCAGCCAGTCCGCCTGATAAAGCCTGTGCTCCCGAAGAAGCGGCGGCCCGCCCGGCAGAGCCGGGAGCAGGCTGTCGTCATTGACCCGCACGAAAGCCGAATAGAACACCCGCTTCAGGTCGTAATTCTTATAGAGCGCCTCCGCCGCCGAGATCATCTGATAATCATTCTCCGGCGTCGCCCCCACGATCATCTGCGTACTCTGCCCCGCAGGCACAAACTGCCGCCCCCACCGGTAAGGCACATTCCGCTCTTCCCGATGATACGGTACGATCCCCTGCCTCTGGGCCGCGATCCCTCTCTGGATCTGGCGCATGGGCAGCAGGATCCGGCTCCGGTCCTTGGAAGGAGCCAGCTTCTTAAGTCCTTCCGCCGTGGGAAGCTCCAGATTCACGCTCATCCTGTCGGCCAGAAGCCCTACCCGCTCGATCAGTACCGGATCGGCGCCGGGAATCGCTTTGACATGGATATATCCGTTAAACCCGCACTCATACCGCAGCTTCCAGAGCGTCTGATACAGCAAATCCATCGTATAATCCGGGCTCTTAAGCACGCCCGAGCTTAAGAACAGCCCCTCGATATAATTGCGCCGGTAGAATTCCATCGTCAGCCGGCATACCTCATCCGGCGTGAACGCCGCCCGCGGCACGTCGTTGGAGCGGCGGTTGATACAGTACCTGCAGTCGTAGACGCATTGGTTCGTATACAGGATCTTCAGCAGGGAAATGCACCGGCCGTCCGCCGCAAAGCTGTGGCACAGTCCGGCGTAGACCGCGCTGCCAAGCTGCCCGGGCCGTCCCTTTCGCTCCACGCCGCTGGAAGTACAGGCCACGTCGTACTTGGCGGCGTCCGCCAGGATCGCGAGCTTCTCCTTCAGATCCATATTCTGTTGTATGAGCATAAAAACAGCCTCCATGGCAAACGTATGTTCTGTTCATAGTTTACCATAGAGGCCTGGAAAATGCAAGCGGTTTTTCGAACATTTGTTCTGTTTTGCACTGCTTATTCAATGTACCCATCCGGGTTGTTCTTTTGCCAGTTCCAGGCGTCGCGGCACATCTCCTTGATGCCGCGGCGGGCGGTCCATCCCAGCTCCTTCTGCGCTTTCGACGGATCCGCGTAGCAGGCCGGCACATCGCCGGGCCTTCTGGCCTTGAATACATAATTGATCTTCAGGTCGTTGGCCTCCTCGAAGGCATTGATCACATCCAGTACACTGTAACCTGTTCCGGTTCCGAGGTTATAAATCCAGACGCCTCCGCCCTCTTTATCCATCTTCTGCAGGGCTTTCACATGGCCGTCCGCCAGATCCACCACATGGATGTAATCGCGGATGCAGGTGCCGTCCGGCGTATCGTAATCATTGCCGAACACGCCCAGACACACCAGCTTGCCCACCGCCACCTGGGTGATGTACGGAAGCAGGTTATTCGGGATCCCCCGCGGATTCTCGCCGATCCGCCCGGATTCATGGGCGCCGATGGGATTGAAATACCGCAGAAGCATCACCTTCCACTCCGGATCCGCCGTATGCAGGTCCGTCAGGATCTGCTCCAGCATCCCCTTCGTGCGGCCGTAGGGATTCGTGATCGCGCCCTTCGGGCATTCCTCGGTGATCGGCACGAAGGCCGGATCCCCGTAAACTGTAGCCGACGAACTGAATACGATGCTCTTCACGCCGTGCTTACGCATCTCGTCGCACAGGATCAGCGTGCCGGTGATATTGTTATGATAATACTCGAGCGGCTTGAACACGGACTCGCCCACCGCCTTTAATCCTGCGAAATGGATCACCGCCTCGATCCGCTCATTGTCAAATACATTCTTCACCGCCGCCTGATCCAGCAGATCCGCCTCATAGAAAATAACCTTCTTCCCCGTGATCTCCTCTACCCGATTCAGCGACTCTCTGCAGGAATTGCACAGATTATCTAAAACAACCACCTCATACCCCGCGTTCAGAAGTTCTATGCAGGTATGACTGCCGATATAACCGGCGCCGCCCGTTACCAGAATTGCCATATCCCTACCTCCTGTCATATTGTATACCGCCGCCCCGCCGGGCGGCTTACGCATATTTTCACTGTCTATTATACCGACAGAAGGAAGAAATTACAAGCGTCTCTTATCAAATATCGGCACCGCCGCATCCGCCGCTGTTTTTAACTCAGGCTAACCTCTGAACAGTAACTTCGCCCGCCGTATTCCGGCGCTATTCGCCCGCTCCGCTGACGATCCCGTAATACGCCCCCGCCGTCAGCTTATACACCGCCGCATAGCACACGCCGTACACCAGGAAACACAGCTGGGCCATCCGCACGAAGAGCGGCAGATCCACGCTTCCGAACAGACGCAGAAGCTGCCAAAGCAATGGGAACGCGAAGATGAGATGGATCCCGGCAAAAAGAAGCGGCAAAAAGAACACCGTCAGGATCTGGGAGTTGATGCTTCTCCGGATTTCCCGCTTCGTCATGCCTACGCTCTGCATGATGCCGAAACGTGCCTGATCCTCGTAACCTTCAGATATCTGCTTATAGTAAATGATCAGCACCGACGCGATGACGAACACAATACTTAGAAGCATTCCAAGAAACAGCAGACCGCCGTCCATCATCAGGCTGTATCGCCGCTCCACGACGCGCAGATTGATATCGGCGCCCCGGATCTTCGCGCCGGACGCCAGACGGATCTGCTCGATCGTATCCCCGGCCCGCGCCGCCTCGGCCCTGGCGGTCTCCTCGTCGTCTCCGCCGTCGATGTCGTATTCACAGATCCACTCCGGATACGCCCATGGATGACCATTTCGGCCCGGCCGGTCGCAGAAAGCGCCGGCAGCGGCGTCCAGATCCTTTACTACCACGTCTATCAGAGACATGGCGCTGAGTTCGGAACGAAACCCGCTCTCAAAGAAATCATCCAGCTGCGCTTTCACGCGCCAGCTTCCGCCCTCTGCGATCGAAAATGTATCCCGGCCGTATTTCTCTCCATAACAGTAGATCAGGCACTCGTCGGCCGCCAGGTCCGCGTCCGTTCCCATCAGCTCGTTGAAATCTTCCAGTGAGAAGAACTGGATCACCCGCCCCGTCGGATCCGCGGTGCCCATGACCCAGCGGTCCATATCGATCGAATATCCGCCGTCCAGAGGAAGACCATACATTTCCACCTTGCGGTAGGTCCGGATGTTCTGACGAGCCGGAGCCGCGGTCCCGGATCCTTTCTGAGCAGTCCCGGACGGCCCTGCGACGGATGCTTTCGCACCGGCGCCCGTCTCCGCTACAGTTTCATCCTCCGCTCCTGCTAAAGCAGCTGCCCCCGCATTCACCGTCATCGCGTCCTCCAGCTGGTCCGTAAACTCCCGCCTAAACCCCTCGCTTCCGTTCAGCTCCACATCCATGTTGATATGCCGCGGAAACCGCTCCTGTACTGACGTCTCATCCCCCACATAGAGCGCCACCGTACAGGACAGCATGACCAGGATCATGGTGCTTAAGATGCAGATGGAAGCCAGCCCGGCCCCGTTTCGCTTCATCCGGTAGACCATGGACGACACCGATACGAAATGGTTCGGCTTATAATAGTACCGCTTGTTCTTCTGCAGCAGCCTGCAGAATGTAACCGAACCGGCGACAAACAGGATATAGGTTGCCGCGATCACCATCAGCACCGCCGCCACAAAGACCAGGATCGCCTGCAGCGGTTCCTTGATCGTGACCGCCAGATAGTAAGCGCCTCCCAGAAGCAGAAGGCCGAACAATGCCGTCAGGCGCTGCGCCTTCGGCGGCTTCTCCCCGACCTGCGTGCTCTGCAGAAGTTCCAGAGGATCCAGCCGCCAGACCCGCCATATGGTGCAGATCAGCAGAAACAGATAGATCTCCAGGAAAAAGCGCAGGGTCAGCGCCAGGGACCGGACGCTTACGGTCATCGCGTAGCCGGCGTCCAGTTCCAGAATATAGAAGAATCCCAGCTCCGCCAGCTTCGAAAAAAGGACGCCCAAAAGCAGCCCGCTTCCTATGGAAATGGCTGTGGAAAACACGCTTTCCCAGATCATGATGCGGGTCAGGTTCCTCTTATCCATGCCGAGCACATTGTAAAGGCCGAACTCCCGGCTCCGCTGACGGATCAGGAAGGAATTTGTGTAGAAAAGGAACAACAGCGCAAAGAAGCGGATCACGATGCCGCCAAGCCCCATGAACAGCTGCGCGAAATCCCCGCCCCGCACTTCAGCGATAATGGGCGAACTCTCCAGAAAATGCAGCAGATAGTGGATCATCACCATGACGCTGCCGGCCATCATGTAGGGCGCATAGAGTCTGCGGTTCTTGCGGATGCCCTCGGCGGCCAGCCTTCGGTACAAATGAAGCTTCATCGGCGATCACCGCCCGTCTGCAGCATGATCAGCGTATCGGAGATTTTCTCGTACATCTGGCTTTCGGTGGCGCTGCCCCGGTAGATCTGGTGGAATACCTCGCCGTCCTTGATGAACAGCACCCTTCCCGCGTGACTGGCGGCCTTGACCGAATGGGTGACCATGACGATGGTCTGGCCGGATGCGTTGATCTGTCCGAACAGAGCCAGAAGCTCGTCGGTGGAACGGGAGTCCAGGGCCCCGGTCGGCTCGTCGGCCAGGATCAGCTTCGGCCCGGGAATCAGCGCCCTGGCGACGGCGGCCCGCTGCTTCTGGCCGCCGGACACCTCGTAAGGGTATTTCTTCAGAAGCCCGTCGATGCCGAGCTGGGCGGCGATGGGCTTTAAGCGGGCTTCCATCTCCTCATGGGACTTTCCGGCGAGCACCAGCGGAAGGTAGATATTGTCCTCGATGGAAAAGGTATCCAGAAGGTTGAATTCCTGGAAGACGAATCCCAGATTGTCCCGGCGGAAGGTCGCTACCTGGGACTCCTTAAGCTTCGCCAGATCCTGGCCGTCCAGAACCACCATGCCGGCGGTGGGCCGGACCAGGGCCGCCAGAATGTTAAGCAGCGTCGTCTTGCCGGAACCGGACTCGCCCATGACGGCCACGTATTCCCCCTGCTCCACGGAGAAGCTGACGTTTTTCAGGGCTTCCACCTTGGAGCCGCCGAAGCGGGGCGTATAGATTTTCTTCAGATTCGTTACCTGTAAGATCGTCATTGAAAATGATTCCTCCTGTCATGTGAATTTTGACAGTCCGGGTGTCGTCCGTCCGCGTGCTATACTGGCCGGACACGCTGCCCGAACTTTCGTACAGCCCGGCAGGCGTATCTTCCGGCTGGTCCGTTTCTCCGGACACACAGACCGGTACGGAAAAGGGGAAATTGCAGCCCGTGCGGCCCGGAGGCGGCGGCAGACGCGCGGCCGGACTGTACGATACACATTATAGGATTTCTGAAAATGGATCTCCATAGAACCGGCTTACAGTTTGACCGGATAGACTTACAATATTGTAAGAAATAAAATCATTCACTCCGGCCGGACATTCTTCTGCGACAGATCGATAAAGATCGCGGTCCCTTTCCCGGGCTCCGACTGCGCGGAAATGGAATGACCCAGATTCTCGCAGCTCCGGCGGCAGAGATAAAGGCCGAGACCGCTGGCCTTCTTGTCGGCGCGGCCGTTATAACCTGTATAACCTTTTTCAAATATCCGAGGCAGATCTTCCGGGGCGATCCCGATTCCGCTGTCGCGGATGCAGAGGGTCTTCGGAGCCTCAAGAAAGATCTCGATCCCGCCGGTTCGCGTATATTTCAGGGAATTGGACAGGATCTGCTCCACGACGAAGCAGAGCCATTTCTCATCGGTGACGACCGTAATCTCCGCGGGCGTATAGGTAAGCCGCAGGTTACGGCGTATGAACTGAGGGGCGAATTTCCGGACCGCCTGACGGATGATCTCATCCAGATCGCAGGGCCGGAATACATAGTCCGTGGAATCGGAATCCAGGCGCAGGAAGGCCATGACCATCTCCACATACTGCTCGATTCGCTGCAGATCTTCGCCGACCAGACGGGCGAAATCGCTGTCCTCATTCTGCATATTCAGGCGGATCGACGCGATCGGCGTCTTGATCTGATGGGCCCAGACCGTATAATAGTCGGTCATATCGTCATAGCGCCGGTTCAGAAGCGCTGTCTGCCGTTCCAGTTCTCCGGCCAGCAGCCGGAGAAGCTCCTGATAATCGGCTTCCGCCTGGTTATCCGCGGCAGGAAACGGCCCCGGAGCGCCGTCGGTCCGCCAGTCCGAACGCCAGCCGGACGCCTCCTGTGCCCGAACCGCCTCCGTAATGGTTTCCAGCGATGCCTGCAGCCGCTCAAACTGCAGGTGCCTGTGCCAGATACGGCGGCTGTCATACCAGAACGCCGCAAACCCCAGCGCCCCGCAGAGCAGCGCCGGATAGAGAACCGCACCCAGCGGCAGATGATACAGCGCGAACACAACCGCGAAGATCACGCAGAAAATCGCATAGAGAATCATACCGCGCCAGTGATACCGCAGATACCGCAGATAGAATCTGACGGACTGCGCGATCCGACGCCGGGGCGGCGGCGTTCCGTCTGCTGACACCCCGCTTCCCGAAATATTATGATTGTGATCGTCGCGATCCCGCGAACTCTCTGACTGACACCTGTCGTCCATCGTATGCCTCTTCATTCTTTCGTTTCTGCCAATAGTTCTATCCCACTATATACCCCACGCCGAATTTGGTCCCGATGAAATCCGCAAGCCCCGCCGCGTCCAGTTTCTTCCGGAGCCGGTTCACATTGACGGTCAGCGTGTTCTCGTCCACATAGCTGTCAGTCTGCCAGAGACGCTCCATCAGCTTCTCCCGGCTGACCACCTTTCCTTTGGATTCCATCAGAGACAGCAGGATCCGGTATTCATTCTTCGAGAGTTCCACCTTCTGATCCTGATAATACAGCGTCTGGTCCCCGGTATTCAGCACCGCTCCCCGATGCTCCAGGATCGGCGCGCTGCCGCCGAAATCATAGGTCCGGCGCAGCAGCGCCTGGATCTTCGCCATCAGCACCGCCTGATCGAAGGGTTTGGCGATAAAATCGTCGCCGCCCATGTTCATAGCCATAACGATATTCATATTGTCCGACGCCGACGAAATGAAAATGATCGGCACCTTCGAGACGGCGCGGATCTTCTCACACCAGTAATAACCGTTGTAAAACGGCAGGGCGATATCCAGAAGCACCAGCTGCGGATCATACTCCGCGAATTCCGCCATTACCTCCGCGAAATCCCCGGCGCATCTCGCCTCAAGCCCCCACCGGGCCGCCTGCCTGGCGATCGCCTCGGCGATGCCCCGGTCGTCCTCCACGATCAGGATCCTGTACATTCGTATTCTCCTCTGTCTTATGCTAATTCAGCCCTGCCGAACGGATCCGGCAGGGCTGTCGTTTCATTAGATTCGCAGAAAAACCATCTTATTCTACTTCTGCCAGCTCATACTCCCTGCTGCCGATCCCCAGCGCCGCAGCGGCCTCGATCGTATGGACGCCGTGACGGCTCTCGATGCGCTCCAGAAGATGGCCCTGGCCCGGATCGTCTTTCGCCGCGTAGACCAGATCCAGGCAGGCCTGGTCGATGGCCACCGGATCAAGGCTTACCAGAATACCGATATCCTTCATGCACGGATCTTCGGCCACGTCGCAGCAGTCGCAGTCCACGGACAGATTCTTCATCACATTCACATAAGCCATATGATCGCCGAAATATTTCACCACACTGGACGCGGCGTCCGCCATGGACTCCAGGAAGGAATCGTGGTCGGCGGTCCAGATCTGATCCGGATCCCCGGCGCCGTGGATCCACGCCTTGCCGTAGGAAGAAGCCACGCCGATGGACAGCTGCTTTAACGCCCCGCCGAAGCCGCCCATAGGATGCCCCTTAAAATGGGACAGCACCAGCATGGAATCGTATTTTGCCAGATCTTTTCCTACATAGTTTTTCTGAATCCGCCTGCCGTTCGGGATATCCAGCACCATATCGGGTCCTTCCGCATCCATCAGATCCACGTCGAAATAGTCGTTCCATCCGTGCTCCTTAAGCGTCTTCAGATGACGCTTCGTGGTATCGCGGGAACCCTCGTAAGCCGTGTTGCACTCTACGATCGTCCCTCCCACAGCTTCCACCACCGGCTTCCAGAAATCAGGCCGCAGGAAATTCTGATTGCCCTTTTCTCCGGAATGCACCTTGATGGCCACTTTACCCGGAAGTTCTTTGCCGAGAAGCCGGTACATCTCCAGCACCTTCTCCGGGGTGATCGTTCTTGAAAAATAGACTTTCGCGCTCATGTAACATACCTCCTTATTCATCAGAGCCCCAGCCGCCGCAGAATTCCTTCCAGATCCACGCCAGGATGCGTCACATAGATGCGGCAGATCTGTTCCGCCAGTTCATAGCTTACGCCGGTCCGTCTGGCGATCTCCGCGATCGGACGGCCGCGGTTCATTTCTTTTATGACCAAAGGGATCAATTCCTGGACATTCGCAGGGATCTTCATCCCGTCCTCTTCCGGTCCGGCGCCGGACGGACTGTCGCCGGCACTACCGGGGATCTCAGAATCCTGCCGAACCGACGTGCCGCCGCTGACCCCCGTCCAGATACCTCCAGCTGAGGCCGCGCTTCTGCGCGCTGTTACGCGGCGAGCTGCTATTCCGCCCTTACGGGCCAGATCCACCCGCTCTGTCTGACAGCTTCCATCCTCTCCGATCTCCAGCACTGCCATGGTGACCGGCTGGATAAATCTTCTCGGGCCGCAGCTTCCGGGATTCAGCCACAGCTGTCCGTCCGCATATTCCTCCTCATACCGGTGGGAATGGCCGTAGACCACCACGTCCGCTCCGCTCACGTCCTGCGCGATCATTTTCCGGTTATGGATCATGAAAAACGTCAGGCTTCCGAGCCTGACCGTCAGCGTCTCCGGAATCTGCTCCGCCCATTCCCCGTCGTTATTCCCGCGCACCGCGTAAACCGGGGCGATCTGCCCCAACTGATCCAGGATCTCCTGCCGGTCGATATCGCCGCCGTGAAGGATCGCATCGCAGCCTTTCAGCGTCTCCGCCACCTCCGGGCGAAGAAGCCCGTGCGTGTCCGATATGATCCCGATCCGGTATCCTGCTGCCATATTCCCGCCACCTCATTCTCCTGTTCCGAACGCCGCATCTGCTATTTATGATACGGCGTCCCCGCCAGGATCTGATAACTCCGATAAATCTGTTCCAGAAGGATCACCCGCATCAGCTGATGCGGAAACGTCATTGGCGAAAAGCTGAGAAGCCAGTCCGCCCGCGCAAGCACCTCGTCCGCCAGTCCCAGGGAACCGCCGATGATAAATACGATCTGACTGCGTCCGTCCACTCCCAGCTTCCCGATCCGCGCCGCCAGCTCCTCGGAACTTACCATCTGCCCCTTGATCGCCAGCGCCACCACATAGGCTCCCGCCTTCACATGGGCCAGGATCCGTTCTCCTTCCCTGGCCTTGATCTGGCGCATCTGCGCGGGGCTTGCTTCCTCCGGCGTCTTCTCGTCCGCCACCTGGATGATCTCCAGCCTGCAGTAACGGTTCAGCCGTTTCGAATATTCCCCGATGGCGTCCTCCAGATACTTCTCCTTGATCTTTCCGACGGCTATGACTGTGATCTTCAACGTCTCTCCTCGTCTTCCGTTTCCGGCCTAGCCCTGCGCCCGGAAATAATATCCCACGCCCCATTTCGTATGTACAAACTGCGGCGCGCTGGGGCTGGGCTCGATCTTCTCACGCAAGCGGCGCACATGGACGTCCACGGTACGCACATCCCCCGAATCCAGGGCTTTATTGCCCCAGACATAACCAAGAAGCGATTCCCGGCTGTAGACTTTGTTCGGATTGCAGGCCAGAAGCTCCAGAAGATCGAACTCCTTGGCCGTCAGATTGATCTCCTTCTCCCCCACGAACACACGGCGGCTGTCCCGGTCCAGGGTCAGCGTCCCGGCCGTCACCACACGGCGCTCCGGCTCCTTCGCCTGACGGGTACTCCTGGCGCTGCGCCGGAGGATCGCCTTGATACGGGCCTTGACCTCCAGAATGTTGAACGGCTTCGTCACATAGTCGTCCGCGCCGTACTCCAGCCCCAGGATCTTATCCATATCGCCGCCCTTGGCGGTCAGCATAATGATCGGAGTCTCGGAAAACTCCCGGATCGCCTGGCACACCTCATAGCCGTCCGCCTTCGGAAGCATCACGTCCAGAAGGATCACATCGTACTCCTTCTCCCTGGCCATATTCACCGCTTCCTCGCCGTCATATGCACAGTCCACTTCCATGCCGTCCTGCTCCAGGCTGAAGCGGATCCCTTTCACGATCAGTTTCTCATCGTCTACAACCAGAACCTTCGCCATCTTTCACCTCTCTATTTTATACGGTTATATCATCCTTGATCTTCTCAAACGCGGCATTCTTAATGCCGGGCACCTTCATGATATCCTCAATGGATCCGAAAGGGCCGTTGGAATCGCGATAGGAAATAATATCCTCCGCCTTAGCCTCTCCGATCCCTTTCAGCGTCATCAGCGACGCCTTATCCGCGGTATTGATGTTCACTTTGCCGTCGTCCGGTACAGCCCCCGCCGTGCCGGCCGGCGTCTCCGGCAGCTTCTCCAGATCCGCCTTGGAAGGCACTTCGATCTTCATCCCGTCGGCAATCTCCTGCGCCAGATTCAGATAAGACGCGGCGGCCTCCTGAGTAAATCCCCCAGCCAGCTCCACCGCCTCATAGATCCTGCTTCCGGCCTCCAGTTCATAGACGCCGGGGCGCATGACTTCCCCACAGACATGTACATAGCAGACCGTCGCGGACGGGGACGTCTCTGCCGCCTGCCCTGCCGGATCCCCCTCCGGTTCCGCGCTCTCGCCTTCCGGCGCTTCGGCCGCGGTCTCCTCCGCAAGCATCAATGTCTGAACCCCGGATGCGGCTCCGCTTCCGGACACACCGCCGCAGCTGTAACATACGCCTGCAGCCAACACGCATATGACAGTCACGGCCCATTTTGCTGAACCTTTCTTCATGGTACTCCTCCTTACTTTCCAAAAGGAGCACCATCTTCCGTCTGCAATACTATTCTACCTAAATCATCCGGTAAATACAAGCAGAATTTCTCTTAAAAATGTCTTAATTACCGCTCAGAATACATATCACATACGCACTGCCCCTTTCGAAGACAATCGCCTGAATAACAACCGCAGTCAGTACTGAAAAATCGCAATCCCTGCTATAGCCACCAACGCTCCAAGAACCCTCTTCCACTCAAAACCGGCCTTCTCCATACCGAACAGGCCAAACACCTCGATCAGATAGGCAACAATGATCTGCGCCACCACGATCAGAAGCGCCGACCGCGCCGGTCCCAGACTTCCGACGCTTTTGATCACCGTGTAAGTGATAAACGCGCCGATGACGCCGCCGGTCAGCATATACCAGGGCTGTACCTGCATAAGGCCGCTCACCTGCTGCCGTCCCGTAAACATCCACAAGACAATACAGGTCAGAAACGCCGTCAGCTGCACCCAGCCCGCTGAAACCCAGATACCGGTCTGCTCCGTCACCTGCGTATTGAAAACTCCCTGTATACTCATCAGCGCCCCCGAAAGAAGCGCGATCAGAATTCCCCACATATGCAATCTCCTCCTGTGTGCCTGTTTTCTTACAGAATAGATTGCCCTAAAATAATAATCATATGTATTCTTTTTCCCATGGACTCTATTTTGCCGGCTGAACGGTTTCTTCTTATCAGTTTCTTCATATCCGTGAAATCCGCGCTTGACATTTCCGGCCTCACGCGCTATACTTCCTTTCGTAACGGAAATGCGGCCCACCGCCGCGTTTCAAATCAAACATAACAGACATGCTAGGGGAGCCAACAAGGCTGAGAGCGGCGCGAGCCGGACCCTCATTACTTGAACCGGATAATGCCGGCGGAAGGAAGCAGAACATACTTTCCTCTGCATGGCGGGTCCTGCACCTGCCATCAACGTAGAATCCGCAATCCCCTCCTGTGCATGCAAAGGAGGTATTTTTATGTCTATTGTTACACCCGACGGCGGTCTTACGACCCTCGGCTACGCCCTGTGCGGCATCTGCGCGGTGATCCTCGTCATCGCCGCAGGATTTCTTCACGAGAAATCCGCTCCTGAGAAGAAGATGAGTGCGAAGCAGCTTGCCTTCTGTGCGGCCGCCATGGCGCTGTCCTTCGTCACATCCTTCATCAAGGTCTTCTCCCTGCCCTACGGCGGATCGGTGACGCTGTTCTCGATGCTCTTCATTTGCCTGATCGGCTACTGGTACGGCATCGGAACCGGCATCATGACAGGCCTTGCCTACGGAATCCTTCAGTTCCTTCAGGAACCGTACGTGCTGTCCCTGTTCCAGGTCTGCTGCGACTACGTCCTGGCCTTCGCAGGCCTCGGCCTGGCCGGCGCGTTCATGAAGTCCAAGAACGGCCTGGTGAAAGGCTACATCCTGGGCATCCTGGTCCGCGGCGCGTTCCACACCCTGGGCGGCTACCTGTACTGGATGGACTACATGCCGGAGAATTTCCCGCAGTCCCTTTCCGCCCTGTACCCGATCATTTACAACTACTCCTACATTTTGGCCGAGGGCATCATCACCGTGATCGTGATCTCGCTTCCGCCGGTGGCGAAGGCTTTGGCGACAGTTAAGAAGATGGCGACGGAATAATAAGACAAGAAAGATAAGCTATATTACAAAGAGGCTGCTGCAACGCCGGATTACATTTTAACCGGTGTTTGCAGCAGCCTCTGACTGTTTGACACAATACAACAATGAAAATTCATAATCAGTCCTCAATTCTTATATGCTAAACCAAAATTTCCCATTTGCCGTAGCGTTTTCCGTCTACTCTGCGGATGTATTGTTTCTCTTTCAGAGAATCTATAATACGCTTTATGCTTCTGACTGACTTTCCTGTTTGTTCTGCAAGTTCAGTTTGCTTAACAGACGGGTTCTTTTTTATTAAATCTAACACCGCAATTTCTTCTAAAGTACAATCCAAAGTGCCAATTTGGCACTTTGGTGTTTTGCTCTTGGCACTTTGAAAAGCGGTTTCATCCACATAATCAATGTGCATATAGCGATTCTTTAATTCGTAATTTGTACCGAGCAGAAGGTTTGAGAAAAACAATTCCAAAAACTTTGTGGTGGAATGAATACCTTTTTGCAAATCGTTATAGTTTGCACGAACCAGTGCATTACGGAAATACCAAGAATTTTCACGGAACGCATCGTTTTTGACACGGAACCCAAAGGTTTTCAAATACTTAATCATAAACACGGCGGTGGCTCTTGTGTTACCCTCGCCAAAGGGATGAATCTGCCAAATGTCCGATGCAAATTTTGCAAGGTGCTTCACTGACGCTTCAACCGACAGTTCCTCATAAGAAAACTGTTTTTCGGTGGCAAAATCATAATCCAAAATGTCCTTTATGCTGTTAAAATCAGCGTAGATAACCGATTCACCGTTCAGTATCCATTCTTTTTTGGAAATGTTATACTGACGGATTTTTCCGGCGTGGTCGAATACGCCTTCAAACAATCTGCGGTGAATGGTGATCCATTCGGCAGGAGAAAACTGAAACGCTTTTTCACCCAAAAGCTTGGTTATTCTTGCAGATACAATATCGGCTTCTTTGGTGCTGTCCTCAAGTTCGGTGCGTGTGGTTCTCTGCTCATAATAGCTGCAAATACGCTTCTGAACCTCATCGATGGTTATTTTACCCTCGATGTGTTCCTTTGCAGTATCCAGCAAATAATCAGATGTTTTCAGTCCGTCAACCGCCTGCAAGCCGATAGCTGTTTGCCATGCCCCACTTTTTTCGGCTCTTTCAGGTTCGCCCTGTCTGATATATTCTTCAAGTTCAAATTGCCAATTCTTATCGGGCATATTTGCACCTCATATTATTCTTCAACGGATTTTGCAATAGGCACTCTCCCCGCCGCCCGCATCAGATGCTTCGCCAGCACCGCCGTAGTCACGGTCCCGACGCCGCCCGGCACCGGGGTGGCCATGGCGGCTTTCTCCTGCACCGACTCCAGATCCACGTCGCCGCAGAGCTTTCCGTCGGCGTCCGCGTTAATGCCCACGTCGATGACAATGGCGCCGTCGCCCACGTAACCGCCGTCGAGCATCCGCGCCCGGCCGGCCGCGGCCACCAGAATCTCCGCCTGACTGCAGGTTGCCCTGAGATCCGCGGTCTTCGTGTGGCATACGGTGACGGTGGCGTTCTCCTTAAGCATCAACATGGCCAGGGGCTTTCCCACCACCAGGCTCCGGCCCACAATGGTCACGCGCTTCCCGGCGATCGGAATCTCATTGGCCTTCAGCACTTCGATCACCGCTTCCGCCGTACAGGGAGCGAAGCCCGACTCGTCGCCGGCGAAAACCTTCGCCATATTCACCGGGGAAATGCCGTCCAGATCCTTGCACGGGTCGATCATTGCCGCGATATCCGCCTGGCGGATCTGCTTCGGCAGCGGCAGGAGCACCAGGATCCCCGCCACATCCGGATCTTCGTTGACAGCCCGGAAGGCCGCCTTAAAATCGTCGTCGGAAATGTCCGCCGGATACGCATAGGACTGCGCCCGCAGGCCGAAAGCCTCCATCTTCTTCATCGCACCGCGCTCGTAGGACAGATCGTCCGGCTTCTCGCCGACACGCACGATGGCAAGCTTCGGAGGCTGCGCTTCCCGGCCGGAGCCTGACAGCGCCTGCTGCACCTGTGACTTGATCTTCGCGGACACGTCCGCTCCTTTTAATATCTGCATACGGTCACCTCTTACTTTCCTGCGTTCCTAATTCTGCAGCCGCTTAAGCACCTTCTCGTAGATCTCGTCCGCCCGCGCCATGCCGGACGTCAGCATATGGTAGGCTTCCTCATTGAAATCATCCGCCTTGTCCCGGTCCTTCATGGATTTGGTATTGATGTAGACGTTCATCACCGCGCCGGCCAGGGCCGTCCGCGCGCACTGCACCGCCACGCCCACGTCGCTGACCGCCATGACGCTGCCTTTCTGCTCCAGCTCCTCCAGGACCGCGATCGTCTTAAGCGTCGCTTCCATCACGGACAGGGGCACGAGACTGGCCCGCAGGAGGTTCTCCTCCATCACCGCGTCCTTGTACGCTCTCTGCTCCTCCGTCTCCGTCGGAAGCCCGTAAGCCGCCGCCAGCGGGGCGAATACCACCGCATCCTCGTCCGCCAGCCGCAGGAAATCCGCCTTAAGCTGCTCAAGCTGTTCCATATACTCTTTTACTTCCCCTTCCACTTCGGCGTACTTCTTCTTGCCGACGGTCAGGTTCCCTACCATCAGTCCCAGGGCGCTTCCCAGCGCACCCGCGAGAGCCGAGGCGCCGCCGCCGCCGGGTACCGGCTGCTTCGATGACAGCACCTCCAGATACTGTTCCACTGTCTGCTCTTTCGTCATTTACATCCGCTCTCCTTTTCTTCTCATACAATGTCTGCCGGCGTCAGCATTTTCGCATAACATCCGGACAAAATTCCCCCTGCATGCCGCTTCATTTGTTCCAGACTCTATACCATCTTGTCCTATGCTTTCATGACATAACCAAATGCAGCTTCCTGCACACTTTCAAGCCATCAGAAAGTATAGCTGTCAGCCGGCGCTGCCCGCGACCGCCTTCTTCGCGGCTGTATCGAACTCGTCAAGCGCTTCCGCAGCGTCCGTGCCTTCTCCTACCTTCTGCAGCATATTCCACCAGGCTGTGCGCACGTCCGCCCAGCCGGGAGTTACCTGATAATAATTGCCCATGTATTTCATAAACATACCGTATTCGGTCATCAGCTCGTCATTGGCGTAGATTCCCTCCACATCGCGTACCGGCCAGTAGGTGGAGGTCTGGACCGCACGCTTATACTCGGTCTCGTCCTCCGTCATATAGCGGATAAATTCCTTCGCCGCCTCGATACGCGCTTCGTCTCCGTTATCAAAGATACCGAATCCCCAGATACCGCCCTGCAGCTGCGGATCCCCGCTGTCGGTCGGGAACGCCATCGGGAACGCGTCGAAACTCATATCCTGGTTGTTGATGATCTGCTGGATCTCCATGGACACGTTCCAGCAGAAAGCCATGGCAAGCTCCCCGCTGCCGAAAAGCTTCACCTCGTCGCCGCCGACCAGATCCGGCGCGAACTCGATCCCGTCCAGATCCTGAAGCAGGGTCAGCGCCCTGGCGTTCTCCTCGCTGTTCACCGTATAGGCCGTATGCTCTTCATTGGTAAATGTACCGCTGTACAGATTGTTCACCAGCGCCCTGGTTCCCTGGTCTCCGCCCTGACCGCCGCAGTAGACCACGGCGACCCGCTCCTGGCCGGCCGCATAGAGCGCCTCTACCGCTTTCACGAAATCCTCCGTACTCCAGGTATGGGTCTCCTCGTCGATATACTGCATAGCGTCCGCCGCCTCAAACATCTCACGGTTGATCGCCATACAGTGGGTCGTCATGCAGACCGGAAACTCATAAAACTCCCCGCTGCCGCCATGGCAGGCTTCCCGCACCTCCGGATAGATCCGCGCCGCCTGCTCCGACTCCCACAGATCCGACAGATCGACCATCTTGCCCCGGCTGCCCCAGTTGGCTACCAGGCGTTCCGGTCCCTCCAGCACCAGATCCGGAAGCTGTCCGGACTCGATCGCCTCCTCGATCTCCGCGTCGCCTGTCGTATAATCCAGACATTTGACCGTTACATGGTACTGGGGATATTCCCGGTGAAAACCGGAAAGCAGGCCGGACACGGAACTCTGGCTGCCCCAGTTGCCCACAGGATAGGTCCATAACGTCAGTTCCACTTTCTCCGCCGGGACGTTTCCATCTGCATCACCGGAAGCATCCGCCCGGCCGTCCCCACCATCCGCTCCTTGGCTGTCCTGGTTCTGACTGTTCGAAATCTGCGCCTCCCCGGCCGCGCCGCCGACGCTCTCCTGCGCCGGGCTGCCGCCATTCCCGCTGCCGGAACAGGCGCCAAGCACGCACGCTGCCAGAAGACAGACCGCCGCCGTCCAAGCTGTTCTTCTCCTCATTATCCGTCATCTCCTCATGATTATCTGTCAGCCGTACCGATATAACCTTGTAACCTTTATATTCATGTCTGGTATTTACATATTGTGCACTCCTGCTTTACGCAGACCGCCGGCACGCGATTCCCCATATTATACACAGCCCGCCGACAGTATTATATAAATTTGCGAAGCGTTTTCGTAACCTCTTTCATATCGATGGGCTTCGCCACATGGGCGTTCATGCCGCTCTCCATACACCTGCGGATATCCTCCTCAAAAGCGTCCGCGCTCATGGCGATGATCGGAACCACAGCCGCGTCCGCCCTGTCAAGCGCGCGGATCGCCACAGTCGTCTCATAGCCGTTCATCTTCGGCATACGGATATCCATGAGGATCGCGTCATAATAGCCCGCCGGTGACGCCTGGAACTTATCAAGACATATCTGGCCGTTCTCAGCCCATTCCAGTTCCAGACCCAGACCGGACAGAAGCTCCTGGGCGATCTCCCAGTTCAGGTCGTTATCCTCCGCCAGAAGGATCCTCTTTCCGAGCAGTTCGCCGTCGTTCTCTGACCCGCTCTCCTCCTGAACCTCCATCTCCGGTTCATCCACTTTCTGAAGATCCAGCGTTACATGGAATTCCGTTCCTTTCCCGACCTCGCTGGCCACCTCAATGGTGCCGCCCATGGTGTCCACGATGTATTTGGTAATCGCCATGCCCAGACCGGCGCCTTCCGTCTTCTGGACGCGGGCGTTGTCCTCACGCATGAACGACTCGAATACTTTCGCCTGGAACTCCGGCGTCATACCGATGCCGGTGTCCGTCACATACATATGAAGGCGCACGTATTCATTTCCCTTCGGGGAAACCTCTTCGGCCAGTTTTAGCCGGATCGATCCGCCATCGGGCGTGAATTTGACCGCGTTGCCCAGAAGATTCAAAAGAACCTGGTTCAGCCGCACGCTGTCGCTCAGCACATGGCCCGCGTACAGGTTGTCGGCGGTCACCTCGAAGGTCTGCTTCTTCACATTCACCTGCGGCTGGACGATATTCGTGATGCCCTCCACCGTTTCCTTCAGCGACACCGGCTCGCTTACCAGCGTCATCTTGCCGCTCTCGATCTTGGACATATCCAGGATATCATTGATCAGCCCCAGCAGGTGCTTACTGGAGAGGGAGATCTTCGTCAGACAGTTCTGAACCTGCTGCGGATTATCCAGATTGGCCATGGCCACCGCCGTCATGCCCACGATGCCGTTCATCGGCGTGCGGATATCATGGCTCATATTGGAAAGGAATTCGCTCTTGGCCTTATTCGCCTGCTCCGCGGCCTGTCTGGCCCGCTCGTTCTCCTTCATCTGCTTGTGCATCATATAGTAATAACAGGAGAACAAAAGAAGCATGGCGACCAGCAGAACCACACAGCCGGTTCTGGCCACCTGACCCCAGAAACTGCCCAGGCTGTTCACCGCCTCGTCCAGCGCGCCGTAAGGCATGAACAGCATCAGGTACCACTCGGAATAGGCCAGCGGACTGCAGTACAGGAAACGCCGTTCGCCGTTTATAACGAATTCTGTCGTATAATTCTCCCGTGCATCCATAGCCGCGTTAAGCTGGGTCAGATACTCGTCGGCCGTCTTGCCGCCGATGCTCTCATACCGGGTCCGCACCCGGTCGTAATACGTTTCATCCTCGACACCGACATCCCGCAGAATGAAGCTTCCATCCCTGCGGACGATGAAATAGTAGATCTTGGTATCGCCGGAATTTAAGGACAGCGTTTCGCTGATATAGGAAACAGGCAGCGCCGCCACCAGAGCAATGCTCTTCTCCCCATTCTCCATGGTATAGGCTGCCGGGATTCCCATGATCAGCACTTCCTCGCCGGTACTGTCGTAGCCCACGGCCATCTTTTCTTCGCCCTTCGTCAGGGAATTAAAGAAACCGTCCTTTCCCGACACCTCCACCAGGTCTCCGTAAAGCATATCGAAGGTTCCGTCGGCTCCGTAAAAAGCCAGATGATCGAATCCCCTGGCTCTGGCGTGATAATTTAAGGATACGCGGATCGAGCGGTCACTGGCGCTGCTGTCGGGAGAAACGGAATCCACCAGCGCAGCCACCTGGGACATTCTCAGTTCCACGGTCGTCTGGAAATGAGCCGCAGCCCGCTCGCTTAAGCCAGACATGTAGATCTCGCCGATCTCGCTGATCGTCTGTGCGCTCTTTTTATTCATATATTCCGTCTGATAGGCAAAGATAAACACACAGAGCACGGCCACCAGCACAATGCTGGCGATCAGGAACCTGGCTGTCTTTTTATTCATTCGGAGTATCCTCCAAATCTGTTATTCTATCATATATCCCGCGCGCTTTCTCTCTCCCCCCGCGGCAGGAAAACGATCAGAAATATTATACCACGACTTAATTAAAATGTATAGTAAAGAAAAACCGTCCGAAGCAGACTTATCTAAGGCAGACGGTATCCGTACGTTTCAAGAACACCCAGCGGGAACTCCACCCGCACGGTCTTAAGCGGATCCACCACCTGGCAGACGGCCATATCGGAAAGCAGAGACATAAGCATTCCAGCCTCGAAATTGTCCTTGCCGGCGGCCTTTTTTACGAATTCTTTCATGGCTTTCGCGGCCATATCCCCGGCTTCGTCCAGGGTCTCCGCGGACTGGATCGTCATCACCCGGCCGCGGCAGGCCAGAAACGGGGTCGGAAGCATCGCGGCCGCCTCCCCTTTAACCACGCTTACGCGGACCGTTACCCGACCCGCGATCTCCAGGCCGCAGATGAACACCTCGCCGTCGCCCATGAGCGCGTGAAGGTCGCCCATGGAAAGAAGACCTCCCGGCGCGTTGACAGGCAGATAGAGGGTGGAACCTTTCACGATCTTATGGCAGTCCATGTTGCCGCCGTGGCTTTCGGGCGTGTCGGTGGTAATGCCGGCTCCGGCGGGAGCCGTACCGATCACGCCGATCATCGGATCCAGAGGGATCGTCAATTTGTCGTCAAATTTAATGTATTGCGCCGGTGCGGTTTCAAAAACAGCGGATTGCTTCGCTCCGCTGAAGCCGGCTGCTGCTGCGCAACATCTGTCATCATCAATGCCGCTGCCCCTGCCTTCCGCACTGCCGATTTCTTTGACGCCTGCCGCATCTCCGGGTTTTCTGTCATCATCTGCCTCTCCGTCATAGATTGGAAAGATCCGCGCCGTCCGCTCTGTGAAATCCTCGTGGAACACGCCGCACATGGTCGAGGAGCGCATGACGCCCCAGTCCCGCAGCCGGATGTCCAGAATCTCCACTTTCAGCACGTCGCCTGGCTCGGCACCCTTGACATACAGCGGGCCGGTGGCCGGGTTCTCGATCGGATCCGCCTTGTCTCCCAGCGGCCGCTCCTCGCTCACCACCGCGTCGTCGTAACAGTCTCTTGTCTCGAAAACCACCGTATCCCCATCTCCGCAAAACGCCGCGGGCGCGGCGTCTTTCGTCAGGATTCCCGACACATGTTCTCTTGTAATCGTCAGTATATCAGACATAGGATCTCCTCTCCAAAAATTTACAGCGACTTCTCCAGCTTCTCGATCATCCAGTCCACGTCTTCCTCCGTGATCACAAGCGGCGGCACGAACCGGATGATGTTGGTGCCGGCGCTTATAAGCACCAGCTGATTCTCCAGAAGCGCCTTGCTGACTATGGGCGCCACCGGCCGGTCAAATTCCAGTCCCTGGATCAGACCTCTGCCGCGGTGATCCACGACGCAGTCGTGCTTCGCGGTAAACTCGTCCAGCTTCTTCCACAGATACTCGCCGACCTGCCGCACATGGGCAACGATCTCTCTCGTCCCGAAGATCTCCAGCACCTTGTCCGCAGCCGCACAGACGAACGGATTGCCGCCGTAGGTGGTTCCGTGGTCCCCCGGCACCATGGCCGTGGCCGCCCGGCCGCTGGCCAGGAACGCGCCGATCGGAACGCCGTTTCCCAACGCCTTCGCCACGGTCATCACGTCCGGCTTCACGCCGTAACTCTGCCAGGCGAACATTTCCCCGCTGCGGCCCATGCCGCACTGGATCTCATCCAGGATCAAAAGCATATCGTGCCCGTCGCAGAGGGCGCGGACACCCTTTAAGAACTCCTCCGTGGCCGGATAAATGCCGCCCTCGCCCTGGATCGTCTCCATAATGACGGCGCAGGTATTTTCATTTATCAGCGCCTTCACGCTGTCCAGATCGTTAAACTCCGCGAACCGGATGCCCGGAAGCAGCGGAGCGAACGGCTCCTGATAATGGTCGTTGCCGGTCACGGACAGCGCGCCCAGGCTGCGGCCGTGGAACGAATGCTTCATCGCGATGATCTCATGGCCGCCGTGGCCGTCCCGGTTATAGGCGTACCGCTTGGCGATCTTAAGCGCGCCCTCGATGGCCTCGGTGCCGCTGTTGGTGAAAAAGACGCGGTCCATCTGCGAGACCGCCAGGAGCTTTTCCCCGGCGTCGATGGCCGGCTGGTTATAGAACAGATTGGAAATATGCAGAAGCTTCCCCGCCTGATTCTCCAGCGCCGCCGTGTATTCCGGGTCGTTATAGCCCAGACCGCAGACCGCGATGCCCGCGCCGAAATCCAGATATTCTTTTCCTTCCGTGTCATAGAGGAACACGCCTTTTCCGTGGTCGAAGATCACGGGGAAACGGTTGTAGGTCTTGTAAAGGATCTGTTCCGCCTTCTCTATGGTCTGTTTCGTATCGTCAAATGCGCTCATTGCGCCGCACCTCCCTCCGTCTTCTCCTCCGGGTGGAAATACCGCTCTTCCTTGGAATTGAGAATGGCGGTTCCAATACCCTTATTCGTAAAGATCTCCAGCAGCAAACAGTGCGGGATCCTTCCGTCCAGAATATGCACCCGCGACACGCCCTCCCGGATCGCGTCCACGCAGTTCTGCAGTTTGGGAAGCATACCGCCGCCCAGGGCGCCGCTGTCCACGAATTTCTGGGCGTCGTCCACCAGAAGTTCCGAGATCAGCGTGCTCTTATCGCTGAAATCCCGGTACAGCCCTTCCACGTCCGTCAGGAACGCCAGCTTCTCCGCCTTCACCGCCTTGGCGATGGCGCAGGCCGCGTCATCGGCGTTGATGTTGTAGCTGAGGTAATTGTCGTCATAGCCGATGGGGCAGATGATCGGCAGGAAATCCTTTTCCAGCAGATCGTAGATCACCTTCGGGTTCACTTCTTTGATCTCACCGACGAAGCCGATGTCCTCGCCGCCGGCGTATTTCTTATCGCATTTCAGCATCATGCCGTCTTTGCCGCTGATGCCGACGGCCTTGACGCCCAGCTCGTTGACAAGCTGGACCAGGCTCTTGTTCACTTTATTCAGCACCATCTCGGCGATCTCCATCGTGGCTTCGTCAGTCACGCGCAGACCGTTTACGAAATGGGGTTCCATGCCTACCTTGTTCACCCACTTGCTGATCTCCTTGCCGCCGCCGTGGACGATGATCGGTTTGAAGCCGACCAGTTTGAGTAGGACTACGTCCTGGATGACGCAGCGCTTCAGGGCTTCGTCGACCATGGCGCTGCCGCCGTATTTGACGACGATGATCTTGCGGTTGAAGCGCTGGATGTAGGGGAGCGCTTCGACGAGGACGGCGGCTTTTTGCATGATGTTTTGATCTAAATCCATATCCTGTAACCTCTTTCTATGCTTGTGATGACTATAATAGGTTTATTGCTTGCTAAATGAAGTCGCGAAAGGTCCGCGGGAAGACGGCATATGTTCCCTTACAGACACGCTTGCGCTCAGGTCTCGACGCAGCGGTTCTAAGTTCACAGCACCTCTTGCGAGGCACTGTTCACTAAGAACCGGCGTCTCGAATGGTCTGTGCGGGAATCATATGCCGTCTTCCCGCTGCGTGTTCGTACGGATGCAGTATAAAAAAGTTTCAATGCTCCGATAGTCGTACTTAGGAGCGGTAATCGGCGTTGATCTTCACATAATCAAAAGTGAGATCGCAGCCCCATGCGGTGGCAGCGGCGTCTCCCATCTTGATGTCGGCGATGGCGGTTACTTCGGGCTCGGAGAGGATCCTGGTGGCCTCTTCTTCGCTGTAATCGACGGCGACGCCGTTTTCGATGATCTGGAGGCGGCCGGCAGCGCTCTGGAAATAGAGATCTACCTTCTCGGGATCGAACTGCGCGCCGGAATAGCCCATGGCGCAGAGGATGCGGCCCCAGTTGGCGTCGTGGCCGAAGATGGCGGCCTTGGTCAGGTTCGACGTGATCACTGATTTGGCAAGCGTTACTGCCTGAGCCTTCGTCTCGGCGCCGACGATCTTTACCTCGAAGAGAGCTGTGCAGCCTTCTCCGTCGCCGGCGATCTTCTTCGCCAGGGTCTCATTGACATAGTGAAGGGCGGCCTTGAAGGCCTCGTAATCGGCGCCTTTCTCGGTGATCGGCGCGTTGCCGGCCATGCCGTTGGCCAGCAGAAGGACCGTGTCGTTGGTGGAGGTGTCGCCGTCCACGGAGACCATGTTGAAGGTGTCCTGAATGTCCTCGCTGAGGGCCGCCTGCAGAAGCTCTTTGGAAATAACCGCGTCGGTGGTCACAAAGCACAGCATCGTGCACATATTGGGATGGATCATGCCGGAGCCCTTGCACATGCCGCCGATGGTCACGACCGAACCGCCGATCTCGACCTGGACCGCCGCTTCCTTCTTCTTCGTGTCGGTGGTCATGATGGCCTTCGCGGAAGCGGTGCCGGCTGCGATGCTGCCGTCAAGCTGCGGCGCCATCATTTTCACGCCGTTCACGATCCGGTCGATGGGCAGCTGCATGCCGATGACGCCGGTGGACGCCACCAGGACCGCGTCCGGAGCCACGCCCAGAATCTCCGACGCCGCGTCGGCCGTGGCCTTGCAGTAGCCGTAGCCTTCCGCGCCGGTGCAGGCGTTGGCGATGCCCGCGTTGATGACTACCGCCTGGGCCGCGGGCGCGTGATACACGATCTCCTGGTCCCATTTGACCGGAGCCGCCTTCACGATGTTCGTGGTGAATGTGCCTGCCGCCGCGCAGGGCTTCTCGCTGTAGATCAGGGCCATGTCCGTTCGGTCCTTATATTTTATGCCCGCCGCCGCGGCCGCCGACTGAAAACCTTTGGCGGCCGTCACGCCGCCTTCTATGTATCGCAGTTCTGCCATGGATTCGTCTCCTTTTTCCTGTAATGCCATTCTATCTCGACTCGTGTCTCGAAGTAGATACTCATCAAACATTGATCGACGCAAGCGTCATCGATGCTTTCCTCGTTCTTATACCATGTCCTCCGGACATGCTCTCTCCGGGGGATGCGCACGGTTCGGTATTTTGTCCTCACTTCGTTCGGACATCTATTGCCCCGGCTCTCCCGGCCTGTCAGCCCTTCAGCCCTCTCGACTGCCGGTCCATATCCTCGATCACGATATCATGGATCTCGCCCAGCGAGGCGCAGTATTCCAGCACCTTCCAGGGCTCGTTCGTGTGGAAATGGATCTTCACCAGTTCCTCGTCGCCCACGGCCAACAGGCAGTCGCCCTTGAAATGCTCCGTGAAATAATCGCTGATCTCGTCCTCGTCCAGATCTTCTCCTTCGATCAGAAGCTGCGTATCATACCGAAATTCCAGCATTATTTTTCCCTCCTCAATCCACAAACCTCGTAATATTCTCCTCGTTCAGCACCAGGTCGTACACGTTCACATCCTCCCGCTCGGTCCATCCCAGCGACCGCCAGAAGGCGTTGCCGATCTCATTTCGCTTAAACGCGATCAGCGTCACCTTACTGATCCCTTCGTCCCGCAGGGCCTGCACCGCGTAGCGCACCATCTGATAGCCTACGCCATGCTTGCGGTAACTCTTCTCCACGCAGACATGGTAGAAGCAGGCCGTCCGTCCGTCGTGGCCGCACATGATGGAGCCGACGATCCGGCCGTTCTGCTCCGCCACCACGCTGGTGGTCGGATTGCGGCGCAGGAAACGCTCCACGCCCTCCCGGGAATCGTCGATGCTGCGGATCCCGAAGCCCTGGATGCCTGTCCAGAGCTCGTATACTTTCTCATAATCATCCATCGTCATCTCGCGGATGATGATGCTCATGGTTCCTGCCATTTTATTTCCTGCTGCTTTCTGCCTGACTTTCTGCTTGGCTGCCCTGCTTGTCCATGACAAACAAAACTTTCACCCATGGGAGCATGAACCTTTACCCAACATAACCGTCTGTCCGCAGGAGTGAACTTGTACCCAACACAGTTCTCCGCCTGCGCGAACATGGACCTTTGCCCGGCACCGCTCTCCGTCAGCGCGAGTGGACCGCTGCCCAATCTCTCCGCCTACGGGAACATGGGCACCTGCCCAAGCCCCGCATCCTCTCTAAGCCCGAACATCAGGTTCATGTTCTGCACCGCCTGTCCCGCGGCGCCCTTCACCAGATTGTCCATGGCACCCATCATAATAACACGTCCGGTGCGTTTGTCAATCTTGAAATTCACGTCCACATAATTGCTGCCTTCCACCCAGCGCGTCTGCGGGCAGACGTCCTTCGGCAGCACGCGGACGAACTTCTCACCGCCGTAATAGTTATCATAAACGGCCTTCATCTCTTCATAGGAAATGTCCCTCGTCAGCTTCGCGTACGCCGTGATCAGAATCCCCCGGTTCATCGGGATCAGATGCGGCGTGAAGTTCAGCGTCACCTTCCGTCCCGCCGCGTAACCGATCTGCTCCTCGATCTCCGGCGTATGACGGTGACTGGCCACCCCGTAGGCCTTGCAGTTCTCATTGACCTCGCAGAACAGATTGTCCACCTTGGCACCGCGGCCCGCACCGGATACGCCGGACTTGGCGTCAATGATCAGCGTGTCAACGTCGATCAGCCCTTCCTTCGCAAGCGGATAAACGGACAGCGTCGAACAGGTCGGGTAGCAGCCCGGATTGGCCACCAGGCGCGCGCCTGCGATCTGATCTCGGTTAATCTCCGGCAGGCCGTAGACCGCCTCACCGATGAACTGCGGCGACGCATGTTTCAGCTTATACCACTCCTCGTAGACCGCCACATCTTTGATCCGAAAATCGGCGCTGAGATCGATGATCTTCGTCTTCGACAGGATCTCCTCGCTGACCAGCGACGCGCACAGCCCCTGGGGCGTGGCCGTGAAGACCACGTCGGCCTTCTCCGCCAGCTCCGCCATATTGTCGTCCTTGCAGACATCGTCTGCAATTTCATACATATTCTGATAAATGCCCGCGTAGGGCTGGTCCACATAGCTCTTCGACCCGTACCAGACGATCTGCACGTCGTCACGCTGCTTTAAAAGGCGGACCAGTTCGCCGCCCGCATATCCTGTCGATCCGATGATCCCGGCTTTTATCATGATGATATATTCTCCTTCATTCTTCTCTTCCTTCTCTTCCGATCGTTCTGAGCCGGCGGCCAGCAACCGCCCCGCAGCTCAGAACACTGAGTGTTTCCTTAGTATATCATGTCCTTCCTGTTTTGAAAAGCGCCATTTCCACGATAACCAATTCATAATTATACATTATTTTTGTATATTATGCAAGAACTTTCTATTTCAATAAAAATATCAAAAAATACGGTTGCATTTCTCTGCAACCTGTTGTATATTTATGAGAGCCAAAATCACAGACGCAAAATTGCATGAGGAGGATATCATTTTATGAAAGAGAAAGTTATTCTGGCCTATTCCGGCGGTCTGGATACCACCGCGATCATTCCGTGGTTAAAGGAACATTTCGACTACGAGGTCATCTGCTGCTGCATCGACTGCGGCCAGGGCAATGAACTGGACGGTCTGGAGGAGCGGGCGAAGCTGTCCGGCGCTTCCAAGCTGTACATCGAGGACCTGGTAGACGATTTCTGCGACAATTACATCGTTCCCTGCGTCCAGGCCGGCGCGGTCTACGAGCATAAGTACCTGCTGGGCACGTCCATGGCACGTCCCGCCATCGCCAAGAGGCTGGTGGAGATCGCGCGCAAGGAAGGCGCTTCCGCCATCTGCCACGGCGCTACCGGCAAGGGCAACGACCAGATCCGCTTCGAGCTGGGCATCAAGGCTCTGGCCCCGGATCTGAAGATCATCGCTCCCTGGCGCATGACCGACATCTGGACCATGAAGTCCCGCGAGGATGAGATCGAATACTGCAGGCAGCACGGCATCAATCTTCCCTTCTCCGCGGACAACAGCTACAGCCGCGATCGGAACCTGTGGCATATCAGCCACGAGGGCCTGGAACTGGAGGATCCGGCCAACGAGCCCAACTACGATCATCTGCTGGTCCTGGGCGTGACCCCGGAGAAGGCCCCCGACGAGCCGGAGTATGTGACCATGACCTTCGAGGCCGGCGTACCCACCGGCATTAACGGCGAGAAGATGAAGGTCTCCGAGATCATTAAGAAATTAAATGCCCTGGGCGGCAAGCACGGCATCGGCATCGTGGACATCGTGGAGAACCGCGTGGTCGGCATGAAGTCCCGCGGCGTCTATGAGACCCCCGGCGGCACGATTCTGATGGAAGCCCACGATCAGCTGGAAGAGCTGGTTCTTGACCGCGCCACCATGGAAGTGAAGAAGGACATGGGCAACAAGATGGCCCAGATCGTATATGAGGGCAAATGGTTCACGCCGCTGCGCGAGGCTGTCCAAGCGTTTGTGGAGTCCACCCAGAAGTATGTGACCGGCGAAGTGAAGTTCAAGCTCTACAAGGGCAACATCATCAAAGCCGGCACTACCTCCCCCTACTCCCTGTACAGCGAGTCCCTGGCGTCCTTCACGACCGGCGATCTGTACGATCACCACGACGCGGACGGATTCATCACTCTGTTCGGTCTGCCGCTGAAGGTCCGCGCCATGAAGATGGCTGAGATCGAGAAGAATAAGAAATGATTCCTTACAGAAAGCACGCCGGTGTGACCGCGTGCGGATATAATCGTCCGAAAAGGAGCTGCAAAATTGTAGCTCCTTTTTCAATTCTTTCACAATAATATAAAGTGTTTGAATCTTGTTGACACTTTTCGGTCTGTTTCCTATAATAACTCTCACATTCCCCCTGATCAGCCAGCTGCTAATCGTACAACCACATCACACTACAGGAGGGCTTTTTTATGAAAAAGGCAGAGTCTCTTACGGCTCAAAAATCACTTGCTGTCTCGCTTCTGTTCACTCTGCTCTTCACGCTTCTTTCCGCCTGCATCCTTCGCGACTGGGGAAATATCCACATTTCCGACGTTTCCCTTCATACGCAGGCCGGCAGCCGCCTGACGGCGCGCATCTTCCGCCCGGAATCAGCCGATGAGAACCATCCGGCGCCGGCGGTCATATTTACCCACGGACTTACCGTCAATAAGGAAAGCTACGCCCAGTACGGACTGGAACTGGCGCGGAGAGGCTTCGTCGTCCTCATGCCGGACATGCTCAACCACGGCGGCTCGGAGATCACCGGTCCGGAAATATTTCTGGCGCCGCCCCAGGTCAACGACGCTTCCGGCGCCTATGCGGCCGTGCGTTACGCCAGAAGCCTGGCCTATGTGGATCAGACGCAGATCGGCGTGGCGGGCCATTCCGCCGGAGGCCAGGCGTCCAATAACTGCGTCGTTCTGGACAATCTGGAAAATGAACCGGCTGTCTCCGCCATCTATCTGATATCCTCGGATCCCTTCTTTAAGGACGCCGAGGGCAACTGGACGAATCTCTACGGTTCCCGGGATTTCGGTATCTACTATACCCGATACGACCACGTTTATTTCCGCGGGGAAGGTCCTGACGGCCAGCCTCTGCCCGTGCGGCAGTGGCTGAGCTCCGAAAGCGCAAAGTCTCTGTTCGCGTTCGGCCAGTCTCCGGATGCGTTCGAGGGCGAAGCTGTGATCCCCGGCCATACCTATGTGAGTCAGATCGACGGCCGGGAAGCGTTCCGCCGTGTGAACGCCGCTTCGGAGATCCATCCGAAGCCCCAGGGCGGCTTCCACGCGCTGGCGGCTGTCTGCGATTTCTTCCAGGACGCCTTCGAAGCGCCCAACTACATCGCCGGAAGCAGCCAGAACTATCTCTGGCTGATTCTGAGCAACCTTCTGGGACTTTTCGGGGTCCTTGCCAGCTGCGTTTCCTTTATCGCCTGCCTGATGAAACTTCGCTTCTTCGCAGACATCCGCAATGAGGAAGCGGCTGTACTCCGCCCCGCTCCGGCGAACGTTCGGGGCCGGGTCCTGTTCTGGGTCCTGACTATTCTGAACTGTGTGTTCGCCTTCTTAAGCATTACCGGGATTTTCATGATGGGCTTCGGCTACTGCTGCCACACCGTCTTCGCCCAGCAGACGACCAACATCTACAGCCTGTGGGCGTTATTAAACGGCCTGTTCATGCTCATTACATCCTTCGTTTCCTACGCCCTTTACGGCCGTAAGAACGGAGCATCCATGGCAGGCTGGGGGCTTAAGATTTCCGCGGCGGGCCTGATCAAGAGCGTCCTGGCCGCCGTCCTGGGCTGCGGGATCGTATTTGCGGTCGTAGCCGCGGCAAACCGGTTCTTCGCCGTGGACTTCCGGTACTACTTCTGGGGACTTAAGAATATCCCTGCAGAGAATTTGAAGGTGTTCTTCGCCTACCTGCCCGCCTACCTGGTCTTCGGTCTGGCGGTGTCCATCGCGGTCAACAGCGCCTACCACTGCCGGATCGCCAATGAACCGGAATGGGCCAACGACCTGTTCTTCGCGGCCATGAACACCATTCCTGCCCTGGTCATCACCGTGATCGGTTATTCCTTGTACATGAAGAATGGGGTAAAGCCCTTTGTCTTCGGCTCCACCTATACTTACACCTATACGATCAACGCGATCCCTGTTTTCCCGGTCGCCGTGATCCTGATCCGCAGGCTGTTTAAGAAGTGCGGGAATCCCTATGTTCCGGGAATCATGATCGGGATCCTGCTCTGCTGGATGCAGGTGGCATATTCGTTTACCATGCACGCCAATATGTATTACGGACCGATGGCGGCGTACCTGCCGTAACGGGACAGATTTTTAATTCAGAATACGCGCAAGGCGTCACTGGCGCCCTGCGTGCATCGAAACTATAAAAGAGGGGTGCCTGCGCAGCCCCTCTTTCTTAATCTTCTTACTGCATCCCCGCCAGCAGCTTATCCACGCTCACCAGTTTGACGCAAAGGGCGAACAGCTGCATGGCCTCCTTCAGATCATCCAATGGCGGATAGGACGGCGCAATGCGGATGTTGGAATCATGGGGATCCTTTCCGTAGGGGTATGTCGCCCCGGCGCCGGTCATCACAAGCCCTGCCTTCTTGCAGCGGGCCACGATGTCCTTGGCGCAGCCGTCCATCGAATCGAAGGAAATGAAATAGCCTCCCCTGGGCTTAGTCCAGGTCCCGATGCCGAGACCGCCGAGCTCCCGGTCCAGGATATCCTCCACCGCCTCGAACTTGGGCCGCATGATATCGGCGTGCCTGCGCATATGCTCCACCATGCCGTGGATGTCCTTAAAATACCGCACATGGCGCAGCTGGTTCACCTTGTCATGGCCGATGGTCTGGAATTTCAACTGCTTCTTGATATCCACCAGATTGTTCTCCGACGCAGCCAGCGCCGCGATCCCGGAACCCGGGAAGCTGATCTTCGAAGTAGATGCGAACTTGATGGCCAGATCCGGATTGCCGGCCCGCTTGCACTCCGCCAGGATCTCCAGCAGATGGTCCTGGCCCATATCGTAAAGATGATGCACCGTGTAGGCGTTGTCCCAGTAGATCCTGAAATCCGGCGCCGCCGGCTCCAGTCTCGCGAAGCGGCGGACCGTATCGTCGGAGTAGGAAATGCCGGTCGGATTGGAATACTTGGGCACGCACCAGATCCCCTTGATGGAGTCGTCGCTTGCCACAAGCTCCTCCACCATGTCCATATCCGGTCCGTTCTCATCCATCGGCACATTGATCATCTCGATCCCGAAATATTCAGTCATCGCGAAATGACGGTCGTAACCCGGCACCGGGCAGAGGAACTTCACTTTGTCCAGCTTGCACCAGGGAGTGTTGCCCATAACGCCGTGGGTCATGGAGCGGGACATAGTGTCGAACATGACATTTAAGCTGGAGTTGCCGTAAATGATAATCTGCTCCGGGCGGACCTCCATCATATCGGCCAGAAGTTCCTTAGCCTCGCTGATGCCGTCCAGCACGCCGTAATTGCGGCAGTCGGTGCCGTCGTCGCAGGTCAGGTCCGAATCGCTTCCCAGCACGTCCATCATACCCATGGACAGATCCAGCTGGTCGATACTGGGCTTGCCTCTGGACATATCCAGACGCAGATCCTGACTCTGGTAATCTCTGTATGCCGCCTTCAGCTCCGCGCGGAGCGCTGTCAGTTCTTCTTTCGTCATTTCCGCATATGGCTTCATATATGATATCCTCCTTCTGTTTCCACATACTATATCGTAAATGGCTTCGGTTTGTCAACCTCATACTTCCGCCAGCAGTTCCCGCACGATCTGGTTCACCTTCGCCGGATCCGCCTTGCCCTTCATGGCCCGCATGGTCTGACCCACCAGGAAGCCCATGGCCTTCTGCTTGCCGTTCTTATAATCCTCCACCGACTGGGGATTGGCTGCAATAACTTCCTCGACAGCCTGCCGCAACGCGCCTTCGTCGTTGACCATGGCAAGCCCCTTCTCTGCCACATAGTTCTCCGGATCCACGTCATTAGCGAAGATCTCCTCAAACACCGTCTTCGCCACCGTCCGGTTGATCGTATTTTTCTCCACCAGGCCGATCAGCTTCGCCAGGTTCTCCGGGGAAAATGACAGATCCTCCGGATCCTGCTCCTTCTCCTTAAGGAGCCGCATGGCCTCCACCATCAGCCAGTTGGACACCTCCTTCGGCCTGCCGCAGAGCGCCACAGTGGCCTCGAAGATATCCGCCAGATGCTTGGAGCCGGTCAGGATCTCCGCGTCGTAGCGCGGCAACTGGAATTCCGCCTGATAGCGGGCCAGCTTCTCCGTGCGCAGCTCCGGCTGCCGGTCGCGGACCGCCTGAA
Source organism: uncultured Lachnospiraceae bacterium (assembly GCA_947626395.1). Taxonomy (GTDB): domain Bacteria; phylum Bacillota; class Clostridia; order Lachnospirales; family Lachnospiraceae; genus UBA3402. Next base: position 33,801 of record CANQRU010000001.1, on the reverse strand, counting down.
GCCACTCGTCGCTGATCACCACCGGCGTCAGATCCGGATCCGGGAAATACCGGTAGTCCTGGGCGTCCTCCTTGGAGCGCATCGCGTGAGAGGATTCCTTATTGTCGTCCCAGCGCCGCGTCTCCTGGATCACCTTTTTGCCTTCCTCCAGAAGCTCGATCTGACGTTTCCGCTCGCCTTCAATGGCCCTTGCGATCGCCTTGAAGGAATTCAGGTTCTTCATCTCAGTCCTGGTGCCGAACTGCGCGGCCCCCACCTCGCGGACGGAAAGATTCACGTCGGCGCGCATGGAGCCCTCCTGCAGCTTACAGTCGGACGCGCCCAGATACTGGATGATCAGGCGGAGCTTCTCCAGATAGGCAATGACCTCGTCCGCACTGCGCATATCCGGCTCCGACACGATCTCAATGAGCGGCACGCCGCTGCGGTTGTAATCCACCAGAGAACAATCCTCCCACTCGTCATGGATGAGTTTTCCGGCGTCCTCCTCCATATGGATCTCGTGGATACCGATCTTCTTCGTTCCCGCCGCCGTCTCGATTTCCACCCAGCCGTCGTGGCAGATCGGCAGATACAGCTGGGAAATCTGGTAGTTCTGGGGGTTATCCGGATAGAAATAATTCTTCCGGTCGAATTTGCAGTACTGATTAATGCCGCAGTTGGTGGCCAGGCCCACGGCCAGGGCGTACTCCACCACCTGCTTATTCAGTACCGGGAGCGATCCCGGCATGCCGGTGCAGACCGGGCATGTATGGGTATTCGGCGCGCCGCCGAAGGCCGTGGAACAGCCGCAGAAGATCTTCGTCTTCGTCGCCAGTTCTACATGGACTTCCAGACCGATGACGGTCTCGTACTGTTTCGTCATGCTAACGCGCCTCCTTTCCGGTATTTTCCGCAGCGCTGCCTGCGCCGTTTCCCGCCGCAATATCCGGGGTGATTCCCGCAATGTCCGCCGCTACTCCATCCGCCTGCGCCTTCTTTGCAATCTCCGGACTCTCATAAGTCCGGCTCTGCTCAAACGCATAGCCCGCGCGGATGATATTCTTCTCCTTAAAGCAGTCCCCGATCAGCTGCAGCCCGATGGGCAGCCCTTTCAAATCCCTTCCGCAGGGCACCGTCATACCGGGCAGGCCCGCCAGGTTCACGGAGATCGTGTAAATGTCGCCCAGATACATTTTCAGCGGATCGGATAACGACTCGCCCAGCTTCGGCGCCGTAGACGGCGAAGCCGGCCCCAGGATCACGTCATATTTCTCAAACGCCCTGTCAAACGCTTTCTTGATCAGCGCCTTTGTCCGCAGCGCCTTCAGATAATACGCGTCGTAGTAACCGGAGCTTAAGACGAAGGAACCAAGCATGATGCGCCGCTTCACCTCCGGCCCGAAGCCCTCGGAACGGCTGCGCTTGTACATGTTGTGAAGGCCCTCGTATTCCTTCGCGCGCAGGCCGTATTTGACGCCGTCGAACCGGGACAGGTTGGAGCTGGCCTCGGCCGAGGCGATCACGTAGTAGGCCGGGATCGCGTATTCCACAAGGCTCAGATCGAACTCCTCCACAACGGCGCCTTTCTCCTCCAGAACCTTCGCCGCCGCAAGGATCGCCGCCTTCACCTCTCCGTCCAGGCCCTCGCCCAGATAGTCGCGGGGGATTCCGATCCGCATTCCCTTCACGTCGTCCTTCAGCGCGGATGTAAAATCGCAGTCATCCCGCGGGATCGACGTGCTGTCCTTCCGGTCATGAGAAGCGATCGTCTCCAGGATCGCCGCGCAGTCCGTCACGTCCTTCGCGATCGGACCGATCTGATCCAGGGACGAGCCGTAGGCGATCAGCCCGTACCGTGACACGGTCCCGTAGGTGGGCTTGATCCCCGTCACACCGCAGAACGAGCTGGGCTGGCGGATCGATCCGCCGGTGTCCGACCCCAGCGCATAGAAGCACTCGTTCGCCGCCACCGCTGCGCAGGAACCGCCGGAGGAGCCGCCCGGCACATGGTCCGGATTCCACGGATTCCTGGTCACGCCGAAAGCCGACGTCTCCGTCGTACTTCCCATGGCAAATTCATCCATATTCGTCTTGCCCAGGATCACCGCGCCGGCCTTCTCCAGATTCAATACCGCCTCCGCCGTGTAGGTGGGAACGAAATTGTAGAGGATCTTCGAACTGCAGGTGGTCAGCATTCCCTCGGTACACATATTGTCCTTGATCGCCACCGGCACGCCGGCCAGCGGGCCGGTCAGTTCTCCGGCGTCGATCTGCTTCTGAATCTCCTCCGCCCGCTTAAGAGCGCCCGCTTCATCCACGGTCACATAGGCGTGGACCACAGGCTCCGCCGCCCGGATCTGTCCGAGGGCCGCCTTCGTTGCTTCCGCGACGCCCACTTCCCGGTTCTTTATCTTGCCGCCCAGCTGGACGGCCGTCATTTCCAATATATCACTCACGTTCCGATCTCCTTTCCGTGCCAGGTGCTTTCTTCATCTCTGAACGCTTTCTCCATCTCCGGCGCCCTCCCCGTTTTTTCCGTTCATGCGAATATCTGCGCCGTCCCTTCTTCCTTTCCGACTCCCCGCAGATATCTGCATCCCCGCACCCCATAACCGTACGCCGGACGCATCATCCTGCTCCGTTTTGAAAGCGCATAGTTTGCCTGACTCTGCCGCCTTGCCTCACTCTACCGTCTTCGGCACCTTGAACGACCCGTCCTTCTGCTCCGGCGCGTTCTTTAAGATCTTCTCCCGCTCGTCGCCGTTGGTCACCACGTCCTCGCGGAACACGTTGTTCATCGCAAATACATGGGACATTGGCTCCACGCCGCTGGTATCCAGCTCGTTCAGCATATCGATATAGTCCAGCATCCGGCCCATATCCTTCTTCGCTTCTTCCTTCTCCGCGTCCGTCAGCTCCAGCTTTGCCAGAATGCCGACGTATTCGATCGTTTCATCGCTGATCACATTCGCCATGGTCCAATTCCTCCTTTTATCGTTGTGCTTCCGGATTCGCCGATTTTTCGCAATTTTATCTTGTTCCACAGGCTTTCTGAAGTCCCGCCTGGGGCTTTCCTTCCTCACGCTGCCGCTCCTACGGCTCCAGCCTCGTCACATCCCGCGGGAACAGCGACGCCTCCCGCACGTTCTGCTCGCCCAGAAGCCGCATCGTCAGCCGCTCCAGGCCGATCCCCAAGCCGCCGTGAGGCGGCATTCCGTATTTAAAGATCATCAGGTAGGACTCGATATCCGCCGGATCCATCCCCCGCTTTTCCATTTTCTTAAGGATCTCTTTGTAATCATGGATCCTCTGGCCGCCGGTGGTCACCTCAAGCCCGCGGAACAGCAGGTCGAAACTCAGTGTGAATCTGGCGTCCGCCGGATCGTCCATCGCGTAGAACGGCCGCTTCTTCGACGGATAATGGGTCACGAACACGAAGTCGCTTTCGTACTCCTCCTCGAAATACCGGCCGATCAGCAGCTCCTCCTCCGGCTCCAGGTCGAAGGGATTGCGGATCTTCCGGTTGTATTTCTCCGCCACCAGTTCCTTCGCCTTATCGAAGCGGACCGCCGGGATCCGGCTCACATCCGGCAGCTTCACATCCAGCATATTCAGCTCCTTCTGGTAATCTTTCGCCAGAAGCTCCATCGTGTACTGCAGGAATCCGGTCTCCATGGCCATGATCTCCTCGAAGCTGTCGATATAGCCCATCTCGAAATCCAGACTCACATACTCGTTCAGATGCCTGGTCGTATTGTGCTTCTCCGCGCGGAACACCGGCGCCACCTCGAAAACCCGGTCATAGACGCCCACCATGGTCTGCTTATAGAACTGCGGGCTCTGGCCCATTTCCGCCTTTTTATTGAAATAATCCAGCTTGAACACATTGGAACCGCCCTCGGCGCCGCGGGACACGATCTTCGGCGTATGCACCTCGGTGAAGCCCTGGCTCATGAGGAAATCGCGGAAGCCGCGGACGATGCCCTCCTGGATCTTGAATTTGGCCCGCTCCCGGACGTTTCTCAGGGAAATGGGCCGCAGCGCCAGCTTGGCCTCCAGGGAGGTGTGCATCTTGAATTTGTTGATGGCCAGCGGCAGAACCTCATCCGGTTCCGACAGGATCTCTATACCGCTGAGACGCAGTTCGTAACCGTACGGCGCACGCGCTTCCGCGGTTACCCGGCCGGTAACCTCCACCGCGGATTCCTCTTTCAGGTTCTTGATATCAGAGAGCTGAAGAGATCCGGCTGCAGGAACTGACGGCGCGCCGGCTGTATCCTCATGGCTCAAACCGGCATCGGACCCGGCCGCCGCGTTCTCCTCGTACACGCACTGCACCAGGCCGTCCGCCTTGCGAAGGATCACAAAAACCACCTCGCCCATATCACGGACATTATGAACGGTTCCGCGCATTTTGACGCTTTTACCGGTATAGTCTCCGGTCAGGAGCTGACCGACCGAAATGTCTTCCTTCTGCTTTACGCCGTTTATGAATTCCATGATGAGTCCTCCTTTTTCATTATGAGGCGTTCCGCCCGGCCGGCACCGCCAACAGGCATCTGCTCGAATCTCTCGCCCCTTCCGCGCCGCCTCGGAAACGCCCCGCGTTTCCTCACATAAAGAAACCCGCCCCGGAACACGCTCTCGTATTCCGGGACGGGACATGATCATTCTTATGAATCCCGCGGTACCACCCGCATTGAGACGCCGTCTGCCTGCGGCAGACTCCCGCATCTCCTCTCGTATGCACGTAACGTGTGCCGGCGGATATGCCTACTGCTGGTTCAGCATACCGGCTCCGGAGTGTTCCCTTCGCCATTTCCCCCATGACCGCGCTCTCAGTCGGTGACGCCGTCTTCCTGTCGGGTTCCCTGGCAAGAGTCTCCTTCTCAGCCATTGCATTTTCAAAAATAATGGAATAATGATAACACACGGAACCGTCATTTTCAATAAAAAAAATCCACAAAATTCCCGGCGATCTCCCGGAAAATTCCGGCAGAATTTTATCACGTTAGCGTGTCACAGTGCCGCCCATTCTCTCATAATAAAACATATACTGCTGCATCACTCCCGCATAGCCCTTATACCCGGCAAAATACCGCCCGACCAGATACTCGCACCGCCGCGCCTGAGGCAGCCGCTCCAGCGCCGCCGTACCGCAGCGGCAGGCGTACTCGCGCATCAGTATCTTACGGATCCAGGTGTCAATGGGAAACGCTTCCACATGATGAAGACCGAACAGGCAGACGCAGGCAGCCACCTTCTCGCCGATGCCGTAAAAGCCTTTCAGATACGCCATGGCCGCCGGATAATTCATCTGCCGGAGAAGTTTCAGATCCAGCGCTCCGCTGCAGGCATCCCCGCAGATCCGCTTTATGTATTTGGCCCGATATCCCAGCTTCAGCGCCTGAAGCTCCTCAAGCGACGCGCCGTTCAGCTGTTCCGGCGTGGGAAACGCACAGCATTCTCCGACCCGCGAACCATAATTCCGGCAGAGCGCATCCACCAGCGCCCTGATATTCGGGATCGTCTTCTGCTGGGAGATCACAAACGTAATGATCATCTCCCAGACATCCTGCTTAAGGATCCGAATACCGCTGCCCGACTCCGCCGCCGCCCGCAGATAGCTGTCCTTCTCATCAATGGAAGCGATATACGCCCCATAGTCCGTCTTCAGGTCAAAATACTCTTCCCAGTATGGAAATTCGTCCTCGCTGCAGTCAAACAGCACCCTGCGGCCGTGCTGGACAGCCTCCACCATCCGGGAGCCGCTGACAATCCGGTACGCCGCAGTTTCCGGTATCTCTGTCATCCGGAAACATTGTCCCGATTCAGCGATCTGCCGGAGATCAAAATTTTTTATTTCCTTCTCTATCAAATTCTCCACTGTCTCCCAATTTACAAAAGCTTCAGCATCTGTACCGGATTCTCTTTCGCCTTCACCTTGGAAAATGCCGTTCCGATCACGCCGTTCACTGCCATCTCTTTATGATCTCAGCCATCTGATCCAGCGCTTCCGCATCGATCGGCTCTCTTCCCCAGCTTATGCGCACAGCTTCCCTGATCCGGTCCCGGGGAAGTCCCATCGCCTCCAGGACATAACTTGGAGCATAGCTGTGCGATGTACAGGCGGAGCCGTTCGAAATCTCCAGAATATCCCTGACAGACAGCATCAGCGCCTCTGAATCATAATTCATAAAGCTCAGATTGACCGTATTGTCAATGCCGTATTCCGGGGCTCCGTTGATCCTGTACTGAACCCCATGCCTGTCCATGGTCTCAAGCAGAAGCCTCTTATTCTCCGCGTATTTTCTCCCGTTCTCCCTGTATTCTTTTAAAATAAGATCCGCCGCCGTTCCCATCCCCGCGATCAGCGCCGTCGGGACCGTACCGGGACGCATTCCCTTCTCCTGTCCTCCTCCGTACATGATCGGCCGCACTTCCGCCCGGCGCCCGTTTTTATAATTGATCACCAGCGCGCCGATCCCCTGCGGCCCATACATCTTATGCGCCGACAGAGACAGAAGATCATACGGCAGCTTCTGCAGCTCTTCGACCAGCTTCCCGCAGCTTTGCGCGGCATCCACATGGAAATAGACTCCTGTTTTCGTCAGGGCCTCCCCCAGCTCCTGAACCGGCTGTATCGTTCCGGTCTCATTGTTGACATGCATCACGCTCACCAGCAGCGTGTCGCTTCGCAACAGTCCAAGAACTTCATCCGCCCGGATCCGTCCGTCTTCATAAGGCCGGACATAATCCACCCGAAAGCCGCGCTGTTCCAGGATCTTGAGGGGTTCCAGAACCGATTTGTGTTCGATAGCCGTCGTGATAATATGCATCCGGCCGCTTCTCCGTCCGTATTCCTCCAGTCCCAGAATCGCCAGATTATTGCTCTCCGTGGAGCAGCTGGTGAAACAGACCGCTTCCCGCCGCACGCCCAGAAGATCAGCCACAGACTGTCTCGCATTTTCCACCAGATTCTTCGCGTCGCTTCCGAACTGATGGGTTCTGCTGTCCGCATTGCCATAATGATTCCGGTACACATCGATCATCGTCTCCAAAACCCGTTCATCGACAGGCGTAGACGCGTTATAATCAAGATAGAATCCCATATTATTTATCCTCGGCATTCAGAGCCAGTCCCGCCAGATCGTCCAGCGACCGGATCAGATTCGTGCTGGACAGATAGCCGATCCCACGGCTCAGATGAAGTTTGAAATACTTTGCAAGAGAAGCGTCGTCCGTCGGGATCCCCATATGCAGACACCAGGCTTTTACCAGCGCCTCATATAATTTGTAATTCTCTCCGCCGAACGTCATCCAGCTGATCTCTACATTGCTCTCCTCTCCGGCCGGCAGATCTACCGGCACCGATTCTTCCTGCAGGGAACAGCACAGAGCCCACCGGCAAAGGATATTCCAATTCTGGATCCCCGTCTTTCCCTTCAGGCGGGACAGTCTGTCCTTATCCTGGACAGACAGCCGGATCTGCTTTACAATCATACGTCCTTCCCTCCAAAGTATCCTTCCCGTACGGTCGAACTCATCGTATCTTCATCATAGACCAGCGTGAATTCCCGTCCTATCTCTTCTCTGAGCATTCCATAATCTTCCGGGCGTATCTCCTGATCCGTCGAGAGTATGATCACCTGCTTGCTGGCCTGTGTAAAGTAATTGCGGATCAGAGTCTCCCTGTGCGCCGAATCCAGTCTGGCTAACGGCGTATCGATGATCACCGGGAACTCTACCCGGGAACAGATACCCAGCGCCCACAGCATGGAAATCACCAGAAGCTGCTGCTCACCGGAAGACAGCCTCATCCTGTCGATCTGCCTTCCCTCTCTGTTCCTGTAAGAAAAATCAAGCGTTATCGGATCGATCTGTATATCCTCTATCAGGCCGTCCTTTGCACTCAGTCTTTTAAAACACTCCGTCATCTGTCTTGACAGTTCGCTGGTCTTCTGCATCTGAAGAAGTTCCCGGTACCGGTTCATGATGCTGATCTGCTTCCCTGCATAGGCAATAATGCGGGCATTCTCATCTGCCATATCCAGTTTATCCAGAACCTTATTGAGGATCTGCTTTCTGTTTCTCTGCAGACTCTTTTCCTGCTCTGCAAGCCTGTCCGCACTCTCTTTCAGGATCCTCCGTTCGGCATCGGCTTCCATTATTTCCTTCCCGCATGCCTGAATCTCATCCGAAAGCTTTGCCAGTTCTTCATCGTCGGTCCGGATTTCCAGATAATTCCCAATCTCCTCTAAGCGCTCGTCAATCTCGCTCTGCTTTTTCAGGATCTCCCGGGCCGCAGCGGCTTCTCCGCTGATAAGCTGATCCATTTCGTCAAGATGCTCTCTCGTTTCCTCGTCCAGATCATAAACCGCCGTCTGATCCTTTATCTTGTCACGGACATGCTCCATGAAACGCAGCGCGTCCCGATCAAGGCTCTCCTGCTTTGAATATTCCTTATAAAGCCTCGGATATTCCTCCAGAAACACCTGCAGGGATTTCTGTCCTTTCTCCGCGTCCGCCCCCTTCCGGATCTCTCTCAGCAGATAGGATACCATCCTGAGAGGAAGATCCGCTGCGGATATCTCCAGAAGCTGCTGCCTGAGCACAGACTTCTCTTCCAGCAGCTGTTTTCTCTTTTCTTCTATCAGGCCTTTCTGCTTTACATATTCTCCGCCGGCCGCATTGTACCTGCCTTCCAGTTCCTGTCTCTTTTTCTCCAGATCCGCAAGAAGCGCCTGTCTCTTATCGATCTCCTTCTGTCTGTCGCCATACTCTTTCCGGCATTCACGGATCTGATCCTCTATCTGCTCAAGCTCCTGTTCATTCTGATCATGCGCAAATTCCCTGCGTTTTCTCGCCATCACCTCTTCCAGGTCGCGGATCAGCTGTTCGATCCTGTCGATCCCCAGAAGAGACATGATGGAACTGCGCAGATGCTCGTCGCTCTGGGAAGCGGCCAGCTCCGCTATTTTCTCCCCATTGAAAAAGAAAAACGGCGCGATCGCGTGGGGCAGGATCTCCTCCACGAACATATCCCAGTTCCCGGAAAGCGCTTCGTCTTCACGACCGTTCTTTCTTACCTTCGTCGCCATCCGTAAGTTTTTCTTCTGACAGTCCCAGGACCGCCGGACACAATACTCCACCGTATCCTGCTCTTCGATCGAGAACGTGATCTCTGCAAAGCACTGATCCGTATCTCCCGTGATATTGCTGATCTTTCTTAAATAATCGTCAAATTTAAGGGGACTCTGGATCAGTTCCGGCAGCCGTCTGCCGTACAGAGCCAAAAGCACGGACTCCAGCAGCGTTGTTTTTCCTCTTCCGTTCATCCCGCCGATCAGAATGATCGGCCTGTCCGCCCTCAGATCGAACTCATTCCGATTCCGATAAACGCCGATATTCTGCAAAACTAACCGTTCGATCTTCATTCTGCGTCCCTTTCCGCGGATACATCCCACTCTTCTCTGGCATCGGAGATATTCCCGTCCTGCAGAGCCCACTCTTCTTCGCCGTATTCCGCCCTCCGGCGCTGCCGCTTAAGGGCATAGTCCAACGCATCCGCCTCATTGGAATAAATGCATCTCCGGATCTCTTCGCCCAGACGGGTATAGATCCCCTTGCGTTTCTGCAGACTGGAAAAACGGCTCTCCACATCGATCAGACGATAAGCCAGTTCAAAACTTAATTGTTCTTCTCCGCTTTCCTCTTCCTGACTGCACACCTGCTTCAGCAGATCCCATTCCTCTTTTCCGTAGGGGATCCGTCCGCAGTATTCCAGCGGCAGTTCCTCCCCGGTCTCCTCCCGGTAAATATCCGGAAGACTGTCACAGAATTCATGCTTTTCCTCCAGCCAGATCTGCCGGATCTTATTCAGCTCATCAACCGTGATCAGTTTCATATCACGGCATTCTTCCAGCCCGTTCTCATTGATCTCCTTCTGTACCCGAAGCAGCTTTCTGAGCCATTCCTCGCGGATCTCCCGCCTGTACGGACCGTGGATCAGATGATCCTTCTGCAGGAACAGATTACCGTGCATCTTCCGGAAATCTCTGCGTTCCCAATCCCGCTCGGAATCCCCGATTTCATTGCGGAAATCCAGAAGCGGCAGCATCCAGGCCTTCTGGGAATCGTTGACGATCATCGCCTCCATGGATTTATCCTTCTCCACGAGCGTACAGACCCAGCAGCCGAACCGGCTCTTTCCGCAGGACGGTGTGCTGAGATCCGTAATGATCGGACATTCGGCCGCTTCCGTCGCTCCTCTGTAAAGATTCAGCAGGTCTTTATTCGAATATCCCCAGGGATTCTCGTACTGCAGCAGGAAAAACCACACATCGTCGCTGGTCCATTTTTCCAGCGGCGAAAACACAAGGCTGTTCCGCATACTGCCGTTAGGACTTAAATACTCCCGGACACGCATCTTCTCATAACGTTCCATGTTCTGCGCCCGGTGAGCGCTCTCCGCCTTCCGGGTTCCCAAAAGCAGGATCGCCTCCCCGTAAGCCGATACCACAGACTTGATAAACGTATTGGACGGACTGATCTTTAACCGATCCGTACACCAGCGCATCGTAGCCCGGGGATACGGGTAACCCCGTCCCAGAAGATTCACCCAGAATGTGTCCGTAACCTTCGGCGTCAGCCGGTGCGTAATAAACGGCATCTTCTGCGCGTCCGCCTGTTCACGGATCAGATCCAGGGAACGCTCCACCCATCTGGCGATGACCGGCGATTCCACCAGCGTATCCGTACTGATCACATAGATCGGCTTGCGGTTGCGGATCATCTCCGGCATTCCTTCAAGCGCCAGCCACACCAGCTGCAGGGTAGCTGTACTGTCCTTACCTCCTGAATATCCCAGCACCCACGGAATATCGTCAGCCTCATAAAGACTGCGGACAAGGTCGTATGTACTCTCAATTTCCTGTCGTGTTATCATACCTGAATTACGAATCCTTCCTACAGTATAAGCACCTTTTTCAGAACTTCCGCAAGCTCCGCCTGGCGTTCTTTAAATTTCTGATAATTCCACTCCTCGCTCTCTCCGCATCGTCTTGTGATCAGGAACGGAGAACCCTGATATATTCCCCTCTTCTCCTTATACGGCTTATTCTTCTGCCGACTGTTCAGGCGCACACCCAATATCGTCAGATTGCCTAATTTCTGCCTGCTATTATACAGACGCTTGGATGTCATCCGTTCATCCGCGTTTTCAGCAATAATGTGCTCGACAGAAACCTTGGAGAATTCAATTTTTATACTGTCTTCCCCAAACTCCTTATGACCGGGTTCCAGTTTCTGCTGATAATCAAACTCACACAGAAACAGCAGGAATCTCGTTACGCCGCTGCCATACGTTGCATAGATATCCTCTTCTAATATCCGTTCAATTTCACACCGGCCGCCCTTCATATCCTGAAGATTTACAAGGCATGTCCTGATTTTGTCTGTATCCGCATAATTGGGGCCGATATAGCTCCAGATCTCCTGATATGTACCGGAAACCGTCTCATCGGCAATCTTTCCTACCGTTTTCGCTGTAAAGAATGCCTTCGCAAGCATTGGTGTAAGATTCTCCAATGTCTTACTTCTATTCTTGCTCTGCATATCCATGATCTTGAGATAAAGCGGTATGCAGTTTTTATTCTTTAATGCTTTGATCAGCATCTCAAACAACAGCGCCGTATGGTTGCTTACCGACACATCGTCCGGGAACTGTCCGTTCTCCAGCTTCCGGCAATACGCTGTATTCCGATGCAGTCTCTCCAGTTCATCCAGCAAATGCCTTTTTTCCGTATCCGACAGTTCATGCTTTCGATAACACTGAAAAATCTCTTTCTCATACTGTTTCTGAATGGAAGCTTTAGCCGGCTTCTCCATCTTTCTCCCGCAGACTGCCTCATAATTCCACGCCAGATAACGATCGGTCCTGACTCCGGGATCCGAAAGAATATCGTCCCAGATCTTCTCAGCCCGTTTTACATACATATCCGTCTCGCCCTCAGGAGCATCCTTTTTAAAATTTCTTTGCAGAAGATCTATCGTATCCGCGCGAAGAATTTCACCGGCTGTCAAAGGCAGGCCTCTGTCATTAACCGTCTGGTAAATCGCGCTGGAATAGCCCTGCGTCTCTGTCTGAAGCAGCACAAACTGAAAAGATTCTGCCATATCATGAATATAATTCTGCAGAAGCTTCAGCGCATCTTCCTTCTGCTTGCTTTCTGTCAGTTCGGTCAGATATGCCGAGATAATGTCCTTCGCCGATTTCAGATACCTGTGAGATTCTATATGCGGATCATATTGGTTGTCAATCATATCCCAGGCTGTCAGATCCATCCATAATGGCTGATCCATCTTGGATAGCATAAGGCGTCTCCAATCCGATTCCGTCTCTGTCTGAGTCCAGATGTACCTTTCCATAAGCCGGCGGGCGGCCGTCTCACCATCTTCGATTGCCAGCCCCCTGATTATCTGCACCGCAGCAACCACGACAAGCGAAAATGTGGTAAGTCGCTGCTGGCCGTCAACTACTTCCATGATTCTGCGTCTGTCCCGCATTTCCCTAACAGTGCGCAATATGAGCGGTCCCGCAAAATGTTCAAATATGTAATTATCATTTTGCTTTTTCAGCCAGCAGAACTCCCCGTCGTCCAGAAAAGCCCTGATCTGTTCCTCCTGCCACACATATTGTCGCTGATAATTAGGTACACGAAACAAAAATCTCTCTTTTGTAAATAATTCTTCAAGACTGATATCTGAAGACGTTATCTTTCTCTGTGTATTCATATTTCTTCCGAGAACCTCCCATCATGAAAGCATTCCATGTAATCGGCTAGAAATTCCTCCAGTCTCACCGGCTTGTTCATCACATCCAGCATCACTTCGATTCCCCACGCCGCGTATTGGTTCAGTCGTTTGATTCCTTCGTTGTTCAGATGCGTCCTGGACATCGGATCAATATATTCAGTCATAAGCTTTTCCAACGCTGCGCCGTCTTCCGCAGAAATTCCGCGTCTGCGTCTTTCAGTTGCAAAAAGAAGTCCGGCAATATATTCGCGGCTGTCCACATATTCGGCCGGATATGCGTCCGTAATCTCCGAACTCTCAAATTCCGCGTCCGGATCATATTTCTCCGCCGCCAGTCCAACCATCATGCAAAAATAATATTCGTCAAACAGGAGACGCAGCTTCGTGCCATTCTTATTTTTCGGATCATAGATCGCGTTAAAAAAAGGTCTCGTCTTTCTCGGCAATATAAACGGCATACCTCTACTCCCTTTCCTGATATTCTGCAAAGAACTGCTTTCCTTCATGCAGCTTCGCCGGTTCATCCAAACTGCCTTCAATTGTCAGATACTGAACGTCATCGCGTCTGAAAAACGTATCCGCAAACCCGCGGCGTTCCCCGGAAGTAACAAAAATAACCGTCTGCGCGAACAGCTCCGGAAGAACCCCGGCCACTTCCCTGCGCACATCCAGATCCATAGGAGCCGCCGGCGAATCCACAATGAACGGGAATTCAAAACGGGAATGCTCAAACAATGTCCCGATATAAGCATAGGCAACCGCCAGCGTCTGTCCTTCGCTGGCTCCGTCCTTTCCGTCAAGATGCAGCGAATTGTCGATCTTGCGGATCACGATCCGGTCATTCGGAAGAAATCTGCGGACACGCTGATTCGTCTGCCCGATCACATATGTTTTCAGGTTATCAAGCGCCATCCTGCGAACACGGCAGACATATTCCTTCAGCACCTCCGCTTTCTTCGTGAATTCATATACGCCGCTCGCCTTCAGAAAATTGTCTTTTGCCTCTTTCCATGCTTTCTCTGCTAAAGGAATATTATTATCCGGATTAAGGCCGGCATACGTAACGTAATCTGTTGTCGTAAGATTCAGCAGCCGCGTCTCATATTCCTCAATTCTGGCGTTGGCCTGCTCAATTTTCTCTCTGACCTGAAGGATCTCGCGGCGGCCCTGTTCGGAAAGATCCAGGGTCAATCGTCCCATTGCCCCTTCAATATCATGCTCTTCCTGCAGAAGCTGTAAAAGTCTGATTCTCCTATCCTCACACGCGGCATCCGGCTCATATTCATTCAGCGCGCCTTTGATCGCGTTAACCACGATCAGGGAATCCTGTCCAAGATATTCGTCTGCCTTACGAAGAATACTCTCCTTCTCTTTCGCCCCGATACACCGGCCGCAGACGCATTCCCGGCTTACGGCCAGTTCTTTAAAAAATTCCCGCGCTGTCGTCTTCGGAAGCTTCAGGACCTGCATATTCTCTACCAGATTCTTAAGACGCTGATGGATATCCATCTGCAGATTATACGGTTTCCGGATACTGTTCATAAGGCTTTCTGTCGTCTCAGAAATTTCCCTGTTTACACGTTCTTTTTCCCGGTTTAAACGCTCCTGCTCATCCTGAAGCCGCTGATCCTGCGCGACAATACTCCTGTAGGTCTGCTCATACTCCTGTCTCTTGCTTTTTTCCGACTCACAGGCTGCCGCCACACTTTCTTTCTCCCTCAAAAGGTCACGATACAGACGCTCCCTCCGATCCATCTTTGTGCGAAATACCTTCACGCTTCTCTCCGTCGCCCCGCCGGCATTTCTCTCCTGATTATCTGCCGCCAGCCGGTCGATCAAAGCCGCCAGTTCATCCAGCCGGTTAAGCTGGTACAGATAAACGATCGCGTCTTCTGCCTCCCGGCTGCCGGCTGTCAGCGTCTTCCTGGCCTGTTCTCCGTCAAATATAAACCGATTAACAAACTCCTCTTTCTCAAGAACCCTTCTCATCTGTCTGGGAAGACTTCGGCCGCGCTCCAGACCGCCGGACAGCATCGCGCTGCCGGTTTCGTACCAGGCCCTTCCCTCTTCATAGTTCAGATGCAGAACATACACATAAATATCCCCATCGAAAGAGATCCTGAGCACAAATCTGCCCTCAGAAATATCCAGATCAGATGGGCGGTAAGAACGCACTTCCCAATCTCTCCACCGTTCGGCCTGACCGCTCAGAACAGCGCGGATCAAATGCAGAGTTGTAGTCTTTCCGGTTCCATTGGGCATCATGATCAGCGTATTGGCATATACCTCCTGCCCCTCCCGGATAAGTGATATCTTCAAATTTTCCATCCGGCGAATATTCTCATATTCCCATCCTAAAATACTAATCTTCATTCTGCTCCCCAGTCAGTTCCACTAATTGAATAACATCCGCAATCTCCGATTCCGTGTACATTCCATCCATATAATTCCTGATAAGCCTGGTAAACCGTTTCTGAAATGCCGCAGACTGGCTGATACTGTCCCCTGTCTCGGCAATCGCGTCCTCTAATTCCTGATTCAGCTTCATAATCTGTCTCTCCTAACCTGCGACAATGTTTCCAGCCACTGCCGGCGATTCTGATCAGCAGCCGTATCCGACCCGGATTCGCAGATAAAATCAACTACGCAGGCCCGCTTATCCGGCTCCTTGGGATCACGGCGCAGACTCCGGCCGATCCGCTGAGTCGTTGTAAGTTTGCCCCGATCTGATGAAAACAAAACAATATTCCTGACAGACCGGATATCAACGCCTTCCGAAATCTTCCTGCATGTGATCAGGCACTCAAGCTGTCCCTCCGCAAATCTCCTGAGATTCACATTATCATCCTCCCCATAGTATGTATGAAAATGATATGTGTACTCCAGAAGCATTTTCTGAACTTCCAGACCATATTCTTTTGTTTCCACAAATATAATACAACGCTCCAGTATTTCCGGATGCCGGCGCAGATAATCCCTCAGCAGCCCAATCTTATTCACCGCAGTTTTATTTACTCTGGACAGATGACGATACAGCTCCTCTTCCGATAATAATTCCCCCCGTTTTCGCCTTGCCTCAAACACGGCGATCAGCTGCTGCTTCTTTTTCTTTTCCTCATCTGTCAGCTCATAAAGCAGCGGCACATAAGAAAATTCACAGAGGATTCCGGTCCGGATCGCATCTTCCAGCATAAACCGGTAGATAACAGGACCGACCTCCTCTTCAATGAACGCCGTTCCCTCCGGATCATATTCCCGTACCGGCGTCGCGCTCAGTCCCAGCCGGTACGTGTACGGACGAATCTTTTCCTTCAGCTGAACACGAAGCTGTTCCGATCCCATACCATGTATCTCATCAAACACCAGTAAAGTTCTTTCCCGAATTCTTTGCTCTCCGACCCGCCGTTCAAGATTTTCCAGGCATCTGCACAGACGCGGCCCGTCACGCGTCACAAGCAGTATTCCTTTCGATGCCAGCCTGAGCTGAAACCGCGCAAATTCATTAAAATCCTCATACCACCGATATACGCCGATATCCGCAAAGCATTCAAGAAGACTGCGGTACCACTGGGTAAGAAGGTCATTTCCATAAGCTGTTACGATAACCTGGTCAATCTTCCCTTCTTCCAGAAGTTGTTTCATGATATATAACGCCGTCCAGGTTTTGCCTGTCCCCGTAGCCATCTCCAGAATTCCATTCTGCTTCTCCAAAAAACAGCTGACGGCTTCCGCCTGATGTCCCCACAAAATCAGCTTCCATCACCTTCTTACAGCACAATCGCCATTTATCGTCTGGTAAAACACACTTCTTATACTATAGCAGATTCGGGTAATTTTGACAATCAAAGAGTTACCCCAGTTTCAGCTTTTTGTCTTCCAATTTCATCAGAACTATGATAAGATGATCCGGTACCTGTTGTTTTGCACGGACAAAAGCATTCCAACCATGACTCAGACACACAGTATGACCGACGGCCGTCCCGGCCGTCTCATCTTCACATTTGCGCTGCCGCTTATGATCGGCAATCTGTTCCAGCAGTTTTATATGGTGGCCGACACCATGATCGTCGGCCAGGTCCTCGGCGTGGGCGCCATCGCCGCGGTCGGCGCCACCGACTGGCTGACCTGGCTGATGATGGGCACCGTCCAGGGATTCACCCAGGGCTTCTCCATCTGGATGGCCCAGGAATTCGGCGCCGGCCGGCACGGACAACTGCGCAGCGTCGTCGTCAATTCCATATTCCTGTCCGCGCTGCTGGCCGTCCTTCTCGTCGCGGCCGGGCAGATGCTTGCCGTCTTCTCGCTGCGGATCCTAAATACCCCGGCCGATGTGTTCCGCGACGCCGAAGGCTATATGCGGACCATCTTCTGGGGGCTGCCCGTCACGATAACCTATAACCTTCTTGCAAGTATGCTGCGATCCCTCGGCGACAGCAAAACACCGCTTTACGCCATGGTTTTCGCGTCCATCATCAATATTGGCCTGGATCTGTGGTTCGTAGCCGGGTTAGGTTACGGCGTCATCGGCGCAGCCGCCGCCACCGTCATCGCCCAGGCCTTCGCCGGAATCTTCTGCTACCTGAAAATACGCAGGATCGACATTCTGCATCTGACGCGTGAAGATCTGCGGCTGCGCGGCAGCACCTGTACGCGGCTGGCCGGTCTGGGCCTGCCGATGGCATTTCAGAATATCGTCATCTCCATCGGCGGCATGATCATCCAGTACCTGGTCAACGGCTTCGGCGTCCTCTTCCTGGCCGCCTACACCGCCACCAACAAGCTCTACGGCCTGCTGGAAATGGCCGCCATCTCCTACGGCTACGCCATGACCACCTACGCCGGCCAGAACCTGGGCGCCGGCAAGGTGACCCGCATCCGCGACGGCTACCGCTCCGCGCTTTTGATCGCAGCGGTAACCTCCTTCGCGATCCTCGCCGCCATGATCGCCGGCGGCCGGACGATCCTGGGCTTCTTTATCTCAGGCGACGCGGCGGCTGTAAAGGAAACATTGGACATCGCCTACGACTATCTGTTCGTCATGAGCGCCGCCCTGCCGACCCTTTACTACCTTCATGTAACCCGCTCCTGCATCCAGGGCATGGGCAACACCGTGCTGCCCATGGTCAGCGGCGTCTGCGAGTTCGTCATGCGCACCGGCTCTGCCCCGCTGCTTCCCATCGCGCTCGGGCAGGAAGGGATCTTCCTGGCGGAAGTGCTGGCGTGGGTCGGGGCGGATGTGGTGCTGTTCTTCAGCTATTCGTATTGTTACAGGAAGGCAGCGGGAAGATATTCTGCAGGAAAATTAGTCTATTGACTCTATATATGATTGCCTTTTCGCCTTAATGTATGGTAAAATACAGACATAGAATATCAAGGAGGCCATTACAAATGACAATCGTAGAAGCTATTAAAGAGGTACTTGCCCAAAATAAGAATGGTTTAACAAGCAAAGAAATCTACGAATCCATCATTACAAATAATCTGTATGTCTTCCCTGCCAAAAATCCTGCCTCCGTCGTAAACTCACAAATACGACGTCACTGTCAGGGACTAGATTTTCCAACGGCCAACCTGATAAAACACTTTAAAATAGTCCGATATAGCGGAAAACGTCCTTGTTATGCGCTTATAGACGATATAAATCCTATCGTTTCCTCTGAACCTAAAGCAGTACCGGCCTCCGAACTTTTACCTGAAGAAATCATTATGAATGCATACCGTATTCATATTAAAGAACTCAAAAATAATCTTCTCGAATTAATTATGGCTAATCAGCCTGAATTTTTTGAGCATCTTGTAGTTGAGCTTCTCATAAAAATGGGGTACGGATGTGATGAAAATGCCGGTAATGTTGTAGGAGGATCACATGATGGAGGTATTGATGGAATAATAAGTGAAGATCGTTTAGGTCTAGATATCATCCACCTCCAGGCAAAGCGATATAAAAAGGATTGTCACGTAGGTCGCAAAGAGCTACAGGCATTTGTCGGTGCAATGCAAAGTGTACACAAAGGTGTATTTATCACTACATCTTCATTTACCAGGGAAGCACAAAAATACGCTACCGAACAACAACAAAAAAGTCTGAAACTAATTGATGGAGATTTTCTGACATCTTTATTGATAAAATACGAAGTTGGTATTTTTTCGGAAGATGTTTTTAAAATTTATAAAATCGATATGTCATATTTTAATTGAATCCAACATGAATATAATCATTTATAAAACACAGGGAAATCCTGAGCAAAATAAAAACCCCCGTCCGGCCGCTCAACGCCGCCAAACCGAGGGTATATGCGTTATTATGAAGTTTTCTGTATCTTCCTTACAGTGCATAACTTAATTACAGATTGTATTCTTTAAAAAGTTTCCTGCGGAAAGCGCTGTCGGAAGCCGCTTTTATGATCAGGTCATCCTTATGGTTCTCCGCCAGCACAACGATCAGACGCGCCAGCCGCTCCTGACCACGCTTCTCCCCTCGCTTCTCCCCAATTTTCTCGCCCTGTTCCCTGCCGCGCTCTTCCCCACGCTTCTCCCCATCCAGTATCAGATCATCAATCGCCTTACACATACCAATCTCCTTCCCTTCCTTCTTCTTCCGGCTCACCAGCTCCTTTAACCGCTTCCGCTCCCCGAGCATCGCAAATGCCGCCGCCATCTCCACTCCGTCCATATGGTCCAGCTCCTCACGATGGCCGTTCACATATCCGTACAGCTTCTCTTTATCCTCATTAAATCTTAACATATAAAAGATATGCTGTAAACAGCTTTTGTACTTTTTCGGGTCTTCTATCGCCCTCACCGGGATGATATTCACACGGTAATCCGCTACGAACGGCAACAGCTCCCTCACCTTCTCATTCTCCCGATCCAGTTCCAACATCTCATGCAGGCTCCGACTTCCGTCCCATTCCTTTCCCAGATACAGTACCAGGTTCACCACCGGGCGCAGCCTGTCCTCCTTCGTGATGCCGGACAACAGCTCCTCCGGGCTTTTCAGCTCCCCCTTCTCCCGGTGCCCCTTCTCCAGCTCCTGCATCTGCCGGCGGTATTCCAGGGCGTCGTAGAGCATATTCCGGGCAGGCATCCCATAATCCACCCGCATCTGCGTCTCATCAAAAAATGTGACCGAATAGATATCATTCTCCGCCTTCATCCGCACATCGCCGATTTTCTCGACCTCTTTCCTGCGGCCGTCTTCCTCTACGATGACCCCGTACCGGAGCGGAAGCGGCACCAAATCCTCCGGCCGCAGCACCTGTTCGCCCCCGTGGAGCAGACCATTGACCAGGTCGGCAAAGATAGCCGGCCTCTCCAGCATCGCGTTTATTTCTGTGTTGATTACCCCCATACAACTCCTCCTCTACGCATAAATAGTTCTGCCTTTCAAAACATCGTACATCTTTATGGAATCCGCCGGAGAATGGTCCGGATGAAAACAGATCCTTAGATAATAGATACATGAAATACCAGCAAAATCAGTATATCACAGAAAGGGCTATAAAGCAACCTGGAATCTGGGAAAATAATTATCAAAACTTTTCAAAGTCTTCCGACCCAGTCACGGAACGGATTGGATGGCAATCAGAAAATTTTTTGCAGATCAATAACCCCTGCGGCAGAATACCGCTGCGCAGAAGAAAGCGCGCCCGGAAAATCATTCCACCGCCGAACGCACTTCCATTTTCCTGTCTTAAATCCATTCTGAACGTTTAAATCCTATTTCTCGCTGCTCAGCGTCTTATAAACTACCGCCGCCAGGACCGCCCCGACAAGCGGTCCAGCAATTGAACACCCACAGGCTCGCGATCGGCGCCGTATTGCCGGCAAACGCCGCTACCACAGCAGGCCAGAAGCTTCTGGCCGGGTTCACGCTGGTACCGGTCAGTCCGATGCCCAGGATGTGCACCAAGATCAGTGTAAAGCCGATCCCGCAAAGGAACCATGGCCGTCCTTCTTATAAATTCCGCAATGTACTTCTTCATTTTTTCTTCCTTCTTCTTCGAATCAATCGAATAATCAGATTAATTCTGCAAAATCAAGAAATATTATATCATTTCCAAAGGGATAATGGAAGAGTTTTCTGTATTCTCCTGTTTTGGCGCTTTTCCGTACATTTTAATTCTGCTTTTTATTCCAGCCTTTCTCCGATTTATTCCAGTCTTTTTCTTGATATCTTTCCTCTGCGCCTTTTATCCGCGATCTACCAGGGATTTCGTCCGTTGTCAGGCCTCCTGCGCATCCGAAAGCCGCACCTTCCGCCCTGACGCCGCCTCAAAATGATATTTCACGATCCCCAGATCTGTCTTCGTATAGAGGCCGCGGCCCGAGACACGGATCACCGGTTCGCCGTCCTTCACGCCCATCTCAAACTTCTGCTGGTTCACCGCCGTCGGCGCCAGCATCGCCGCCTCGGCCCCCTTTCGGAACCAGTCCGGCATGACGCCTTTCGAAACGACCAGCTGCTCCAGCGATTTGCCTTTATGGGCCGTGCCCTGGCTCTCGCCGTAGCCAAGCGCGATCACCATGCACAGCTTCCGGCCCTCCGGGATCAGCTTCTGCACCATTTTCTTATTAAATGTCAGCGCTGCCCAGCAGGTATTCAATCCCAGCATCTGCGCCTCAAGGACGATCCTCTCCCCGTAATAGCCGCAGGCCTCTTCGATATTCCGGTCTGCCGGCCCGGCCAGCACGATGTAATTGTTCACATTCCGAAAGCTTCCGTAATGAGCCATCCGCGAATCGAACCCCTCCGGGTCGTCATACCGG
This sequence comes from uncultured Lachnospiraceae bacterium, assembly GCA_947626395.1. Classification (GTDB taxonomy): domain Bacteria; phylum Bacillota; class Clostridia; order Lachnospirales; family Lachnospiraceae; genus UBA3402. Next base: position 12,234 of record CANQRU010000001.1, on the reverse strand, counting down.
ATGAAAATGTCAAGGCCTCCCTCGGCGTTGCATTCGTCAACGACTGTCTGAAGCCTCTGACGCTTCTCCTCCTCGATCTTCTGTGTAGTGTAGGCGCGCACGGAGTGGCGCTCTTCAATAGCCTGGATGATGTCCAATATTACCTCTCCTCCTTCTTTCATGCGCTGCTGATGCGGCAGCATAATCATGTTATAATAATCCGGCACCGGCAACCTGCCTTCTTCTGTATACCCTGCTCCTGTATCATCAGCATCTCTCTGTCAGAAATTCCCGCACCTTTTCGATCACGCTCCGATCCGCCGGCAGCCAGTCCACACTGTCCAGCGTATCCTTCGTCAGCCACCGGGCAGCCTCGTGTTCTTTCAGAACCAGTTTGCCGGAACGGACAGTACACCAGAAGCAGTCCATGGAAAGATGGAAATCCGGATAGTCGTACTCGATCCTGTCAAGCCGCTCTCCCACATCGATCTCCGCGCCAAGTTCTTCCATGATTTCCCGCTTGAGCGCCTGCTGCGGCGTCTCGCCCGGCTCGATCTTGCCGCCGGGAAACTCCCAGCCGCCTTTGAAGTCGCCATAGCCGCGCTGGGTGGCAAAGATGGCGTTGTTGTGGGTGATGAGGGCGGCGACTACATTCATTGTTTTCATAATGGTTCCTCCTCGTTTTCATTCCAGGCTTCGATATTCATATTACCCCGCCATAAGCTTATTTGTATTCTTAAGGTATTTCGCCGGGATCGGATGATCCAACCGCCAGGTAATACTCATGGGGCGTTCGCCTTCATGTTTTACATAGTTCGCCGTACCCAAAAATGTATAAGCTTCGGCGCCTCCGGAAATACGATCTGCCTTAAACTCACGAACGAACAGCAGCACACGGCTGCCCCGTTCATTGTGATGAATATATCGCTGCCCTGTAGACGAACTTTCCGCTGTAGTACTTTGGCTCTGCCAATGAAATAACCACTCATTAATCGAATAATCGTTGTACATGGTTGTAGGAGAATAGTCCTTGTCCGACTTATTCAGCGTTACAAAGAGCACGTCCAGCTTTTGCTCCGGCAGCCACTTCACGCCTTCTCTCACTGTTCCCGGCTTCAAAAAGTCTAGCGCCACCAAAAGCTGGTCCCGCGTATAGGTGCAGTGCAAATCCAAGGGACAATCAAAGCCAATATCCACCGGAGAATCAATAAAGTCAATCCGACTGTACTGATAGTTCAGCAATTCAATCAGCTCGTTTAAGAGCACTGAACTATCAGAAAGTGCATAAAGATTGTCCAGGAACTCGTAGTCGTCCCAATCTTCAATCGCCTTTCCCCAAACAGTAATGTAGAACATCTGAAGCATACGTTTTTCCAACACCGAAAGCTTGCCGAAATCAACATAATCGATCTGCGGCAACAGACGCAAAAGAAATCCGATCCAACGGCGGGAATCAATTACCGACAGCCGGGACATCGCCTTAGTCAGAGTCTCCTCCAATGGTTCTGTAAAATCCTCTTTTATGTCCGCCCGAACGCACAGTCGCGAAAATGACGAAAACTTATATATGCTCCGCGGGTCGATATGATAATAATCAAGAAAGTTTGTAAGTGTCAATTCTAAACTGGTATCATTCGCAAAAGAGGAAATGCGGCTTACAAGCCCGGAACTATTTCCATACGATGCACGGATATTGTCCAATATGTATTTTGCCGCTTTTTTCTCGAGTTGTATGTAACAGCCTTTGGGTAAAGAAATAAAGCCGTCTTTTATCTCCCGGCTCACGCTGCGCGTGGTATTTGAGAGCAGGGCAGCGAATTTATTTTCAAAATTATATTTTCTGTTTGCCTGCCCGATAAAGTCAAGCACCGTTAAACATTCCTTATTTTCAGAAAGCCGCAAGCCACGTCCGAGCTGCTGCAAGAATACCGTCAGAGACTCAGTCGGCCGAAGAAACAAAACCGTATTGATCTCAGGAATATCCACGCCTTCATTATATAGATCGACAACAAAAATAAAGCGTACTTTGCCAGAAACAAGCTGGTTCTGAGCATCTCTGCGTTCCTCATCCAAAGATTTACCTGTCAGAAACATGGACGAAATACCGCGTTCGTTAAAGTGATCCGACATAAATTTTGCGTGTTCCACAGACACGCAAAAGCCAAGCCCCTTTACAGCGTCAATATCCGTTACGTATCTTAAGAGCGATGACACGATATGGTCAGCGCGGCGACTCGCTGCCATCCCGCTGAGCGTGTAAACATGAGATAGCTCAGCTCTGTCATAGCCTCCTGCCGACCATCTAAGTCCGTCCAGATCCACAGTATCGGTAACTCCGAAATATTGAAACGGGCAGAGAAGTTTTCTGTCAATGGCCTCAGGCAGACGGATTTCAGCGGCTATGCGATTGCTAAAATATTGCAGAATACTTTTACCGTCCATGCGTTCCGGCGTGGCAGTCAGTCCAAGCAAAATTTTAGGACGATAATATGAAAGCAATTTTTGATATGTAGACGCTGCCGCATGATGGAATTCATCCACAACAATGTAATCATAAAATTCCGGATCTGTTTTTTCAGTGAAGCCCTGAGAGTTGAACGTCTGAATCGAAATAAAAAGATCGTCTATACTCTCCGGTCGTTGATTGCCGACAAACATTTCTCCGAAATTAGCATCTTTGAGAACAGCTCGAAATGTATATAAACTTTGCCGGAGAATTTCCTCGCGGTGCGCCACGAAAAGCAAGCGGCATCGCTTTCCGGAATTTTGTTTGCGAAAATATCTGTAATCAAGTGCAGAAATGACCGTTTTCCCGGTACCGGTCGCAGCTACGACAAGATTTCGCGTAAACCCGCGAACCTTTCTCTCGGCCTCTAATCGATCGAGGATCTCCTGTTGATACGAATAAGGCTGTATATCCAACGTGTACAGCTCCGGATTATTTCTGTCATAGTATTTCTCAGCTTTAAGCGCATGCGCGAGTCGTTCTCTCTGACCTTCACCGTAATACTCAAACTCGCTGGAATTCCAATAGCTCTCAAAGGTAGCAGCGATTTTATCGATCGTTTCCGGAAGGTCTTTTCTGGTAACTTTCACATTCCATTCGAGGCCGCTGGAAATAGCGGCATTTGAAAGATTGGATGACCCTACATAAGCCGTCGTAAAACCGGTATCGCGGTAGAAAATATATGTCTTCGCGTGCAGGCGGGTGCGCTTTGTGTCATAGCTCACCTTGATCTGGGTATTGGACAGCTTATGAAGCTCCTCTATCGCTTTCATGTCAGTAGCGCCCATATAAGAGGTCGTAATGATCCGCAAAGTACCGCCATTTTGCGTAAACTCAGTTAATTCATTCATCAGCAGACGTAATCCGCTCCATTTGATGAAAGAAACCAGCATATCGATATGATCGCAGGAAACGATTTCCTTTTTCAGTTCCGTATACATCTGCGGCTCATGAACGGCGCCGGTAAAAAGGGAACTTTGAGCGATCGACGTTTCCGGCCGGACGATTTCCGGCTTATCATTAAGCGCCGACACACTGTTCTTACGATCCATCAGCGCAAGAAGCTGCTCCGCGCGTTCCGAAACAGACATCCTGTCAAAAGTATTTTCCCTGGTCTCAGATATAACTGCAGACACGATATTGTTTACAAGCTCAACCTGCGCCAATAGATCCCCACCGTTGTCTTTAACATTTTCAAGACCTTTTTCTACAACTTCCGCAACATATTTTGCCAGAACTTTAGCCGCTTCAGCAGAATCTATTGGCGCAGTCTGGCTGAGTTTATCGGCTGCCGCAAGTTCATCGTCTATCGATTTATTTATTACCTGCTCATATAATCCGTTTTTCAACATAAGAGTCTTCCTCAAAAGTTCCGACTATACATCTACAATACTCTTAAATCAAAAACAATCTCGTATACTCCATCCGTGTATCCGCAATATGATAGATATACACAATATCTTCTATCTTCCTGTATATAGCCACACATTTCTCACAGATTATCATTCGATACCCCTGTTGATTCAGCCAGTCATCCGGAGTCAGAGAACCAGAATCCGGATATTGCTCCAATCTTTCGATCGCGTCCAATATATGGCCGCTGACTCTGAGAGCCGTATCCACACCAAACTGAATCGCGCACCAGTCCTCAATACGTTTTAAGTCCTCCCACGCGGTTGGAAGAATTTCAATTTTATATGTCATTAAGCCTCTCCCTCAAACGCTTTCTGGCCTGCGATACGCTGAGGGTCTCAGCACCGTCGATCCGCTCCTGCTCCCCTTGCATGACCTTCGCCCTCAGCATTAATAATTGCTCTCTTTTTTCAAATGCGTCAATGCTCATAAGAACCAAATCACCTTCTCCATTCTTTGTAATGTAGATTGGTTCTTTGGTCTCTTTTGCCAGATTGGAAATCGCAGCGTAATCATTGCGCAAAGCGGCGGACGCCTTAATGATCATTCGTTCTACCTCCATATCATTTTTATGATATAATTATATCATAATACTTCTATCCTGTAAAGCCCCGTAAATTCTTTCCTCAATCGATATTGACACCGATCAATTTATCTTATACATTTATAGAAGACGGATGAGATGCCCCGCTAGGTTTGACTTTTAGCCGAACTTGGTCCAGAACGGCGCATTCTCATCCGTTTTGATTATCTTTCTCCTCTCACTCCACCCCAATCATATTCGGCCACCGCGCCTCCATAAACGCGTCGTCGTACTGTTCGTCGATGAACTCCTCCACCATTCCGGCAGGCTCCGGCCGCTCCTGGCGGGTGTCATACCGGACCATCGCTCCCGCGGTCAGAAGTCCGTTGCAGACCATCAAAAATACGATCACCCAGGTGACGATCTTTCCGGCTAACGGCGGGATCTTCTCGATCTGACGGGAAAGCGGCGGGTAGAGGATCTTCACCCAGACCACCGCAAGGATCCCCCAGAAGAAGCAGAACAGGACGTTAGTACGGCCGCCGATGTTCAGCGGCATATCGCTGTAATCCCAGAACACGGTGCCAAAAACCAGCTCCGTGAACACGCTGCACATGTACTCATAGGTGCCGCCGATCACGAAGCCGCCCACGAAGATATAGCGGTCCGATTTGTCCATCATCTGCCGCAAAGCCACGGTAAGCACCACAGCGCCGATGCCCCAGACGAAGCTGAACGGTCCGTAGAGGACGCTGGAACGGTTCATCCACTGTCCGTTCACCAGACCGCAGTAGAAGGTCTCGATGATATCGCCCAGCAGGGCGCAGATCAGGAAGATCCAGATGATCTTGTCCCCGCACAGTCCCTTTGCGAAAATGATCTTCTTCCCGGCCCCATCAGCCGCTCCATCCGCGCCGCCCGCATCCGGCTGCGTCTCCCGGATCCCAGGATAGGCGCGTTCCAGACGTCTCCAGATATGGCCGGTGATCCGGTCGGCCAGCTGCTGCGTTCGGCTGCGGGTGATCTCCTCGCTGACAGCGCCCAGAGGCGAACGGGTCGCGTAAAGCGTGCTGATGAGGTCGACCGCCAGCAGGGCTATACCGGCCCAGACGACCGTATGCTCAAGCCACGCAGGCAGCAGAGCCACGCCCGCCATGAATACGGGATGTACGATGTGATAAACCAGAAGGAAGACCGCGGCGCGCGCCGCCATTTCCAGCCAGTTCTTCCTCGTGCCGGTAAACGCGGTCTCCGTCTCCAGTCTTGACAGGCGGCTGAGCCTGTGGCAGAACACGCCGGCCAGGCTGTCCACCACGGCGAAGACCGTAGCGGCCGCGATAAACTGGATCACGAAGCGTTTTCCCAGGGAAGGCATGATCAGGATCAGAAGCGCGTAGGAAAATCCGCAGGGTTCCTGAAGCGGCAGGCTTAAGAAGCCCCAGTTCACGAACCGCCGGTCACGGATCGAATAATAGCACACTTCCACCATCCAGCCAAGGAACCCATACAGCAGAAAATAGAATACGATGTCGTAAAGCGAATAAGTCAGCATATTTTGTCCCTCCTTGCAGCTGTTCTTTATCCACTATTATACGAAATATTTGCGGTCCTGACAATATTCCATTGTCAGTCATTACACATCCCTGACAGGGAAATCTGTTGCGATTTAACTCCATGTACTGCCGCTTCCCATTGCCGCCAATACACACAAAAAGAGCGCGGATGATCCAGAACTATCAGCGATGCGAAGACGCAGCAGCAGAATAAGATTTGCAGGGGACGCATTTTCGCTTTCCAATGCGAACAGGGCGCCACCGGCTTTCTTACCGGGTATATAAAGCACGGAATACTGCGGCAGATATCGCCCCCATCATCAGGGCTGCAAGTATCAGCGGGATCATTCCATCTATATAACCTGTCATCTGATCAAGGTTATAATACAGGATATAAGCCGCAATGCTGACTAACGAAAATAGTACAGTTACAGCAAAAAAGCCGCATGCCGTCCCAAACAACAATACCCCTGTCCCATAAAGCATATTGACCTCCGCCAGCGTCATTGCCGCCCAGGCTACAATGAGAATCAATTCAGTAGTCACCGGCCTGTTCATAAACTTTCCCGTAATGATCGCCAAAAATACATATACTGCTGCCGCAAACGGAAGGATCCACCCGGCCGGGATGATAGTCTGCTGCAATTGGGCCGTCTGGATGCTCTGAATGATCAATATCACCGCTGTCACACCGAAAATGAGCGCCGGCAGCAGCAGCCAGCCTGACCGTATTCCTGTCACTGGTCTGACCGGCTTAAATGCCAGTATCCACCATGAAAGGTAAAAGATGCTGCAGATGATCAGGGATATATTTCCCATTAGTATCTGTCTGATAATTTTATCCATCCTCCCTGCGCCTCCTATTTACCAGACAAACCCCACACCACGCCTTTGTCGTCGTTGTAGCGGTAATTGACAGTGAGCATAATGTTGTCCTCAATGATCCAAATATCTTCCACACGACAGCAATTTTCCTGTTTTGGTATCTAAATTCCGCATTTTTCACACTAGGACCATGATTCATTATATCATAACACCAAATTGTCTACAATATCCATTTGTTTCTTCACTATACCATCCCGACTGACGTCCCGATGGGAATAGCGTATCTTTCCTGCACATCGATTGCACATCCTTGAGCGGGAATCCGTTACCCTTTAGCTCCATTTCCTATTGCTTTTCACCGTCGCCAATACACAAAAAAGCGAGCTTCCACGATTTAAACTCGTGAAAACTCACTAATTTTTCCTGACCAGGGGAAGAGGGGCTCGAACCCCCATCTACGGTTTTGGAGACCGCTGCTCTGCCATTGAACTATTCCCCTATCCGTTGTCCGTCAAACTGACAACGAACATATATTATCACAATAAAGGCTTTCTGTCAACAATTTTTCTCGACTGTTTTCGGCCTTAAAAATTTTCGGCCTGCTTCGAAAATGCAAAAGTTTCAATCACCCCTGCAGACATTTCTTCATGCGGTCCTCCAGACTCAGAGCGCGTCCCCGCGCATCTACAATGCGGCGATCGCCTCCCGCACGTTCCGCACGCCGATCAGCCGGATCTTCCCGGCGAAAGCTGCCTGGTTCATCTTAGCCAGGCAGATCTGCGGCAGGATGCAGCACTCAAAGCCCAGCTTCACCGCCTCGCGGACACGCTGATCGGCCATGGACACGGCCCGCACCTCGCCGGAGAGCCCCACCTCTCCAAAGACAATCGTCTTCTCGTCCACCGGTCTGTCCTTCAGACTGGACACCAGAGCCATAACGATGGCCAGATCCAGGGCCGGCTCGTTCATCTTCATGCCGCCGGCGATATTTACATAGGCGTCGTAGCGGCCCATCTCATAGCGGCAGCGTTTCTCCAGAACCGCCATCAGAAGATTCACCCGGTTGGCGTCGGTTCCCGCAGCCGTGCGCCGGGGGATTCCCAGATTCGACTGGGTAACCAGCGCCTGCACCTCCAGAAGGATCGGTCTCGTGCCCTCCATCGCGCAGGCCACCACGGCGCCGGAAGCGCCTTCCGGACGGCCGTCCAGCATGAACTCGGAGGGGTTCTCCACTTCCACTAGCCCCTGCTCACGCATCTCGAAGACGCCGATCTCGTTGGTGGAACCGAAACGGTTCTTGACGCCGCGAAGGATCCGGTAGGAAGCATGCCGATCCCCCTCGAAATACAGCACCGTATCCACCATATGCTCCAGTACTCTTGGACCGGCCACCACGCCTTCCTTCGTCACATGACCCACGATGAAAATGGTAACGCCTATGCCCTTGGCGATCTGCATCAGCAGATTCGTCGACTCACGCACCTGGCTGACGCTTCCGGGAGCAGATGCCACTTCTTCCCGATACATGGTCTGGATCGAATCGATGATGACCACGTCCGGCTTCGTCTCCAGGATCGTCTCCTGAATGCTGTCCAGACTGGTCTCGCAGAGAAATAAAAGCTCTCCGGTGACCGCGCCGATCCGATTGGCGCGGAGTTTGATCTGCTTTAACGATTCCTCGCCGGATATATAGAGAACTTTGCTTCCGCCTGCCGCCAGATTCCGGCATACCTGCAGAAGCAGTGTGGATTTGCCGATACCGGGATCGCCGCCCACCAGAACCAGCGAACCGGCTACCACGCCGCCGCCAAGCACCCGGTCCAGCTCCGCGTAGCCGGTGGATGTCCGGTCCTTCTCTTCTACCGAGATCTCCTCCAGCTTCGCGGGAACCGCCTTCGCAAGAGGGCGGATCTTCGCTGCGGCTGCCGCAGGCCCTTCCTTTTTCGCCGTTGGTTCCTCCACAAATGTATTCCAGGCCTTACAGGCCGGGCACTGCCCCATCCATTTGGCCGATTCAAAACCGCATTCCCCGCAGAAGAACGCGGTGGTCTTCGCTTTCGCCATTGATACCTCCCTTTTCACGCTGTCTGCCGCCATGCGGCATTTCCGCCAGACGACAGGACACACTGAATACGAGCAGAGCTTCAACTATGTTTTGATCGTATGAAAATATGAATAAACCGGCACCGAGGTTCTATCCGCGCGAGAATACAATCAAAATTTCACTGTCTCTCTGTTCGCGCAGAAAATAAAGACAGGGCGTCACAACCGGATATCACCCATCTGCGACGCCCCGCTCTCACCGAAACCGATCACCTCTTCATGATCCGAACCTGAGAGGGGATCCCCTCGCTCAGCTCCACGGAAAAACTCAGCTTGCCGCTCATATTGGTCCTCATGCCGCCCACGGCGAAATCATCCACGAAGACCTCATATTCCATATCTTCCTCCAGCTGCACTGTGATCTGGGCGTCCTTCTCGCCGCTTACCGTGAATTCCATGCTGACATCGTCGACGGTCAGATGCTCCACCCGCGTTCCGGGTACGGACTCATAGACGAACATTCCGTTCCTCTCCAGCTTCGTGATCTCGTAATAGGTCTTCACCTTATAGAGATCGCCGCTGCTCTCGAAATCCTCCACCTTCGCCTTCGTATCCAGCTTATACTCGCCAAAGCTGATGCTTCCGTCCGCCTCCGTGCGGATCAGTTCCTGTGCTGCCATATTCTCCCCCTTCTGCCGCCGCGTTTTGTAAAACAAACTGTCCGCGCCGCCGCGGCTTGTTTTATTTCCATGCATGCAAAGCGCTGGTGACGTTCTGCATATATTATACAGAATTTTCCCGGAAATGACCAGTGAATTCTGCAATGATCACGCTTGCCCCTGCAGCTGTCCTTCCCGCGCCGCGAATTCCAGTCCGTCCGGGCCGCCGTCGATCTCCACCCGGTCGCCCTCCTTCACGATACCGTCCAGGATCTTCTCCGCCAGCTGGTCCTCCACCTGGCTCTGCAGGGTTCTTCTTAACGGCCTCGCGCCGAATTTCTCATCATAGCCCTTATCGATCAGATACGCCTTGCCGCTGTCCGTCACGGAAAGCTCGATGCCCATCTGCTGCTTCGTCCGCTTATTGATGGTCTTAAGCATGATATCCACGATCTCTTTCATGTTCTCCCGGCTCAGCGGATGGAAGACAATGATCTCGTCCACACGGTTGATGAACTCCGGCTTGAAGATCCGTTTCACTTCCTCCATGACCCGGTCCTTCATGAATTTGTATTTCTCCGCGTCGTCGTCCACGGACGTGAAGCCAAGCCGCTTCGGGGAAATGATATTCTCCGCGCCGGCGTTGCTGGTCATGATCAGGATCGTGTTCTTGAAATCGATCTTCCGCCCCTGGGCGTCGGTGATATGGCCGTCGTCCAGCACCTGCAGAAGGATATTAAATACATCCGGGTGGGCTTTCTCGATCTCGTCGAACAGGATCACGCTGTAGGGATTGCGGCGCACCTTCTCGCTGAGCTGACCGCCTTCGTCGTAACCCACATAGCCGGGCGGCGAACCGATCATCTTGGAGACGCTGTGCTTCTCCATGTACTCCGACATATCTACCCGGATCAGGGCGTTCTCCGTGCCGAACATGGCCTCCGCCAGCGCCTTGCAGAGCTCCGTCTTGCCTACGCCCGTAGGGCCCAGGAACAGGAAGGAACCGATCGGCCTCTTGGGATCCTTTAAACCCACGCGGCCTCTGCGGATCGCCTTGGAGACCGCGGATACCGCCTCCTCCTGTCCTACCACGCGTTCATGGAGAATGGCTTCCAGCCTCTTAAGACGCTCTGACTCTTCTTCCTCCAGCTTGCGCACCGGGATCTTGGTCCAGCCGGACACCACGTCGGCGATCTCTCCCTCGCCCACCACCAGCTTCCGGGTGGTCTTCTCCTTCTGCCAGCGGTCGCGGACCTTCTCGATACGTTCCCGCTTCTTCTGCTGTTTCTTCTTGATCTCGCCGGCCTTCTCATAATTCTCCGAAGAAATGGCCTGCTCCTTCTGCTTCTCCAGCGTCTCGATGTCCTTCTCCAGAGTCTTGATCTCCTCCGGCTCCACGAACACGGTCAGACGCAGCTTCGAAGACGCCTCGTCGATCAGGTCGATCGCCTTGTCCGGCAGGAACCGGTCGTTGATATAGCGGGCCGATAAGCGGACCGCGGCGCGCAGCGCCTCATCGGTGATCCTCACCTTGTGGTGCTCCTCGTAACGGCCGCGCAGCCCCTTCAGGATCTCATAAGCCTCGTCCTCCGACGGTTCCTCCACGGTCACCGGCTGGAAACGGCGCTCCAGAGCCGCGTCCTTCTCGATATACTTGCGGTATTCCTCGATCGTGGTCGCGCCGATCAGCTGGATCTCTCCTCTGGCCAGGGACGGCTTTAAGATATTCGAAGCGTCGATCGCACCTTCCGCGCCGCCGGCGCCGATGATCGTGTGGATCTCGTCGATAAAAAGCAGTACCTCTCCGTCTTCCATAACCTCGGCCAGCACCTTCTTGATCCGCTCCTCGAACTCGCCGCGGTATTTGGAACCGGCGACCATGCCGGACAGATCCAGCGTCAGCACCCGTTTCTGCAGGATCGTCTCCGGTACGTCGCCCTCGGCGATCATCTGGGCCAGGCCTTCCACCACCGCGGTCTTGCCCACGCCGGGTTCGCCGATCAGGCACGGATTGTTCTTCGTGCGGCGGCTTAAGATCTGCACCACCCGCTGGATCTCCCGTTTCCGTCCGATGACCGGATCCAACTTTCCTTCCCGGGCCAGGGCCGTCAGATCCCGGCTGAAGCTGTCAAGAGTCGGCGTACTTGTCTTTCCGCGGGAAGATGCGGATGAACGCGCCCCCTGCGTATCCTCCCGGCCGGCGGCCGCGTCCTCCCCCATGGCGCCCATCAGGTCCACATAGAGCCTCTGGATGCTGATGCCCATGGTATTCAGAAGCCTGGTCGCCACGCAGTCATTCTCCCGGATCATGGCGATCAGGATATGCTCCGTACCGATCAGCGGGGCCTTAAAACGCACGGCCTCCCGGTAGCTGCCCTCGATCACCCGCCTGGCGCTGGGCGTATAGGTATTCTGGCCAGCCAGCCCCACGGACTGGTTCCCGTTGATCAGATGGCTGATCAGCTCGATCACCCGGTCCTCCCGCACGCCGCATTCATCCAGGACACGGGCCGCCACGCCGGTTCCCTCCTGCAGAAGACCCAGAAGCAGATGTTCCGTCCCCACATAGTTATGGCCCAGTTCCTCTGCCGCTCCCACCGCCAGTTCAATGGCGTTGCGGGCCTTCTCCGTAAAACGGTCTATCATAAAAATATATTGTCGAGTAGACAGTCTCGACACTCCTTTCTAAATTTATCTTGTGAAAGGCTTGTCTACTGCCCCTCACAGAACCGT